>NZ_JBXAQB010000005.1:0-441142 GCF_058806835.1 Roseococcus sp. GW821-FHT12F05
CAGATCAAACCAACGCCCAGTTACCCAAGACATGGCACCAATCTCAAACGCGCACATATCATCTGCATCAACAGATTTGACTATCAAACAGCATGGCCGGACTTTCGTCCGGCCATCGGTACCACTTCGGTTTCCCTCGTGGCGGGCGGGCTTCCTAGCCGAGTTGCCTCGGCCGCGTCAACCGGTCCGTTTCACCGTCCGGAGCGCCGTAGGGCACCGCGTCGGTGGAGCGGCTTTTATGGGGGTGGCGGCCCCCTGTAAACCCCATCTTCATGCGTCATTTGCATGACGGTCATGAGGACCTATGCGCCGACAGACTCCTTGACCTCCACATCGAGTCCGTCATCGCCCACGCCCACCTCGAGCACGTCGCCGTTCTTCACGGCGCCCTCCAGCAGCATTCCCGCCAGGCGATCCTGGAGATTCCGCTGGATCACGCGCTTCAGCGGCCGCGCGCCATAGACCGGATCGTAGCCAGCCTCGGCCAGCCAGTCCCGGGCATCGGCATCGAGCTCCAGCGTGATCTTCCGCTCCTCCAGCAGCCCGCGGAGCCGCTGCAGCTGGATATCCACGATCTGGCCCATGTCCTCGCGCGCCAGCCGCCGGAACAGCACGACCTCGTCCAGACGGTTCAGGAATTCCGGCCGGAACCGCTCCCTGACAGCCCGCATGACCGCCGGCCGCGCCATCTCGACATCGGCGTCGTCCGGCAGCTCCGAGATGGCTTGGGAGCCGAGGTTGCTGGTCAGGACGATGATGCAGTTGCGGAAATCGACCGTCCGCCCCTGCCCGTCCGTCAGCCGCCCGTCGTCCAGCACCTGGAGGAGGATGTTGAACACGTCCTCATGCGCCTTCTCGACCTCGTCGAAGAGGATGACCTGGTAGGGCCGCCGGCGGACCGCCTCGGTCAGCGTGCCGCCCTCCTCGTAGCCGACATAGCCCGGAGGCGCGCCGATCAGCCGCGCCACCGCGTGCTTCTCCATGAACTCGCTCATGTCGATGCGAGTCATGGCGCGGTCGTCGTCAAATAGAAACGAAGCAACGGCCTTGACCAGCTCAGTCTTGCCGACGCCCGTGGGGCCGAGGAACAGAAACGAGCCGATCGGCCGGTTCGGGTCCTGCAGCCCGGCGCGGGCGCGCCTGACAGCCTTGGACACCGCCTCCAGCGCCTCCTCCTGGCCGACCACGCGGCGCCGCAGCTCCTCCTCCATCCGGAGCAGCTTGGCCCGCTCGCCCTCAAGCATCTTCTCCACGGGCACGCCGGTCCAACGGCTCACCACGGCGGCGATGCCCTCCTCCGTTACCGCCTCGTTGACGAGCTTCGCCCCGCCCTGCCCGGCCTCGGCGATCTGCTTCTCCAGCGCCGGGATGGTGCCGTAGCGCAGCTCCGCGGCCTTGTTCAGGTCGCCCCGCCGCTCGGCGAGGTCCTGCTCGGTCCGGGCCTGATCCAGCTGCTCCTTGAGCTTCTGGCTCTCGACCACCTGCCCCTTCTCGGCCTCCCAGGTGGCAGTCATGGCGGCGCTCTTCTCGCCCAGCTCGGCGAGTTCGGCCTCCAGCTTCACCAGCCGCTCCTTGGACGCCGGGTCCTCCTCGCGCTTCAGCGCCTCGCGCTCGATCTTGAGCTGCAGCACGCGCCGGTCGAGCTCGTCGAGCTCCTCCGGCTTGCTGTCGACCTCCATGCGCAGCCGGCTCGCGGCCTCGTCCACGAGGTCGATCGCCTTGTCCGGCAGGAAGCGGTCGGTGATGTAGCGGTTGCTCAGCGTCGCGGCGGCCACCAGCGCGCCGTCCGTGATCCGGACGCCGTGGTGCAGCTCGTACTTCTCGCGGATGCCGCGGAGGATGCTGACCGTGTCGGCCACACTCGGCTCGCCCACCATGACGGGCTGGAAGCGCCGCGCCAGGGCCGCATCCTTCTCGATGTGCTTCCTGTATTCGTCGAGCGTCGTCGCGCCGATGCAATGCAGCTCGCCGCGCGCCAGGGCCGGCTTCAGCAGGTTGGACGCATCCATCGCGCCATCGGCCTTGCCCGCGCCGATCAGTGTGTGCAGCTCGTCGATGAAGATGATGACCTGGCCCGCCGCGTCTTCCACTTCCTTGAGGACGCCCTTCAGCCGCTCCTCGAATTCACCGCGATACTTGGCGCCGGCCACCATCGCGCCGAGATCAAGCGCCATGACGCGCTTGTTCTTCAGCGCCTCGGGCACGTCGCCGCGTGCGATGCGCAGCGCCAGGCCCTCGACGATGGCGGTTTTGCCCACGCCGGGCTCGCCGATCAGGACAGGGTTGTTCTTGGTGCGCCGTGCCAGCACCTGGATGGCGCGCCGGATCTCCTCGTCGCGGCCGATCACGGGGTCGAGCTTGCCGGCCCGCGCCGCCTCGGTGAGGTCGCGCGCGTATTTCTTCAGCGCGTCGAAGCTCTCCTCGGCGGTGGGCGCGTCGACCTTGCGGCCCTTGCGGAGGCGGGTGATGGCCTCCTCCAGCGCGGGCGCCGTGATGCGGCCGGCCTTCAGCGCCTGCTGGGCCGGGCTCGCGGCCGTGGCGAGGCCGAGCAGCATGCGGTCCTGCGCCACATAGGCGTCGCCGGCCTTGGTCGCGGCCTGCTGCGCGGCGTCGAGCACGCGGACCAGCTCGGGCGTGAGCTGCGGCGCCTGGCCGGCATTGCCGCCCTGCACGGCGGGAATCTTCCGGATATCGGCCTCGACGGCGCCGCGCACGGCGTTCACGTCGCCGCCGGCGGCAGCAATCAGGCCGGAGGCCGCGCCCTGCTCGTCATCGAGCAGCGCCTTCAGCAGGTGCTCGGGCGTCAGCCGCTGGTGGTACTCGCGGATGGCGATGGTCTGCGCCGCCTGCAGGAAGCCGCGGGCGCGTTCGGTGAATTTTTCCAGGTCCATTGTGTCTCTTGTCCCCCTCGAGGCGACGGTTTGCGATGCGCCCCCAATCGGGCTGCGCATCCATGATCTCATTGTGGTAACGGGGGATGCCGTGATTCAAGACAGGACCAGGGAGAAGTCATGCGCATCGAGCACATCTATCGCTATCCGGTGAAAGGCCTCTCGGCCGAAGCGATGGAGGAGGTGACGCTCTCCCCCGGCGAATGCCTGCCGCATGACCGGCGCTTCGCCCTGGCCCAGGCGGACGCCCCCTTCGATCCGGCGGCGCCGGTCTGGATGCGCAAGACGCATTTCGCCTGCCTCGCGGCCAATGCAAGGCTGGTGAAGCTCCACACCGCCTACGACCCCAAGACCGGCCATCTGGTGATCCGCAAGCCCGAGGGCGATGCCCTGGTCGCCGATATCCGGACGGCGGAGGGCCGGGCCGAGGTCGAGGCGTACATGACGGAATTCATGGCCGAGGAGGCGCGCGGCCGCCTGCGGCTGGTGGACGCGCCCGGCTACAACTTCACCGACATCCCCCAGAAATCCGTCTCGATCATCTCGCTGGCGAGCCTCGCCGCGCTGGAGCGGGCGGCCGGGATGCGGCTGCACCCCCTGCGCTTCCGCGCCAATATCTATGTGTCGGGCGGGGTCGAATGGGGCGATTTCGACCTGATGGGCCGGGAGATCCAGCTCGGCCAGGCGCGGCTGAGGGTCTGGAAGCGCATCGTCCGCTGCCCGGCGACCGAGGTGAACCCGGACACGGCCGAGCGCGACGCGCGCCCGCCCCGTACCCTCTTCGAGAATTTCGGCCATGCCGACCTCGGCGTGCAGGCCGAGGTGCTGGAGGGCGGGCGCGTCTCGGTGGGCGACGCGCTGGAGCGGCTCGACCCGGCCTGACGCCGGGTCGGACCCTCAGATCTTCCGCGACGGATTCGGCCCGCGGCCGCGCCCCGGCGGATCGGTCGGGTCGTTGTCCGTCGGGCCCTGCGGAGCCTGGGGCGCCTGCGGACGCGAGCCGCCGCGGCCCTGGCCGGGCGGATCGTTGGGGTCGGAGTCGCTGATCCCGCTTCGCGGCCGGGTCTTGCCGCCGCTGCCGCCGCGGCCCTGACCCGGCGGGTCGTTCGGGTCGTTGTCCGTAGGGCCCTGGGGCGTCTGCGGGCGCGAGCCGCCGCGACCCCGCCCGGGCGGGTCGTTCGGATCGTTGTCGGTGACGCCGCCGCCACCGCCGCCGCCCCGGCCGCGCCCCTGGCCGGGCGGGTCGTTCGGGTCGTTGTCGGTGACACCGCCGCCGCCACCCCGGCCGCCGCGGCCCTGGCCGGGAGGGTCGTTCGGGTCGGAATCGCTGGTTCCGCCGCCACCACCACCGCTGCCCCCGCGGCCCTGGCCGGGCGGGTCATTGGGGTCGGAGTCGCTCTGGCCCGTGCCCGGACCCTGGCGACCGCCGCGGCCCCGGCCGGGCTCGTCGGTCGGGTCGGAATCGCTGGTTCCGCCACCACCCCCGCTGCCGCCGCGGCCCTGGCCGGGCGGATCGTTGGGGTCGGAGTCGCTGCGGCCGGTGCTGGGCGGAGGAGTCGGCGCCGGGGCCGGCTGGGGCCGCGACTTGGATCCCTGTGCGAAGGCGTCGCCCGAGGCGGCGGCCCCACCCAGAGCTGCCAGGTTCAGGACCAGCAGCCGGCGGCGAAGCCTCGGATCGAACGTCTTCATCTGTGTCTCCTCATCCGTGCGACGCTAGATCGTTTCGCGGATGATGACACCACCGCAAAAGCCGTCCAACGCATCTATTTCCGGCGTGGTCTCGGGCGTAACCCGTTCGGGCCGTACAAGTTCCGGCTAGCCGGACAAGATGGCGTCATCATGTCCGGCCAGGACCCCGGCCGCGCCGACCACCCGCACCCTCCCCTGCAGGCGGAGGCAGGCGCCGAGGATCAGGCCCCGTCCCAGGAGGGCTTCCGCGCAGGCCACGCCCCGGTCCAGCGCCTCCGCCACCAGCGCCGGCGGCAGCTCGCCGACCGCGACGGTGACCGGCAGGTCGCGGAGGTCGCTGTCGGGATCGAGGCTCTCCGCGGGGCGGCGGATCACCGATTCGTGCTCGGCATCCACGGCATTGGCGATGATGCTGGCCGCCGCATCGGCCTCCGGGGCCCGTTCCGCCAATACGGTCACGGCGTCGGCGATGCCGAGGGAAAAGCTCCGGCCCCGCCAGCCGGAGGTCGCGATGCCGCGCACCGGGTCGGCGGCCCGGATCACGGCGAGGCCGCTCGGTGCCGCCGCCTCCGGCCCCTCCATCAGCCCGACCCTCAGCGTGCTGGTTGGCGAGAGGTGGAGCGCGATGTCGCCGCCGTTGTTCACATGCGCGAGCGACAGGCCCGGGACGGTGGCGATGGCGAGCAGCACGTGCTCGGCGACGGCGCCGGCCACGGCCACCATGGGCGTCACGAACTGCGCCCGATGGGGCCAGGCGGCCTCGGCCATGCGGCGGGCGACGGGGTGGCGGAGGTCCGGCAGCCGGCCGAGCAGCGGCGCGCGCAGCAGCGGGAGCTCCACGGAGAGCGCGGCCAGGACCCCATGCAGGGCCCGCCAGGCGGCCTCGCGCGCCTCCAGGATGGCGGCGCGGGCGCCTTCCAGCCCGATGACGAGATCGATCGGCCCGTCCTGCAGGTGCAGCCTTCCGTCCGGCAGCATGGCCCGGCGCGGCGGCTCCCAATGCGGACCGCCGCTCATCCCGGCGCTCTCGGCCAGGGGTTTTGCCGCGGCCAGGCCTCGTTGGTCGCCCCCTGGCCGTACTGGGCGAGCAGGGCCTGGAGGCTCAGCGCCTGCTCCACATGGCCGCCGAGGGCGGCGTAGAGCTCGGCGCGCAGGGTGAATTCGAGGGGCGCGACCAGGGCCGGGGTCGGCACGTGGCCGAAGGCCTTGTCCGGGATGGCCAGGACATCCGCCATGATGGTGATTCCTCCGCCCGGATAGAGATAGCAGGGCGCGCCCCCCATGGTCACGCGCACGTCGCCGCGCTGGACGCTCCGGGTCAGGAGGATGGGGTTTTCCGTGACGCCCGCGCGCAGCGAGCCGCCGGCACCGGCCATGAAGAGGATGGAGGTCAGCGCCGGCTCGCAGTTCTCGCCGATGCGGGCGACGGTGCCGGCGACCGGCTTCGGCATCCGGGCCGGAACCGGCTTCAGCGCCTCGTCCAGCTCCACATAAAGGGAGTCCTCGCCGGTCGTGCTGGTCAGCAGCAGCCGCAGGCCGGGCCAGGCCAGCTTGGGATCGATGCTCTCGATGAGGGTCAGCGGGTCCGAGATGTCCGTGCCGCCCCATCCCGTCCCCGGATGCGCCACCTGGAAATACCGGCCTGGCGTGGAGCGCCGTCCCCGCACGCGGACGCCGGAGGGCCGCATGTCCAGGCATTTTCCCGCCTGGTGCTCGGTCAGCACGCCGGTGATGTGGTCGTCCACCACGATCACCTCGTCGACATGGCCCTGCCATTGCTGGGCGAAGATGCCGATGGTCGCCGAGCCGCAGCCGACCCGCATCCGGCTTTCCGGCACGCCGTTCACGATGGGCGCGGCGCCGGCCTGGAGGGTCAGGCGCGAGCCGCCCTCGATCTCGACCTCGATCGCCTCCTTGCGGCAGAGCGCCAGCATGGCCGCGCAGGTCACGTTGCCCTCGCGCTTCGAGCCGCCCGTCAGATGCCGGACGCCGCCAATGCTGAGCATCTGCGAGCCGTATTCCGCCGTGGTGACATGGCCGATCTGCTCGCCCTCATGCATCACGCGGGCGGCTTCCGGGCCGAGATGGCGGTCGGTGTCGATCTTCGCCTTGAGCCCGCAATAGCTGAAGATGCCCTCGGTCACGACCGTCACCGTGTCCACGCCGGCGTGCCGCGAGCTGACGATGAAGGGCGCGGGCTTGTAGTCGGGATAGGTGGTGCCGGCGCCGATCGCCGTGACGAAGACGTTTTCCGCCGGCGGGGCGATGCCGCCGTCCCAATCCTCGGAAGCATCGAGGAAGGGGATGACCGGATCGCCCGCCTCCACCGCCTGCCGCAGCAGGACCAGCGGATCGGTCCGGATCAGCGTGCCGTTGTCGTTGGCGTAGCGGTGGCAGGCGCCGGCGCGCCCGGGCCGGATGCGGCAGAGCACCGGGCAGGCGTCGCAGCGGACGATGCCGTCCGCCTCGGCGGCGCCGAAGATGGAGGTGCGGTCTACCATTTGGCCCTTCTGCGCCTCCGCTTCAGACCTTTGCGGGTTTCGCCGCTGCGGTCATGGGAGACAGGGAGTGTAACGCTTCGAGCACACGGTGGGGCAAGGCGGGAATCCGGTGGATCTCGGCCCCGGTGGCGTCGCGAATGGCGGAAAGAATGGCAGGCGCGGTCGCGACGAGGGCCGGTTCGCCCACGCCCTTGGCACCATACGGGCCGAGCGGCTCGCGCTCCTCGATGAGGATGCAGTCGATGGGGGGCACGTCGCCGAAGCTCGGGATCAGGTAGTCGTGGAGGTTCTCGGTGCGGCCGGGGATGTACTCCTCCATCAGCGCCAGCCCGATGCCCTGGGCGATGCCGCCATGGATCTGGCCCTCGACCAGAGTGGGGTTGATGGCGCGGCCCACGTCATGCGCGGCGACGAAGCGCTCCAGCTTCACCGTGCCGAGCTTCACGTCCACGGCGAGCGCGCAGAGCTGCGCGGCGAAGCCATAGGTGGCGTAGGGGACGCCCTGGCCGTCCGCATCCAGCGGCACGGTGGGCGGGTCGAAACGGCCATGGCCCTCCATGGGCTCCGCGGGCCGGAAGGGCGCGCCGTCCAGCGTCAGCGCGCCATCCCAGCCGAGCTGGCCGTTGCTGCCGCGCAGGATCTTCTCGCGCAGGTCGGCCGCCGCCTCCTGCGCCGCGCGGCCGCTGACGAAGGTCTGGCGGGAGGCGCTGGTCTTGCCGGCATCCAGCGTCGTCGCGGTGTCGCCGTTCACATGGCCGAGGGCGGCGACCGGCAGGCCCAGCGTCTCGGCGGCGATCTGCATGAGCACCGTGCTGCTGCCCTGGCCGATGTCCACCGCGCCGTTGAAGAAGGTGATCCGCCCGTCCGTGCCGAGCACGATCCGCATCTCCGACGGGTTGGACATGCCGGTATTGCCGATGCCGTACCACATGCCCGCCACGCCCACGCCATGGCGCAGCACGCCACTGGCCGCGTTGCGTTCCGCGGCCTGCCTGCGCAGCGCGGCCCAGGCCGGCCGCAACGCCTCGAAGCACAGGCGCTGGCCGGCGGAATGTTCCAGGAGCTGGCCTGTCGCCGTGGTGTCGCCGGCGACCAGCGCGTTGCGGACCCGGAACTCCAGCCGATCCACGCCGCTGGCATCGGACAGCCGATCCCACAGCATCTCCTGCGCGATCGCCGCCTGCGGCACGCCGAAGCCGCGGAAGGCGCCCGCGGGCGGCTGGTGCGTGTGCACCGCCCGCGCCCGCGCGCGGACATGCGGCACGCGGTAGGGGCCGGTCGCGTGCACCGGCACCCGGCCGGCGACGGTCGGGCCCCAGCTCGCATAGGCGCCGGTGTCGTAGATCCCCTCGAAATCCAGCGCGACGAGCCGGCCTTCCGCGTCGCAGCCGGCACGGGCCGTGATGCGGGCGGGGTGGCGCTTGGTGCTGGCGGCCATGCTCTCGGTCCGTGACCAGATGGCGCGGACAGGATGGTCCATCACCCAGGCCGCGACGGCGAGCATCGGCTGGATGCCGGCGTCCAGCTTGCCGCCGAAGCCGCCGCCGCAGGCCGAGGGGATGATGCGCACGTCGTCCATGGAGAGGCCGAGCACGCCGGCCACCTCCTCGCGGTCCATGCCTGGGGCCTGGGTGCTGGACCACACCTCGATGCGGCCACCGACACGGCGCGCGAAGCCGGCCTCCGGCTCGATATAGGCGTGCTCGACGAAGCCGGTTCGCCACTCGCCCTCGGCGACATGCGCGCAGCCCTTCAGCGCGGCCCCGGCATCGCCGCGGCGCACGAAGCCGGTGGTGAGCACGTTGTCCGGGAATTGCGTGTGCAGCGCCTCGGCTTCCAGCGCCGCAAGCGGATCGGTGAGCGGCGCCAGGATATCCCAGGCGATGGGCAAGGCCTCGAACCGCAGCGCTTCCACTGCCTCGCGCGTGCCGACCACGGCGCAGACCGGGTCGCCGCGGTAGAGCACGCGCCCCTCCGCGAAGACCGGCTGGTCCTTGATATGCGGATAGATGCCGTAGCCGTTGCGGCCCGGAACATCCTTCGCCGTCAGCACCGCGCGCAGCCCGGGATGCGCGGCGAGGAAGGTCTCCAGATCGCCCAGCACGAACCGCGCATGCGCGTGCGGGCTGCGGATCGCGCGCATCCACAGCGCATCGGCCGGCGCGAGGTCGGCGCCGTAGCGCTCGCTCCCGTCCAGCTTCGGCGCGCCGTCCACGCGCGGCAGCCGGGCGCCGACGCCGCCGGTTTCCGCCGCGGCATCGACGCCGCGGATCGCGTCGATGATCCGCCGGTAGCCCGTGCAGCGGCAGAGGACGCCGCCCAGCGCCTCCTCCACCTCCGCCTCGGAGGGCGAGGGGTTCCGGCGCAGCTGCTCCGTCCCGGCCATCAGCATGCCGGGGGTGCAGATGCCGCATTGCGCCGCGCCATGCGCGTGAAAGCGCGCCATCAGCGCGCGGCCCTCGTCGGTCTGGGCCAGCCCCTCGACGGTCTCGACGGCGGCGCCCTCGCACTGCCCGAGCGGGACCAGGCAGGCGCAGGCCTGCGCGCCGTCCACCAGCACCGTGCAGGCGCCGCAATCCCCGGCGTCGCAGCCGATCTTGGTGCCCGTCAGCCCGAGCGAATCCCGCAGCGCATCGGCCAGCCGGACCTGGCCCGGCAGGTCGAGCTGCCGCGCCACACCGTTCACGGAGAGCGACGTCATGCGGCGAGCCGTTCCCGCGCGCGAGCCACCAGCTCAGCTGCGGCGAGGTGCCGGTAGCCGGCCGTCGCGCGCACGTCGTCGATCGGCGAGAGCCCGCGCCCGTCCAGCAGCCGCGCGACCTCGGAGCAGGAGCCCACCGCCACGCGCCCCGCCGCATTCGCCGCGACCATCACGATGGAGATCACCAGATGCGCCCGCGATCCCAGCTTGAGGAAGATTGAGGGCGATTGCGCCATCGCCTCGGGCACATGGATCGCGACCAGCAGCTCGTCCCTCGCGCGGGCCGTGCGCCGGTTGCCGAGGATGAACTCGCCCAGGCCCAGCCGCCGTGTTCCACGGAGGCTCGCCAGCTCCACCCCGGCGTCCAGCATGAGCAGCGGCGGCACCCCGTCCGCCGCCGGCGAGGCGTTGCAGAGATTTCCACCTATGGTTGCACGCGCCTGCACCTGCCGCCCGCCGACCTGCCGCGCCGCCTCGCGCATCGCGTCGAAGCCCGGGGGCAGATCGGCGTCGCGCAGGGCCGCCCAGCTCGTCGCCGCGCCGATCCGCCAGCCGTCCCCCTCGCGCGAGATCCCGCGCAATCCCTCGATCGCCGTGATGTCCAGGACGTCGGCCTCGCGCGGCGCGCCCCAGGCCGCCGCATGCGCCCGCGCGGGAAAGATGTCGGTCCCGCCGGCGATCACCTGGCAATCACTCCCTGCCAGCACTTCCAGCGCCGCGCGCAGCTCGCGCGGCCGAACATAAGCGCCCAAGCCGGAGGACTCCCCAAAGGAGGTGTCATTTTGATGCCCCTTGGCGTGCCGCTCAATGGGAAACTAGGCTGCGCCAAATGGCGCCGCCTCTCGCCTCTTTGTTGAGATCGATCCGAAGGGAGCCCGCGATGACAAGGGTGCTGGTGAAGGGCCCGGGACTGGTCTTCCCGGGCGAGATCGCTGCGGATGCTCCCATCGGCCGCGCCGGCACGGCTGCCGGCGAAGCCCTCCTGGCCAGGATCGATGGCGAGGTCCGCATGGGCCGCTGCCGCAACACCCCTTCCGCCGCCCGCATCCCTGAGGTCACCGCATGATCATCCGCAAGCTGCTCGTCACCGTCGAGGACACGCTGCTCGAAATGGGCCGCCCGGTGACGCCGTCCATCCGCCGCGCCGTCGCGATGGCGGTGATCGAGAACCCCTTCGCCGGCCGCTACTTCGACGACCTGAGCGAGCTGGTCGAGACCGGCGAGAAGCTCGGCGCGCTGCTGGCCGAGCGTGCCATCGCGGTGCTCGGCGTCCCGGGACCGGAGCTGCACAGCTTCGGCAAGGCCGCCATCGTCGGCGAGGCCGGCGAGCTGGAGCACGCCGCCGCCATCCTGCATCCCAAGTTCGGTGCCCCCATCCGGGCCGCGCTGGGCAAGGGGCCGGCGCTCATCCCCTCGGCGAAGAAGCGCGGCGGGCCGGGCAGCACCATCGACATCCCGCTCGGCCACAAGGACGCCGCCTTCGTCCGCAGCCATTACGACGCGATCGAGGCCCGGGTGACCGACGCGCCCATGCGGAACGAGATCCTGGTCTGCCTGGCGCTGACCACCGGCGGCCGTCCCCTGCCCCGCGTGGGAGGCCTGACGGTGGGCGAGATCGCCGGCCAGGACGGGCTGCGCTAGGCGCCGCGAGGGCGATTCACCGGCTGGGCTATCCGCCTCGGCGGATCGCGCTCGATGCGCCGAGATGTCCGGTTCAATTCGATCCGGACAGGCCGTGAGCGAAAGCTTGCAAGCCTCTTCCCGCCTCGCCATACAGGTGGGCAAGGCCGGATCAGAACCGGTCGAGGGAACTTCCAAGGGGGACCGGACCGAAGTGAGCGATACGATCCTGGAGACGCAGGGGCTGACCAAGGAGTTCTTGGGCTTCCTCGCCGTGCAGAACGTGAACCTCTCCATCCGTCGCGGCAGCATCCACGGGTTGATCGGCCCCAACGGCGCCGGCAAGACGACCTGCTTCAACCTGCTCACGAAATTCCTGCAGCCGACGCGCGGCAGGATCACCTATGACGGCCGCGACATCACCAACATGAAGCCGGCCGAGGTCGCCCGGCTGGGCCTGGTCCGCTCCTTCCAGATCTCCGCCGTCTTCCCGCATCTGTCCGTCCTCGAGAACGTCCGCCTGGCGCTGCAGCGCGCCCGGGGCGCGAGCTTCGACTTCTGGCGCTCGGATTCGGCGCTGAAGCAGTACGACGCCCGCGCCCGCGAGCTGCTGGAGGATGTGGGCCTCAGCGAATATGCCGGGCTGCAGGCCGGCCAGCTCCCCTACGGCCGCAAGCGCGCGCTGGAGATCGCCACCACCCTGGCGCTCGAGCCGGTGATGATGCTGCTCGACGAGCCCACTGCCGGCATGACCCATGACGACGTGGACCGCATCGTCACCCTCATCAAGCGCGTCTCGGCCGGCCGGACGGTGCTGCTGGTGGAGCACAACCTCAAGGTGGTCGAGGGCCTCTGCGACCGCATCACCGTGCTGGCCCGCGGCGAGGTGCTGGCCGAGGGCGACTACTCGGCCGTCAGCCGCAACCCGGACGTGCAGGCCGCCTATCTCGGCACCGATCCCGCCAGCGTCGGCGTGCCGGAGAGCGCGCTGAATGTCTGACCCCATGCTGAAGATCAAGGGTCTGGAGGCCTGGTACGGCGAGAGCCACGTCCTGCATGGCGTGGACATCGAGATCGCCGAGGGCGAGGTCGTGACCCTGCTGGGCCGCAACGGCGCGGGGAAGACCTCCACGCTGCGCGCCATCATGGGCCTCGTCGGCCGCCGCGCGGGCTCGATCAAATTCGAGGGGACGGAGCTGATCGGGCTGCGATCCGACCTCATCGCCCGCACCGGCATCGGCTACTGCCCGGAGGAGCGCGGCATCTTCGCCTCGCTGGACGTGACGGAAAACCTGATGCTGCCGCCGACGCTCCGGCCCGGCGGGCTCGAGGTGTCCGAGATCTACACGCTCTTCCCCAACCTCAAGGAGCGCGCGCGCAGCCCGGGCACCAAGCTCTCGGGCGGCGAGCAGCAGATGCTGGCGATCGGCCGCATCCTGCGCACCGGCGCGAAGCTGCTGCTGCTGGACGAGCCCTCCGAGGGCCTCGCCCCGGTCATCGTGCAGCAGATCGGCCGCACCATCCGCGAGCTGAAGACCCGCGGCTTCACCGTCCTGCTCGTCGAGCAGAATTTCCGCTTCGCCCAGACCGTGGCGGATCGGCACTACGTGATGGAGCACGGCCGCGTGATGGACATGGTGCCGAACGCCGAGCTGACCTCCTCGCTGGACCGCCTGAACGAATACCTCAGCGTCTGAACACCGACGCCGCAACGGAGCATACGAGCTGATGTCCATCCAACGCCGTACCCTTCTCTCCGCCGCCGCCGCGGCCCCCCTCGCGGGCGGGCTGTCGCGCAAGGCGCGCGCGCAGGCGAACACCATCAAGATCGGCGTGCTCACCGACATGTCCGGCCTCTACCGCGACCTCGCCGGCCCCGGCTCGCTGAAGGCCGTGCAGCAGGCGGTGCAGGAGAGCGGGATCGCCCAGCGCGGCGTGACCGTCGAGATCGTCTCCGCCGACCACCAGAACCGGCCCGACGTCGGCTCCACCGTCGCGCGGCAGTGGTTCGACCGCGACGGCGTCGACGCGATCATCGACGTGCCGACGAGCTCGGTGGCGCTGGCGGTCAACACCATCGTGCGCGAGAAGAACAAGGTCTTCCTGAATTCCGGCGCCGCGGCCTCGGACCTCACGGGCAGCGCCTGCTCGCCCAACACCATCCACTGGACCTACGACACCTGGATGCTCTCGAACTCCACCGGCGGCGCCATGGTGCGCGCGGGCGGGCAGAGCTGGTTCTTCATCACCGCCGACTACGCCTTCGGCCACGCGCTGGAGCGCGACGCCGCGGAATTCGTGCGCGGCGCCGGCGGCCGGGTCCTGGGCCAGGTGCGGACGCCCTTCCCGGGCACGACCGACTTCTCCTCCTTCCTGCTGCAGGCCCAGGCGAGCCGGGCGCAGGTCGTGGGCCTCGCCAATGCGGGCGGCGACACGATCAACTCCATCAAGCAGGCGGCCGAGTTCGGGCTGACGCGCGGCGGCCGCGTGAAGCTGGCGGGGCTGCTGGTCTTCATCACCGACGTGCATTCGCTCGGGCTGCAGACGGCGCAGGGGCTGGTCCTCACCGAGACCTTCTACTGGGACCTCAACGACAAGACACGCGGCTTCTCCACCCGCCTGGCGCTGCCGGGCGGCGCTAAGCCCTCGATGGTGCAGGCCGGCTGCTACTCGGCCGTGCTGCACTACCTCAAGGCGGTGGGCGACATGGGCGTGGCCGCGGCCAAGGCCAGCGGCGCCGAGACGGTCGCGAAGATGAAGGCGATGCCGACCGACGACGACGCCTTCGGCCCCGGCAGCGTCCGCGCCGACGGCCGCAAGATCCATCCCTCCTACCTCTTCGAGGTGAAGCAGCCCTCCGAGAGCCGCGGCGCCTGGGACTACTACAAGCTGCTCAGCACCACCCCGGCCGACCAGGCCTTCCGCCCGATCGCCCAGGGAGGCTGCGCGCTGGTTCGCTAGACTTGACCGGTCCGCCCCCGGCGGGCCGTTCTGCAGACGACTACAAACCGGGGCGAGGCGGCATAGACCGCCCGCCCCATCCTCACAGGGAGACTGGACCAATGAGCAGGATCGAACGCCGCGCCCTCCTGGGCGCAACCGCCGGCGCCGCCGCCCTCGGCGCGCTGCCGGCCCGCCGCGCGCGGGCGCAGGCCGCCAACACCGTCAAGATCGGCGTGCTGAACGACCAGTCCGGCATCTACCGGGACGTGAACGGCCCGGGCTCGGTCTCCTGCGTGCGGCAGGCCATCGCCGATTTCGGCGCCGCCGCGAAGAACATCAACGTCGAGGTCGTGGTGGCCGACCACCAGAACCGGCCCGACGTCGGCTCCAACGTCGCGCGGCAATGGTTCGACCGCGACGGCGTGGACCTGCTGATCGATGTGCCGACCTCCTCCGTGGCGCTCGCGGTGAACCAGGTCGCGAAGGAGAAGAACAAGGTCTACATCAACTCCTCGGGCGCGACCTCGGACCTCACGGGCTCGCAGTGCACGCCCAACACCATCCACTGGACCTACGACACCTACATGCTCGCCAAGTCGACCGGCGGCGCCATGGTGCGCGCGGGCGGCGACAGCTGGTACTTCATCACGGCCGACTACGCCTTCGGCCATGCGCTGGAGCGCGACACCACGAACTTCGTCCGCGCCGCGGGCGGGCGCGTGGTGGGCGGCGTGCGCGCGCCCTTCCCCTGCACCGACTTCAGCTCCTTCCTCGTGCAGGCGCAGGCCAGCCGCGCCAAGGTCGTGGGCCTCGCCAACGCGGGCGGCGACACCATCAACGCGATCAAGCAGGCGGCCGAGTTCGGGCTGACGCGCCGCGGCACCAAGCTCGCCGCGCTGCTCATGTTCATCTCCGACGTGCACAGCCTCGGCCTCGAGACCGCGCAGGGCCTGGTCTGCACCGAGAGCTTCTACTGGGACCTCAACGACCGGACGCGCGCCTTCACGCGCCGGGTCGTGCCGTCCATGCCCGGGCAGCTCCGCCCCGGCATGGCCCAGGCCGGCTGCTACAGCGCGGTCATGCACTACCTCAAGGCCGTCGCCGACATGGGCGTGGCGCAGGCCAAGGCGAGCGGCATCGAGACGGTGAACCGCATGAAGGCCATGCCGACCGACGACGACGCCATGGGCCAGGGCTCCATCCGCCAGGACGGCCGCCGCATCCAGCCCGTCTACCTGCTCGAGGTGAAGTCGCCGGCCGAGAGCCGGGGCCCCTGGGACTACTACAAGGTGCTGCAGACCACCTCGGCCGAGGAGGCCTACCGCCCGCTCGCCGAGGGCGGCTGCTCCTTCGTCCGCACCTGATCCTGCCGGCGGAAGCGGCCGGAAGAGCCGCGCCGCCTCCCTTCAACCCCTCCGAGGACCCGATCCATGAGCCCGCCCCGCAGACATCTGCTCGCCGCCTTCGGCGGGCTTGCTGCGATGCCGGCCGCGCGGCTGCGGGCCCAGAATTCCCCGGGGGGCGGCACCCTCCGCATCGGCGTGCTGACCGACATGTCGGGCCCCTACCGCGACCCGACCGGTATGGGGAGCGTGGTCTGCACGCAGCAGGCCGTGGCGGATTTCGCGGGGCCGCTCGGCCTCTCCGTCGAGGTGATCCAGGCCGACCACCAGAACCGGCCGGACACCGGCTCGGCCATCGCGCGGCAATGGTACGACCAGGGCGTGGACGCGATCGTGGACGTGCCGACCACCTCGGTCGCGCTCGCCGTCAGCGGTATCGCGCGGCAGAAGAACAAGGTCTTCCTGAACTCCGGTGCCGCTTCCACGGAGCTCACCGGCGCCGCCTGCTCGCCCAACACGGCGCACTGGGCCTACGACACCTACATGCTCGCCAAGGGCACCGGCGCGGCCGTGACGCGGACGGGCGGCGGGAGCTGGTTCTTCGTCACGGCCGACTACGCCTTCGGCACGGTGCTGCAGCGCGACGTCACGCAATTCGTCGAGGCCGAGGGCGGCCGCGTCCTCGGCTCGGTGCGCTACCCCTTTCCGGCGACGACCGACTTCTCCTCCTTCCTGCTGCAGGCGCAGGCCTCGCGCGCCAAGGTGCTGGGCCTCGCCAATGCGGGCACCGATACCGCCAACTGCATCATCCAGGCCCGGGAGTTCGGCGTCAGCCGGAGCATGCGCCTCGTCGGCCTGCTGATGAGCCTCAGCGAGGTGCATGCGCTCGGCCTGCGCGCCGCGCAGGAGCTGCTGCTGACGGAAAGCTTCTACTGGGACCTGAACGATCGCACCCGCGCCTTCGCCGCGCGCGTGCAGCCACGCATGCCGCACCGGACCATGCCGGGGGCGGTGCATGCGGGCTGCTACAGCGCCGTCGCGCACTACCTGAAGGCGGCTGCCGCGCTCGGCCCCGCCAACGCCGAGCTGGACGGCGCCGCCGTCATCGCCCGCATGAAGGACATGCCGACCGACGACGACGCCTTCGGTCCCGGCCGGCTGCGCGAGGACGGCCGCAAGCTGCACCCCGCCTATCTCTTCCAGGTGAAGTCGCCCGAGGAATCGCGCGGGCCCTGGGACTACTACAACACCGTCGCCACCACCGCGGCCGAGGATGCCTTCCGGCCGATGCAAGAGGGCGGTTGCCCGCTCGTCAGAGGCCCCGCTCTTTAAAGGCCCGCTCTCTAAAGGATAGACCGCGTATGGACGATATCTTCGGGATCCCGGCGCCGCTGCTCTTCGGCCAGTTGCTCCTCGGGCTGATCAACGGTGCCTTCTATGCCCTGCTGTCGCTCGGCCTTGCCGTCATCTTCGGCATGCTGAACGTCATCAACTTCGCGCACGGCGCGCAGTTCATGATGGGCGCCTTCGTGGCCTGGATGCTGCTCGAATATGCCGGCCTCAACTACTGGTGGGCGCTGGTCCTGGCGCCGCTGCTGGTGGGCCTCTTCGGCGTGCTCCTCGAACGCACGATGATCGCGCGATTGTACAAGCTCGACCATCTCTACGGGCTGCTGCTGACCTTCGGCCTCGGCCTCATCATCGAGGGCATCTTCCGCAACCAGTACGGCAGCTCGGGCCTGCCCTACCGCATCCCGCCCCAGCTCTCCGGGGCCTGGGACCTGGGCTTCATGTTCATGCCCGTCTATCGCGGCTGGGTCGTCGTCGTCGCCGCCGTGATGTGCATCGGCACCTGGCTCGTCATCGAGAAGACCAAGATCGGCAGCTACCTGCGCGCTTCGACCGAGAACGCGGCGCTGGTGCAGGCCTTCGGCATCAACGTGCCTCGGCTGATGACGCTGACCTACGGCGCGGGCGTGGCGCTGGCCGCCTTCGCCGGCGTGCTGGCGGCTCCGATCTACTCGGTGAACCCGCAGATGGGGTCGAACCTCATCATCATCGTCTTCGCGGTCGTCGTCATCGGCGGCATGGGGTCCATCCTCGGCTCCGTCATCACGGGCTTCGGGCTCGGCATCATCGAAGGTCTGACCAAGGTGTTCTATCCGGAAGCCTCCTCCACCGTGATCTTCGTGGTCATGGCCATCGTGCTGCTGGCGCGCCCCGCCGGCCTCTTCGGGAGGGCCTGAGCCATGGCGGCACCCGGCGGCTTCAGCGGCACCGACTTCCGCAACGAGGAAGCCTTCTTCCTCGGCTTCACCCAGGCGCAGGTCATCGCCTTCGTCCTGCTGATCGCCTTCCTCGCGATCAGCCCTTTCTTCCTCTACCCCGTCTTCCTGATGAAGCTGCTGTGCTTCGCGCTCTTCGCCTGCGCCTTCAACCTGCTCATCGGCTATGTCGGCCTGCTGAGCTTCGGGCATGCGGCCTATTTCGGCATGGGCGGCTACATCACCGGCCATGCGGCCAAGGTCTGGGGGCTGCCGCCGGAGCTCTCGATCATCCTGGGCGGCCTCATGGGCGCGGCGCTCGGCCTCGTCATCGGCTGGATCGCGATCCGCCGGCAGGGCATCTACTTCGCCATGATCACCCTGGCCTTCGCGCAGATGGTCTACTTCTTCTGCGTGCAGGCGCCCTTCACCGGCGGCGAGGACGGCATCCAGTCCATCCCGCGCGGCTACTTCCTCGGCATCGTGGACCTCAGCCGCGACCTCAACATGTACTGGCTGACGGCGGGCGTCTTCCTGCTGGGCTTCCTGCTGATCCACCGCATCGTGCACTCGCCCTTCGGCATGGTGCTGAAGTCGATCCGCGAGAACGAGCCGCGCGCGACCTCGCTCGGCTACCGCACGGACGACTACAAGCTGATGGCCTTCGTGCTCTCGGCCGGGCTGGCGGGCGTGGCGGGCGGGCTGAAGTCCATCGTCTTCGGCATCGCGACGCTCACCGACGTGTTCTGGACCATGTCCGGCGAGGTCGTGCTGATGTCGCTGGTGGGCGGGCTCGGCACCATCTTCGGGCCCTTCCTGGGCGCGGCCGTCATCATCACCATGCAGAACTACCTGGCCGAGTTCGGCGCCTGGGTGACGGTGATCCAGGGCGCCATCTTCGTGCTCTGCGTGCTCGCCTTCCGCCGCGGGCTGGTGGGAGAGATCGGCAACTGGCTGCGCGTGCGGTTGTGACGGCATGACGCAGGACAAGGATTCCCTGGACGCGCTCGGCCTTCGCTTCGGCACGGACAAGGCGTCGAGCGGCCACAACTACCTTTCCTTCTACGAATCCTTCCTGGCTCCCCTGCGTGACCGGCCGCTGAAGATCCTCGAGGTCGGGGTGCTGAACGGCGCGTCGCTGCTGACCTGGCTGGCCTATTTCCCGCACGCCTCCATCGTCGGCGCCGACATCAACCCTGCCGTGCTGGCCTATTCCGGCGACCGGATCCACATCGAGATCCTCGACCAGTCGAACATCCAGGATCTGACCGACCTCGCGCTGCGGCATGGGCCCTTCGACCTCGTGGTGGAGGACGGCTCGCATCTCTGGGAGCACCAGATCACCACGCTCCGCCAGCTCCTGCCGCATGTGAAGGGCGGCGGCTTCTACATCGTCGAGGACCTGCAGACGAACTACGGCGCCTATGTCGAGAAGTACCGCGGCGTCGCGTCCTATTCCTGCGTGGACTACCTGAAGCGGCTGGTGGACCTGAAGGTGTCGGGCCTGCGCGCCGACCTGCGGGCGGAGGAGGACGCCTTCCTGCGAACCTATGCGCCGCTGGCGGATTCCATCGCCTTCGCGCGGCATTGCTGCGTCATCCAGAAGGCGCCGCCGCCGTTGCAGGTTCAGCCCTTCGCCGAGCTCGGCACGGCGAAGGGCCTGCCGGTGGCCGTTTCGGCGAATCTGGGCGGCAAGCACCATGCGGTGGGCATGGGGGGCGCCATCCGCAGCGCTCCGCCGCAGCAGCCCATCAGCGCCTTCTACCTGGTGGTCCAGGGCCGCACGCCGGTGCTCGAGTACAGCGCCCGGCTCTCGGACGGCGGCTGGACCGACTGGGTGTCCGAGAAGACGATCATCGGCACCGGCGATGCCCAGCAGGCGCTGACCGGCTTTTCCGTCCGGCTCCGGCCGGAGCTGCAGGACGGGTTCCGCCTCCGGGTGGCGGGGCTGTTCCAGGGCGTGGAGGCGCCGGTCCTGGCCGGCCCGGGGGAGGCCTGCACCACCGACGGCAAGGCGGCGCTGCGCGGGATCCAGGTGACGCTGGCCGCGCCCGGCGGCTGAGGCCTGCTACGCGTAGGCGGCGTCGATCATCACCCTGCTGAGCAGCGTGTAGGCGGCGGTCCAGGCGCCTTCCACCTCGGGCGTGTAGGCCGGCCCGAGGCCCTGGCCCAGCGTCCAGAGCAGCGCGGCGCCGACGCTGCCGTACTGCGCCTGCGTGACGCCGTAGGAGAGGTGGCGCTTCGCCATGTCCTGCGCCACCGGAACCACCTTCTCCGGCTGCCTCAGCGAGGAGACGACCATGGCCAGCGCGGCCATGAGCTTCTGGCCCTGCAGCGCCATGTCGCTCTTCGCGAAGAGCGGCACGGTGGTGGGGTCGGTCTCCCAGAGCCGCGCGTAGAAGAGCTCGGCGGCCTTCTCCTTGATGGGGACGACCTGGCGGAAGGTGTCCTGGACGAGGGTGACCTGGTCGGGCGTCATTCTTGCGGTTCCTGAATGCGGCGGTGCAGCAACGTTACGAAGCGGGTGCACGCCACTGCAACAACGGGATTCTCCTCATAAGGGCACTTCGCCCGGTTCCTTCAGTGTCGCGAGCACGAAACTGGAGCGGGTCTCCTTCACGCCGGGCAGGCGCAGCAGGGCGCGCGTCGCGAAATCGCCGAAGGTCTCCATGTCGGGCGCGAGGATGTGAAGCAGGTAGTCCATCTCGCCGCTCATCGTGTAGGCGGCGAGGATTTCCGGCCGCGCGGCCAGGGCCTTGTGGAACCTTTCCACGACCTCCTCGGCGTGGCTCTCCAGCGAGACCTGCACGAAGGCCTGGAGCGGCAGGCCCACGCGGGCGGGCGCGATCTGCGCCGCGTAGCCCCGGATGACGCCGGCCTCCTCGAGGCGCTTCACCCGGCGTTGACATGGGGTGGCCGACAGGCCGACCTCCTCGGCCAGGGCGGTGATGGGCAGCCTCCCGTCGCGCTGGAGGGCGCGGAGGATGCGGCGATCCCCGGCATCCAGCGCGATCGGAGTGGATTTCGCCATGGAAAGCGCCTTTCGTGGTGGATTCCTGTCATCAGACCGCATCCTGGCACCGAATCCGGCGAATTTCACTCGCTTCCCCGGGCGACATTTGCCGCAGCCAACCGAGGAAGCCTCCATGGACGTCCCTCCTGATCGTACCGACATCGCCGGCCGCATCTGCGACGCCAATCCGATGGGCACGGACGGCTTCGAGTTCGTCGAGTTCACCGGCCCCGACACCGGGCATCTGCGCCGAGTCTTCGCGCGGCTCGGCTTCGTCCAGGTCGCGCGCCACCGCAGCAAGGACGTGACGCTCTGGCGCCAGGGCGGGACGAACTTCGTCCTCAACGCCGAGCCCGCCAGCTTCGCCCAGGGATTCGGCCGCGTGCACGGGCCCTCGGCCTGCGCCATGGCCTTCCGGGTCGCCGACGCGGCGCAGGCCTTCGAGCGCGCGATCCAGCTCGGCGCCCGGCCCTTCCATGGCCGCGTCGGGCCGATGGAGCTGAATATCCCGGCCATCGAGGGGATTGGCGGCAGCCTGATCTACTTCGTGGACCGCTACGGCGACCGCGGCTCCATCTACGACGTGGACTTCCGATGGCTGGACGGCGTGGACCCGCATCCGACGACGCATGGCCTCACGGTCATCGACCATCTCACCCACAACGTGCACCGCGGCCGCATGGACGCCTGGTCCGGCTTCTACGAGCGGCTCTTCAACTTCCGGGAGATCCGCTACTTCGACATCGAGGGGAAGCTGACGGGGTTGAAGTCCAAGGCCATGACCTCGCCCTGCGGCCAGATCCGCATCCCCATCAACGAGAGCAGCGACGACCGCTCGCAGATCGAGGAATACCTGCGCGCCTACAACGGCGAGGGCATCCAGCACATCGCCCTCGGTACCGAGGACATCCACGCGACGGTGGAGGGCCTGCGCGGGAATGGCGTCAGCTTCCTGGAGACCCCCGACACCTATTACGAGCTGCTGCCGCAGCGCCTGCCCGATACGGGCGAGGATATCGAGCGCATGCGGCGCAACAGGATCCTGATGGATGGCTCGCCCTCTGGCGGGCGGCTGCTGCAGATCTTCACCGAAACGATGATCGGCCCGATCTTCTTCGAGAAGATCCAGCGCAAGGGCGACCAGGGCTTCGGCGAGGGCAACTTCCGGGCGCTCTTCGAGAGCATCGAGCTGGACCAGGTCCGCCGCGGCGTGCTGACCCCCGCCGCCGAATAGGGCAAGCCTGCCCAAGGGCGGGGCACGGGGGGACCGCAGGCGCCGAAGCCGGCCCAATCCCCCCTTTGCGCCCGGCCGGTCCTGGTTACAGTCGCGCGGCATGACCTGGTCCCTCCTGGCGCGCGACCCCCGCAGCGGCGAGCTCGGCGTCGCCATCGCGACACGCTTCTTCGCCGTGGGCGCGCTCTGCCCGCGCGTGGAGGGCGGCGTGGGCGCGCTGTCCTCGCAGGCGCTGCTGAATCCCATGCTCGGCCTCCGCGGGATGGAGCGGCTGCGCGCCGGCGAGGCGCCCCAGGCCATCCTGGACGCGCTGATCGCCGGGGACGCAGGGCGCGACACGCGGCAGTTCCATATCCTCGGTCCGGACGGCGCCGTCGCGCAGCACACCGGAGCGGCCTGCGTGCCCTGGTGCGGATCGGTGCGGGCGGAGAACGTGTCGGTGGCCGGCAACATGCTGGCCGGGCCTGATGTGGTCGGGGACACGCTGACCGCCTTCCTCGCCGCGCCGCACCTCCCGATGGCGCTCCGCCTGCTTCATGCCATGGAGGCCGGCGAGGCCGCCGGCGGCGACGCGCGCGGGAAGCAGGCGGCCGCGCTGATGGTGGCGTCGAAGGACCCCTATCCCGACCTCGACATCCGCGTGGACGACCATCCCGATCCGCTCGCCGAGCTGCGCCGCCTGCATGCGGTGGCGCAGGAGCGCTTCGTCACTTTCCGCAGCTTCCTCGCCGGCACCGACCATCCCGGCGTCTTCGACCGTTCCGTCATCGCGGCGGCCACCGAGGCCCGGGCGAAGCGATGAACGCCCTGGAGGTCGACCGCCTCAGCATCGAGTTCCACACCGACCGCGGCGTGCTGCACGCGGTGGACCGCGTCTCCTTCAGCGTCGAGCCGGGACGGACGCTGGCCATCGTCGGCGAGAGCGGCTGCGGGAAATCCGCGACGGCGCTGGCGATCCTCGGCCTGCTGGCCGAGAACGCCGAACGGCTGGGCGACATCCGGCTGGCCGGCGAGCTGCTGACGCCGGAGGGTCAGCGCAAGGCGCGCGGCCGCGAGCTCGCGATGATCTTCCAGGAGCCCATGACCAGCCTGAACCCGGCCTTCACGGCCGGCGAGCAGGTGGCCGAGGCGCTGCGCCTGCACGAGGGCCTGACCGCGCGCGACGCCATGGCCCGCGCCATCGCCATGCTGGAGCGCGTGCGCATCCCCGAGGCCGCCCGGCGCGCCAAGCAGTATCCGCACCAGCTTTCCGGCGGCATGCGGCAGCGCGTGATGATCGCGATTGCGCTCGCCTGCCGGCCCAGGCTGCTCATCGCCGACGAGCCGACCACTGCGCTCGACGTCACGGTGCAGGCGCAGATCCTGGCGCTGCTCGACGAGCTGAAGCGCGAGACGGGCACCGCCGTGGTCCTCATCACCCACGATCTCGGCGTGGTGCAGGACCATGCGGACGAGGTGGTGGTCATGTATGCCGGCCGCGTCGCCGAGCGCACGGCGGCCGCGCGGCTCTTCGCCGAGCCGCAGCACCCCTACACGATCGGCCTGCTCGGCGCTGCGCCGCGGCTGGATTCCAAGCGCCCGCGCCTCGCCTCCATCGAGGGCACGGTGCCGGACCTGCGCAACCCGCCGCCTGGCTGCCGCTTCGCGCCGCGCTGCCCCTTCGCGGCAGAGGTCTGCGCGACCACGCCCCCGCTGCGCGAGATCACGCCGGACCACTTCGCGGCCTGCCATCGGGCGCCGCTCGCGGCATGACTCCACTCCTGCAACTCGACGGGATGGTGAAGCACTTCCCCTTCCGCGACAGCCTCGGCCGGAAGCGCGGCGCGGTGCGGGCGGTGGATGGCGTGTCGCTGTCCGTGCCGCAGGGCAGCGTGCTCGCCATCGTCGGCGAGAGCGGCTGCGGCAAGTCCACCCTCGGCCGCCTCGCGCTGCGGCTGCTCGAGCCCGATTCCGGCACGCTGCGCTTCGACGGCGAGGACGTGCTGGCCCTAGGGCCTTCCGCGCTGCGCGCCAAGCGGCGCGAGATGCAGCTCATCTTCCAGGACCCCTTCGCGAGTCTCGACCCGCGCATGACCGTCGAGGCCGCGATCACCGAGCCGCTGATCCTCCACAGGCTGCATCGCGGCCGCGAGCGCGCGCGCGTCGCGGAACTCCTGGAGCGCGTCGGCCTGCGTCCCGAGCTGGCGCGCCGCTGGCCGCACGAATTCTCCGGCGGCCAGCGCCAACGCATCGCCATCGCGCGCGCGCTGGCCAGCGAGCCGCGCCTCATCATCGGCGACGAGCCCGTCTCCGCGCTCGACGTCTCCGTCCAGGCGCAAGTGGTGAACCTGCTGGGCGACCTGATCCGCGACCTCGGCCTGACCTTCGTGCTCATCAGCCACGACCTCGGCGTCGTCCGGCAGATCGCGGACAGGGTGGCCGTGATGTATCTCGGCCGCATCGTCGAGGAGGCGCCGGCGGAGCAGATCTTTCAGGCGCCGCGCCACCCCTACACGCGCGCGCTGCTCGCCGCCGTGCCCGGCCAGGGCGGTGTGCTGAAGCTGCTGGAGGGCGACATCCCCTCCCCCGTCGCGCCGCCCTCCGGCTGCCGTTTCCGCACGCGCTGCCCCTATGCGCAGGCGCTCTGCGCGGAACAGGGGCCCGAGCTGGTCGGCGAGGCGCATATCGCCGCCTGCCATTTCCAGGATAGCCTTCCCCCCGCGACGCCCATCCGCGAGGCCGCGGCCGATGCCCGCCTCGCGCGCCTGCAAAGCTTCTTCTCGACCAACCGGGAGCCCATCGCATGATCCGACGCCTGCTGCTCGCCGCCTGTGCCGCGCTGGGACTTTCCGCCGCCGCCCCCCACGCTGCAAACGCCCAGAACCTCCGCATCGGCCTGCGCGAGGACCCCGACATCATGGACCCGACGCTGGCCCGCACCTTCGTCGGCCGCATCGTCTTCGCGAGCCTCTGCGACAAGCTCTTCGACATCAACGAGCGGCTGGAGATCGTCCCGCAGCTCGCCACCGGATACACGTGGGAAGACCCGCGCACCCTGCTCATCACGCTGCGCGAGGGCGTGCGCTTCCACGACGGCGAGCCGATGGACGCCGAGAGCGTGCGCTACAGCCTCGACCGCCACATGAACCTGCAGGGCAGTTTTCGCCGAGGCGAGATCAACACGATCGAATCCGTCGAGGTCGTGGACCCGCTGAAGGTCCGCATCCGTCTCCGCGCGCCCTCGGCGCCCTTTCTCTCGCAGCTCACCGACCGCGCCGGCATGATCGTGAGCCCCAAAGCCGCCGAGGCCGCCGGCCGCAACTTCGGCACCCGCCCCGTCTGCGCCGGGCCCTTCCGCTTCGTCGAGCGCGTGGCGCAGGACCGCATCGTGGTCGAGCGCTTTCCCGAATACTGGAACGCCGCGGCGATCCACCTGAACCGGGTGACCTACCAGATCATCCCGGACAGCACGGTGCGGCTGGCCAACCTGCAATCCGGCGCGCTGGAGATGGTGCAGTCGGTCGATCCCGACGACGTGCCGGCGGTCCGCCGCAACAGCCGGCTGCGCGTCTCCATCAGCGACGAGCTCGGCTACCA
The DNA here is from genome assembly GCF_058806835.1 of Roseococcus sp. GW821-FHT12F05. Lineage (NCBI taxonomy): Bacteria > Pseudomonadati > Pseudomonadota > Alphaproteobacteria > Acetobacterales > Roseomonadaceae > Roseococcus > Roseococcus sp. GW821-FHT12F05. Next base: position 25,776 of record NZ_JBXAQB010000005.1, read on the forward strand.
GTCCATCTCCTTCAACATCGGCAACGGAGCGCGCTCGCAGACGCCGATCGGCCAGAACGCCCGCATCCGCGAGGCCTTCGAGCTGGCCATCGACCGCAACGCGCTGAACCAGGTCGTCTATGAGGGGATGTACACGCCCGCCTCCCAGCCCGTGCCCCCGGCCAACCCCTTCCACGTCGCGGCCTTCCAGCCGGAGCCGCGCAACCTCGAGCGCGCCCGCGCCCTGCTGCGCGAGGCCGGCGTCACCACGCCGCTGCGCGTGGAGATGACCGTCACCAACAGCCCGGACCTGCGCCAGGCCGGCGAGGTCATCCAGGCCATGGTGCGCGAGGCCGGCTTCGACCTGCGCATCAACACGATGGAATTCGCGAGCAGCCTCCAAGCCGCGCAGCGCGGCGATTTCGAGCTGTACCTGCTGGGCTGGTCGGGCCGCGTGGACCCGGACGGCAACTCCTGGAGCTTCATCCACTCGCGCGGCCCGCAGAACGACGGCCGCTACGCCAATCACGAGGTGGACCGCCTGCTCGACGCCGCCCGGCTGGAGCAGGATCCCGCCAAGCGGCGCGAGCTCTATGCCCAGACCTGGCAGATCGCGATGCGGCAGGACCGCCACCGCATCTACCTCTGGCACCGCAAGAACATCGTCGTGCACACGGCGCGACTGCAGGGCTACGTGAACGTGCCGGACGGCATCATCCGCCTGCAGGGAATGCGCCTTCAGTGATCACGCTGCACCACTGCCCCAACTCGCGCTCGAACGGCGCCCGCTCGCTCCTCGAGCAGATGGGCGTGCCCTACGAGCTGCACGCGATGGACCTGCGCGCCGGCGAGAACCGGCGGCCGGCCTATCTCGCCGTCAACCCGCTCGGGAAGGTGCCGGCCATCGAGGAGGACGGCGCGCTGATCACTGAGCAGGGCGCCGTCTTCCTCTACCTCGCCGACCGATTTCCCGAGGCCGGCCTGGCGCCGCCGATCGGCGATCCCCTGCGCGGCCCCTTCCTGCGCTGGCTGTTCTTCTACGGCTCGGCCTTCGAACCGGCCGTGGTGGATCACGCGCAGAAGCGCGATCCCGGCACGGCCTCGATGAGCCCCTACGGCACCTACGACGCCGTGATCGACACGCTGCGCGGCCAGCTCGCCAGGGGCCCCTGGCTGCTCGGCGAGCGCCTCACCGCGGCCGACATCCTCTGGGGCGTCGCGCTCGGCTGGACGATGATGTTCGGCTTGGTGCCGAAGCATCCGGAATTCGTGGCCTTCGCCGAGCGCGTCGCGGCGCTGCCGGGCGTGAAGAGCGCGGCCGCGAAGGACGCGGAGCTCGCCGCCGCGCACGAAGCCGCCCGCGGCGAGGGCTGACGCCGATATGTGGGGATTTCTGCTCCGCCGGCTGGGCCAGGTGATCCCCACGCTGATCATCGTCTCGATCCTCGTCTTCGCCCTGCAGCAGCTCATGCCCGGCGACCCCGCGCTGATCCTCGCCGGCGAGGAGCGCGGCGACCCCGAAGTCCTCGCCCAGATCCGCGCCGAGCTGATGCTCGATCAGCCATTGGTGCACCAGTACCTCCACTGGATCTGGCGCGCGCTGCACGGCGATCTCGGCTTCTCCTGGCGCATCCGCCTGCCGGTCGGCGAGCTCATCCTGGAGAAGCTGCCCGTCACCTTCCAGCTGGCGTCCATGAGCTTCATCATCGGCGTGGTCATCGGCGTGCCCTGCGGCGTGCTCAGCGCCGTCTGGCGCGACCGCCCCGCCGACTGGGTCATCAACGGCATCGCGCTCTTCGGCATCTCCACGCCGAACTTCTGGCTGGGGATCATGATGATCCTGTTCTTCTCCGTGCAGCTCGGCTGGCTGCCGCCCAGCGGCTACGTGCCGCTCTGGGAAGACCCGCTGATGAGCCTGGAGACGACGATCATGCCGGCCTTCGTGCTCGGCACTGGCGTCGCCTCCGTGCTGATGCGCCACACCCGGGCCGCGATGCTGGGCGCGCTGAGCCAGGACTACGTGCGCACGGCGCGCGCGAAGGGGCTGAGCGAGCGCGTCGTCGTCGCCAAGCATGCGCTGCGCAACGCGCTGATCCCGGTGGTCACGCTGGGCACCATCGAGTTCGGCCGGCTGCTGGCCGGCGCCGTGCTGACCGAGCAGATCTTCTCCATCCCCGGCTTCGGCAAGCTCGTCGTGGACGCCGTGTTCAACCGCGACTACCCGGTGGTACAGGGCGTGGTGATGGCGACGGCGCTGATCTTCATCCTGCTGAGCCTGGTCGCGGACCTGCTCTACATGGCCATCAACCCGCGGCTGCGCACGGCATGAGCACGACGGCCGCCCAGACCACGGGAAGCATCGCCATCGAGACGGGCGAGAGCCCCGCCCGCCGCGCGCTGCGGCGCTTCCTGCAGCACAAGCTCGCCATGTTCGGGCTGATCGTGGTGATCGTCTTCGTCGCGGCCGCGCTGCTGGCGCCCTGGATCGCGCCCTTCGACCCGCTGGAGACGAGCTGGTCGCGCATCCGCAAGCCGCCCTCGCTCGCCCACTTCTTCGGCACCGACGAGAACGGCCGCGACGTGCTGAGCCGCGTGCTCTTCGGCGCGCGGGCGAGCCTGATGGCCGGCGTCATCGCCGTCGGCGGCGCGGTGTTGATCGGCGTGCCGGTCGGCCTGCTCGCAGGGCTCGGCGGCAAGTGGCTGGACATCGTCATCAGCCGCATCGCCGATGCGATGCTGTCGATCCCCTTCCTGATCCTGGCCATCGCGCTGGCCGCCTTCCTCGGACCGGCGCTGGAGAATGCGATGATCGCCATCGCCGTCTCCGCCTCGCCCATCTTCGTGCGGCTCGCACGCGGCATGGCGCTGGAGGCCCGCAGCACCGACTGGGTGGAGGCGGCGCGCGCGCTCGGCAACCCGCTCTGGCGGATCGGCGTGATGCACGTGCTGCCCAACATCGTCCCGCCGCTGCTGGTGCAGGCGACGCTGGCCATCGCCGAGGCCATCATCGCCGAGGCCTCGCTGAGCTTCCTGGGGCTCGGCCAGCAGCCGCCGCAGCCCTCCTGGGGGAGCATGCTGAACTCGGCGCAGCGCTTCATCGAGGGCGCGCCGTGGCTGGCCATCTTCCCCGGGCTGGCGATCTTCCTGGTGGTGCTGGCCTTCAACCTGGTCGGCGACGGGCTGCGCGACGCGCTCGATCCGCGGAGCCAGCGGCGCTGAACCTCTGGAAGGGCTGAAATCCAGCCTTTCCCAAGCTTTCCGCAAGCTCCTCTCCAAGCAAGGGCGTGCCGGGCCTCCTAAAGCTCCGGCCACGTTCCACGGCCCCTTCAGGCACGGCGGGACGCCAACCCTGGAGAGAGACCATGACCGACACCGCGACCCTCGACGCCCCCGCCAAGCCCCGGAAGCCCCCGGTGGCCATGAACGGCGTGAACACCCCCGCCCTCCTCGCCACGATCGACGCCGTCGCCGGCCAGCGGGAGCTCGCGAAGTTCCAATTCCGCGCGAACGGCCAGTGGATGGTCGGCACGCATATGCGCGGCACCATGCTGGGCTTCTCCGGCGCCGGCGGCGAGCACACCCACAAGGCCGCCGTCGAGGCGCATTCCGACCACCCCGCCGTGCTCTGCGGCGAGGACAACGGCCCGACGCCGGTGGAATGGCTGCTGCACGGCCTGGCCGGCTGCCTCACCGCCGGCATCGCCAACATCGCCTCGGCGCGCGGCGTCGTGCTGAGCAAGGTGGAATGCAGCGTGGTCGGCGACATCGACCTGCAGGGCATCCTCGGCCTCTCGGACCAGGTGCGGAACGGCTTCGGCGCCATCCGCGTGAACTTCCGCATCGAGGGCGACGCGCCCGCCGAGAAGCTGGCGCAGATCGTGGAGCAGGCCCGCGCCCGCTCCGCCGTCTTCGACGCGCTGACCAATGGCTGCCCCGTGGACGTCGTGGTCGAGCGCTGACCGCGCGGCCGGCGGCCGGAAGGCCGCCGGCGCCTCACTCCGGGGAACGGACGCCATGCTGCACACCGATGCCATCATCATCGGCGCGGGCCAGGCCGGTCTCGCCATGAGCCACTGCCTGTCCGCCCGGCGGATCGAACACGTCGTCCTGGAGCGCGGCCGCGTCGCCGAGCGCTGGCGCAGCGAGCGCTGGGATTCGCTCCGGATGCTCACGCCCAATTGGATGAGCCGGCTGCCCGGCCATGCCTATTCCGGCGCGGAGCCGGAGGGCTACATGACCATGCCGGAGGTCGTCGCCTTCCTGGCATCCTACGCCGCGCGCATGCCGGTCATGACGGGCCAGACCGTGCGCTCCCTGTGCCGCGTCCCCGGCGGGTACCGCGTGGAGGCGAGCGGCGGCACCTGGATGGCGTCCGCCGTGGTGATCGCCACCGGGCAGTGCGACGTGCCCTGCGTGCCGGCCATGGCCGCGGATTTGCCGCCGGAGATCCGCCAGATCACCGCCGCTGGCTACAAGCGGCCTTCGCAGTTGCCGAAGGGCGGCGTCCTGGTGGTCGGCGCCTCCGCCAGCGGCGCCCAGATCGCCGAGGAGCTGCATCGCTCCGGCCGGCCCGTGACCCTCTCCGCCGGACGCCATGTCCGCCTGCCCCGGCGCTACCGCGACCGTGACATCATGGACTGGATGGACCGCATCGGCCTGCTCGCCGAGCCGGCCGATCCCGACCGCGACCTGGCCCTGGCCCGCATGCAGCCCTCCTTCCAGCTCGTCGGATCGCCGGAGGGGCGGGATATCGACCTCGGCACGCTGCATGCGCTCGGCCTGCGTGTGGTGGGGCGGGTGGCGGGCCTCGCCGCGGGCGTGCTGCATCTGCGGAACGACCTCGCCGAGACGACGGCAGCCGCGCAGCGCAGCCTCGACCGGCTGCTAGACCGGATCGACCTCGCCGCCGATGCGCATGGCGCGCCCGCGGAAGCGCGGCCCGCGCCCATCGCCCTCGACCCATCGCCCGCGCAGCTCGACCTCGCGGCCGAAGGCATCCGCAGCGTCGTCTGGGCCACCGGCTACCGGCGCGACTACGGCTGGCTGCACGTCCCCGTGCTCGATGCCGCCGGCGAGATCCGGCATCGCGGCGGAATCACGCCGGCGCCCGGCCTCTACGCGCTCGGCCTGCGCTTCCTGCGGCGGCGCAACTCGAACTTCCTCGACGGCGTCGGCGCCGATGCGGCCGAGCTCGCCGAGGACATCCAGGACCACCTCGCCAATCCCGGCCGTGCCGCGGCCTGACCCGGAGGAGACGGATCATGACCGTTCGCAACGACTATGACGCGCTGGTGGTGGGCGCGCGCTGCGCCGGCGCCGCGACCGCGCTGCTGCTGGCCCGGCAAGGCCTGCGCGTGCTCGCCGTGGACCGCGGCGGCTACGGCACGGACACGCTCTCCACCCATGCGCTGATGCGCGGCGGCGTGATGCTGCTCGATCGCTGGGGCGTGCTGCCGCGGATCGTCGAGGCCGGCACCCCGGCCGTGCGCCGCGTCACCTTCCACTACGGCGAGGAGGAGATCGCGGTCGACCTCCGCCCGGCGGACGGCATCGACGCGCTCTACGCCCCGCGCCGGACGCTGCTCGACAGCGCGCTGGTGGATGCCGCCGTCGAGGCGGGCGCCGAGATCCGCCACGGCCACGACATGGTGGGGCTGCTGCGCGAGTCGGGCGGCCGCGTCACCGGTGCCAGCCTGCTGGATGCCGAGGGGCGGGTCTCCCGCATCTCCTGCGCCCTCGTGGTCGGCGCCGATGGCGCCGGCTCCGGCGTCGCGCGCCAGGTCGAGGCCGCGACGCTGCACCGTGGCCGGCACGCCGCGCCCGTCACCTACGGCTACTGGAGCGGGCTGCCCCGCAGCGGCTACCACTGGCACTACCGCCAGGGCGCGAGCGCCGGCTGCATCGAGACCAATGCCGGCCAGCACTGCATCTTCGTCTCGGCCCCGGCCGAGCACTTCCAGGCCGCGCCGCGCGAAGGGCGCGAGGCGCAGTTCCGCCGGATCCTCGCCCAGGTGGCGCCTGAGCTGGCCCGCCAGCTCGCGGACGCCGAGTTGCAGGGGCCGCTGCGCAGCTTCGCCGGGCGGCGAGGCTTCCTGCGGCAGTGCCATGGGCCGGGCTGGGCGCTGGTCGGTGACGCCGGCTACTTCAAGGACCCGATCACGGCGCATGGCATCACCGACGCGCTGCGGGACGCATCCCTCCTCGCCGACGCGGTCGCGCGGGGCGACATGGGCCACTACGCCGCCATGCGCGACGAGCTGTCGCTGCCGCTCTTCCACACGACGGACGAGATCGCCGGCTACGGCTGGGAGCTGGAGGCGCTCAAGGCGCTGCACCGGGACCTGAACATGGCCATGAAGCGGGAGGTCGCGCAGCTGCTGGCGATGGGCCCGGCCTGCCGGGAGGATGCGCCCCGGGAGGACGTGCCCCGGGAGGACGTGCCATGAGCGGCTGGGACGGCGTCGCCGCGGGCAGGCCGAAGCCCGGCCAGGCCGCCGAGCGCCGGCGCCGCACCAGCCTCGAGGACGTGCATCGCTTCTCCGCCATGACCGGCGACTGCAACCCGCTGCACTATGATGCGGAGCTGGCCGCCGCCACGCCCTTCGCCGGGCTGATCGTGCAGGGTGGCGTCACCTCGGGCCTGCTGAACGCCGTCGTGGCCGAGGACCTGCCAGGCCCCGGCTCGGTCTTCCTCGGCGTGGAATGGCGCTTCGTGAAGGCAGTGCGCGTCGGCGAGGAGATCGTCGCGCGCGTGGAGGTGGCCTCGGTGCGCGACGACAAGCCGATCTGCAACCTCGTGACCATCGTGCGCAACGGCGACGGCGAGACCTGCCTCACCGGAACGGCCGTGACCTACACCGTGCCGCTGGCCGTCGCGACCACGGCCGTCTCCGGCAGCCCCGCGAGCGCGAGCCCCTCGGCGAAGCGGTCCACGACCGCCGTGTCCGGGCAGAAGAAGAGGTCGGTGCGCCCGTAGGCGCAGCTGTAGTCCGGCACGCGCCGCAGCAGCTCCTCGACGCTCGCGCGCGCCGCCTCGCCGCGGCCGGTCAGGCCGAGCGCCGCGGCGTGCAGCGCGAAGGTGCAGTGGCTCGCATTCTGCAGGCGCATCGCCATCCGGCTGCAGCTCACCGCCGCCTCCAGGTCGCCCAGCGCGAAATGCGCGAGCGCGCGGAGGTGGTGGAAGCTCGTCAGATGCGGGTCGCGCGGGCTGAGCTCGATCGCGCGCTCCACCAGCGCCAGCGCGTCGATCTCGCGCCCGCACCAGGTGAGCGCGAAGGCCAGCGCGAAATAGCCCTGGGCGAAGCTCGGATTCAGCTCCACGCATTGCTCGAGCGCGGCGACCGCGTCCTCGTGCTGGCCCAGCATGCAATGCGCCCGGCCGAGCACGCAGAGGTTCATGCAGTCGCGATCGTCCAGCGCGACGGCGGTGCGCGCGCCGCGCATCGCCTCCGCCAGCAGCCTCGGCCGCTGCTCCGGCGGGCTGATGAAGGCGCGCTGGAGATGCACGTAGGACAGCGCGCCATGCGCGCGCGCGAAGCCAGGCTCCAGCGCGACGGCCTGGCGGAACATCTCCTCCGCCTGGTCCATGCTGGGCCGGGTGAAGCCCCAGAGGTTCCACAGCCCGCGCTGGTAGCTGTCCCAGGCGTCGAGGTTCTCCGGCGGCTTGCGCATCGCGAGCTCGCGCTCGATGCGCCCGAGCTCGGGCTCCATCACGGCCGCGATCTGCCGCGCCATGGCGTCGGTGACGGGCATGATGTCCATCAGCGGCAGGTCGTAGGTCTCCGACCAGAGCTGCCGGCCGGTCTCGGCGCAGATCAGGTCGGCGACGATCCGCACGTTGCTGCCGCGCCTCAGCACGCTGCCCTGCATCAGGTAGCGCACCTTCAACGCCACCGCGATCTCGCGCAGCGGCACCTGCCGATCGCCGAAGGCGGCGCCGGAATGGCGGCTCAGCACGTCGAGCCAGCGGTTGCGCGCCAGCAGCCGGATGACGTCCTCGGTCAGGCCATAGGCGAAGTACTCGGTGCCGGAATCCGGGTTCAGGTCGACGAAGGGCAGCACGACGATCGAGGGCTTGCGGGACTCGCCGCCCGGCACGGGAGGCAGCGTCGGCGTTTCGGCCTCCGCGGCGGGCACGGCCTCCGGCTCCGCCTCCGTCACCTCGCCCATGAAGCGGAAGCCGCGCTTGTGGATGGTCTTGATCAGCTCCTGCCGGTCGCCGTCGTCGCCGAGCGCGCGGCGCGCGGCGTTGATGCGGCTGCTCAGCGCCGCCTCGGAGACGATGCGCCCGTTCCACACCGCGTCCAGCAGCTCGTCCTTGCTGACGACGCGGCCACGGTTCTCGATCAGGTGAACCAGCAGGTCGAAGACCTGCGGTTCGACATGGACGGGCTCATCGCCCCGGCGCAGTTCCTTGCGGCCCAGGTCGATCTCGTGCCCGGCAAAGCGCAGCATTGCCGAATCTCCGACGGCGCCCAGCCTCCGAGGCCAGGACATCAATCATTCTCGCGCCTGGGCCGGTCGCGCTCAAGCCTTCATAGCATCGAGTGTCGGAATTCTGCATGTCATCTGCATATCAAAAGCAAATCTCCAGAAATCCGGAAGGTGACCTTCAAGTCCTCACGCGGGTGAAGCGGCAAAAGGATGGGATCGACGCACGACGCATCGATACGCCACGCACACCCAGAAAGGACAGAATCGTGATCATCTTGGATATGCTCGCCCAGTTCGCGCTTTGGCAGGACCGGGCCCGGAGCCGGCGCATGCTGCTTCAGCTCGACGACCACCTGCTGCAGGACATCGGAATGACGGAGGACATGCTCGCCGCGGAGACCGGCAAGCCCTGGTGGCGCGTCTGAGCGCGCGGCCGCGGGTCCCGGCCGGGCAGGCGGACGCGTTCCCCTTGCCCGGCCGGCGGCATCTGGCGCAGCCTGCCGCAAATGCCACGACCGCGGCCGCCCGATCAGGAGCCGAGCCATGAACGACGCCATGCCCTGCTGCCATGCGGCAGCCCCGAAAGCCGTCGCGGCCGCGCATCCGCTGGACCCGCTGACGCCGGCCGAGTTCCAGGCCGTTTTCGCCATCATCCGCGCCGATCCGGAATTTTCGGAAGGCGTGCTCTTCGAGACGGTGGAGCTCTTCGATCCCGACAGGGCCGCGCTCGCCGCCTGGCCGGAAACGCCCGTGCCGCGCCATGCCCGCGCCAACCTGTTCCGCACGGATGCGATGGGCGTCTGGCGGCTGGTGGTCTCGCTGGACGAGGGTCGCATCCTCTCCCGCAGGCATCTGCCCGACGCGCGGCCGACCATCCAGCTCGAGCAGTTCCTCATGATCGAGCGCGTGGTCCGCGACGATCCGCGCTTCGCCGAGGCCTGCCGCAGGCGCGGCATCGAGGATGTGGAAAAGGTCTGCGTGGATCCCTGGTCCGCCGGCAGCTTCGGCGTGCCGGGCGAGGAGGGCCGCCACCTCGCGCACACCTTCTGCTGGCTCCGCCTGCGCGAGAACGAGAACTTTTATGCGCATCCCATCGAGGGGCTGAACGCCGTCGTCGATATCCTCGCCGGCACCGTGCTCCGCGTGGACGATCATGGCGGCCCGCCGATCCCCATGGCCGAGTCCAACTACGACCATGATTTCCTCGAACACGCGCGCGATCCCTGGAAGCCGCTCGACGTGGTGCAGCCGCAGGGCGTGAGCTTCGCGCTGGCAGGCCGCTGCCTCACCTGGGACCGCTGGTCCCTGCGGATCGGCTTCAACGCGCGCGAGGCGCTGACCCTCCACGACATCCGCTACGACGGGCGGCCCATCCTGCACCGCGCCTCGCTGGTGGAGATGGTCGTGCCCTATGGCAGCCCCGAGCGCGGGCACTTCCGCAAGAACGTCTTCGACGTGGGCGAGTACGGGCTCGGCAAGCTGGCCAATTCGCTGAAGCTCGGCTGCGACTGCCTGGGCTCCATCCAGTATCTCGACGCCCATCTCGGCACCATGACCGGCGAGGTGATGACCATCGAGAACGCCATCTGTATCCATGAGGAGGATCACGGCCTGCTCTGGAAGCACTGGGATTTCCGCACGGAGCGGACCGAGGTGCGGCGGGCGCGGCGGCTGGTGGTCTCCACCATCTGCACCGTCGGAAACTACGAATACGCGCTCTACTGGTACCTGCACACGGACGGCATGATCCAGTTCGAGGTGAAGGCGACCGGCATCATCAACACCGTCGCCTGCGAGCCCGGCCAGCCCGGAAAATTCGCGCGCGAGGTGATGCCCGGCGTGGCGGGGCAGATCCACCAGCACATCTTCTGCGCGCGGCTGGAGATGGCGGTGGACGGCGCCGGCAATTCCGTCGTGGAGTCCAACACGCGCGCCGTGGAGGACGGGCCGGAGAACCCCTACGGCAACGCCTTCTTCGAGGAGGAGACGGTCCTCCGCACCGAGCTGGAGGCCTGCCGCAGGATCGAGCCGGCGAGCATGCGCAGCTGGAAGGTGATCAATCCGAACCGCGTCAACCAGGTCGGCCGTCCCACCGCCTACAAGCTGGAGCCCACCCATGCGGTGACGCCCTTCCTGCGGCCCGATTCACCTTCCGGCCGGCGCGCGGCCTTCACGCGGAACCACCTCTGGGTCACGCCCTTCGACCCGGAGGAGCGCTATCCGGCCGGCGAGTACATGAACCATTCCGACGGGCGCGGCGACATCTCGGAGATCGTGCGGCAGGACCGGCCGATCGAGAACGCCGACCTCGTGGTCTGGCACACCTTCGGCCTGCACCACACCGTCCGGCCCGAGGACTTTCCGGTGCAGCCCTGCATCACCACCGGCTTCAAGCTGATGCCGAGCGGCTTCTTCGACCGCAATCCCGGCATCGACCTGGCGCCGTCGGTCAACGGCGCGAGCTGCCACGCGAAGGCTTAGAGTCCGCTTGGAAACTCCGCCGCCGGAGTTTCCAAACGGCGTCTGAGATCCTCAGGCGAGATGCCGGTCGAAGAAGGCGGAAATCTCACCGAAGGCTTCGAGTGTCTCGGGCACGCTCGGATCGAGGAATTGCGCGTGGCTCTGGCCTTCGAAGACCTGCAGCGCGGCCTCCGCGCCCGCCTGCCGCAGCTTGCGGTGGGCACGCACGGTGTCACTGAGCAGCAGGTCGCGCGTGCCCGTGGTCAGGATGGCCGGCGGAAAGCCGGAGAAATCGCCATAGACGGGCGAGATCAGCGGGTCGCGCAGGTCGCGCCCGTTCGCGTAGAGCCCGGCCGCCGCGCCGGCCCAGCCGGTATTCGAGACCAGCACATTGTCCACATAGGCATTGGCCTGGCGTGAATCCCCCTCGCCGGTGAGGTCGCACCAGGGCGTCCCCGGCGCGATGGCGGCCGGCAGCGGCAGGCCCTCGGCCCTGGCGCGCAGGATCATGGCCAGCGTCAGCCCGCCGCCGGCGGAGGCGCCGAAGATCGCCATCTTCCGCGGATCGTTCTGCCCGAGCAGGGCGCGCCAGACGGCGATGGAATCGTCGAGCGCGGCGGGGAACGGAAAATCCGGCGCCATGCGGTAGTCGATGGAGACCACGCGGAAGCGGCCGTAGCCCGCCATCATCATGCCCTCGCCGGCGCCGGCCTCGCCGGGATAGAGGACATAGCCGCCGCCATGCACGTGGACGAGCAGCCGGTCGCGGTTCGCGGCCGGCAGGTCGTCGGGCGTGATGGCGAAAGCGGGAACCCCGGCGATGCGGGTGGCCTGGACATGGACCTTCAGATGCTGCCGCAGCGCGGGCAGGTGCGGCGCGACGGCGGCGGCGCTCTGGGCCTGCATCGCTCGCCATCCGGCGGCGTCCTGCGGGATCGTGTCCCAGCCCGGCGGGAAGGGCGCGCCGATGCGGATGCGGAGTTCGGAGCTTACTGTGTTGGGGACGGGTAGTAGGCGCGCCGGCAGGGACCGCGGCGCCGGGATCGGCGCGGCCTGCTGGCCCCAGGCCGCGGCGGGCAGCCCCGCCAGGGTGGAGGCCGCGAAGAGGCGGCGGGAGAGAAGCGGGCCTGGGCGGCGGATCATCGAGGCATCCTGCCCGAATCTTCCTGCATCGCTCAATCGCGCGATCGGCGGCAGAGCCCTTCGGCAGGGGCGCGGAGCGGCCTGCCGATCAGGACGAGAGCGCCTGCCAGCCCGGCAAAAGCTCGGGGCATTGGCCTGGCGCAAGGAGAACCGCGCGCTCGACCCGCAGGCCGCCACCTTCCGGCAGATGCGTCACTGCGCAGATCGAGAAGCTCTCCATGATGATCGAAGAGGCGCCGAACAAGGGGACGTTCAGCACGGGCTCGTGATCGTCCGGAATGTCGGCCCATCCGATCAGGCGGTAGTCTCCCGGCTCCCCCCTGTAGACCTTCATGAGCTCCTTACCCGACCATCGCCCCCACTACAGTTATCATAATAGTTTTAAGTGCAGTAATTTCCTACCATCCGATACCCGTCGGGCGCAGCCCGCGAAGCGCAGCCCGCGAAGCGCAGACTGAGCGAGCGCAGGTAGCCGGCAGGACCGGCTGAGGCATGTTGGCCAATGAGGGCTTGGAACGCCCCAAGGTCGGGCGCTGACTGCTAGCCGCAGAAGCTCCACCTCGGGGAGGAGAGCTCGCACTCATGCTGCCCGTCCTAGGTCGGCTTGCTTCAGCATGGCCGATGTCGGCTGCAGGAGGTTGGCGTGGGGCGCCAAATGGCGGGAAATCGCCGAAAGATGGTCGGAGTGGCGGGATTCGAACCCACGACCCCCAGTCCCCCAGACTGATGCGCTACCAGGCTGCGCTACACTCCGACGGGCGCTGCCTTACCACCCGACGCGCCTTTGTCAAAGAGGCTCCTCAGACGATCGGCCCTGCATAGAGATCGCCCCTCGTCGGCGGCAGGCCGGACGCGCCGCGCGCCTTCTTCGTCGCCACCGTCTGGAAGATTCCCACGCTCCCCCGCTCGAAGGCCAAGGCACAGCCGGCGAGATAGACCAGCCAGATCCGCGTCTTGGCCGCGCCCACCTCGGCCTCCGCAGCCGCGCGATTGGCGTAGAGATTCTCGGTCCAGAGCCGGCAGGTGCGGCCGTAATGCTCGCGCCAGCCCTCGGTGTCGTGGATCTCGAAGCCGTTGCGCTCCAGGGCGTCGGTGGTGCCGCCGATGTGGTCGAGCTCGCCGCCGGGGAAGATGTAGTTCACCAGCGCGGCGAATTCCGGCCGCTTCTTCCGGAACTCGCGCTCGGTCCGCTTCATCGGCCGCGCGATGGCGTGGTGCAGGTAGATCCCGCGCGGCCGCAGCAGCGACCGGATGTGGCCGAAATAGCCGTCGCGGTTGTCGAGCCCGACATGCTCGAACATGCCGATGGAAGCGACCTTGTCGAACTCCATGCCCTGCAGGCTGCGGAAGTCGCGCAGCTCGATCGTCACGCGGTCCTCCAGGCCGAGGCGGTTCACCTTTTCCGTCGCGAAGTCGAACTGCGCCTGGCTCAGCGTCACGCCATGCGCCTGCACGTCGTGGTGCTGCGCCGCGTGGCAGACCAGCCCGCCCCAGCCGCAGCCGATGTCGAGGAAGCGTTCGCCGGGGGCCAGCCGCAGCTTGCGGCAGATCATCTCCAGCTTGGCCTTCTGGGCCGTGGCGAGATCGGCCTGCCAGTCCGGGAAATAGGCGCAGGAGTAGACCATCTCCGGGTCGAGGAAGAGCGCGTAGAAGGCGTTGGCGAGGTCGTAGTGGAACTGGACCTGCGCCCTGTCGTCGCGGCCGGCCTCCGCGCGCGCCTCCTGGACGCCCGCATAGGCATGGCTGGGGTCAGCCGCTCCCGAGCCGAAGAGGAAGGGCAGCAGGACCCGCGCCAACGCGAGCTTGCTCACGCCGCGCGCCAGCCCGCGCGTGCCCTTCTCGCCGCGCCGCGCCGCGAGGTCGAGCAGCGTCCCGCCCTCGATCTCGATCAGCCCCTCGGCGAGGAGGTCGATCAGCGTCGGCAGGCGCGGACGACGCAGCAGGCGCGTGACGGCGCGCGGGTCCCGGACGGCGACGGCGAGGTCGCCGCTCCAGCGCGGACCGAGCGGGATGGCCTCGCCGTCCCAAAGGCGGAGGGCGAGATCGAGGTCGAGCCTCGGGGCGAGATCGGCAATCAGGCGGCGAAGCACGGCAAGGCGGGAGGCGGACGTCATCGGCGGAAATTGCCACAAGGCGCGACGCTTCCCTACCCCGGCGCATGCCGGGGACTGAAGGCCGGCGACGACCACCGCACCCTGCTGGCCTCGTTCTTGCACCGAAACACATTACAACACGTCTTTGAGGAGTTTCGATGGTCGCGCGTCGCACGCTGTTGGCTGCTTCTGCAGTTTCGCTGACCAGCCCTGCCCTCGTTTCGCGCAGCTCGCTGGGCCAGACGAGACGCCGGGTGAAGATCGGCTCGGCCTTCACCACCACCACCAACGCCGCCTTCCTGATGCCCGACATGCTGAAGGCCGAGGGCATCGATGCCGAGATCGTCACCTTCCCGAGCCTCGTGCAGCGCATGCAGGCCGTGGCCTCGGGCGATGTGGACGTCGGCAATGGCGGCCTCTCCGCGACGATGCAGATCGCGGTGAAGGGCTTCCCGATGTCCGTGCTGGCCAATGGCTGCGACGGCGGCTGGATGCTGCTGGCCAAGCCGGAGATCCGCAGCTTCGCCGCGCTGCGCGGCAAGAAGATCGCGGTGCAGAACGGCTCCATCGGGCTGGTCAGCCTCGCCTGGAAGCTGAAGCAGGAGGGCCTCGAGGGCGCGGTCGAGCTCGTCTACATGGACAACCAGGACCAGCCGATCCCGCTGATGCGCGGCGACGTGAGCGCCATTTGCTGCTTCGAGCCCTATTGCTCGCTGGCCGAGTTGCAGGGCTGGGGCCACAAGCTCTGGGTTCCCTACGACACGCCCATGGGCAAGACGAACCTCGGCTTCGTCGCCTCCGTGCCCTTCATCCGCAACAACCCGGACCTCGTGCGCAGCATCGTGCGGGCGCATGTCCGCGCGACCAACGAGATGAAGAACAACCCGTCGATCGCGGTGCAGACCACCATCCAGCAGTTCCGCATGACGCGCGAGGTCGCCGAGGCCTCCACGCGGAACCTCTTCTTCTCCGCCGAATCCGGGCCGCCCTTCCAGGACGGGCTCAAGGCGCTGGCGCGGATGATGATCGAGCAGAACCTGCTGGAGCGGGAGCCCGACTGGGCCGAGTTCATCAACACCAGCTTCCTGACCTGACTTGTCCAGCCGCATCTTCGGCCTGCTGCCGCTGGTCGCGCTGCTGGCGGCCTGGCAGGCGGCCGCGGCCGCGCGGATCTATCCGACGCTGCTGCTGCCGCCGCCCATCGCAGTGCTCCAGGCCTTCACGACGGAATACGCCGCGATCCTGGCCAATGCCGGCGCCAGCATCACGCGCGTCGCCGTCGGCGTGGGCATCGCCTTCTGCGTGGCGGTGCCGCTGGGTCTGCTGATCGGGCGCTACCAGATCCTCGACCGGCTCACCGACTGGTCGATCCAGATCTTCCGGTCCGTGCCGCCGATCTCGCTGATCCCCATGGCGCTGCTGTTCTTCGGCATCGGCGACAAGCCGGCCATCATGCTGATCTTCCTCTCGGCGACATGGCCGCTGCTGATCAACACGATCTTCGGCGTGCGCAGCATCGACCGCACGCTGCTCAAGGTGGCGAAGGCGGCGCGGGCCAGCGAGGCGCTGATCTTCCGCGACATCATCCTGCCGAGCTCGATGCCGGCGATCTTCACGGGGCTGCGGCTGGCCATCGGCGGCGGCTGGCTCACCGTGGTGACGGCGGAGATGATCGCGGTGCGCTCGGGCCTCGGCTACATGATCCTGAACGCGCAGCTCACCTTCCGCTCCGAGCTCATCGTCGCCGGCATCATCGTGATCGGCGCCATCGGCCTGCTGGCCGACCAGGGCGTGCGCGTGCTGCGCGAGCGGGTCTGCCGCTGGCAGGAGGGCCTCACGGCCCAAGCGGAATGATGGTGTCGGAATGAGCATCGACGGATTTCTCGAATGCCGCGGCGTCGGCAAGACCTACCAGGGCAAGTCCGGTGCGGTGGAGGCGCTGCGCGGCATCGACCTCGCCTGCGGCACGGGCGAGTTCGTCTGCCTGCTCGGCCTCTCGGGCTGCGGCAAGTCCACCCTGCTGCAGATGATCGCGGGGCTGGAGACGCCGAGCACCGGCACCATCGCGATCAACGGCCAGCCGCTCGCCGGGCCCTCCGCCGAGACCAGCATCGTCTTCCAGGATCACGGCCTCTTCCCCTGGATGACGGTGCAGAAGAACGTCGAGTTCAACATGAAGGCGCGCGGCGTCGCCGCTGCCGAGCGCCGCGAGCGCGCGGAGAAATTCCTGGCGATGACCGGCCTCTCCGGCTTCGCCAAGCGCTATCCGCACGAGCTCTCCGGCGGCATGCGCCAGCGCGTCGGCATCGCCCGCGCGCTGACCACGCAGCCCAAGGCGCTGCTGATGGACGAGCCCTTCGGCGCGCTCGACGCCCAGACGCGCGGCCGCCTGCAGGAGGAGCTGCTGCAGATCTGGGAGGGCCAGCGCACGACGGTGCTCTTCGTGACCCACAGCATCGACGAGGCGGTCTTTCTCGCCGACCGCGTGGTCGTCTTCTCGCCGCGGCCCGGCCGGATCTCAGCCGTCGTGCCGGTCGACCTGCCGCGCCCGCGCGATCCGGAATCGCCCGGCTTCATCGCGCTGTCGAAGGAGCTGCGACACAAGCTGGCCCCGGATCTGCACGGGGCGCCTTTAGGTTAGACCATGATGCGTTCGCATTCGCTCAGGCATCATGTTTTAACCTTTTGTTTTAGCGTGTAATTCAGACCTCCGGCGCCTTCCTGCCTTCGGTCATCACGCTTCAGGAGAAGCTGCGCGAGGACTTCGCGACGCCCTGCGCTGCCTCGACGTCCGCGCGGCGCAGCAGCAGCGCGGTTGCCAGGGCGACCAGCCCGCTCACCGCCATGATCGCCGTCATCGGCCAGGGCGTGCCGTCGTTCACCAGGCCGAGGAGCGTGCTGGAGACGGCGCCGAAGCCGAACTGCATGCCGCCCGCCAGCGCCGAGGCGGAGCCCGCGCGATGCGGAAAAGCCGAGAGCGCCACCGCCATGGCATTGGCGCTCACAAGCCCGAGCATCGAGATGTAGAAGAAGACCGGCACCACCAGCCCCGCCAGCCCGCCGAAGCCCGTGCGCCCGGCGACGGCCAGCGCCACCCCGCCCGCGGCCGCGACGCAGATGCCGCGCAGCAGCAGGCGCTCGGGCCCGAGGCGCATCACCAGCCGCCGGTTCACCACGTTCAGCGCCATCATGCCCGCGATGTTGATGGCGAAGAGCAGGCCGTAGAGCTCGGCCGGCACGTGGTGGTACTGCACATAGGCGAAGGGGCTGCCCGCCAGGAAGGCGAAGCAGCCGGCGTAGAAGAAGCCGCCGGCCAGCGCCGCCCCGAGGAAGCGGCGATGAGACAGCATCTCGGCATAGCCGTAGAGGACATCCGGCAGCCTCAGCGAAGCGCGCATCGCCGGCGCCAGCGTCTCCCGCAGGAAGAGCGCGCCGATCAGCGCCGCCACGCCGAAGCCCATCTGCGTCCAGAAGACCGCGCGCCAGCCGAACCAGAGCAGCGCCTGGCCGCCGAGGCTCGGCGCCAGCAGCGGCGCCACGCCCATCACCAGCATCAGCAGCGACAGCGCCCGGGCCGCGCGCTCGCGCCCATAGACGTCGCGCACCATGGCCCGCGCCAGCACCGGCCCGGCGCAGGCCGCCAGCGCCTGGAGGCAGCGCCAGAAGATCATCTGATGGACATTGGCGGCGAGCACGCAGCCCAAGGTCGCCACGAGGTAGAGCAGCACCGCCGCCAGCACCGGGATGCGGCGGCCGAAGCGATCGCCAATGGGACCCCAGATCAGCTGACCCAGCCCGAAGCCCACCAGGAAGGAGGAGAGCGTCCACTGCAGCTGCGCGTCCGAGGCATGCAGCGCGGAGGCCATGGCAGGCAGCGCCGGCAGGTACATGTCGGTGGACATGGGCCCGAAGGCCATCAGCAGGCTAAGGATCAGGAGAAGCCGGGCGGCGGCTGCGCCCTCGGGCGGGACAGCCGGGTCTGATGCAGCGGACATGCGAGAGAATATAGGACAGTCAGGCTGACTTGTGCGCCACAAAATGTTGCAGCGCACAACGTCACCGGCAAGGCAGCGTCAATCGATCGGCATGACCAACCGCGCAACCCTCACACGTCGAGGTTCGCCACCTTCAGCGCGTTGCCCACGATGAAGTCGCGCCGCGGCTCCACCACGTCGCCCATCAGCGTCGAGAACACGCCCTCCGCATCCTCGGCATCGTCCACGCGCACCTGCAGCAGCGTGCGCACCGCGGGATCCAGCGTGGTCTTCCAGAGCTGGTCGGGATTCATCTCGCCCAGCCCCTTGAAGCGCTGGATGGAGAGGCCGCGCCGGCCCTGCCCCAAGATGCGGTCGAAGGCCGCCAGCGGCCCGCGCACCTCGGCTTCGCTGGCATCGAAGGCGACCTTCGCGCCGGCGGAGAAGTCGCGCTGCAGGAACTCGCGCCGCTCGTCGAGCCAGCGGGCTTCCGCGCTGCGCAGGGCCGCTGAGGTGAGCGTGTAGCGCTCGGCCACGCCACGCACCATGCGGTGCATGTGCACGCCGTGCTCGTCCACGCTCACCTTCCAGCCGCGCTCGGCGGGCGGCGCCATGGCGTCGAGGCGAGCGGCGAAATCATTCGCCGCCTCCAGCGCGCGCTGCGTGTCGGGCGCGAGGATGCCGGCCATCGCCGCCTGCTCGACGATCTCGACGGGGATGTTCACCGCGAGACGGCGGATGCGTGAGGTCGTCTGGCGCAGCGATTCCACGATCTCCATCAGCTCGTCGCCGGTCGCCTCGCGGCCGGTGGCCAGCGTGATGCGCGCGTTGGCCGTGGCCTTCTCGATCAGGTAGTCCTCGAGCGCGCGGTCGTCCTTCAGGTAGCGCTCGTCCTGGCCGCGCTTGGCGCGGTAGAGCGGCGGCTGCGCGATGTAGAGGTAGCCGCGCTCGATCAGCTCCGGCATCTGCCGGTAGAAGAAGGTCAGCAGCAGCGTGCGGATGTGCGAGCCGTCCACGTCGGCGTCGGTCATGATGATGATGCGGTGGTAGCGCAGCTTGTCCGCCGTGAAGCCGCCCTTGGCCGGCTCGCCCGGCCCGATGCCGGTGCCGAGCGCGGTGATGAGCGTGCCGATCTCGGCACTTGCCAGCATCTTGTCGATGCGCGCGCGCTCGACGTTCAGGATCTTGCCCTTGAGCGGCAGGATCGCCTGGTTCGCGCGGTTGCGCCCCTGCTTCGCGGAACCGCCTGCCGAGTCACCCTCGACCAGGAAAAGCTCGCACTTGGCGGGGTCCTTCTCCTGGCAATCGGCCAGCTTGCCCGGCAGCGTCGAGAATTCGAGGGCGTTCTTGCGTCCCACCTTCTCGCGCGCGAGCTGCGCGGCCTTGCGGGCCACGGCTGACAGCACGACCTGGTCCAGGACGAGCTTGGCCTCCTTCGGATGCGTCTCGAACCAATGCGACAGCGCATCGGCGACGGCCATCTGCACCACCGGCTGCACCTCGGAGGAGACCAGCTTGTCCTTGGTCTGCGAGCTGAACTTAGGGTCCGGCACCTTCACGGACAGCACGCAGGTCAGCCCCTCGCGCATGTCGTCGCCGACGAGCTCGATCTTCTCCTTCTTCGCGAGGTCCTCGGCGTATTTCGCCACCACGCGCGTCAGCGCCTGGCGGAAGCCGGCCTGGTGCGAGCCGCCGTCGCGCTGCGGGATGTTGTTGGTGAAGCAGAGCATCACCTCGCGCGGCGAGCTGGTCCACCACATCGCGAGCTCGACGCGGATGCCCTCGCCTTCCTTGGCGATGACGCTGATGGGCGGCTTGAAGATGGGCTCCTTGCCCTTGTCCAGCCACTCGACGAAGGCGACGAGCCCGCCGTCGAACTTGAACTCGGCCGTCACAGCCGGCACGTGCCGGTCGTCGCGCAGCGTGATGGCGAGGCCCGAGTTGAGGAAGGCCAGCTCGCGCAGCCGCCGCTCCAGGATGGCGAAGTCGTACTCGACATGGGTGAAGGTGCCGGCGGAGGGCTTGAAGGTCACCTCCGTGCCCTGGTGGTGAGCGGGGGCCGGCCCCACGACCTTCAGCGGCTGCACCGTGTCGCCGTGCTCGAAGCGGATGAAGTGCTCGATGCCGCCGCGCCAGATGCGGACTTCCATCCACTCGCTGAGCGCGTTCACCACCGCGGCGCCCACGCCGTGCAGGCCGCCCGAGACCTTGTAGGAGTTCTGGTTGAACTTGCCGCCGGCATGGAGCCGCGTCAGCACCACCTCGGCGGCGCTCACCCCCTCCTCCGCGTGGATGTCGACCGGGATCCCGCGCCCGTCATCCGTCACGGTCACGCTGCCGTCGCCGTTCAGCACGACGTCGACGCGCGAGGCATAGCCGGCCTGCGCCTCGTCCACCGAATTGTCGATGATCTCGAAGGCCATGTGGTGCAGGCCGGAGCCGTCGTCGGTGTCGCCGATGTACATGCCAGGCCGTTTCCGCACGGCTTCGAGGCCGCGCAGGACGGTGATGGAGGCGCCGGTGTAGTCCGCGTCGGAGACCTGATTCGGGAGGTCGCCGCCGGTCGGGGAATCGCTGGTCATCTGGAAATGGAAAACCTCAGGAAAGACCCCTCATATATGGCATTTTTCCTGCGGTTACGGCAGGGGGTTTCGGCGGGCCTGACCCGGCGAAACCGCCCAGTGTTCCGCGGCTTCCGCGAGGGGCGAGAATACCCCCGGATCGGTGCCCGTGAGGAAGCTCTGGGCGGGCAGCGCGGCCAGGGCCTCGAAGAGCGCGGAACGGCGCTCGGAATCCAGGTGGGCGGCCACTTCGTCCAGCAAAAGCAAGGGCGCAAAGCCCCTGCTGGCCGCAATCAGCCCGGCATGGGCCAGCACGGTCGAGATCAGCAGCGCCTTCTGCTCGCCGGTGGAGCAGAGGCCGGCCGCGATGCCTTTCTCGGCATGCGTGAAGAGCAGGTCGGCCCGGTGCGGGCCGGTGAGCGTCGCTCCGGCGGCCGCATCACGGGACCGGGACGCCACCCAGCCGGCGCGCAGGGCGTCCTCGGCGGCCAGGGCGGGCATGGCGTCCAGCAGCTCGGCCGCGGGGTCCTGCAGCGTCAGGACGGCCCGCGGGAAGGCGCCGGCCGCGCCGGCCTCCAGGGTGGCGTTCAGCCGCCCCACCAGCGCGCGCCGGGAGGCGGCGATGGCGATGCCGTGGCGCGCCATCGCATCCTCCAGCCCCGCGATCCAGGCCGGCTCCGCGCGCCGCCCTTCGCGGCCCTGGACCAGCAGCCGGTTACGGTTGGCCATGGCGGTCTCATAAGCGGAAACCTCGCGCGCCAGATGCGGCTCCAGCGCCATGGCGAGCCGATCCAGGAAGCGGCGTCGCCCGCCGGCGCTCTCCTGGAAGAGCCGGTCCATCTGCGGCGTGATCCAGACGGCGGCGACCCGCTCGGCAAGGTCGGACTGCGCGCGCAGCTTCCCGCCATCCAGGCGGAAGGCGCGGCGGTCGGGGCCGCCCTCCTCCGCCGTGCCCGTGCCGACCTCGAAGCCTCCGAGACCGTCGTCGAACTGGCCGGAGACGGCCCAGGGCGGCTCGCCGCCCATCGCCACCTCGGAGATGCGCGCGCCGCGCAGGCCGCGGCCGGGGACGAGCAGGCTGATGGCCTCCAGCAGGTTCGTCTTGCCGGCGCCGTTGGGGCCGGCGAAGACGACCAGTGGCGCGGAGAAGCGCAGGTCGGCAGCGGGGTAGGAGCGGTAGCGCGTGAGGCGCAGGCGAGTCAGGCGCAGCATGGGACCTTCGAGGGGCTTTGCCCCTCGAGCACCCCAGCAGGAAACGGAGTTTCCTGCACCTTCCGCAACCGATGTGGGTCCAGGGAGCGTGCTCCCTGGCGGGGGGTTGGCCGCGAAGCGGAGACAACGGGGCGGAGCCCCTTGGTCACACCCTCATCGGCATGAGGACGTATAAGGCCCCCGGATCCTTCGCATCGGCGACCACCGTGGGTGCGCTGCCGTCCGAGAACTTGAACTCCAGCTCCTCGCCCACCTGGTCCGTGATGTCATTCAGGTAGCGCGCCTGGAAGCCGATCTCGATCGGCGAGGAGGCGTAGGTCACGGAGCCTTCGTCCAGCTCCTCCTGCGCCTGCCCCTGCTCCGGGCTCGACGCCGTCAGCAGCAAGTGGTTCCGGTCGATGGACAGCTTCACCGGCCGCGACCGCTCGCTGGAGATGGCGGCCACGCGGCCCACCGCCTCGGCGAATTCCTTCTTCGAGACCTTCAGGATCTTGTCGTTGCCGCGCGGGATCACGCGCTCGTAGTCCGGGAAGGTGCCGTCGATGAGCTTGCTGGTCAGCGTCACGGTACCGATGCGGAAGCTGATCTTGGTGTCGGAGAGGCGGAACTCGATCTCGTCGCGCGTCTCCTCGGCGAGCTTGTTCACCTCGTTCACCGTCTTGCGCGGGACGATGACGCCCGGCATGCCGCCGGCGCCCTCGGGCAGGTCCTCCTCGACGCGGGCCAGGCGGTGCCCGTCCGTCGCTGCGGCGCGCAGCACCTTGCGGCCATCGACCTCGGCCGTGTGCAGGTAGATGCCGTTGAGGTAGTAGCGCGTCTCCTCCGTGCTGATCGCGAAGCGCGTGCGCGAGATCATGCCGCGCAGCTTGGCCGCCTCCAGCTTGAACTGGTGCGGCATGGAGCCCTCGGTCATCGAGGGGAAATCCTCGACGGGCAGCACGGGCAGGCTGGTGCTGAAGCGGCCGGCGCGCAGCGCCAGCGGGGCGTCGCCGCCCTTGTGGTCGAGCTCGACCATGGCGCCTTCCGGCAGCTTGCGGACGATCTCGTAGAGGGTGCCGGCCGGCGCCGTGGTGCGGCCGGGCCGCGCGACCTGCACGCCCGACACTTCCTCGACGATGGCGATCTCCATGTCGGTCGCGGTGACGCGCAGCGTGCCGTCCTTCGCGTCCAGCAGGATGTTCGCGAGGATGGGGATGGTGTTCCGGCGCTCGACCACGGATTGCGTGTGCCCGAGAGCCTTGAGCAGGATGGCGCGCTCGACGCTGAACTTCATCTCCCGGTCCCTTGCTATCCGAAGGCGCCGCCTCGATTCGCCGCGCAATACGGCCAAACCACTAGCATCATGGCTGGCCCCGGCAAAGCTTGGTGCGCGGGTCGCAAGGCCCGTTGGGGCAGGAAGAATGCCGTATTCGGCAAATCCACCGCGAAGGGCGGCGGCACGCTGTCCGGGGGCGGGGAAAACCTCCGCCCTTCCCCTCACATCTCCAGCATCTTGCGGAGCAGCGTCACGTCCTCGGCGAAGGACGGGTCCTCGCCCATCAGCTCCGTGATCTTGTTCACCGCATGCAGCACCGTCGTGTGGTCGCGGTTGCCGAAGCGGCGGCCGATCTCGGGCAGCGAGCGCGAGGTGAGCTGCTTGGCCAGGTACATCGCCACCTGCCGCGGCCGCGCCACCGCGCGCGAGCGCCGGGCCGAGGCCATCTCCGTCAGGCGGATGTTGTAGTGCTCGGCCACCTTGCGCTGGATGTCGTCGATCGACAGGCGCTTGTCGTGCGCGCGCAGGATGTCGGAGAGCACCTCCGGCACCGTGTCCAGCGTGATCGGCCGGCCGAAGAGCTTGGCATGGGCGACGAGCCGGTTCAGCGCGCCCTCGAGGTCGCGCACGTTGGAGGCGATCTTGCGCGCCAGCAGCTCCTGCACGCGCCCCGGCACCTCGACGCCCGCATGGTTGGCCTTGGCCTGCAGGATCGAGAGCCGCAGCTCGTAGGTCGTCGCATGCAGGTCGGCGACGATGCCGCCGGAGAGCCGCGTGCGCAGCCGGTCCTCGATGCCCGAGAGGTCGTTCGGCGCCTTGTCGGCGGAGATGATGATCTGCTTCCCCGCGTCGATCAGCGCGTTGAAGGTGTGGAAGAACTCCTCCTGCGTGTTGTCCTTGCCGATCAGGAACTGCAGGTCGTCCACCATGAGCACGTGGACCGAGCGGAGCTGCGTCTTGAACTCCATCGTGTTGTGGCTGCGCAGCGCCGCGATGAAGCGGTACATGAACTTCTCGGCCGACATGTAGGCGACCGCGAAGTCCGGCGCCTGCTCGCGCAGCGCCCAGGCGATCGAGTGCATGAGGTGCGTCTTGCCCAGACCCACCCCGCCATAGAGGAAGAGCGGGTTGAAGCCGGCCTGCGCCGGACTCTCGGCCACGCGGCGGGCGCAGGCATGGGCGAATTCGTTGGGCTTGCCGACGACGAAGGTGTCGAAGGTGAAGCGCTGGTCGAGCGGCACGAGCCAGTCGTTGCGCAGCGCGCCCTCCGGCGGGGCAGCGGCGGGCGCTGCAGCCACCGCGACGGCCGCCGCCGGCGGCGTGGTGGTCACGTTCTCGGCGAGCGCCGCGGGCTCCTCGACCTCCTCCTCGACGGCGGCCTTGGTCCCGGTGGCCTGCACGCGCAGCGCCACCTGGCGGATGCCCGGCATCTCCGCCTGGCAGGCCAGCCGCAGCCGGTCGCCGTAATGGTCGCGCACCCAGTCGCGGAGGAAGCGGGTCGGCAGGTTCACGAGCGCCGTCTCGCCGTCGATGCCGGCCAGGGTCATCTGGCGGAGCCAGTTGCGGTACTCCACGTCGCCCACCTCCTGGCGGAGGCGGGCCCGCGCCCGGGCCCAGCTGGCGGCGGTCTTTCCGGCATTTGGCGGGGGAATATCGCCGGAATCCGTGTCCATCCCTGTCCTCAGTCTCTCAACGCTTTCGTCACGAAAGCGCATTGGTTGTGTCACTTTGGAGGGCGGGGGCGCCCCAAATCTACTTCCTTGAGAGAAATCAGCAGCTTGCCTGAGCGGAGCCTCGCGTATTGCCTGGCCTCCGAAGGAGTTTAGCGGGAGTAACACTGCGAAATAAAGCGGCCCGAAGCGACAATTCGAAAACTCCGGCCACAGTGTGACAAACAAGCCGCGATCATGTTCCAAACAAATGACAGACGCGCGACATCGGCGAGAGCATGGGAATACTCTCGGCCGAGCCGCTTTCTATTTGTCAGGAAAGATTTTTACTTAGGCGCCGACGGCGCCCAGGGCCTTGATGCGCGCGGAGAGGCGCGACAGCTTGCGGGCCACCGTATTGCGGTGCAGCACGCCCTTGGTGACGGCGCGCTGCATCTCAGGCTGCGCGCCCTTGAAGGCCTCGGCGGCGCTGGCCTTGTCGCCGCCCGCAATCGCCAGTTCCACCTTGCGGAGGAAGGTGCGCACGCGTGAGCGCCGCATGCGGTTGCGCTCGGTGCGCTTCTCGGTCTGACGGATGCGCTTACGCGCGGAAGCGTTGTTGGCCATGGGCTCTGAAATGCGATCTCGAATAGGGTCTGCGGCGGTCCGCCACGGGAGGCAAGGGTCTAAGCCGCGCGGCCCTCCACCGTCAAGACACTTGATGGGACATAGGCGCCATGTCGCGCGCTAACGGTTGTGAAAGCTGGGTTTCCGCTTCTCGGCGAAAGCCGCCATGCCCTCTTTCTGATCCTCCGTGGCGAAGAGCGAGTAGAAGACCTTCCGCTCGAAGCGCACGCCCTCGGCCAGCGTGGTCTCGAAGGCCACGTTCACCGCCTCCTTGGCGATGGCCACCGAGGGGGCCGAGAGGCTGGCGATCTTCTCCGCCATCTTCAGCGCCTCCGGCAGGAGCTGGTCCACGGCCACGATGCGGGCCACGAGGCCGCTGCGCTCCGCCTCGACCGCGTCCATGAAGCGGGCGGTGAGGATCAGGTCCATGGCCTTGGCCTTGCCGATGGCCCGCGTCAGGCGCTGGGTGCCCCCGGCGCCCGGGATGATGCCGAGGTTGATCTCCGGCTGGCCGAACTTCGCGTTCTCGGCCGCGATGATCATGTCGCACATCATCGCGAGCTCGCAGCCGCCGCCCAACGCGAAGCCGGCCACCGCCGCGATGACGGGCTTCTTGACGTGGGTCACCGCCTCCCACTTCGTGATGAAGTCGTCGAAATAGACGGCCGGATAGGTGCGGGCCTGCATCTCCTTGATGTCGGCGCCGGCCGCGAAGGCCTTCTCGCTGCCGGTGAGGATGATGGCGGCGATGGCGGGGTCCGCGTCGAAGCCCTTCACGGCCTCCGCCAGCTCGGCCATGAGCTGGTCGCAAAGCGCGTTCAGCGCCTGCGGCCGGTTGAGCCGGATGATGGCGGCCCGGCCCTGGACCTCGGTCAGGATCATCTCGTACGGCATGGCATTCCCCAGGCTTTGCGGCGCCTCGGCGCTGCGTGAATTATCTTTGCGTTCGGGCGCAGTAGAAGGTGGATCGGCCGGACTGCACAAGCCGCGTGATCCCGGGGCAGCCCTTCGGGCCGGGGCAGAGCCGGCAGGGCTGGCCCTCGCGGTCGTAGACGTCGAAGCGCTCCTGGAAGTTGCCGATCTCGCCGTCGGCGCGGACATAGTCGCGCAGGCTGGATCCGCCGGCCTCGATGGCGTCCGAGAGCACCGCCTTGATTGCCGGCACCAGCCGGTCGGCCCGGGCGCCCGGGATGGTCGCGGCCATCCGCTTGGGCGAGATTCCGGCCCGGAACAGCGCCTCGCAGACATAGATGTTGCCGAGCCCGGCCACGATCTTCTGGTCCAGCAGCGCCGCCTTGATCGGCGTGAATTTTCCGCCCAGCGCGCGCTCCAGCACCTCCACCGTGAAGCCCGCCTCCAGCGGCTCCGGCCCGAGGCCCGCCAGCAGGCGGTGGCTGTCCTCGGCCTCTCGCGGCACCAGGTCCACGCTGCCGAAGCGCCGGGGGTCGACGAAGCCGATCCGCCAGCCGCTCTCGGTCTCCATCACCAGGTGCTCGTGCAGCTCCGGGGGCTGGTTGTGGCCGCGCGCATCGCTGGCGGCGCCCTGGGGGCCCATGCGCGGGACCGCCGGCGCGTCGCGATGCCGCGCCACCATCCGGCCGGACATACCGAGATGGATGAGCACGCTGGGCCGCTCCTCCAGCCGCATCAGCATGTACTTTCCGCGCCGGCGGAACCCGTCCACCCGCGCACCCGTCAGGGTCCGCACGAGCCCGGACGGGAAGGGCCAGCGCAGCCCCTCGCGCCGCGTCTCCGCATGGCGGATCACCTGGCCGTCCAGCACCTTGGCCAGGCCGCGCATGACCGTCTCGACTTCCGGAAGCTCGGGGATGGTCCGCTCCTGTCGCCGTCGAATTCCCGCCCGCCCGCATGGCAGATTCCCGGGCGGCGGGCTATAGCTCGGCCAATGAAGGAAAACGCCGACCGCACCGCCGATTTCGGGTTCCGGACCGTCGCCGCCGAGGAGAAGGCGGGCCTCGTCCGCGAGGTCTTCGACAGCGTGGCCCCCCGCTACGACCTCATGAACGACCTGATGTCGCTCGGCCTGCACCGGGTCTGGAAGCGCATCTTCCTCAACGCCATCGCCCCCCGCTCCTCCGAGACGCTGCTGGACCTCGCGGGCGGCACGGGCGACATCTCCTTCCTGGCGCTGGAGCGCGGCGCCGGCCGCGTCATCTGCTCGGACATCAATGCCGAGATGCTGCATGTGGGCCAGTCGCGCGCGCTGGACCGCGGGCTGGCGCGCGGCCTCGCCTTCCTCTGCACCGATGCCGAGCACCTGCCTTTGCCCGATGCCAGCGTCGAGAAGGTCAGCATGGCCTTCGGCCTGCGCAACTGCACCGACAAGGACGCCGTGCTGCGGGAGGTGCGGCGCGTGCTCAAGCCGGGCGGACGCTTCCACTGCCTGGAATTCTCCCGGCTGGAGATCGCGGCCCTGGCGCCGCTCTACGAGGCCTGGTCCTTCAAGGCGCTGCCCGCCATCGGCGGCCGCATCGCAAAGGATGCCGAGAGCTACCGCTATCTGGCGGAAAGCATCCGCATGTTCCCGGACCAGGCGACGCTGGCCGGCATGATGAAGGCGGCCGGGCTGGAGCGCGTGGCGCACCGCAACCTCTCGGGCGGCATCGTCGCCATCCACACAGGCTGGAGATTCTGAGATGGCGAGTCTCGATCTGCAGCGCCGCATCGAGGCGAGCTTCGCGCTGCAGGGCCTCATGCGCGTCATCGAGGCGCGCGTCACCGAGGTCGAGCCCGGCCGCTGCGTCATCGAGGCGCCCTTCCGCAAGACGCTGACGCAGCAGCACGGCTTCCTGCATGCGGGCGTGCTGACCACGCTGGCCGACAATGCCTGCGGCTATGCCGCGCTCAGCCTGCTGCCGCCCGGGCAGGAGGTGCTGACCGCCGAGCTCAAGGTCAACTTTTTGCGGCCCGCCCGCGGGGTGCTCGCCATCGCGCGGGCCGAGGTGCTGAAGCCCGGCCGCACGCTGACCGTGGCGCGCGCCGAGGTCTGGATGCGCATGGAGGACGGCGCCGAAATGCTCTGCGCCGCCATGCAGGCCACCCTGGTCCCCTCGCTGACGCAATGATCCTCACGGGCAAGGCCATGCTGGCCGGGGTCACCGGCTGGCCCGTCAGCCACTCGCGCTCGCCGCTGCTGCACGGCACATGGATCGAACGGCACGGGCTGGACGCGGCCTATGTGCCGCTGCCCATTCGTCCCGAGAGCTTTTCCCACGTCATCCGCGGCCTCGCCGACGCCGGCTTCCGCGGCGTCAATGTCACCATCCCGCACAAGGAGGCGGCCTTCGCCGTCTGCGAGACCGTCTCACCCCGCGCGCTGCGGGCCGGCGCGGTGAACACGCTGGTCTTCCGCGAGGGCCGCATCGAGGGCGACTGCACCGACGGCTTCGGCTTCCTCGCCTCGCTCGGCGCTTACGATCCTTCGAGCGGCCCCGCCGTGGTGCTGGGCGCCGGCGGCGCCGCGCGGGCCATCGTGGCCGCGCTGCTCGATGCCGGCTGCCCGCGCCTGACCTTGGTCAACCGCACGCCCGCGCGCGCCGAGGCGCTGGCGCGAGCGCTCGGCGGGCCGATCGAGATCAGCGACACGCCCCCGCTGGAGGACGCCGCGCTGCTGGTGAACACGACCAGCCTCGGCATGGCCGGCCAGCCGCCGCTGGAGATCGACCTCGCGCCGCTGCCTGATCATGCCGTCGTCGCCGATGCCGTCTACGTGCCCCTGGAGACAAAGCTGCTCGCCGCCGCCCGCGCGCGGGGTCTGCGCGGCTCGGACGGGCTCGGGATGCTGCTGCACCAGGCGCGGCCGGGCTTCGAGGCCTGGTTCGGCGTGATGCCGGAGGTGGATGACGCGCTGCGCCGAATCGTGGCAGCCGATATACCGGCGCGATGAAGATCCCATCGTGAAAATTTGGGGCCTCACCGGCAGCATCGGCATGGGGAAGTCCACCGCGGCGCTCGCCTTCCGTCGCCTCGGCGTGCCGGTTTTCGACGCGGATGCCGCCGTGCATGCGCTGCAGGCCAAGGGCGGCCGCGCCCTGCGCCCGATCGAGCGCGAGTTCCCTGGAACGGTGCGCGACGGCGTCCTGGATCGGGAGAAGCTGCGCGCCGCCGTGCTCGGCCAGCCCGCCGCGCTGCGCCGGCTGGAGGCGATCATGCATCCGCTGGTGCGCGACGAGCAGCGCCGCTTCCTCGGCCGGGAACGCGGCCGCGGCACCCGGCTGGTCGTGCTCGACATCCCCCTGCTCTTCGAGACGCGGCACGACCTCAGCGAGTTCGACCGCATCCTCGTCGTGTCCGCGCCGCCGGCCGTGCAGCGGGCGCGCGTGCTGATGCGCAAGGGCATGACGCCCGAACGCCTCGCGGCCATCCTGTCGCGGCAGATGCCCGACGCGGAGAAGCGCCGCCGCGCCGATGTCGTCATCCGCACCGGCCTTTCGCGCCGGCACGCCGGATCCGCCGTCCGCCGCCTCGTGGGAAAGCTGCGCCATGCGTGAGATCGTCCTCGACACCGAGACCACCGGCTTCGAGCCGAGCGAGGGCCACCGCATCATCGAGGTCGCGGCGATCGAGATCGTGAATCTCATGCCCACGGGCAAGGTGTTTCACACCCTCATCGACCCGCAGCGCGACGTGCCGCCGGAGGCCACGCGCGTGCATGGCTTCACGCGCGTGGACCTGGAGGGCAAGCCCCTCTTCGGCGACGCGGCGGAAGCGATGCTGGAGTTCCTGGGCGACTCCCCCATCGTCGCGCACAACGCGCCCTTCGACTTCAAGCATCTCGACGCCGAGCTGATCCGCTGCGGCCGCAAGGCGCTGAACCCTGCAAGGATGGTGGACTCGCTGATGCTGGCGCGCACCGCCTTCCCCGGCGCGCAGAACAGCCTGGACGCGCTGTGCCGGCGCTTCAACGTCGACCTCTCGCAGCGCACGACGCACAACGCGCTGCTCGACGTGAAGCTGCTGGCCGAGGTCTACCTGGAACTGCGCGGCGGGCGGCAGCCGGGGCTGGTGCTGGGCTCGGCGCCGGTGGTGCAGGCCATCCTGCGCGAGGAGAGCGCGCCGCGCACGCCGCGACCGATCCTCGTGACGGCCGAGCAGCTGGCGCGGTTCGACGCGTTCCTCGCGAAGATCAAGGATCCGCTGTGGAAGAAGCTGGAGCTGTAGACGGTCCGCGCCCCCGGTGTGATCATCCCGGCTCGACACAGGGAGGCCAGTCATGAGCGCAACGGAATATCCCCCCGCACCCGGGCTTCTGAAGACTCCGTCCTATTCGCATGCCGCCGTCGCCTCGGGCGCGCGAACGATCTACACGGCCGGGCAGGTCGCAGTGGACGAGAACGGCGCGCTGGTCGGCGGCAGCGACCTCGCAGCCCAGACGGCGCAGGTGATGGAGAATCTCGGCAAGGCGCTGGCCGCCGGCGGCGCGAGCTTCGCCGACGTCGTGAAGATCACCACCTATGTCGTGGGCTACAAGCCCGAGCACCGGGCCATCATCGGCCAGGCGCGCGCAAAATTCTTCGCGGGCCGGGCGGCGCCGCCCGCCAGCACGCTCGTCGGCGTCGCGGCGCTGGCGGTGCCGGAATGGCTCGTGGAGATCGAGGCCATCGCCGTCGTCGGCTGACGGCTCAGCCTCGTTCGTCGAAGCGGGCCATGGTGGCGTGGCCCGGCATGCTCACGCCTTCGCCGCGCAGCAGCACGCGCGCGCAGTCCCGCAGGATGCGCAGGTCGCCCGCGAAGGTGATGCGCTCGACATAGCGCGCATCCCATTCGAGCCGCTCCTCCCAGGGCACGCCGTTGCGGCCCTTGGACTGGGCGAGGCCGCAAAGCCCCGGCCGCACCGAGAGGCGGGAGGCCTGGCGCGGCGTGTAGCGCGCGGCGTATTCCGGCAGCAGCGGCCGCGGCCCGATCAGGCTCATCTCGCCGCGCAGCACGTTGACGAGCTGCGGCAGCTCGTCCAGCGCAGTCGCGCGCAGCGCGCGACCGAGCGGCGTGAGGCGGTCGGAATCGTCGCCCGGCCCGTGGCGCATGCTGCGGAACTTCAGCACCTGGAACCACGCGCCGCCGCGCCCCGCACGGGTCTGCCGGAACAGCACCGGCGGGCCGAGCCGCGCGCGCACCAGCAGCGCGACGACAGCCATCGCCGGCGCGGTCAGGATCAGCAGCGCCGAGGCCGCGGTCACGTCGAAGGCCCGCTTGCCCCA
This sequence comes from Roseococcus sp. GW821-FHT12F05, assembly GCF_058806835.1. Lineage (NCBI taxonomy): Bacteria > Pseudomonadati > Pseudomonadota > Alphaproteobacteria > Acetobacterales > Roseomonadaceae > Roseococcus > Roseococcus sp. GW821-FHT12F05. The sequence goes on from NZ_JBXAQB010000005.1 coordinate 57,380, forward strand.
GCGTCTATACACGCCGTGCCTCCACGCCCAGCGACAGCCCGAGCCCCAGCGCGAACCACACCATCCGGTTGCCGAGATCCGTCGAGACCATCGCCGTCAGCGCGAGCGGCAGGGTCAGCGCCAGGATCGCCGCCGCGCGCTCCGGCTCCACACGGGTGAGTCGCGACAGCGCGAAGAGCACGGCCCCGCCGAAGGCCCCGCACCACAGCAGCAGCCCCACCGCCCCGCCCTCCACCAGCGCCTCGATGGCGTGGTTGTGCGGATGCAGGCCGCGATCCTGGCCGACGCCCGCGGCAACCGGGAACCCGCCCGGCCCGAGCCCGGCGAAGCCGCCCCAGCGCCAAGCCTCGGCCCAGAGGATGTCGCGCGCGGAATCCACGCCGCCGGTGTCGCGCGTCAGCCGCTCCAGCGTCGCCAGCTCCTCGACGCGCTCCGGGTCCAGCAGCAGCACGCCGAGTCCCACCGCTGCGCAGAGCGGCGCGGCGCAGAGCCAGAGCAGCGCCGGCCCGACGCGCCCCTGCAGCACCCAGCGCAGGGCCGGCGCCAGCGCGACCGTCATTCCCAGCGCGAGAAAGGCCGCGCGCCCGCCCGGCAGCAGCACCGCCGCCGCCAGTGCGCCGAGCACGCCGAGCCAGAGGATGCGCCGCCAGCCGCCCGCTGATGTCGCCCGCAGCGCCGCAAGCCCGGCCGCGCAGGCGATCGCGAGGCCGGCCACCTGGTACTGCACGCGCACGCGCGACGGGTCCACGCCGACCTTCCCGCCCAGCACCACCGCGTCGGTCGCGATGCCCCAGGCCACCGAGACGCCGACGAAGGCCCCGACCCAGATCACCGCATCGCAGAAGACGCGCCGCGCCGCCGGCTCCGCGCCGGTCACGAGGCCGGCGATCACCATGACCGGCCCGATCACCATGATCTCCGGCAGGCGATCGGCCACGCCCTCGTTCCAGGGGCTCCAGGTCGCGGCCAGGACCCACCAGGCCCAGAGCGCGCCGCAGGCGGCCAGCGGCAGGCCCAGCCCCGGCGCCAGGATCCAGGACCGGCCGGCGAGAAGCAGGGGCAGCAGCGCGAGCAGGCCGAGCGCCGCGAGCAGCGTCACGTCGAAGGGCAGCGCCGCCACCGCCGGCGTGGACTTCAGCGCGCCGGCGAAGTGCATCGCGGCGGCGGCGATTCCAGCCGTCCCGCCGAGGGCCGGGAGGGCCGTCAGCATCAGCCGTCGCCAGGGGGCGTGGAGGCGGGCGTGCGCGTGAGCACCGGCTCGATCCGCTCCCGCGCCGGCGGCGGCCCCGGCCAGACGGGCGCCCGCCACTCCTCTCGCCCGCGCAGCAGCAGCCGGCACGCGGCGAGGAGCACGACGGCCCCCGGGATCGCGATGGCCAGCAGGACCAGCAGCAGCGGCCGGTTGGGCACCGAGGGCCGCAGCTCCACCATCGGCAGCGAGACCAGGCGCGCCGCGGCCGCCTCGTCGGCCGAGACGACCAGTGCCGCGCGCTGCTGCTGCGCCAGCAGGTCGTAGAGCGTGCTGCGCAGGAAGAGGTCGGGCTCGGTGCGCAGCCGCGCCTCCAGCGCCACGATGCGCCGCTCGGCGAGCTCGGCGAGCGTCTGGCGCACGCGGCCCTCGGCCACGGCGTGCAGGCGCTGCAGGACATGGAGCGCGGTGGCGCGGTCGCGATGCACCAGCTCCAGCGTCCAGGTGACGGAGGTGAGCGAGGGCGTGGCGGCGAAGTTTCGCTCGAGGAAGGTCAGCACGTCGTCGGCATCGGCCGTCATGCGCAGGCCGAGGGCACGGCGGATCGGGCCGAAGGGCGGCGCGGCGCGGCGCGCCTCCAGCTCGGCCGGCAGGCTGGTCTCGCGGACCAGCGCCTCGGCGGCCTCGGGCGCGCGCAGCGCGGCGAGGTACACGGCGAAATTGCCGCCCGGCCGCTGGTCGAGGAGCGAGGGCTGCAGGAAGGGCGCGGGCGTGAGCAGCGCTGACGTGGCGATGCCGGTGGTCTCGGCCGGCGCCACGATGGCCGAGGCGACGTAGCTGCGCGGCCAGTTCCAGACGATCGTCGCCGCGCCGGCATAGAGCAGCAGCGCCGCCGGCGCGATCCAGCGCGTCTGGCGCCACAACCCCCGCAGGAGCTCGTCCAGCGTCATGCGAGCCGGATCACGGTGGTGAGCCGCGTGGCCCCGGCGCGGACGCGCACCTCCAGCACCGGCAGCGGGTTCGTCTCGCCATAGGCGAGGCTTTCGAGCCCGTCGACGAGCCGCAGCCGCACCGGCGCGTCGGCGGCGACGGCGAGGCGCGCCGGCCCCTCGACGCCATCCTTCGTGAGCCCCCATTCGCCGGGCATGAGACGCCAGCGCAGCACCGCCTCGGCGAAGGGCCCGCCGATCCGGTCCTCGACCCGGAAGCCCCCGGCGGTCGGAAAGATCTCGCGGGCGTGGGTGCGGCCGCGCCGGTCGCGCCACCAGCCGCCATCGGGCAACGCTGATGTCGCGGGCCAGTGCGCGAAGAGGAAGGGGCCGAGGCGCGGCATCTGGTCCTCGCCGTCGAAGCCGATCGTGTTGTGGGCCTCGGCACCCTGGAAATAGGGGAGCCAACTCGGGTCCTCGGGATTGTAGGCGCCGGTGCCCCCGTCGCGCAGCAGGTTTTCCAGACCGTCCCAGAGGTCGAGATGCAGCAGGTCGGCGTGATTGGGCCGGAAGCGCAGCGGCCCGGTGCGGAGAATCGCGCGGGCCCGGCCGCTGCGGCGCCCGAGAAAGCCGAGGCTGTTCCAATCGCCGGATTCCGCGAGGGTTTCGCCCGGCAGCGGCAGGCCCATCGCCGCGCAGCCGGAATCCTCGGGCCATCCGGCCGAGGCGCCGCAGAAGAGGCGCGCCGCGCGTTCCAGGCTGGCGCGGGCGTCGTCCGGCCCGGCCTCCGAGAGGTCGGCGACATGCGAGCCGTCCTGGTGGCCGATGCGCGGCAGCGCCCCGGTCTCCGGGCAGGCGAGGCGATGCAGCCAGCGCGTCGCGGCGGCCATGCGCTCCCGGGTGAGCGGCGCGGCCGGCGGGCCGGACCAGCGGCGGCGCAGCCATTCCGCCGTCGAGACCACGTCGAGCAGCAGGCGATGATAGGCGGGGCTCGGCTGGGCGAAGCTGCCGTCATCGGCGACGAGCCGCGCCACCGCCGCGTCCAGCCGCCGCGCGCCGCGCCGTGCCATCCGCGCATCCGCCGTCGCGAGGCCGCAGACCAGCAGCCCGGCCGCCTCGGAGACCGGGTGGTTGTTGTCCTGCGCCATGGCATAGGCGGGGTTGGCCTCGATGCGCCGGGCCAGCAGGCGCATCGCCGCGCCGTCGGGGCGTGCATCGAGCAGCGCGGCCGCCAGCGCGAGGTGCAGCGCCCGCAGCGCCGCCTCCTGCCCGCAGGCCCAGTTCGGGCCGCGATAGGGCGGGTTGGCCGCGAACCAGGCGGCCAGGAATTCCGCTATTCCCGCGCCCTCGCCGGCCAAGGCGAGGCGAGGCAGCTCCGCCCAGCGATTGGCCTCCCAGAGGGGGCGGATGTCGGGCCCCGCCATCGTGCGGAGATGCGCCGCCGGGAGCGTGGGATCGAAGCCGCCGGCTCCGGGAACCGCAATGGATGGCGCCGGCCAGGCCGCCGGGACCGGCCTGTCCCGCAGCCGCGCGGCCACCCAGGCGCGCGCCCAGGCGCCGCGCCCGAGCAGCGCAAGCGCCACCGCGCGCGGGCCCAGCCGCATCACCGCATCCAGCCGCAGCCCCCAATTATATGAAACGGAGAGAGCAATACCCCTCATGGTTGCAAGCATGGGGGCATTTGGGCCAAATCCACAATCTCAGGATGAGGTAAATGATTGGTGCTCGCGCATAGGTTTCTTTCGCGACTTATTCCTGTCGCGGGCCTGCTGCTGGCCCAATTCGTTTCTTCAGCGATAGGATTGGCCCAGAACCTTCCCTCCACCCTTCTCGCGCCTCCCTCGCTGCCGCCCACCCTGCCCGGCGGCGCGCCCCTGCAGAGCCTGCCGCCCGCCGCCCAGCAGGAGATCCTGCAGCGCCTGCTCGATGCCGGGGCCGGGCGCCCGCTCGGCGGTGCGACCCCAGCCCTGCCGCCGACGCCGCCGCCCGGCGCGAATCCGCCGCTGCCCGGTGCCGCCCTGCCGCTGCCATCGGCCGCGGTGCCCGAGGATCCGCTCTCGCCCGTCGAGCAGTTCTTCGCCAACCGCCTGACCCAGCCGCTGCGGCAGTTCGGCTACGACACCTTCCGCTCCGGCCCCGGCGGCGCCCCCGTCGGCAACGCCTTCGGCAATGTGCCGGAGGACTACATGATCGGCCGCGACGACGAGCTGGTGATCGCGCTGCGCGGCCGCTCGCGCCAGAACCTCACCCTGCGCGTGACGCGCGAGGGCATGCTGCTGCTGCCCGACCTGCCGCCGATCGCCGCTGCCGGCCGAACCCTGCGCGACCTGCGCGCGGAGCTCGAATCCCGCGCCCAGCGCGAGCTCGCGGGGTCCGAGGTCTTCCTGTCGCTCGGCCAGCTCCGGCAGGTGACGGTCTTCGTGGGCGGCGAGGTGATGCGGCCGGGCGTGGTGCCGCTCTCGCCGCTGGCCAATGTGCTGGACGCGCTGGTCGCCGCCAGCGGCGTGCGCAAGTCCGGCACGCTGCGCGCGGTCCGCGTCGAGGGGCCGAATGGCCGGCGCATCGTGGACCTCTACCCCGTCATCGCCGGCGAGGGCGCCACCCCCGACCTCACGCTGCGCGAGGGCGATCGCATCCTCGTGCCACCCATCGGCGGCGTGGTGGCGCTGGGCGGGGAGGTCTCGCGCCCCGCCATCTACGAGCTACCGGCCGGCGGCGCCCAGGCGCCATTGGGCACCATGCTGCGGCTGGCGGGCGATGCGCTGCGCCCCACCGGCAACCGCTACCTGCTGGAGACCACCGACGGCGAGGGCCGCCGCGCCTTCCGCGAGATCGCCCTCTCCACCCCGCTGCGCCGCGGCGACGCGCTGCTGGTCCAGCCGGGCTCGGACGTGCAGTCGCAGCAGCTCCGCCTCTCCGGCCATGTGGTGCAGCCGACCACCCGCGCCATGGGCGGGCGCGGCGCGACCCTGCGCGGGCTGCTGGCGGATTCCCGCCTCGTCCGGCCCGATCCCTATGCCCGCATGGCCGTGGTGCTGCGCGTCGACGCCCGCAGCCGCGGCCGGCGCTTCCAGCCCTTCGACCTCGCCGCCCTGCTGCAGGGCCGCACCGACCTGCCGCTTGCCGAGGGCGACGACGTGGTGATCCTCGCCCTCTCCGACGTGCTCTGGCTCTCCAGCCCGACGGTGCAGCGGGCCCTCCGCGGCGAGACCGAGACCTCGACGGTGGCGCCCGCGCTGCCCGTCGCGCTGCCGCAGCCGCGCGGGGCCACACCGATCGCCCCGCCGCAGGGATTTTCCGCCCCGCCGCCGCCCGGCGGGCCGCAGACCGGGAGCGGGTTGCCGGCCGGCCTCGATTGCCCGGCGCTGACCCAGCTCGCCATCGCCGCGCGCTCCTCGCCGCAGCGCTTCGGCCATGCACGTGTGGCCGGCTTCCCCGAGCTCGGCGCCCTGCCCTGCCCACAGGTCTTTCTCGACTATCCGGCTCTGCTCACCTTCCTGCTGGACAATTCCGTGCTGCTGACCGGCGAGGCGCGGCTGCCCGGCCTCTATCCCATCATCGACAACACGGGCCTCGACGCGCTGCTCGCCGTGGCCGGCGGCGTCACCGACACGGCGGACCTCTCCTCCATCGAGCTCGCGCGCGAGCCGACGGAGCAGACCAGCGCCATCCCCCTCAGCCGCACCCTGCTCGACCTGCGCAGCCGGAATTTCCAGGCCGTCCGGCTCTCGCCCCGCGACGGCATCCGCATCCCCCGCGGCTTCGGCGACCGCGACACCGGGCCGGTCTCGCTGGTGGGCGAGTTCCAGCGGCCGGGCATCTACGACATCCGCCGCGGCGAGCGACTCTCCGAGCTCATCGCCCGCGCCGGCGGGCTGACACCGCAGGCCTATCCCTATGGCGCCGTCTTCACCCGCGAGAGCGTGCGCAACCGCCAGCAGGAGGGCTTTCAACGAACCGCCCGCGAGCTGGAGACCGGGCTGATGCAGGTCGCGGCCGGCCAGGCCGTGGTCGGCACACGGCAAGGCACGGACATCGCCGGCGCCGTCGCCGCCGGGCGCGAGATGGCCGCGGCCCTGCGTGAGGCCCGCGCCGCAGGGCGCATGGTCGTCGAGGCCAATCCGGTGGTGCTCGCCGGCCGCCCCGATCTCGACGTGCTGATGGAGCCGGGCGACCTCGTCGTCATGCCCAAGCGGCCCAACGAGGTGACGGTGGTGGGCTCGGTGCAGAACCCAGGCAGCCTGCAATTCGTGAGCGGCTGGCGGGCCTCGCGCTACGTCACCGCGGCCGGCGGGACGCAGCGCTTCGCCGACCAGTCGCGCGCCTTCCTGGTGCTGCCCAACGGCTCGTCCGCGCCGGCGGGGCTCGGCTCCTGGCAGCAGGGTGGGCCGCCCGTGCCCCCCGGCAGCCTGGTGATCGTGCCGAACGATCCCTCGCCCTTCGAGAGCTGGGGTTTTCTCCGAGATATGACGCAGGTGGCGGGGCAGCTCGCGATCTCGGCGGCGGCACTCGCGGTCATCACGCGGGGCAGCGGGAACTGATTTCGTGCCCTCAAGCGCCGGGCGCCGCCTCCGGCGGCTTGGCTTCGCGCCGCGACGGAACCGCGCCTGGGAAGGCAGGTCTGGGCGCGACGGCCGCCATGCGGCCGGATTCTCGATGGCCGGCCCTGCTTCTCGCCGGTTTCGCCCTATTGACGGGCTCCCCCGCCCAGGCCCTCGACGACGTCCCCGCCTCCGGCTCGAATTTCGGCCGCGTCGGCCTGATCGAGATGCCCAATGCCCGCTTCCGCCTGGACGGCACCATCGAGGCCGGGATCGCTGTGCGGCGCCAGCGCAACTTCTGGTTCGTGAACTTCCAGGCCCTGCCCTTCCTGGAGACCACCTTCCGCATCACCGACCGCCTCAACGGCACCACCGGCCAGGGCACCAGCACAGACCGCGCCTTCGACCTCAAGCTGCGCGTCTGGGAGGAGAATGCCTGGCGCCCGGCACTGGCGATCGGCCTGCAGGACGTGATCGGCACCGGCCTCTACCAGGGCGAGTATGTCGCGGCTTCCAAGCGCTTCTGGTCCGTCGACGCGACGCTTGGGATGGGCTGGGGCCGGCTCGCCACCGGCAACGACATCCGCAATCCGCTGAGCTACAGCAATTCCTACTTCGGCACCCGGTCGCGCAACGTGGGTCAGGGCGGCACGGTGGCGCTGAACAGCCTGTTCCGGGGCCGCAGCGCGGGCATCTTCGCGGGGCTGGAATGGTCGGTGCCGTCCATCCCGACGCCGCTCGGCGCGATCGAGGGGCTGCGCGCCAAGGTCGAGTACTCCGCCGACGCGCTGCGCGACGAGCGCGGCGGCTATCCCGCCCGCACCACGAACCTGCGCGGCGAGGCCGCGAGCCGCTTCAATGTCGGCCTGAACTGGCAGCCCAACCGTCACGTGGATGTCGGACTCTCCTTCGTCCATGGGACCGACCTGCTGCTGCGCGCCTCGCTGCGGCTCGATCCCAACGACCCGCCGGAACTGCCGCGCCGTCCGCCGCCGCCCATGTATCCACGGCCCAGCCCCGTCGCGGAATCCATCGAGCCGCCGGCGCCGCGCCCGAGCTGGCGCGACCGGGTGATGCAGGCTGCCGCCGGCTATGACGGCACGCTGCGCCTCGGCGCCGACGACGCGGAGGGCGAGGCCACGCGCAATGCGGCTCTCGCGCGCCGGCTCTTCCCCGCGCTGCGCGAGGCGGGCTTCCTGCCGATCGCCTTCGACATCAGCGGCGAGGATGCGCGCATCACCGTCTCCGGCGGGCGCTACCGCACGCTGGCGCAGGTGACCGGCCGCGTGGTGCGGGCGGCGCAACCCATCCTGCCGCCGGAGGTGGAGCGCATCCATCTCACCTGGGAGCGCGACGGCGCCGTGGTGGCGCGGCTCGTCACCCTGCGCGAGGCCTTCGAGAACCTGGCCCGCGGGCGCGGCAGCGCAGAGGAGATCCTGCACGCCACACAGCTCCTCCCAGCCTTTTCGGAGCCGCTGAGCGGCAGCGCGATCCGCACCGCGCCGCCGCGCTTCTCCTGGGGGATCGCGCCGACGCTCAACCTCCAGGTCGGTGACGCAAAGACTTCGCTGCGCTGGCAGGGCGGTGTGGCAGCGGGCGGGCGGCTGGAGCTCGGCTGGAACACGGCGGTCGCCGGCAGCGTGGCCCAGGCGATCGCCGGCAACCTCGACGGCGGGCTGCCGAGCGACAGCCTGCTGCCGCATGTCCGCAGCGATTTTGCCCGATATGCCCGGACCGACACGCCGACCATCCCGGCGCTCTATCTGGAGCGGCTCTGGAACCCGGCGCCGGAGGTCTATGCGCGCCTCACCGGCGGCCTGCTGGAGCCCATGTTCGGCGGCATCTCCACCGAGGTGCTCTGGCGGCCCTACGACCGCTCCTGGGCGCTGGGGCTCGACGTGAACTACGTGGCGCAGCGCGACTACCGGCAGCGCTTCGGGTCGCTCGGCTATTCGGTCGCGACGGGGCACGTCTCGCTCTATGCCGACCTGCCGCTGTGGAACCTCTACACGGTGATTCGCGGCGGACGCTACCTGGCCGGCGACTGGGGCGGGACGATCGAGATGGGGCGCCGCTTCGACAGCGGCATCGAGATCGGCGGCTTCGCCACCTTCACCAATGTCAGCCGCCGAGAATTCGGCGAGGGCAGCTTCGACAAGGGGATCTATATCCGCATCCCCTTCGACTTCTTCGGCGTGGGCACGCGCAACCGGGCCTCGGTGAACCTGCGGCCGGTGCAGCGCGACGGCGGGCAAAGGCTCGCGGTGGACAATCCGCTATGGGACGTGGCGCGCGACGGACGCGCGGATGCGCTGCAACGCGGCTACGAATGGTTCGGCCGGTGATCAGGCCCCAGCGGCGTAGCGGTCGATCGCCGCCAGATGGCGGCTGACCTCCCCGTCCGGCAGGAAGGAGCCGAGGAAGCTGTTGCGCGCCAGCGCCACGATCTCCTCCCGCTCCAGCAGCCCCGCCATGGCCCGAAAGTTCTCGTTCACATAGCCGCCGAAATAGGCCGGATCGTCCGAGTTGACGGTGACGCGCAGGCCGCGCCGGAGCATCCGCGCGATGGGGTGGTCGGCCGCGGACTCCACCACCTTCAGGCTGAGGTTCGACAGGGGGCAGACGGTCAGCGTCGTCGCCTGCCGGACCAGCCGCGTCGTCAGATCCTCGTCCTGCAGGGCGGCGTTGCCATGGTCGATGCGGTCGACCTTCAGCACGTCGAGCGCCTCCCGGATGTATTCGGGCGGGCCCTCCTCGCCGGCATGCGCCAGCAGCTTCAGGCCGCGCTCGGCGGCCATCGCGAAGACCCGGGCGAATTTCGCCGGCGGGTTGCCCTGCTCGCTCGAATCCAGCCCCACGCCGAGGATGCGGTCGAGCCAGGGCTCGGCGGCCTTGAGGGTCGCGATCGCATTCTCCTCCGGCAGGTGCCGGAGGAAGCAGAGGATGAGGCGCGAGGTGACGCCGTGCTCGGCCTCGGCCTTCGCCATGCCGGCCAGGAGCCCTCCGACGGCGGTCCCGAAGGGGATGCCCCGGTCGGTGTGCGTCTGCGGGTCGAAGAAGATCTCGGCGTGGACGACCTTGTCCGCCGCGGCGCGGGCGAAATAGGCGCAGGCGAGGTCGTGGAAATCCTCCTCCTCCCGCAGGACGCCGGCGCCCCGGTAGTAGATGTCGAGGAAGTCCTGCAGGCAGGAGAAGCTGTAGGCCGCGCGGACCTCCTCGACCTTGCCGAAGGGGATCTGGATCTTGTTCCGCCGGGCCAGCGCGAACATCATCTCGGGCTCGAGGCTGCCTTCGATGTGCATGTGGAGCTCGGCCTTCGGCAGGCCCGCGATGAAGGCGTCTTTCCCCATCGCGGAAGCCTATCCCGGGGCGTTGCCCGGAAGCCAGGATTGGACTTTTGTTTTGTCGCGGGATTCAGACCTACGGCGCCTTCGCGCCTTCGGTCACCCCGCTCTAGCCCGGAAAGGCCTTCACTTCCGTCTCGACGAAGGCCAGCGGCGCCGTGCCGCCGTTCACCACATTGTGCTCGACGCCGGCGAGGCGTGAATAGGCCACGCCCGCCTTGAGCTCCGCCGTGCTGGTCGTGCCGTCCGGGAACTCGATGTGCAGCGTGCCGTCGTTCATCGGCACGACCACATAGAGCCAGCCGTGCCGGTGGAAGCCGGTCTCCGCGCCGGGCTCGAACTCCCAGCGGATGACGCGCAGCTTGTCGTCGTCGATCAGCGAAACCGGGACGGCAGGCGCACGGCAGCGCAGGGGCTCGGACATGTTGTTACTCCGCGGCCTGGGCGGTGGCGGCCATGCCGGGCAGCGGGATCGCGCCGGTCGCGACCCAGGCGGCCCAGCACTTGTCGGCCGTCGCCTTGTCGAGCGGCAGGTGCGGCGGGCGGATCACGCGATAGCCGTCGTCGCCCGTGCTGCGCGCGATCACCTCGCGCAGGTTGGGGATCAGCGGGAAGGAGGTCGCGGCCTTGCGGGTCGCGGCCAGCATGGCCTGCGCCGCATCGGCCTCGGGACCCGTGCGCTTGGCATAGACGATGCCGCCCCAATGCGAATTGGCGTTGCTCGCCGCGGTGATGCAGCCCGCGCCGCCCTCGGCCAGGATCTTCTGGAGGAACTCGTCGGAGCCCGTGTAGACCTCGAAGCCCTGGTCGGCGAAGGCGTCGATCATCGCCTTCATGTTCGTGTAGTCGCCCGAGCTGTCCTTCACGCCCTTGAACACGCCGGGGAAGGCCTTCAGCAGGCGGCCGATCAGGTCGAGGCTGAAGGGCACCGCCGACTGCTGTGGGAAGTTGTAGAGGTACAGCGCGATGCCCGAGCCGACGCGCTTCGCCACCTCGGAGAAGTAGGCGAAGAGGCCGTCATCCGACGGGCCCTTGTAGTAGAAGGGCGGCAGCAGCAGCACGCCGCGGCAGCCGTGCTGCTTGGCATGCAGCGTGAGCTCGACCGTGTCGGTGAGGCTGGCGCAGCCCGTGCCCGGCATCATGACGCTGGCCGGCACGCCGCGGGCGATCAGCCCTTCCAGGATCTGCTTGCGCTCGTGCAGGCCGAAGCTGTTCGCCTCGCCCGTCGTGCCGAGGATGCCCAGGCCGTTGCAGCCATTGGCCAGCAGCCACTTCGCGTGCTTCGCCATGCGGTCGAGGTCGGGCGCGAGGTCCGGCGTCATGGCGGTGAGGACGGCGGCGTTCACGCCGCCGAACAGGGCATTCTTCATGGCTGGTTTCCTTGGGAAGAGCGAAGGGGCAGTGAGCCGACGGCGGGGCGTGTGCCCGCCCGGCGTGGCCAGTTCCCTGGCCAGGTGGCGATATGGTCCTCGGTGGCGCCGGCCTGGCGCTCGTTGATCACGCGGCCGCGCACGGAGATACCGGCGCGGACGACGCTTTCGGGGTCGCCGGAGAGCAGCGGATGCCAGGACGGCAGGTCCCGCCCTTCGGCGAGCAGGCGGTAGGCGCAGGTGGGCGGCAGCCAGTCGATGCCGCGCAGCCGCGCCGGCGTCAGGCGGATGCAGTCCGGCACGCGGCTCCGGCGGTTGGCGTAGTCGGTGCAGCGGGCCGTCGCGGTGTCCAGCAGCCGGCAGGCGACCTCGGTGTGGTGGAGGCGATCGGTGTCCTCCTCGCGCAGCTTGTGCAGGCAGCAGCGGCCGCAGCCATCGCACAGGCTCTCCCACTCGGCCGATGTCATCGCCTCGAGCGTCTTGGTCTTCCAGAAGGGCAGCGGAGCCGTCACATGACGGGTTTAGCGCAACTCCGCCGGCTGTGAAATCAGCGCCTCGGCGGCGGGGGCGGCGGCAGCGGCGTGCGGCCCACGCTGCCGCGCGAGGCACGGCCCGGCGCAGACGCCGCGGGCAGCGGCTCGGCCACGGGGGCGGCGGCCGGCGCGCCGCCGAAGCGCATGAGCGCGGCGCGCAGCGGGTCGGCGCCCGGATTGTGCACGGCCATGTTCATCACGATGTCGCGCGGCGCCACCTCGCGGCCGTAATAGGCCATGTTCCACTCCGGCTTCGGATCCATCACCGTCCCTTCCAGGGACAGCCCGGCAAAGAGGCCGCGCGAGCGGGAAAAGGCCAGGATGTCGGCGCCGAGATTGGTGGTGGTCGCCGCCTCGACCGAGCCGCCGACATGCGCGACGGCGAGCGAGGCGTCGGCGCCGAAGCGGAACTGGTTCTGGATGGCCGCGTTCATCGCCTTCTCGGTCATGAGCAGGAGCAGCGTCTGGCTGTCGCGGATGCCCGCCTGGAAGCCGATGCTGCCCGAGCCCGTCTGATAGAAGGCCGGCGAGGACCAGGAGCCCGCGGCGTCGCGGCCGACCAGCACGCAGTCGCCGCCCTCGCCGCCGGCGAAGAAGGCGGCGCTGAAGGTGCGGGGGCAGATGAGGGCGCCCCGCGCCCGGCGCAGCACGCTCGCGGCGTCGAGCCGGTCGTTCTCCTCCGTCAGGATCTCCTGCACCGTGAGCGCGGAGCGGTCGACGAGCGCCTGCGGCGCGTTCCCGGTGGGCGCACCCGCGCAGGCCGAAAGCGCCGCCAGGGCGGCCAGGATGACAAGGCGCATGAGCTTCCCCCGATAACCCCAAGCAAACGCGCGATTCTACCTCAGGCTTCACCGTGCCGGAAGGGAAAAGGCTTTGGGCCCCTCCGGAGGGGCTTCGCCGCCTCGGCGCAGCGTCCGCGAAAGCCTTCTTCCACACCGGATCGAAAGCTCGGCACGCCGCCTCAAAGGCCGTTCGGGAATCCCGCCGGCGGAGGATTTGCCGCGGATTTTTCGGGCCCGGAAGACGCCGTGGGAACGACCCGCCGGCACTTCCCGGACGGCCTCTCACGCCAGGTCGATGCCCTGGATGTCGATGGCCACGGCGACACGGTCGAGGATCGGCCGGTTCTCCGCGCCGATGGCATGGACGCGGCGCTTCGTCGGAAAGACCAGCCCATCGAAGGCCTGCGGTTCGCTGGCGTAATTCGCGCTGGATGTCCCGCCCATGATGTCGACGCTGTAGTCCTGCCGGCGAAGGATGCCGGAGGCGTCGAAGTAGAAGACCTGATCGCGGGAATGGCTGGGGATATCCGGGGGGAAGGCGACCTTCAGGCGCCGCCAGGTCTCGCCGTCCTCGTCCCAGGGCGCGATCTCCTCGGCCTGGAATCCCGGAAGCCCGAACAGGAAGGGCGTGGTCAGATAGGTCCACATCGCATAGCCGGAGAAATAGATCAGGTGCTGCGCGTCCCAGCGCGTGGCCAGGGTGTGGCCCTCGAAGGCCAGCCTCGGCGACTCCCGCTGCTCGAGGACCTCGCCGCGGTCGGTCACGATGGCGGTGCGGCCGGGCTCGTATAGGCCGCGCTGGCCCGGCTTGGGGAAGGGCGAGAATTCGGTCCGGGGCCGATGCGGGTCGATCGAGACCTCCGCCGCGGCGAAGACGTCCGGCCAGCCCTTCACATGCCACATGGCGCCGCCGACCGAGATGCGCGCGGTCAGCCGCCGGAGCTGCCGCCACCGCTCCCAGCCGCCATGCGCCGCGACGGCAAGCTCCAACAGATCGCTCATATTCTATCTCCGCTGCTGCCGGCGTCCGACCGGAAGGTTTAAATTTGCAACCTATCGACAGGATGATCGAATGGTTTAAATTTGCAACCCATGGCACAGCACCGACGGCGGAGAATTCGATGAAGGGCAGGAGGACCGATCTGGGCGGAGCCGGCTGCGGGATCGCACGCGCCCTCCAGCTGGTCGGCGACTGGTGGACGCTCCTGATCGTCCGGGATGCCTTCCAGGGGCGTCAGCGGTTCGGCGAGTTCCAGAAGAGCCTTGGCCTGGCGAAGAACATCCTGTCCTCAAGGCTGCGAAAGCTCGTCGAGGACGGGATCTTCCGCATCGAGGCGGACACCGATTCCGCGCCGGGCCACCGCTATGTGCTGACGCCCAAGGGCGAGCAGCTCTACGTCGTCCTCATCGCGCTCTGGCAATGGGGCGAGCAGAATTGCTTCGAGGATGGCGGGCTGACATCCGCCATGGTGGACAGGCTGAGCGGGCAGCCGCTCGCGAAGCTGCAGCTCGCGGCGCAGGATGGACGGAGCCTCGGACCCCGCGATTTCCGCCTGGCCCCGAAGGAGCCAGCCTAGCGCCGGAGATCCTGCCGGTCGGCCGACCCATTCGAGGGCCTGATCCACCCTCCGGTGATTCCACCTGCGGCGACCGGGCCCTAATCCACGTCGGGCAGGATCCAGGGCTCCTCGTTCACCGAGACCACGCGCCAGTCGGCGCCGTGCTTCTCCAGCCGGGTGAGCGACAGGTTCTTGATCGAGAAGGTCAGCGCCTGGTGCGCGTCGAGGTCCAGCGCATGGGCCAGGGCCGCGCGGATGCTGCCGCCATGGGCGACGATCACGACATCCTCGCCGGCACGGGCCTCGGCCAGGCCTTCCATGACGGGCGCCACGCGCGCGCGCAGGTCGTCGAAGCTCTCGCCGCCGGGCGGGCGCTCGACCGCGGCGTGCGGCCAGAAGGGGTGCGCAGGGTGGCGCAGCCGCTCGACCAGCGCCTCGTGGCTGATGCCCTGCCACTCCCCCAGCGACTGCTCGGCGAGGTGGGGCTCGATCGCCAGCTCCTGCTCCGGATAGCCGGCCGCGAAGATGGCCGCCGCCGTGGCCTGGGTGCGGACCAGCGAGCTCGCGACCCAATGCGCCGGGCGCGGCAGGCGGGCGGCCAGCCAGCGGTAGAGCGCCGCCTCGCCCTTCAGCGACACGTCGCAGAGCGGCACGTCCATGTTGCCGTAGAGCGTCGCGCGGGCCGTGGCCTCGACGAGCGCATGACGGATCAGAAAGAAGCGGGCCGGTTCCATGGCCGATGCGTGTAGCGGCGCGGCCCACATGCCGCCAGGGACGACGGGTCGCGTCAGACCCGCGCTTGTGGCGGCTCGATCCGGGCTGATAGCCATTCCGCATGCAGATCGTGAAGCTGTTCCGCGACCGCCGCTTCCTCGTCATGCTCGCGCTGGGCTTTTCCGCCGGCGTGCCGCTGCCGCTGACGGGCTTCGTGCTGCGTCAGTGGTTCTCGGAGGCGGGACTCTCGCTCACCGCGATCGGCTTCACGGCGCTGATCGGCCTCTCCTATTCGCTGAAATTCCTGTGGTCGCCGGTGATCGATCATGCGCGGCCGCCGATCCTGGCCCGGCTGGGGCGCCGGCGCGGCTGGCTCGCGACCATCCAGCCGCCGCTGATCCTGTCGATCCTGGCGCTGGGCCTGACCGACCCCACGCAATCCGCCGTGCTGACGGCGGCCGTCGCTGTGGTCGTGGCCTTCCTCTCGGCCAGCCAGGACATCGTGGTCGACGCCTACCGCATCGAGATCCTCGAGGAGGAATCCCAGGGCTACGGCTTCGCCTGCTACGTCTGGGGCTACCGCTTCGCGCTGCTGGCGGCGAGCGGCGGCGGCCTGGCGCTGGTGGCGGTGATCGGCTGGTCCGGCACCTTCGCCTATTGCGCGGCGCTGGTCGGCATCGGCTTCGTCGCCACCCTCTGCGCGCCGGAGCCGGCCGCGGCGCCGCCCGAGCCCATGGGCTGGGCCCAGCGGATCCGGACGGCCGTCATCGATCCCTTCGCCGACTTCATGAAGCGCCGCTACTGGCTGGCGATCCTGCTCTTCGTCGGCCTGTTCAAGCTGGGCGAGGCGCTGGCCGGCATCATGACCGCGCCCTTCTACCGCGAGATCGGCTTCACGCGCGGCGAGGTCGCGGCGGTGGGCAGCGTCTTCGGGCTCGTCATGATGCTGGTCGGCGTGCTGGCCGGCGGTTGGTTCGTCTCGCGCATCGGCACGGGGCGGGCGCTGGTCATCACCGGGCTAGCGCAGATGCTGTCCAACCTGATGTACGTGGCGCTCTATTCCACGGGGCGGGACATGGCGATGCTCTACGCCCAGGTCGGCGTGGAGAACTTCACCGACGGGCTCGCAGACGCGGCCTTCGTGACCTATCTGACCGCGCTCACCAACCGTGCCTTCAGCGCCACCCAATACGCGCTCCTTTCCTCGCTGGCGGCGGTGCCGCTGCGCTTCCTCGGCGGGTGGTCGGGGCAGCTGGCCGAGGCGATGGGGTGGCGCAACTTCTTCCTGCTGACGACGGCGGCTGCGTTGCCCGCGCTGTGCATCATGCTCTGGCTGCTGAAGCGCCTGCCGCCGCCGCCGCGAAACCTCCCTCCCGCTCAACCGATGGCCCTCGCAGCATGAACAACGCCTTCTGGCTGACCCCCCTGCTGCTCGTCGGCAGCAATGTCCTGATGACCTTCGCCTGGTACGGGCACCTCAAGGCGCCGGCCTGGCCCATGTACGTGGCCATCCTGGTGAGCTGGGGCATCGCCTTCTTCGAGTATTGCCTCGCCGTCCCGGCCAACCGCATCGGCTACGGCACCTTCACCGGCCAGCAGCTCAAGGTCATGCAGGAGGTCATCACCCTCGGCGTCTTCGCCGTCTTCAGCGTGACCTTCCTGGGCGAGCAGCTCCGCTGGACCTATTTTGCCGCCATGGGCTGCCTGATCATGGCCGTCATCTTCATCTTCCTGCCCGTCGACTGAACCCACCACGGTCACAGTTATTCACAGCTTCTTCGCATTCGCGGGACTTGCGACACGGGATTCGGCTCGCCTAGCCTACCGGTGGTGGTGAATCGCATGGCGCACCCCAATCCCTGGGCCTTGGGGGAGGTCCGAGGGGGCGACGCGCGGCATCGGGCGGTCACGCCCCGTCACTCGTGAGTCCGGCCCGCCCGGGGCATGGCTCGCGCACCCAACCGGGCCCATAGGGGAGTGCCACATGTCCGGAATGCTGGCAGAGGTTGCTGACGACGAACGCGCAACCAACCCGCTCGACGTGCTGGAACAGATCGTCATCGCCAATGAATGGATGTTCGAGCGACGCTCGGACGGCGAGATGGCGGCGGAAGCGCCGGGCAAGTGGTGCAACTATACCCTCTTCTTCTCCTGGTCGCCCGAGATCAGCGCCATGCACTTCTCCTGCGCCTTCGACGTGAAGGTGCCGGACCAGCGCCGCGGCCCACTCTTCGAGCTGCTGGCCCTGGCCAACGAGCGCCTCTGGATCGGCCATTTCGGGCTGGAATCCGACGAGGGCGTGCCGGTCTTCCGCCATGCGGTGCTGCTGCGCGGGGCGCCCGGCGCCTCGGCGGAATCGCTGGAGGACATGGTCGACATCGCCATCACCGAATGCGAGCGCTTCTTCCCCGCCTTCCAGTTCGTCCTCTGGGGCGGCAAGGCGCCGGGCGAGGCGCTGGAAGCCGCGATGCTCGACTGCGTGGGCGAAGCCTAGGTTGCGCGCGCAGACGCCGGGCGTGCGGCTCGCGCGCCTGGCCTCGCAGATCCGGCAGGCCGCCCGGGTCGCGAAGCAGGAGGCCGCGCGAAGGCGGCCGCGCAGTCCCAAGCTGGGGCGCTGGCGGGGACGTTAGGTCACGGGGGCTTTGCCCGTTGTCTCCGCTTCGCGCCCCCTCAGCAAGAACCTCATGTTCTTGCATCTCCGAAACGAATATGGGTCCAGGGAACGTGTTCCATGGCGAGGAGCGCGAGGGGGCGGAGCCCTCTCGCTTCGCCCGCGCGATCTTCTAGACTGCGGCAAAACCGACAGGAATCGCCGCTGATGTCCCTCCCCCCTCTCCTCCTCATCGGCTGCGGCAAGATGGGCGGCGCCATGCTCGCCGGCTGGCTGGAGAAGGGCCTGCCGCCGGAGACCGTCGTGGTCGAGCCGCATGCGGCGGCGGTGTCCGCCTTCGCCGGCCGCGTCCGCCATCTCGCCGGCATCGCCGAGATCCCCGCGGGCTTCGCGCCGGCCGCCGTCATCCTCGCCACCAAGCCGCAGGAGGCGCCGAACGCCCTGCCGGCCCTGGCGCATCTCGTCCGGCCGGAGACGGTCTTCCTCTCCATCATGGCCGGCAAGACGGTCGCGGGCATGCAGAAGCTCCTGGGCGGCGCGCCGCACATCGTGCGCGCCATGCCCAACACGCCGGCGGCCGTGCGGCTCGGCTTCACGGTGGCCTGTCCCGGACCGGGCGTGACGGCCGCCCAGCGCGAGCTCTGCGACACGCTGCTGTCAGCCGTCGGCGAGGCCGCCTGGGTGGAGCAGGAATCGCTCATCGATCCCGTGACGGCCGTCTCCGGCGGCGGCCCGGCCTATGTCTTCCTGCTGGCCGAGGTGATGGAGAAGGCCGCCATCGCGCAGGGACTGCCGCCCGACCTCGCGCGCCGCATGGCCCGCGTGACGGTCGCCGGCTCCGGCGCGCTGCTGGCGGCGAGCACGGAGGACGCCTCCACGCTCCGCGTCAACGTGACCAGCCCGAAGGGCACGACCGAGCGCGCGCTGGCCGTGCTCATGCGGCCGGAGAACTGGCCCGCCATCATGGAGGAGGCCATCGAGGCCGCGACCGCCCGCTCGCGCGAGCTCGCGGGGTGAAGGCCGCCGTCGCCACCATCGGCTTCACGAAGACGACGGCGGAAAATTTCTTCGCGCGGCTGAGGAAGGCGAAGGTGAAGCGCGTGATCGACGTCCGGCTGCACAAGACCTCGCAGCTCGCGGGCTTCGCCAAGGCGGACGACCTCGCCTATTTCCTGAAGACGATCAACGGCATGGACTACACGCCCGAGCCCAGCCTCGCGCCGACCGAGGAGCTGATGAAGTTCTTCAAGACGGACAAGGGCGACTGGACCGTCTTCGCGCGCGACTTCTCCGCGCTGATGAAGGAGCGGAAGATCGAGAAGGCGCTGCAGCCCTCCCTCTTCGACGGCGCCTGCCTGCTCTGCTCCGAGGCGACGGCGCATCGCTGCCACCGGCGGCTGGTGGTGGAGTATCTGAACCGGGAATGGAACGGCACGCTCGAGGTCGAGCACCTCTGATCCGCCGTCACGGGCGCGGCCTGGAGAGCCTCCTCCGCAGCGCCTGGCCGAGCAGCCGGGCCAGCGTCGGCGGATCGTCCAGCAGGTAGCGGCGCCAATAGCGCTTCGGGTCCATCATGAGCTGGTAGGGCGATTCCAGCCCGGCGCGCTGCATCCAGCGGGGCGCGCGCGGCAGCGTGCCGGACAGCGTGTCGAAGACGCCGCCCACGCCCATGGCCACAGGCCCACCGACCGCGAGGAGGTTGCGCGCGATCCAGGCATCCTGCTTGGGCTGGCCGAGCGCGAGGAACAGCAGGTGCGGCGCGAAGGCGCGGATCCGGGGGATCAGCTCGGCATCCTCCGATCCCTCCCCGGTCTCGGTGAAGCGTCCGCCGTCCGTGCCCATGACGCGCAGGCCCGGATGCTCCGCCTCCAGCCGGGCCGCGAGGCTCTCCGCGACGCCGGGCGCGCCGCCCAGCAGGAACATCCGCAGGCCCCGGCGCCGTCCCAGCGCGAGGCACTCGCGCATCAGGTCGTGCCCCGTGATCTGCTCCGGCACCGCCTCGCCCGCGCCACGGAGGAGCCACAGCAGGATGCGCCCGTCGACCAGGGCCATGTCGGCCCCGTTGATCACAGACCGGAAGAAGGGCTTGCGGCGGGCCAGCGTCAGCAGGTTGAGGTTGATGGTCATGACCTGCAGCGGCTCGCCGGCCAGGCAGGCGCGCTCGATGCGGGACATGACCTCGGCCAGGCCGATCGAGGTCAGGAAAAGCCCGTCCAGCTCGACCCGGCGGCTGGCGGGGCCGCCGACCGGCATCACGCGGCCCGGGCCAGGACCTGGCCGCGGATGATGCCCGGCGGCGCGGCCTTGCGGGCGGTGTCCAGCTTCAGGACGGGCGCCCGGCTCCAGTCCAGCCCTGCCACGGCGCTGCCGACATCGACGAAGTCGAACTCGCCCAGCATCCGGCGCAGCTTCCCGAAGGCGCCGCCCAGGCCGACATAGGATTTGAACCGCCGCGCCCGCGACAGCCCTTCCACGACCGGCTGCCCAGCGTCGAAATCCCGCGGATGGAAATAGGTCATCACGTAGTCGGACCGCCGCAGTTGCTGCCGGATCACGGGATAGGGCAGCAGCCGGAAATAGCCGCCGCCGCTGAAGACAACGTCCCGCCCCAGGAAGCGGCCCAGGTTCAGCGGCAGCTCCTTCAGCCGTCCCGTCGGCAGGTCGATCCAGGAGGGTCCACGGACGAAGCCGGCATAGCCCCCATGCGCCCGCGACGCCGGAAAGATCGAGCAGTCGACCTCGATCCCGTTCGCGAGGAGAAGGTCGAACGCCCATGCGCTGGCCGGCGTGATCGAGAAGCCCGGCGCGCGGTAGATGCGCACCGGCTTCGCGGTGAGGGCCTCGAGCAGGCCGATGGACCGCTTCAGATCCTCCTCGAACTCCCGCGGCGACTGCTCGTAGACCAGCTGGTGCGCCTGGGAATGCGTGCCGATCTCGTGCCCGGCCGCGTCGATGCGGCGGATCAGCTGCGGGTACTTCTCCGCGATCCAGCCCAGGCAGAAGAAGGTGGCCTTCGTGCCGCGCGCGCCGAGTTCCTCGAGGATCCGCTCGGTGCCCCGCTCCACGCGCGACTCATAGGCCGCCCAGCTTGCGGGCGATCGCGTGGTCGGCACGTCTAGCAGGTGGAACCAGTCCTCGATGTCGAAGGAGAGGATGCGCGTGCTCATGCGCCGCGCTCGCGGAAGACCACGGCGATGCCGTTCCAGATGATCCGGAGGTCGTGCCGCAGCAGCTGCCAGGAGGAGGAGGTGCGGTAGGCCTCGGCATATTCGAAGTCGCCGCGCGGGTCGCCGAGCGCCTTCGTGCCCTTCTGCGCCTGGCCGCGCCCCAGCAGGCCGCCCTTGAGGAGCAGGCGGGTCACGTTCCCCTGGGCGAGGTCGCGCTCGTAATGGTGCCAGGCCAGCGGCCGCGGGCCGACGAAGCTCATGTCGCCCTTCAGGATGTCCCAGAGCTGGGGCAGCTCATCCAGATAGAGGGCCTTCACGAAGCGCCCGACATAGGTGCGGCTCTCCGGCGACCACTCCTTGGCGAAGGCGTGCCAGCTGCCCTGCGCGGCCAGCACGGGGTCGATCTCGGTCATCCGGATCTGGCGGATCTTGTGCTTGCGGAACCGCCGGCCGGCGCTCGACGCGATGTAGCTGTAGACCAGCGGGCCCCGGTTCCGCGGGATGAGCCATCCCTCGATCAGGTTCGCCAGGTACAGCGCGAGCCCGACGGGCGACAGGGCGACCAGGGCCGTGGCGGCGACGGTCCGGTCGAAGGCCAGCTTGGCGGGGCGGTCCGGCAGGGGTTCCCGCAGGGCGAAGAGCTCGGAGAATTCCTGGCGGAGGGCGGCATCCGGCGGCCGGCAGTGAAAGGCCTGGGGAGGCTCGGGAGGGAGGTCCGCCGAGCTGAACGCCACCGTTGTCGACATATCGATTCCCTTCCCGGTCACGCCGGGCGGGCATGCAACCCATCGGCGCTGTGGCCCGAAGGTTACGTTCACTTTAACATATCGTCAATCAATTTTTATACAATTTGTCGCGTGCGTTTCAAATCGAGCCCGAATCGAGACTCCCTTCATATGGAAAATTATAAAATAAACACAAATATCTTATTTTTATACGTTTTCACCTGCTGCCCAGCCGCTCGCCCAGGCCCACTGGAAGTTGTACCCGCCGAGCCAGCCCGTGACGTCCACCGCCTCGCCGATCACGAAGAGGCCCGGCACTTCCTTCGCCATCAGGCTTTGCTGCGAGAGCGAGTCCGTGTCCACGCCGCCCAACGTCACCTCGGCCTTGGCATAGCCTTCGGTGGTCGAGGGCGTCAGCGTCCAGGCCTTGAGCAGATTGGCCAGCGCGATCAGCGCGCGGTCCTGCAGATCGGCCATCCGGAGGCCCGGCAGGTGCCGCTCGGCCAGGGCCTGGGCCAGCCGCGTCGGCAGGAATTCCCCGAGCACCGTCCTGGGCTCCGCCTTCGGCCGCGCGCGCTTGGCGGCCAGCAGGAGCGCGGTCGCGTCCTGGCCGGGCAAAAGGTCCAGCGTGACCGCCTCGCCCTCGCGCCAGTAGGAGCTGACCTGGAGGATCGCCGGACCGGAGAGGCCGCGATGGGTGAAGAGCATCGCCTCCGGAAACTTCGCCTTCCCCGCCCTGGCGATCACCGGCAGCGAGACGCCCGC
The DNA here is from genome assembly GCF_058806835.1 of Roseococcus sp. GW821-FHT12F05. NCBI lineage: Bacteria > Pseudomonadati > Pseudomonadota > Alphaproteobacteria > Acetobacterales > Roseomonadaceae > Roseococcus > Roseococcus sp. GW821-FHT12F05. The sequence goes on from NZ_JBXAQB010000005.1 coordinate 79,609, forward strand.
CAGGGGCTGCATGAGCGCGAGCTGCTCGCCGCCGAAGGCCAGCGGCACCAGGGCCGGCCGGCGCTCGACCAGCTTCAGGCCGAAGCGCTGCGCCACGTCATAGGCGAAGCCGGTCGCGCCCATCTTCGGGATGGAGAGCCCGCCCGTCGCCAGGACCAGCGATTTCGCCGTGAAGATTCCGCGGCCGGTCGCGACGCGGAACTCCGTGTCGCGCGCGATGTCGGTCACGCGGGTGTCGACCCGAAGCTCCACGCCGGCGGCCTGGGCTTCGGCCAGCAGCATCGCCACGACCTGCCGCGCCGAGCCGTCGCAGAAGAGCTGGCCCAGCGTCTTCTCGTGCCAGGCGATGCGGTGCTTCTCGATCAGGGCGAGAAAATCGCGCGCGGTGTAGCGGGACAAGGCCGACCGCGCGAAATGCGGGTTGGCGGAGAGAAACCGCTCCGGCCGGATGTCGCGGTTGGTGAAGTTGCAGCGCCCGCCGCCGGAGATGAGGATCTTCTTCCCGGGCTCCTCGGCATGGTCGATCAGCAGCACCCGCCGCCCCCGCTGGCCGGCCCGGATGGCGCACATCAGCCCGGCCGCGCCGGCGCCGATCACCAGGACGTCATGGGACGCCACTCAGCGATCCGGTCGCGACTGGCTGCTTCTGCCCGGCGCGCGAACGACGGCCCGACGGTGCCTCCGCACCGTCAGAGCCCGTGCGAGACCCGCCGGGTGTTGGAGGCGCGCAGGTTGCGCAGCCGCGCCAGCGCCCAGAGCGGGAAGATGCGCCGGTAGCCGTGGTAGCGCAGGTAGAAGACGCGCGGGAACCCGGTGCCCGTGTAGTCCTCCTCGGGCCAGTCGCCGTCGGGCTTCTGCCGGCTGGTGAGCCAATCCGCGCCGCGCTGCACGGCGGGGTGGTCCGCCTCGCCGGCGGCCATCAGCGCCAGGATCGCCCAGGCCGTCTGGCTCGCGGAGCTCGGCGCGTGCTGCTGCGTGTCGGGGCGCGTGCCGCCGCGGGTCGGGTAGCTCATGCCGTCCTCGCCCCAGCCGCCATCCTCGTTCTGCCGCTCGACGAGCCAGGCGACGGCGCGGCGCATGGCCTGGTGCCCGTGCGGCAGACCCGCCGCGTTCAGCGCCGTCAGCGCCGACCAGGTGCCGTAGACGTAGTTCACGCCCCAGCGGCCGTACCAGGAGCCGTCGGCCTCCTGCTCGCGCAGCAGGTACTCGATGGCGTGCCTGGAGGCCGCCTCCTCGCCGCGGCCGAGCTGCGCCAGCATGGCGAGGCAGCGGCCCGAGACGTCGGAGGTCGGCGGGTCGAGCAGCGCGCCATGGTCGGCGAAGGGGATGTGGTTCAGGTAGTGGAAGGTGTTGTCGGCGTCGAAGGCGCCCCAGCCGCCGCCCTTGGACTGCATGCCCACCGTCCAGTCCGTGGCGCGCCGGATGGCCGGGTCATACCCCTTGTCGTCGCCGGCCTCCTTCCGGAAGCGGTCCATGGCGAGCACCACCACGGCGGTGTCGTCGACATCGGGGTAGTGCGCGTTCTCGTACTGGAAGGCCCAGCCGCCCGGCTTGAGGTTCGGCCGCTGCCAGGACCAGTCGCCCTGGACGTCCGTGATCTCCTTGGTCAGCAGCCAGTCGAGCCCGCGCGCGACGGCCGAGCGCTCCTCGCCGCCGCCGGCCTCGAGCAGCGCGTGGCTGACCAGCGCCGTGTCCCAGACCGGGGAGAGGCAGGGCTGGACATAGGTCTCGTCGCCCCGCTCCTGCACCAGCTTCTCGATGGAGGACCAGGCCGTGAGCAGCCGCGGATCGTCCTCGGCCACGCCCATGCAGTGGTACATCAGCACCGTATTGGCCATGGCCGGGTAGATGGCGCCCAGCCCGTCCTCGCCGTTCAGCCGCTCCGTGACGAAGCGCTCGCAGGCGGCTTCCGCGCGCGCGCGGTGGGTGCGCGGGAAGAGCGTGCGGGCGCGGTGCAGCGCGCCGTCCAGCCCCTTGAAGAGCGAGGCCCAGGGCTCGGCCTGGTGGGCGCCGCCGGGCCAGTCCTTCACCTGCTCGGGGGGCGTGGCGAAGAGCTCGTCGATGGTCGCGCCGGTCGGGTTCTGCGCCCGGGGCTGGCGCGCGATCACCACGGTCAGCGGGATCAGCACGGTGCGGGCCCAGTAGCTGATCTTGCTGACGTGGAAGGGGAACCAGCGCGGCAGCAGCATGATCTCGGGCGGCATCATCGGCACGGCGCGCCAGGGCACCGCGCCGAACAGCGCGAGCGCGGCCCGGGTGAAGACGTTGCTGCGCTCGGCCCCGCCGGCGGCGAGGATCGCCTTGCGGGCGGCGACCATGTGCGGCGCGTCGGCGGGATCGCCGATCAGCTTCAGCGCGAGATACGCCTTCACCGAGCAGGAGATGTCGAGCGGCCCGCCATGGAAGAGCGGCCAGCCGCCGCCGCAATTGCCGAGCTGGTCGGACTGCACGCGGCGCAGGTAGCGGCCGATGCGCGCCTCCTTCTCCGGCTGGATGCGGCCGAAGAAGTGGTGGAGCATCACGTATTCGGCGGGGATGGTGCAATCCGCCTCGAGCTCGAAAACCCAATGCCCATCGGCGCGTTGATGCGCGAGCAGATGCTGCGCCGCGGCGGCGACGGCCTGCTCGAGCGTCTCGTTGTCCGGCCCCTGCGAATCCAGGCTGGGCGAGCCTCCCTGAGAGGCCGAGGCGGCGCTCCCGGGCAGGTTCGGCATGATGTTCAACGCGGCATACCCCTTGTTTCCGCATGAGCGGGATGGCCGGGGGCGCGAAGGCGCCGAAGGTCTAAATCCCGCGGTAGATCAAAAGAACTGGAACGCCAGCCGGAATGGATAGGCCATTTGGGCCCCGAACCGGAAGGGCGCGGGAAGTTGTATCTGGGCTGTGTCATTCGCGCGACAGTGGTTCCCCCTTCCAGAGCCCGCCCTTCCCCGCCCATTCGGCCCGGGCGGAGTCGAGGGTGAAGGCGAGATAGGTCGTCGCGACCAGCGGCAGCGCCAGCCCGCGCAGGGGCGAAAGGCCGAAGCGCATCAGCATCGGCGCATAGGCCAGCGCCATGGCGGCCCAGGCGAGCAGGCCCAGCGCGCGCGCCCAGCCCTCGCCGAAGATCGCGAGCAGCGGCGGCGCGAGGTAGACGAGGCTCAGCGCCGCCACCATGCCGAGCAGGATCAGCGGGTTGTAGAGAAGCTGCGCATAGGCGGTGCGGACGACCATGGCGCGGATCGTGCCGAGGTCGTCATAGGCGCGCAGCGAGCGCACCCGTTCGGTCAGCCCAAGCCAGATCCGGGAGCCGTTGCCTTTGGCCACCCTATTCAGACCTCCGCGCCCTTCGGCGCTCCGGTCATCGGGTGGCGCCTTCATCAGGGCCGCCAGCGCGCAGTCGTCGATGATGCGCCCCTTGATCGGCAGCAGCCCGCCGCGCGCCTCGAAGGCCGCGCGGCGCAGCAGCACGCAGCCGCCGGCGGCCGCGGCGGTGCGCGCCCTGGGGTCGTTCGACCAGCGGAAGGGGTAGAGCATCTGGAAGAAGAAGACGAAGGCCGGAATCAGCCAGCGCTCGGCCGCGCTCTCGCAGCGCAGCCGCGCCATGAGGGAGACGAGGTCGCGGTCGTCGGCGATGGCGCGGGCGACAAGGCGGCGCAGGCTGTCGGGGGAATGGGCGATGTCGGCATCGGTGAAGAGCAGGTATTCGTGCGCCTCGCCGGCAACCGCCTGAAGTCCCTGCTGCAGCGCATAGAGCTTGCCCGACCAGCCCGGCGCCTTGCCCGTGCCGGTGACGACCAGCAGCCGCTCGTCGCCCGCGCCGCGCGCGAGGTCGCCCGTGCCGTCCGAGCTGCGGTCGTCCACCACGACGATGCGGAGGGGGCCGGGATAATCCTGCGCCGTCAGCCCGCGGACCGTGGCCGCGATGGTCTCCGCCTCGTTGCGCGCCGGCACGATGGCGCAGACCGCCGGCCAGTGATCCGGCCCGGGCAATCCCTCCGCATCGGAATCGTCGTCGCGCGCGAGCCAGAAGAAGCCGCGGCCGAGGAGCAGCACCGCCCAGGCGAGGCAGGCCGCCAGTGCGAGAAACATCACCGGCGCAGCATCCCCACGCTCTCGTACCAGTGGATGGCGTCCATCACACCCTCCTGCCAGGGGCGCGCGGAAAAGCCGAGCACGCGTCGCGCCTTCTCGGCCGAGAAGAACATGTGGTGTCCGGCCATGCGCAGCCCGTCGATCGTCAGCATGGGCTCCCGGCCCGTCGCGCGCGCCACGACCTGCGAGATGACCGCGAGCGGGTAGAGCGGCGCGCGCGGCAGGCGGAAGGGCCGGCGATGCCCGCATTCGAGGGCGATGAACTCCAGCATCTGCGCCAGCGTCACGTCCTGGCCGCCGAGGATGTGCCGCTCGCCGATGGCGCCATGGTCGAGCGCCGCCACGCAGCCCGCCGCGCAATCCGTGACATGCACGAGGTTCAGCCCGGTCTCGACATAGGCCGGCATCTTGCCCCGCGCCGCCTCCAGGATGACGCGGCCAGTGGGCGTCGGCCGGCGGTCGTAGGGGCCGATCGGCGTGGAGGGATTCACGATCACGGCCGGCAGCCCCTCGCGCTTCACCAGGGATTCCACCAGCCGCTCGGCCTCGGTCTTGCTCGCCTTGTAGGGGCCGATCGCCTCCTCCGGCGCGGCGAAATCCTCCTCCGTGGCGGGAGTGCCGTCGGCCCGCGGCTTCAGCGTCGCGACCGAGGAGACATGCACGATTCGCGGCACGCCCGCCTTCAGCGCCGCCATCATGACCGCCTCGGTCCCGCCGACATTGGTCGCCCGCATCCGGGCCGGATCCGGCACGAATATCCTATAATCGGCCGCTGCATGGATTACTCCACCCACTCCAGCCATGGCGTAGGAGAGGCTTTGCCCGTCCGTGATGGTGCCGAGCGCGTAGGAAATATCGAGCCCGGCCAGGGACTCCCGCGCCGCCTGCGGGCGGATGAACGCGCGGACGGCATGGCCTTGCGCCAGGACGGCCCGCGCCAGCGAAGCCCCGAGGAAGCCGGTGGCACCTGTGATCAAGATCGTCGTGGGACGCATGGCAGTCTTGTGGCGGACCCCAAAGCCATGGTCCAGATCGCGGAACGCCTTATATGAGCATCATGCAATCCCGACGCCTCTTCCTCCTCGCCCCCGGGCTGCTGGCCCTGGCGACTCCCGCCCTCGCCCAGTCCTCCGGGGCCCAGGCGGCCCCGGCCGACGTGGTGGAGCGCTTCCACACCGCGCTGCTGGGCGTCATGCGTGACGCCCAGCGCCTCGGCGCCCGAGGCCGCTACGAGCGGCTGATGCCCGTCATGAGCCAGGCCTTCGACCTGGCGGCGATGACGCGCATCGCCACCGGCTCCAACTGGACGAGCCTGCCGCCCGACCAGCAGACTGCCCTGTCCGAGGCCTTCACGCGCTGGTCGATCGCGACCTACGCCTCCCGCTTCGACGGCTATTCCGGCGAGACCTTCACCACCATCGGCACCCAAAGCCTGGCGAACGGCGACACGCTGGTCCGCACGCGGCTGAACCGCACGGATGGCGAGCCGGTGGTGCTGTCCTATCTGCTGCGGGGCAATCCGCCGCGCATCGTGGACGTGTACCTGACGGGCACGATCAGCGAGCTCGCCTCGCGCCGCTCGGAGTTCTCGGCGCTCATCCGCGAGGGCGGCGTGCCCCGCGTGATGCACGAGCTGGAAACCCGCACGGCGCGGCTGCTGGCGGCCTAAGGGAGACCCTGCCCGCGCGGGCGCCGATCAGGCGCCACGCGCGGCCCCGGGCGTGCTAGGCTGGGAGCATGGAACCCGCCGAGCCCAGGAACTTCCGGGAGTTCTGGCCCTTCTACGTGGGCGAGCACCTGGACGCCCGAAATCGCTGGCTTCACTTCCTCGGCACCTCGGCGGCGATCGCCTGCCTTCTGGCCGCCGCCTTCACCGGCCAGCCCTGGTGGCTGGCGGCTGCGCTGGTGGCCGGTTACGCGCTGGCCTGGATCGGCCATTTCACCATCGAGCGGAACCGGCCGGCGACCTTCCGCTACCCCCTCTACAGCCTCCTGGGCGACTGGAAGATGTTCGCCCTGATCCTCACCGGCCAGATGGACCGCGAGGTCGCGCGCGTCCGGGCCGAGCGCGCCCGCGAACCATAGTCCCCCGAAGGCCCCTCGGGCCCGTCCTGCACCCCGCTTCCTGAGCTTTCGCGCGGGCCGGCCCGGCCGCCCGGTCATACCCGGTTGCGCGCGCCGGCAGGATCGGCTTTTTTGTCGGTAAGTCTTTGTATTTCTTCAATTTATTGAAGAGGTATACAGCTCTACCGATGAAGAGGTGAAGAGTGGTGCACATATTGGTCCGTGGGTTGCCTTTCGCCCTGGTCCCCTGCCTGGCCGCGGCGCAGACGCAGGAGCCCGCCCCAGCGATCGAGCTCGATCCCATCGTCGTGCAGTCCTCGCGGCTCGAGGCGGCGCGGACCGGCATCGCCCCCGCGCTGGGCGCCAGCGTCACCCGGATCGACCGCGAGACCATCGAGCGGCTGCCCCAGGGCGGCGGCGCCTCGCTCAACCAGGTGCTGCTCCAGGCGCCGGGCGTGGTGCAGGAGGCGCAGGGCGACCTCCATGTCCGCGGCGACCACCGCAACCTGCAGTACCGCATCAACGGCGTGATCATCCCCGAGGCGATCAGCGGCTTCGGCCAGCTCTTCGACGCGCGGGGCATGCGGTCCGTCGAGCTCATCACCGGGGCGCTGCCCGCACAGTTCGGCTATCGGACGGCCGGCATCGTCGACATCACGCTGCGCTCCGGCGCGCAGGATCCCGGCGGCACGGCGAGCCTCTACGGCGGCAGCTTCGGTCAGTTCCAGCCGAGCCTGGCCTATGGCTCCGCGGTCGGGCCCTTCGAGTACTACGTCACCGGCAGCTACCTGCGCAGCGACCGCGGCTTCGAGAACCCGACCAGCTCGCCCAACTCCATCCACAACACCACCGAGCAGGTGCGCGGCCTGGTGAACATGGCCTATCTGGTGGACGACCGGACGCGCGTGGCCTTCATAGGCGGCACCAACCAGTCGCGCTTCGAGATCCCCAACATCCCCGGACAGCCGGCGCAGTTCACCGCCTTCGGCCAGAGCAGCTACGACAGCGCGAGCCTGCGCGCCCGGCAATGGCAGCGCTCCAGCTTCGGCGTGCTGGCCCTGCAGCACTCGCGCGACGCGGTGGACCTCCAGCTCTCCGCCTTCGTGCGGCAGACCTCGATCAGCTACGTGCCGGATACGGTGGGCGAGCTGATCCTCTCCGGCGTCGCGGCCGAGACGCGCAAGCGCAACTATTCCGCCGGCCTCCAGGGCGACGCGTCCTGGCGCGTCGCCGAGGCGCACACGCTGCGCGCCGGCTTCTTCGCCTCCGCCGACATCACGCGCAACATCGCCAACAGCACGGTGCTGCCGGTGAACGCGCAGGGCCAGGCCTTCGATGCGCCCTTCACCATCCAGGAGCGCGGGCGGATCGAGGGCCAGCTCTACGGCATCTACGCCCAGGACGAGTGGCGGCTGACCGACGAGCTCACGCTGAACTACGGCGCGCGCTTCGACGTGATGAACCAGCAGGTGAATGCGTCGCAGCTCAGCCCGCGCGCGAACCTCGTCTGGCGGCCCACGGAGGCCACGACCATCTCGGCCGGCTATGCGCGCTACTTCACGCCGCCGCCCTCGGAGCTGCTGACCAATCCCGCGCTGTCCCGCTACGTCGGCACCACCCTGGCGCCCGAGGTGCTGCAGGCCAGCCCGCCCCGGCCCGAGCGCGCGCACTACTTCAACCTCGGCATCCGCCAGCGCATCGGCGAGAGCCTCACCCTGGGCGGCGAGGCCTTCTACCGCTCGGTCCGCGACATGCAGGACCTCGGCCAGTTCGGCAGCGCCTATATCTTCTCGCCCTACAACTACCGCGAAGGCCGGGTCTTCGGCACGGAACTGTCGGCGCAATGGCGCCGCGGCCCGATGCTGCTCTACGGCAACCTGACCCTCTCCCGCTCCGAAGGACGCGGCCTCGTCTCCAACCAGTACTTCTGGAGCACCGCCGAACTCGCGCAGGTGCAGAAAAAGTTCGTCCGCACGGACCATGACCAGCTCATCACCGGCTCGGCCGGCGTGGCCTACAACGTCTGGGAGGGCGGCAACGTCTCCTCGACGCTGGTCTATGGCAGCGGCATGCGGCGCGGCTTCGCCAACAGCGGGGTGGTGACGCCCTATGTCACGGTGAACCTCGGGCTGAGCCAGGAATTCACCATCGCCGGCGGCGGCAAATGGACCGCGCGGCTCGACGTGCTGAACCTCTTCGACCGCAGCTACCAGCTCCGCGACGGCACCGGCATCGGCGTCGGCGCCCCGCAATACGGCATGCGCCGCGGCATCTTCGCCGGCCTGTCCCGCGCCCTCTGAAGGACCATCCAGATGACCGAAGCCCATGATTTTTCCCTGGTCGCGCTGTTCCTGCAGGCCGACCTCGTGGTGAAGGCGGTGATGCTGGCCCTGGCCGCCGCGAGCCTCGCCGTCTGGACCATTCTGCTCGACAAGACCTTCCGGCTCCGGCGGCTGCGGCGCGACATGGCGGCCTTCGATGCCGCCGGACGCGCGGGGCACGGGCAGGCCCTGGAGAGGGGCCTTGGCCGGGAGGTGCTGCAGGCCGGCGCCGCGCTGCGCTTCGATCCCGACGAGGACCGTCTCACCCGCAAGGAACGCCTGCGCGAGACCATGCGCCTCGCCCTCGGCGACGCGATGCGGCCACTGGAGACCGGTCTGCCCTTCCTGGCGACGGTCGGCTCTTCCGGCCCCTTCATCGGCCTCTTCGGCACGGTCTGGGGGATCATGAACAGCTTCACGGCCATCGCGCGCTCGAACAACACCAGCTTGGCCGTGGTGGCGCCGGGCATCGCCGAGGCGCTGCTCGCCACGGCCATCGGCCTGGCCGCCGCGATCCCGGCGGTCATGGCCTACAACCGCTTCGTCGTGGCCGGCGCGCGGCTGCGCGGCGACGGGCAGGCGGCCATCGCCCGTCTCGCCGACGCGCTCAGCGAGGCGCGCCGCGCGCCCGTCCCGGCGGGGGACTGAGCCATGGCCATGACGGGATTGCCGCAAGGCGATGACGAGGCGGGCGCCCTGCCCCTCTCCGAGATCAACGTGACGCCCTTCGTGGACGTGATGCTCGTGCTGCTGATCGTCTTCATGGTGGCGGCGCCGCTCATGCTCTCCGCGGTGCCGGTGCAGCTGCCCAGCGCCGCCGCCGCGCCGGCGACGCCGCCCACCGAGCCCATCGTCCTCACCCTCGACCGGGAGGGCCGCGCCTTCCTGCGCGACGAGCCCGTCGAGGCCGGCGCCCTAACGGCACGGATGCGCCTGCTGGCGGCCGGCGGCACCGACCGCACCGTGCAGGTCCGCGCCGATCGCGGCCTCGCCTATGGCGACGTGCTGGCGGCGATGGGCGCGGTCTCCGCCGCCGGCTTTTCCCGGGTCGCGCTGCTCGCCGAACAGCCGCCGCGCTGATGTTCGACGCGGCCCTCGTCTCCCCCGGCAGCCCGCCCGTCGCGGCGGCCCCGAAACGGGGTCCGGCGATCCATCCGGCCGCGCTGGCAGGCGCGCTGCTGCTGCACCTCGCGGGCTTCGGACTGCTGGTCTGGGCCGCCGCCTCGCGCGAGCCCCGGCGCGCGGAGGAACCGCCGGCGATCGAGCTGACGCTGGAGACGGTGGCCGCCGAGGCTCCCGCGCCCGAGGCTCCACCGGCCGAGCCGGAGCCTCCCCCGGAAGTACCGCTGCCGGAACCCGAGCCGCCCCCGCCGGTCGAACCGCCGCCGCCCGAGCCACCCCCGCCCGAGCCACCGCCGCCGATCCGCGCCGAGGCCGTCGCGCCCCCGCCACCACCCGCGCCGCGTCCGCGGCCGCCGCAGCCTCCCCGCGAACGCCGGCCCGCGCCCGCAGCACCCAGCACGGCGCCGCCGGCTGCCGCGCCGGCACCTGTGGCGGCTGCGCCGGTCGCGCCCTCCGGCCCGCCCGTCTTCACCAATGCCCGCTTCCGCCGGACACCCACGCCGCCGGACTATCCGATGGTCGCCCGCGAGCGCGGGATCACCGGCACGGCCCTCATCCGCGCCCTGGTCGGCACAGACGGCGAGACGAAGGAGGTGCGCCTGCACCGGTCGAGCGGGAACGAAGCCCTGGACAGCGCCGCGCTCGCCGCCGTCCGCCGCTGGTCCTTCGAGCCCTCGACCCGCGACGGCCAGCGGATCGAATCCTGGATCGAGGTGCCGATCCGCTTCCAGCTGCGGTAGGGTCCGGCGGCGGCCTATTGCGCCGCCGGACCCACCACCTCGAAGAAGCGGTTCTTCAACGCCTTCTGGTTCTCGTAGATCGAGCCCTGGAGGCCCGCCGGCGGCAAGGGCAGCCGCACCGGCACGGCGGCCAGCCGCGGCGCGAGGCCGGGCGTGCCGGCGACCATCAGCTCATCATAGGCCGCGAGCCCGTCCGGGAAGCCCAGCAGCGGCCAGGCATCGGCGGCGCGGAACTGGAACAGCATCAGCCGCCGGTCCCGGTTGGAGAGATTCGGCGCCGAGCCATGCACCGCCCGCACATGGTGCACGGTGATGGAGCCCGCCCGCCCGGTCAGCGGCACGGCGGCGGCGTAGTCGACCTCCTTCTTCGCGGGATCCATGGCGCCGCAGAACGCCCCGTCGGCGTGGTGATCGTAGACCGGCCCCTTGTGGGTGCCGGGGATGATCATCAGCGGGCCGTTCTCCAGCGCCATGTCGTCCATCATCACGCCGACGGCGGCGAGGTCGTCATTGGTGTGGGGATAGAAGGCCCAGTCCTGGTGCCACTCCACCGCCGCGCCGAAGCCGGCCGACTTCATGTTGAGCTTGGCCGTGTCGAAGCGGATGTCCGGGCCCCAGAGGTCCTGCAGCACCTCGACGATCCGCGGGTGGCGCACCAGCCGGGCATAGGCCTCATGATGCAGGTGCGGCGCCTTGATGCGGCGGACGCGCGGCATGCGCGGCGTGTGCGTGTCCTCGAGATCGTAGATCGCATCATGCGTCGTCACGGCGCGGGCGCGCTCGACGAAGCCGTCGGTGACGCGGCGGAGCTCCGCCACCTCCTCCGGCGTCAGCACGTCCGGCACCACGATGGCGCCGACCTCCTCATAGGCGCGTTTCTGCTCTTCCGTCAGGATAGGCATTCGTTTCCTCCTATCGGTACCAGCGCCGCGCCGACCGTGCCGCGGCACGCATGGAATCCTGCGGGCTCTGCCCCCCGCTCACGACGCGGGCGAACATGTCCACGACCACCCAGTTCTCGTGCACCGCCCCCATGGCGGCGCCGATCGGGCCGGCGAAGCCCTCGTAATAGGGCGTGTCCATGGCGTTGCGGAACACCGCCAGCTTGGGGTCGGAGGTCCAGACCGCGCTGTCCGCATAGGCCTTCAGCGGCTGCGACCAGTAGCCGAGGCAGGCGGTGAGCCAGGCATCATATTGCGGCGCTTCCATCATGAAGCGGATGTATTCCCGCGCCGCATTCGGCGCGCGGGTGAAGCGCGGCACCATGGCGTTCAGGGTCAGCGCCGTCTCCGGCGCCTTCGGTGCCGCGCCGTGCGGCATTTCCGCGTGGTCGGTGTCGGCGGCGAGCTGGCGCTTGACCTCCTCGTCCGAGGTCTTCAGCGCGAAGTAGATGGAGACGCCGTTCTGCGTCAGGCCGAGCTGCCCGGCGACGAAGGCACTGTTGTTGGAGGCGCCGTTCCACGCCATCGTGCCCTGCACCATCGTCTCCTGCATGGCCCGGGCGAAATCCAGCGCGCGTAGCGTCTCCGGGCTTTCCAGGGCGACCTTGCCCTCCTCGTCCACCAGCCTCGCGCCATGCGACCAGAGCAGCCAGTTGGCGTAGCCGGGCGCGTCGCCCGGCGCGTGGCTGAGGGCGAAGCCGCAGGGCAGGCCGACGCGCTTCAACCCCTGGCAGAGCCTGAGGAACTCGCCGAGGTCATTGGGAATCTGCGTGAAGCCGGCCTGCTGCACCGCGCTGCGGCGGAAGACACAGGGGCCGGTGGTGCCGCCCATGGGCAGGCCGAGCCAGGCGCTGGACTTCCACTTGCGGCCGTAGAGCAGAGCCGTGTCGTACCAGCCGCCATATTTCGCGCCGAGATAATCAGCGAGGTCGGTCAGCTCCAGGACCTTGTCCTCGAAGAGATGCGGATCGGCACCGAAGCCGATGATCACGTCGGCGCCCTGGCCGACATTGAAGGCCGAGGCGATCTGCACCGGCATGTCCGGCCAGTTCACGTAGTCGACCCGCACCTCGATGCCCGTGGCCCGGGTGAATTTCCGGGTGTTCTCGTTGAAGAGCACCTCGTCGGGCTCGATGTACTTGGCGGGCCGCAGCACCCGCAGCCGGGCGCCGGATTCCAGCGGATATCGGGGGGCCGGCACCTCCGCGGCGCGGATCTGCGCCCGCGCCGTCCCCGCCCCGGCCAGCAGACCAGGGCCAAGCGTCAGCGCCCCGCGGCGCCGCATGGTGATGTCCCGCATCCTTTCCTCCCGTCGCGTGGGTTGGCCCCACTGCGGGAAAGACTAGCCATGCCAGGCCCCCGGCGTCGACGCCGATCCGCTTCCAGCTTCGCTGGAACCTGAAACTTGTTGATTTTACATGGAAATTTTGATAGGAAGGCCCGGATCAGGGGATGCATTGCGCCCGCCTTCCCGCCCGGAAAGGAGGGTTTGTCCGAAAACCGCTCCGCGAATGCCCCAAATTACGAAAAAGAACCGGATCGGTCAGTAGCGCGCCCCCGGCGGCATGTTACGCGCCCAGGCCGGATCCGGCTCGCCGACCGACGGCGCCGTGATGGTGATGCCCGGCAGCTGCGCCGGCGTCGCGGCGGGGGTTCCCGGCATGGCGGTCGGCGTCGCCGCCCCGCCGGAGGAATCCGCGCCTGGGTCGTCCAGCGGCACGATCGTCTCGGCCTCGCCGCCGGTGCGCCCGAGCTCGGCGTCGCGGCGCTGGCGGGTGACGCTGCGCAGGCGGGCGTAGAAGTCGAGGCTGTCGGTCCGCAGCGCGTCCAGCGTCTCGATGTTCTCGGCACGCAGATCGATCCCGCTCAGCGCGCCGCGGCCCACGCCGATGATATGCGCCGTGGCGGTCGAGAAGATGGAGCCCGTCAGCAGCCCGATCGGGTTGGACACGGCATCGACCCCGTCGCCGATCGCGTCGCGGACCACGGTGGGGCCCATGACGGGCAGCATCAGGAAGGGGCCGTCCGGCACGCCCCAGGCATGGAGCGTCTGGCCAAAATCGCCGGAGCGGCGCGTGAGCCCGTTGGGCGTCGCGATGTCGAAGAAGCCGAGGCCGCCGCCCACCGTGTTGATGTAGAAGCGCATCAGCGTGTGGCCGGCATCCAGGAAGCGGAACTGCAGGATGTTGTTCGCGAAGACCACGGGCTCGTTGAGGTTGCTGAGGAAGTTGCGGATGGCGGTGCGCATGCCGTCCGGCAGGGTGTCGCGATAGGCCGCGGCCGCGGGGCGGATGGCCGCGTCGTCGAGCGCGACGTTGAAGTCGAAGATCTGGCGGTTGGTCGCTTCCCAGGGGTCGCGAGGATCGGTGGCCGGCTGGTTGCCGGCGCAGGCACCGAGGGCGAGGGCAGAGGCCAGGAGCAGGGCAGAGGCGGTTCGTTTCACGGCCGGGACACTACCGCAGCCTCCGCGGCTGCGCGATATGACGCTTGTGACTTGGTTTGCGATCCCTTTCCTGCTTCTGGCGCTGGCCGGCACCGGCCAGGCGCTGGCCGCGCGCCGCGCCCTCCGCCGCCTCGCCGCGACGCCGGCGCCGACCGGACCGGCACTGGCCGCCAGCGTGCTGAAGCCGCTGCACGGGGACGAGACGGGGCTGGGGCGCAACCTCGCGGCGACGCTGGGCCAGGCGCATGCGGCGCCCTGGGAGGTGCTCTTCGGCACCGCCGATCCGGCCGACGCGGCCCGGCCGGTCGCCGAATCGGCGATGGCGGCGAGCCCGACGCAAGCGCGCTTCCTCGCCGGCGGGGCGGTGCTGGGCGCCAACCGCAAGGTCTCGCAGCTGGTCCACCTGGCGGCGGAGGCGCGGAATCCCGCCCTGGTCGTCGCCGATGCCGACATGCGCTGCCCGCCCGACTGGCTGACGGCGGTGACGGCGCCGCTGGCCGATCCCGCGATAGGCCTCGTCACCTGCCTCTATCGCGGCGAGGCGGCGGATGGCGGGGTCTGGTCGCGACTCGCGGCGCTCGGGATCGACTGGCACTTCCTTCCGAACGCGGCGCTGGGCGAGGGCCTGGGCAAGGCGCAGGGCTGCTACGGCGCGACCATGGCGCTGCGGCGGGACACGCTGGAGCGGATCGGCGGCTTCGAGCCCCTTCTGCCGCTGCTGGCCGACGATCACGCGCTGGGCGCGGCGGTGCGGAAGCTGGGGCTTGATGTCGAGGTCTCGCCGGTCATCCCGGTGCATGTGATGCACGAACCCAGCCTGGGCGCGCTCTGGGCGCATGAACTGCGCTGGGCGCGGACGCTGCGGCTGCTGAATTTTCCGGGATTCCTCGGCCTCGGGCTGACGCATCCGCTGCCCTGGGCGCTGGCGGCGCTCGCCCTCGCGCCAGGGGGATGGACGCTCGGCGTGCTGGCCCTGGCGCTGGCCGCGCGATGGGCGCTGGCCGCCGGCGTGGATTCCACGCTGGGCGTGGCCGGCGGCTGGCGGCGCTGGGCCTGGCTGCCGGTGCGCGACCTGCTCTCCTTCGCCATCTGGGTGACCGCCCTGGCACGCGGCGAGGTGGTCTGGCGCGACCGCCGCTACCGCATCGGACCCAATGGAGAAATGGTCGAGGACATCAGGTGAGGCGCCTGATCCTCAACGCCGACGACCTCGGCCTCGCCGCCGAGACCAATGAGGGCATCGAGCGCGCGCACCGCGAAGGCGTGCTGACCGCGGCCAGCCTGATGACGGGCGAGGCCGGCTTCGAGGAAGGCGTGCGGGTCGCCCGCGCCAATCCGGGCCTCGCGGTCGGGCTGCACCTCACGCTCACCGACGGCGTGCCCACCCTGCCCGCCTCGCGCATCCCGGCGCTGACCCAGAAGAACGGCCGCTTCCGCGACGACATGGCCGGGATGGGGCTGACGCTCGCGGTCTCGCACGAGGCCCGCGCCGAGCTGGCGGCCGAGGTCGCCGCGCAGATGGCGCGCTTCACCGCGACCGGCCTCGCCTGCGACCACGTGAACGCGCACAAGCACTATCATCTCCACCCCAACATCGCCGCCGCGCTGATCCGCGCCGCCGCCGAGGCCGGGGTGCGCTGCCTGCGGCTGCCCTGGGAACCGGGATCACTCGTCCGCTCCGTCGAGCCGGACGCGCCCGGTACGGGCGAATGGGCCATCCGCCCCTGGTGCCGCGTGCTGCGCCGCCATGCCGCGAAGCGCGGCCTCGTCGCGCCGGACCGCGTCGTCGGCCTCGCCTGGTCCGGCCACTTCACCGCCGACCGCCTGCTCGGCGTGCTGCCGCACCTGCCGGAGGGCGTGACGGAGCTCTACTTCCACCCCGCCACCGCCGGCGGCTTTTCCGGTGGCGCCGAGGGCTACGACTATGCCGGGGAGCTCGCCGCCCTCACCGATCCGCGCGTCGCCGAGGCGCTGGCCGGCACCACGCGCGGCGGCTATGCGGCCATGCTCTTGCCGAACGCCGCCTGACGTCCCAGGAAGGCCCGGTGAGCCCGCTTCCCATCCGCGAGGAGATTCCGCGCGTCGCCCTCGTCACCGGGGGCGCGAAGCGGCTCGGCCGTGCCATCGCGCTGGCCCTGGCCGAGGCGGGCTTCGACCTCGCCATCCACTACAACAGCTCCGCCGGGGACGCCGAGGCGCTGGCCGGCGACATCGCCCGGCTCGGCCGGCGCTGCGTCGCCTTCCAGGCCGATCTCATGCGGGAGGCCGAGGTCGCCGCCCTGCTGCCTCGCGTGCGCGAGGCGCTCGGCCCGGTCGGCGTTCTCGTCAACAACGCCAGCACCTTCGAGCGCGACGAATGGGACGACGCCACCCGCGAGGGCTGGGACCGGCACATCGAGCCCAATCTCCGCGCGCCCTTCGTCCTCATGCAGGATTTCGCCCGCGCCCTGCCGCCGGAGGCCGAGGGCGTGGTGGTCAACATGCTCGACCAGCGGGTGCTCTCGCTGACGCCGCACTTCGTCTCCTACACCGTCTCCAAGGCGGCGTTGTGGGCGCTGACGCAGCAGATGGCGCTGGCGCTCGCGCCGCGCATCCGCGTGAACGGCATCGGCCCCGGCCCGACCCTGCCGAGCCCGCGCCAGACCATGGCCCAGTTCGAGCGGCAATGCGCCTCGGTGCCGCTCAGGCGCGGCACCACGCCGCTGGAGATCGGCGCGGCTGTGGTGGCGCTGGTGGCGCTGCCCTCCGTCACCGGGCAGGTCCTGGCGCTCGACGGCGGCCAGCATCTGCAATGGGCCCCGGGTGGCGGGGCCGGGGGGCTGGTCGAATGAGTGCCGAGGACTATGTTGCGCCGCAACACGCGCTTTGGCGCCCTGGAACCTGATCATGCCCGGCGTCACGCCACCTCCTCCGCTGCCGCAGAACGGCGCCCTCAAGCTTCGCCAGGTCTTCGTCCGCGGCCTCGAGCTGCAGGCCCGGCTCGGCGTCTACGCCCATGAGAAGGTCGGCCCGCAGCGGATCCGCGTGCATATCGATCTCGCGGTGGTGGACGAGAGCGCGGCCATCGGCATCGGGCCGGACGACCTGGCCCGGGTCGTGAACTACGAGCGGGTGGTGCACGCCGCGCGCGAGGCCGTGGCGCGGGGCCATGTCCTGCTGGTGGAGACCCTGGCCGAGACCATCGCCGCCGCCGCCCTGGAGGATCCCCGGGTGCGGACCGCCCGGGTCTCCATCGAGAAACCGGACGCCTTCGCGGACACCGAAACAGTGGGCGTGACGATCGAGCGGACGCGGGAGTAGACTGCCTTCCGACAGGCTTTCCTTCCGTCGGAATGTTCTCCCCCGCGCGGCCGGGATCAAACCGAAAGTCAAGCACGATTTTCTCGAGTCGCGAGAGTCATCCACCGCAGCCTCCAGAAGCTCAGGACGTCTTGATTCATCAACATTTTCTTCATGGCGTGGCCATTCGCCTCGTGTACCGCAGAATATAAACACATAAAATCAATGGGTTACATAATTGCCCTTATTTTAGTCACTTCGATTCAACCCCAGGTCAAAGGCCGCCTGGGCCCCTTTGCACACCATCTCTCCCACAGGCTTATCCACAGGGTCCGGGGATAGTTGGAAGCTTGAGCGAAGACCCCCCTCCCGATATGCCGACACGCATGGAATCCGCAGATCCGCCGGTGGAATCGATCGGCAGCGGCCTCGCCGTGTTGGAGGCGGCGCTGCCCTCCCTGCCGCTCTCGCCGGGCGTCTACCGCATGCTCGACGGCAAGGGCGACGCGCTCTACGTCGGCAAGGCGCGGGCGCTGCGCAAGCGCGTCACCGCCTATACCCAGACCTCCCGCCTGCCCGAGCGCCTGCGCCGCATGGTGCACGAGACGCGGCGCGTGGAGGTCATCACGACCTCCTCCGAGGTCGAGGCGCTGCTGCTCGAAGCCAATCTCATCAAGAAGCTGCGGCCGCGCTACAATATCGTCCTGCGCGACGACAAGTCGTACCCCTGGCTCCTGGTCAGCGACGACCACCCCTTCCCGCAGATCGCCAAGCACCGCGGCGAGCGCCGCAAGGGCGCCGCCTATTACGGCCCCTTCGCCAGCGTCTGGGCGGTGAACCAGACCATCACGGCGCTGCAGCGCGTCTTCCTGCTGCGCACCTGCCGGGACACGGTCTTCGACACGCGCGACCGGCCCTGCCTGCTCTACCAGATCAAGCGCTGCTCGGCCCCCTGCGTGGAGCGGGTGACCCAGGACGAATACGGTGCGCTGGTCGCCGAGGCGAAGCAGTTCCTGGCCGGCGAGGTGCCGACCATCCAGCGACGCCTCGCCGCCGAGATGGAGCAGGCGGCCGAGGCCCTGGAGTTCGAGCGCGCGGCCTCGCTGCGCGACCGCATCCGCGGCCTCACCCAGATCCAGGGCAACAGCCGCATCAACATGGACGGCGTGGGCGACGCCGACGTGGTGGCGCTGCACATGGCGGCCGGGCAGTCCTGCGTGCAGGTCTTCTTCTTCCGCGGCGGCCGCAACAACGGCAACCGGCCCTACTTCCTCACCCATGCCCGCACCGACATCACGCCGGAGGAGGTGATGGGCAGCTTCCTCGCCCAGCTCTACGACGACCTGCCGCCGCCGCCGCTCATCCTGCTCAGCCACGAGGTCGAGGAAGCGCCGCTGATCGCCGAGGCGCTGGCCGTGAAGGCCGGCCGCAAGGTGGAGCTGCACCGCCCGCAGCGGGGCGACAAGCGCGACGTCGTCGTCCATGCCGAGACCAATGCCCGCGAGGCGCTGGAGCGGAAGCTCGCGGAATCCACCGCGCAGGGCCAGCTGCTGGACGGGGTGCAGAAGCTGTTCGACCTGCCGGAGCGGCCGGAGCGCATCGAGGTCTACGACAACAGCCACATCATGGGCACCAACGCCTATGGCGCGATGATCGTCGGCGGGCCGCAGGGCTTCAACAAGGGCGCCTATCGCAAGTTCAGCATCAAGTCCGCCCTCACGCCCGGCGACGACTTCGCCATGATGCGCGAGGTGCTGGAGCGCCGCTTCGGCCGCGCCCTGAAGGAGGACCCCGCCCGCGCCGAGCCCGGCTGGCCGGACCTCGTGGTGATCGACGGCGGCCAGGGGCAGCTCACCGCCGCGCGCGAGATCATGGCCGGCCTCGGGCTGGACGACATCCCGCTGGTCGCCATCGCCAAGGGCGTTGACCGCGACGCCGGCCGGGAGTGGTTCCACATGGCCGGCCGCGAGGCCTTCCAGCTCCCGCCGCGCGACCCGGTGCTCTACTACCTCCAGCGGCTGCGCGACGAGGCGCACCGCTTCGCCATCAACACCCACCGCGCCGGCCGCGCCAAGGCGCTGACCCGCTCGGAGCTGGACGACGTGCCGGGCGTCGGGCCCAAGGTGAAGCGCGAGCTGCTGAACCACTTCGGCTCGGCCCGCGGGGTGCGCAATGCCGGCGAGCAGGACCTCGCCCAGTGCCCCGGCGTCGGCCCCGCGCTGGCCCGCCGGATTCACCAGCATTTCCACCCTGGCTCCGGGCAAGCTACATAGGGGCCGTGCCAACGGACCTGCCCAACCTCCTGACCCTGTCGCGGATCTTCGCGATCCCGTTGCTGGTGCTGCTCGTTGCCGTGCGCCAGCCCTGGTTCGACTTCGCGGCCTGCGTGCTGTTCTCGGCGGCCGCGATCACCGACTACTTCGACGGCAAGATCGCGCGGGACCGCAAGATCGTCTCCGACTTCGGCCGCATGCTGGATCCGATCGCCGACAAGCTGCTGGTGGGCGCGGCCCTCATGCTGCTCGCCGGCTTCGAGCGGCTGCCCAACTGGGCGCTGCTGCCGGCCATCGTCATCATGCTGCGCGAGATCCTCGTCTCCGGCCTGCGCGAGTATCTGGCCGGCCTCAATGTCGGGCTGCCCGTCACCGCGCTCGCCAAGTGGAAGACCGGCTTCCAGATGGGCGCGCTCGGCACGCTTCTCGCCGGCGACAGCGGGGCGCGGATGGTCGGCCTGGGCTTCCTGCCGGTGTCGCTGATCGGCGAGATCATGCTGTGGACTGCAGCCGCGCTGACGCTGGTCACGGGCTGGGATTATTGGGTGGCGGGCCTACATCACGTCAGCCGCGACGCGCCTCCGCTGGAGTCGCCCAAGCGGCCTTGAGAAGGTTGGCGCCTCGGCGCATGTTGCGCCGCGGCGGGGTTTCGGGAGTTTGGGTATGCGGTTGAAGACGTCGGGGCCAAAGGTGCTTCTGCTGCTGGGCCTCGGGACGGTGCTGTCCGGCTGCTCGACCTTCGAGTCCGGCTTCGCCTCCGCCACAGGGTGGATGTCCGGCGTCTCCGATCGCTACGGGCCGAGCTGGGGCGGCATGCGCCCGGCGATGCCGTCGGACAGCCTGACGGTGCAGCGCATCCGCAACCGCGGCACGCCCGAGGCGCTCGCGCCGCTGACCACCGAGCCCGGCGACGTCTGGCCGCGCGAGGAAGGCCCACGCGCCACGCTGGCCAATCCGGACGAGGCGCTGCGCGGCTTCCGCCCCGGCGAGGAGGTTCCGCCCCCGCGCCGCCGCGGCAGCGCGGGGCTGCCGGCCGATCCGGTCGTGCCGGGCCTTCCGCCCATGCCGGCCTTCGATCCGCCCCCGCCCCCGCCGCCCAGCGCGAACCGCACCGACACGCCGCGCACGGACGGCCAGGTGATCTTCACGCCGCAGGGCCCGGTCAACACCACGGGCAGCACCGGCCGGGTGCAGACGACGATCTCGCCGCAGGGCTCCGGCCTCGCCATCCAGGATGGCCCCGTGACCACCATCATCGGCCCGGGCGGCAACGTCCAGCAGGTGCCGACACCGCGCTAGACCATGATGAGTTCGCACCCGCTCACCGACTCACGGCCTGGCTTTTCCGTTTGGCGCGGGATTCAGACCTGCGGCGCCTTCGCACCTGCGGTCATCCCGCTCGCCCGGCGCGGGATTCAGACCTGCGGCGCCTTCGCGCCTGCGGTCATCCCGCTCTAACCCCATGCAGATCCTGTATTTCGCCTGGGTTCGGGAGAAGGTCGGGGCCGCCGGGGAGGAGATCGCGCTGCCCGAGGGCGTGCGGAACGTCGGCGCGCTGATGCGCCACCTGGGCTCGCTGAGTCCCCGCCACGCCGAAGCCTTCGCCAACCCCACGGCGATCCGCGCGGCCGTGAACCAGGATTTCGCGACCGCCGAGGCCGCGGTCGCCGATCGCGACGAGGTCGCCTTCTTCCCGCCCGTCACCGGAGGCTGAGCATGGCGCGCATCGCCGTGCAGGAAGCGCCCTTCGACCTCGCGGCGGAGAGCACGGCGCTCAGCGCCGGCCGCACGGATGTGGGCGCGATCGCAAGCTTCGTGGGCCTCTGCCGCGCCGATGACGGGCTGTCGGCGATGGTGCTCGAGCATTATCCGGCGATGACGGAACGAGCGCTGGAAAAGATCGTCGCGGAAGCGGAGGCGCGCTGGCCGTTGACGGGCTGCACCGTCATCCACCGCGTCGGCCGGCTGGAGCCGGGCACGCCCATCGTTCTGGTGTTGACGGCAAGTTCGCACCGCGCGGCGGCGCTGGAATCCTGCGCCTTCCTGATCGACTGGCTGAAGACCAAGGCCCCCTTCTGGAAGCGCGAGGAATTTCTGGCCGGCGGCGCGCGCTGGGTCGAGGCGAAGGCCGGGGACGACGCCGCGGCCGATCGTTGGTGAGGGCCGGACCTTAATTGTCGCGGGATTCAGACCCCCGGCGCCTTCGCGCCTTCGGTCATCCCGCTCTCGCGATCCTCGCGGGCGGGCTGCTGCTGATCTGGCCGGCCTTCCTGAATCGCTACCCGATCCTGTTCAGCGACAGCGGCGCCTTCATCGCGCAGACGGTCGAGCCGCTGATGATCTGGGACAAGCCCTGGATCTACGGGCCCTTCGCCTGGATATTTCATCAACACGTCACGCTCTGGGGCACGGTCGCCGCGCAGGGGCTGATCGTGTCGCATCTGGTCTGGCTGCTGGCGCGCGTGCTGGGACGCGCGGCGGCCTGGCGGCATGTCGCGGTCTGCGCCGCGCTGGCCCTGCTCACAGCGGCGCCCTGGTCGGCCGCCCTGGTGATGCCCGACATCCTGACGCCGGTCGCCGTGCTCTGCGCGGCGCTGCTGGGTTGGGGGTGGGACCGGCTGGGCCGTGCCGAGCGCGCCTGGCTGATCGTGCTGGGCGGCGTCGCCACCGCCTCGCACCTCTCGAACCTGCCGGTGATCTTTGCGTTGGTCGTGCTGGCCGCGATCCTGCGCGCGGGCTGGGGCACGGTTCTGCGCGTGGCCCTGCCGCTGACAGGCGCGGTGCTGCTGCTGCTCGGCACCAACCTGGTGGGG
Source organism: Roseococcus sp. GW821-FHT12F05 (assembly GCF_058806835.1). Classification (NCBI taxonomy): domain Bacteria; kingdom Pseudomonadati; phylum Pseudomonadota; class Alphaproteobacteria; order Acetobacterales; family Roseomonadaceae; genus Roseococcus; species Roseococcus sp. GW821-FHT12F05. Next base: position 101,679 of record NZ_JBXAQB010000005.1, read on the forward strand.
CACGGGCGGCTCGCGCTCTCGCCCTATGGCAGCACCTTCCTCCTCGCGCGGCTGATCGCCGACGGGCCGGCCGCGCGCACCATCGAGGCCCGCTGCCCCGATTCCGGCTGGTACCTCTGCGCCTTCGCCGGGCGGCTGCCGACCAATTCCGACGTCTTCCTCTGGGTGCCGGACAGCCCGGTGAACCGGCGTCCAGACGGGACGCCCATCTTCCTGGGCGGCATGGTGCTGGCGCCCGAGGCCAGCGCGATCATCGCCGAGACGCTGCGGCGCGAGCCGCTCGCCGTGATCCGCGACGGGATCGCGAACTTCATCGCCCAGCTCCGCCGCTCGCAGATCGGCGACACGCTCTCGCGGCACGATGTGGGAATGGGCGTGCGACCGGAGATCGCGAAGGGGTTTCCCGCGGCGGAGCTGGCCCGCTTCGACGCCTCGCTGCAGATGCGCGACGGGCTGAAACCGGCCGGGCGGATGTTCAACCCGGTCTTCTCGATCGCGCTGGTCCTCGCCAGCCCTGTCGCGCTGCTGGCCTGGTGGCGGGCGCATCGGGCGCACGACCTTCGGAGCCTGGGGCTGCTGCTGTGCCTGCTGGTCGGCCTCACGGGCAACGCGCTGGCGACGGGAGCGCTGTCCATGCCGCACCACCGCTACCAGGCGCGCGTGGTCTGGCTGCTGCCGCTGGCGGCGATGCTCTTCTGGCGGCGGCCCGACCTCAGGGCCTGAGGATCCAGAGAAGTCCCAGCGCCACCAGGGCCGGCACGCCGAAGACGACCAGCGCGATCGGCAGTTCCTGCATCACCGTGTAGCCGGCGCGGGTGACGCCGATCCACAGGTTCACCGCCGTGGCGATCAGCCAGATCAGGAGGAAGAGCTGCAGCGCGGTGGCGGGCTGGCCGATGGCTCGCCCGGCGATGGCCATGCCGGCCAGCAGGACCAGCCCGCCGCCAATAATCAGGATCGTGTGCATGCGAAGCCCCGCCCGTGCCGCCACGGCATAAGGGCCGGCCTTGGGGCCGGCCCCCTGCCTCCATCCAATTATGTCAGGCTTTGGCATGCGGTGCGAGGAGGTCCTCCAGGCCAATTCGCCGAAACAGCTCCGCCCTGACACGGTCGGCAACGCCGTTTACGACCTCGGCACCGTCCTGCGAGGGGTCGACATGGACGCGGAATGGCCGCTTGCCGAAGGGCAGGTCCACCACCTCAGCGATGGCACGTGCTACCTCGGCCGCGTCGGCATCCGCGGGCTCCAGCGCGGCGAGGCCCTTCAGCGCCTGCTCCGGGACGCCGGCATAGGGGCCCTCGTTGTATTCAGCGGCCCGCTCCTTGTCGTCCGGCGCGCCGGAATGGGCGAAGTGGTTCGTGCCCTTGGTGAAGGCGCCGGGCACGATGATCGAGGTCTCGATGCCCCATCGCGTCAGCTCGCTGGCATAGGAGACGGCCAGGCTGTCCATCGCCGCCTTGGCCGCGAAGTAGGGCGAGAGGTAGGGCGGCGTGCCGCCCCGCGTGCTGCTCGACGAGACCCAGACCACCAGGCCCTTCCCCTGCTGCCGCAGCTGCGGCAGCGCCGCGCGGTTCACACGCTGGGTGCTGAGCACGTTGATGTCGTAGAGCTCGGCGAACTGCTCCGGCGTGAAGGCCTCGGCGGGACCGAAGGACATGTGGCCGGCATTGTGCACGATCACGTCCAGGCGGCCGGCCTCGGCGATGATCCGGGCGATGCCCGCCTCCACCGAGGGGTCGCTGGCCACATCGAGCTCGACGCTGCGCAGGTCCACCTTGTGCCCGGCGGCGTAGTCCGCCGCATTCTTCACCTGGTCGGCGTTACGACCCTGGGTGGCGCGCATGCCGGCGTAGACGATGTGGCCGGCATCGGCGAGGGCACGGGCGGTGAGGGCGCCGAAGCCGCTGGAGGCTCCGGTGACGACGATGACCTTCTTGTCCATGACACTTCGCTCCTGTCTTCGCGGGTTCAGACGAGGCCGCCGTTGGCGCGCAGGACCTGGCCGTTGATCCAGCCGCCGTCCGGGCCGGCGAGGAAGGCGACCGCGGCGGCGATATCCTCGGGCGTGCCCAGCCGCTCCAGCGGGTTCATCTTCGCCATGCGCTCGACGAGTTCGGGCGACTTGCCCGTGAGGAAGAGGTCCGTCGCGGTCGGCCCCGGCGCCACGGCGTTCACCGTGATGTTCCGGCCGCGCAGCTCCTTGGCCAGGATCGGCGTGATGCCCTCGATCGCGGCCTTGGTCGCGACGTAGACACCGTAGGTCTCCAGCTTCAGGCCGACCACGCTGGTGGAGAAGTTCACGATCCGGCCGCCGTCGCGCAGCTTGCGGGCCGCCTCGCGCAGCGCGTTGAAGCTGCCCTTGAGGTTGACGGCGATCTGACTGTCGAAGAGGGCGTCATCGCTCTGGGCGATGGTGGCCAGCTTCATGATGCCGGCGTTGTTCACCAGCACGTCCACGCCACCGAAGGCCGTCTCGGCCGCCTCGAACATGCGGGCGACGGCCGCGGGGTCGGCCACGTCGGCCTGAGCGGAGATGGCCTTGCCGCCGGCCGCCTCGATCTTGCGGACCAGCGCCTCGGCGGGGGCCTGGCTGCCGGCGTAGTTCACGACGACGGTGAAGCCGTCGCGGGCCAGGCGCTCGGCGACCGCGGCGCCGATGCCGCGCGAGGCTCCGGTCACGATGACGACCTTGTTGGTTTCAGAGTGGCTCATGGGTTTGTTCTCCGGTGGTCCGCCGGTCCGTCCGGCTGGTGGGAGGAAGATGACCCTTTTCGATCTGCGGATAATCATGCGATATTCGGCAATACTTTCCGGATTTATCGAACAATCCCATGGATCGCCTGGATGCGATGCGGGTCTTCACCCGGGTGGTGGAGCGCCGCAGCTTCACATCAGCCGCGCAGGACACCGGCCTGCCGCGCTCGACCGTGACGGATGCGGTGAAGCAGCTGGAGGCGCGGCTCGGCGTGCGGCTGCTGCAGCGGACCACGCGGCATGTGAGCCCGACGCTGGACGGCGAGGCCTATTACCGCCGCTGCATGGTGCTGCTGGCGGATCTCGAGGAGGCCGAAGGCGCCTTCGATGGCACGAAGCCGAAGGGCGTGCTGCGCGTGGAGGTGCAGGGCACGCTGGCGCGGCATTTCATGCTGCCGGGGCTGCCACGCTTCTTCGCCGCCTATCCCGAGATCGAGCTGCACATGAGCGAGGGCGACCGTTGGGTGGACCTCGTGCGCGAGGGCGTGGACTGCGTGCTGCGCTTCGGCAACCTGCCGGACAGCGACATGGTCGCTCGGCGCGTGACGATGCTGGAGCGGCTGACCTGCGCCTCGCCGGAGTATCTGGAGAAGCACGGCACGCCCGCGGACTGGCAGAGGCTGGAGGGTCACCGGATGGTGGGCATGCGCTCGCTCACGACGGGCCATCTGCGGCCGCTGCAATTCCTGGTGGGGGGCGAGCCGCGCTTCGTGACGCTGCCAATCACCATGTCGGTGACCGGCCCCGAGAGCTACCTGCCGACGACGCGGCTCGGCTTCGGGATCGCGCAGCTGCCGCGCTTCCACATCGAGGAGGAGCTGGCACGCGGGACGCTGGTCCCGATCCTGCCGGACTGGCCGCCCGCGCCGATGCCGGTGTCCATCCTGTATCCGCGCAACCGCCAGCTATCCCCGCGCGTGCGCATCTTCATCGACTGGCTGGCGGGAGAATTCACCGGAGGTGCAGGAACATGGTGAACATACATGTTCACCCTGCCGGGTGCTCGAGGGGCAAGGCCCCTCGATCTACAGCCGCGGAGCCAGCCCGCCCACGCCCGTCGCGAACTCCAGCTGCGCCAGCGCGGTGAGGTACTGCGCCCTTGCATTGTTCGCCGCCACGCGCGTCGCGTTCAGCGTGCGCAGCGCGTCCAGCACGTCGAGCAGGTTGCGGCCGCCGGCAAGATAGGCCTGCTCCGAGCTGCGATAGGCCTGCTCCGCCCGGCTCAGCGCGCCGCCGGTGTAGAGCCGCAGCAGCGCGCGCGCCTGCTCGTAGGCGGACCAGGCGGTGGCGAAGTCGGCGCGGGCCTGGAGGAGCGTGTTCTGCGCCAGGGCCTCGCTCTGGGCCTGCTGGCCCTGGGCGGCGCCGATGTTGCCGCGCGTGATCCGGCTGGTGAAGAGCGGCACCGAGAGGTTCAGCGTGAACTGGTTGCTGGCGATCAGCGGCTGGGAGGAGCTCGGCAGGTCCTGCGAGAGCTCGGAGCGCCCCCAGCCGCCGTTCACCGTCACGTCGCGCCAGCGCTGGGCCTCGGCGAGGCTGGTGTTGGCGCCGGCGGCCGAGGCCTGCCGCGCGGCCACGACCACGTCCGGGCGGCTCTGCACCGCATCGCCCAGCGTGCCACGCGCGACGCCGATATCCGGCACGATGTCGAAACGGCCGCGAATGTCGATGGCCATGGAGGGCAGCGCCACGCGCAGGGGATCGCGGCTCGGCGGCGCCGGCGGCACGGGGGCCGCGGCATCGAGGGCCAGCGCCACGGCCACCTGCGCGACGGCCGCGGCATAGGCCTGGGCCGCGGTGGTGACATCGGCCTCGAAGGGCACGCGGCTGGCCTGGAAGCGCAGCAGGTCGCCCTCGGGCAGCGCCCCGTCCTGGACCTGACGGCGCAGCAGCGCCTCGGTGCGATCGAGGCTGCCGCGATTGGCCAGCGCGACCTCGAGATTGGCGCGGGCGGCCAGCGCCGCGATGAAGTTCTGGCGCAGCGCGAAGACCTGGTTGCGCAGGGCGTCGAGCACCTGCGCCTCGGCGACGGCGATGTTCTCGTTGGCGAAGCGGGTGCGCAGCTCGCGCTTGCCGCCGAGCTCGACCAGGACCGTCAGGCCCAGGTTGATGTTGTTGTTCGGCCCGTGAACGCGCGCGCCCTGCAGGCCGTCGCGCCGGGTCTCGTTGAACTCGCCGATCGTGTTGCCGATGCTGACCTGCATGGGCGGCCGCGAGGAGGCGACGAGGCGCTGCGCGCGGGCGATGTCGATGCCGCGCTGGGCCGCGATGACGGTCAGATTGCGGTCGATCAGCCGTTGCTCGGCCTGGTCGAGGGTGAGCACGCGGGTCTGGCCGGGCAGCGGCAGGGCCTGCATGCCGGGGCCGGCCGCGCGCGGCTGGCGCGCCGGCGGCGGGGTGGCGGGAGTGGGCGCCGGCGCCTGGGCCAGCGCGGGCGCGGCCGCACAGAGCGCGGCCAGAACCAGCATTGGCCTCATGCCGGCAGCCCCGCGCGCTCACGGCGTGCGGCAAGCGCCGCTTCCTGGCGCGCGAGGTCGCGCGGACGGCCGAGACGGTCGATCAGCGCCGGGAAGACCACGAGGATGAAGATCGGCACCAGCCCGATGCCGCCCACCACCACGATGGCCAGCGGCTTGGTCACGTCGGCGCCGATGCCGGTCGCGAGCGCCATGGGCAGCAGGCCGAAGAAGCTCGCGAAGCAGGTCATGAAGACCGGGCGCAGGCGGTCCTGGCCGGACTGGTCCAGCGCGGGCTTCCAGGACATGCCCTCGTGCCGGAGGTGATTGAAATGCGAGAGCATGATGATCCCCTCCATGACCGTGATGCCGAAGAGCGCCAGGAAGCCGATGGCCGCCGGCACGGAGAAGTTCAGCCCCGCGACGCCCAGCGCCATGATGCCACCGACGAGTGACAGGGGTACCATCGCCATCACCAGCAACATCTCCCGCACATTACCAAACTGCACATAAAGCAGGACCATGATGATGAGGAGCGCCACGGGCACGATATTGAGCAATCGTGCTACCGCCTCCTGGAGGTTGCGGAACTCGCCCAGCCAGTCGAGCCGGTAGCCGGGCTCCAGATGCACCTCGCGGGCGATGAGCGCCTGTGCCTCCAGCACCGCGCTCGCCGGGTCGCGGCCGCGGACGGAGAAGCGGATGGGCACGTAACGCGTGCTCTCCTCGCGATAGACATAGGCCGTGCCGGAGGAGAGCTCGATATTCGCGACGTCGGACAGCACCGCGCCGCGCGGCCCGCCCACCGGGATGCGCCGGATCGCGTCGATGCTGTCCCGGAACGGCGCGGCCAGCCGGACCGTGATAGGGAAGTTGCGGTCGCCGCCGGGCTCGTAGAGCCGCCCGGCCTCGCGCCCGCCGATCGCGGCCTGCACCACCTCGTTGATGTCGTCCACCTGCAGCCCGAAGCGCGCGGCGCGCGCCCGGTCGATCCGCACGGAGACGGTCGGCTGTCCCAGCGTCGGGAAGATGGCGATGTCGGTCAGCCCGCGCACCTGGGTGAGCAGCCCGCGGATCTGCTCGGCATGCTGGGTCAGCAGCTCGAGGTCGGGGCCGTAGACCTTGATGGCATTGGCGCCTTTCACGCCCGAGGCGGCCTCCTGCACGTTGTCGCTGATCGCCTGGGCGAAGCTGAACTGCACGCCGAGGAAGCGCTCGGAGAGCCGCGCGTTGATGGCGGCGACGAGCCCGTCGCGGTTGCGCGCGGTGGTCCATTGATCCGGTGGCCGGAGGGGCACGAAGAACTCGGCGTTGAAGAAGCCGGCGCTGTCCGTGCCGTCGTCCGGTCGGCCCTGCTGCGAGGTGACGGTGATCGCCTCGGGGAATTCCATCAGCGTGGCGCGGATGCCCTGGACGGTGGGCTGCCCCTCCTCCAGCGAGATGGTGCCGGGCATGGTGGCGCGGACCCAGAGGTTGCCCTCCTCCAGGGTCGGCAGGAACTCCGCGCCGAGATGCGAGAGCACCAGGATCGCGAGCGCGACCAGCACCGCCGCGACGACCAGCGCGAATTCCCGCGCCGCCATGGCGAGGCGGTAGAGCTTGCCGTGCACCCAGCGCAGGCCGCGGACCAGCGGCGTGTCGCGCTCCTGGCTGTCCTCGCGCAGCAGCACGGCGGAGAGCGCGGGCACCACCGTGAAGGCGGCGATCAGCGAGCCGCCGATGGCATAGGCGTAGGTCTTGGCCATGGGGCCGAAGATGCGGCCCTCGATGCCGCCCATGGTGAAGAGCGGGATGAAGGCCACGATGACGATGAGCAGCGCGAAGAGGATGGGCTTGCCCACCTCGCTGCCGGCGCGCAGCACGGTGAGCGAGATGCCCGAGAGCCCGCCCGCCGCCTGCGGGTTGGCGTAGAGATGCGGGTTGCGCCGGGCGAGCGCCAGGTGGCGGTAGATGTTCTCGACCATGATGATGGTCGCGTCCACCAGCAGGCCGAAGTCCAGCGCGCCGATGGAGAGCAGGTTGGCGCTCTCGCCGCGCGCCAGCATGACCATGACGGCGAAGAAGAAGGCGAAGGGGATGGTGGCCGCGACCACGACGGCGCCGCGCAGGTCGCCCAGGAAGAGCCACTGGATCACCAGGATCAGCATCACGCCGACGATGATGTTGTGCACCACCATGTGGGTGGCGACCTTCACCAGGTCCTCGCGGTCGTAGAGCGGCACCACATGCACGCCGGGCGGCAGGACGCCGCCGGCATTGATGCGCGCCACCTCGTCCTGCACGCCGCGGATGGTGGGCAGGGTCTGCTCGCCACGGCGCATGAGCACGGTCGCCAGCACCACGTCGTCGTCGCGCTCGTGGCCGGCGATGCCGAGGCGCGGCAGGCTGCCGATCTCGATGGCCGCGACGTCTGAAAGCAGGATCGGCGTACCGTCGGCCGAGGCCGACAGGACGATGTTGCGGATGTCCTCGACGCTGCGGATCAGGCCGATTCCCTGCACGACGGCGGCCTGCGGCCCGATGTTGATGGTGCCCGCGCCCACCGTGGCGTTGCCCGCCCTGACGGCGTCGATCACCGCCGGCAGCTGCAGCCCGTAGGCGTTCATCCGGCCGAGGTCGATCGTCACGTTGTAGGACTTGCTGCGGCCGCCGAAGCTGGTCACGTCCACCACGCCGGGGACGCGCTTGAAGCGGCGCTCCAGCACCCATTCCTGCAGGGTCTTGAGGTCGTCCGGCGAGAAGCCGGGCGGGCCGACGACGCGATAGCGCATGATCTCGCCGATGGGCGAGAGCGGGCTGATGGTCGGGTTCGCGCCGTCCGGCAGGTCGCGCAGGACGGCGAGGCGGTTCAGCACCTGCTGCAGCGCCTGCTCGTAGGTGAAGGCAAAGGTGAACTGCACGCGCACGTCCGAGAGGCCGAAGAGGCTGGTCGAGCGGATGGAGTTCAGGTTCGGCAGGCCCGCCATGGCGAGTTCCACCGGGATGGAGACGTAGCGCTCGATCTCCTCGGCCGAGGCGCCGGGGTTCTGCGTGATGATCACGACCTGCGGCGGCACCGGGTCGGGATAGGCCTCGATGTTCAGCTTGAGGAAGCCATAGGCCCCCACGGCCACGAAGACGATGAAGAGGAGAATGACCAGCGCCCGCTGCTGGAGCGAGATGGCGACAAGCTGACGCATCAGGGCGTGCTCAGTCGATGCGCGAGGCGCGGTCGATGAAGAGGGCCCCGCCGGTGACGACACGGTCGCCGTCGGCGAGGCCGGCACGGGCCTCGATCATGTCGCCCGAGCGGATGCCCGGCGTGATCCGGCGCATGACGAAGCGCTGATCGGCCAGCGCCACCCAGACATTGGCCTCGTTGCCGCGGAAGATCACGGCGCTGGCCGGCACGGCGGGGGCGCGGGACGCCTCGCCGACCTCGATGCGGAACGTCGCGAACATCTCGGGCCGCAGCTCGTTGTCGGGGTCCCGGATCTCGGCCATGACCATGAGGCGGCGCGTCATGGGGTCGAGGCCGGCGGCCGTGCGCACGATGCGCGCATCGAAATGCCGGTTCGGCAGCGCATTGACCATGACGTCCACGGGCTGGCCCACCCGGATCATCGGCACGTCCATCTCGCGCACATTGGCGATGAGCCACATGGTCGAGAGGTCGGCGATGGTGAAGACCGGGTCGCCCTGGCCGGCGGTGAGCCACTGGCCGGGGCCGGCGCGGCGCTGGGTGATGGTGCCGGCAAGCGGTGCGGTGACGGTGATGACGCCGCTGACCTGGCGGGTGCGCTCGATCTCGGCGATCTGGTCGGGCGTGCGGCCGAGGACGCGCAGCCGGTCGCGGTTGGCCTCGGCCTGGGCGCTGGCGCTGCGCAGGTCGGATTCGGCGGCGGCGGCCGCGGCGCGGGCCTGCTCCACGTCACGCTGCGAGGCGGCGCGGGCGGAGAAGAGCGAGGCCTGCCGGGCATCCTCGCGCCGCGCCTGGGCGAGGGCGACATTGGCCTTCTGCATGTTGTCGAGCGCGTTCAGCAGGTCGTTGGCGGCGCCGGTGACATCGGGCGTCTCGATCTCGTAGAGCGGCGCGCCGGCCTCGACGCGGTCGCCGACGCGGGCGAAGGCGCGCATCACCCGGCCCGTATAGGGCGAGAGCATGGGGGTCGAGCGATCGTCGTTGTAGGCGATGCGGCCCTCGGCCATGCGCTCGGGGCGGAACTCGCGCGAGGCGACGGGCTCGATGCGCAGGGCGCGCATCTCGTTCTCGTTCAGGCGGAACTCGCCCTCGGGCAGCGCGGCGGCCGTCGACGCCGTGGCGGCCGCCGGCTTCTCGACGTGATTCAGGTAGTAGTAGGCGCCGCCGCCCAGCACCAGGACGAGACCCAGCCAGGGCAGGAACCGGCGCACGGGACGGACCGCCGCGGTCAGCTCCGAGGAGGGCGCCGACGAAGCCGTCGAGGCCTGGGGCTCGGCGCGCTGGTCGAGCTTGGGCGGTTCCTGGTGAATCACGTTCATGAATGTCCCGAACCATCCACGCGAAGGGAGAGGCCAGTCGAATTCGACGCCACGATAGGGCCCCGCGATGGAGAACGTACATTAACCGAAGCTGAACGAAGCCGGTAGCGACACTCGATGAAATTCTGTCCATCTGGGCCGGAACCCAGGCTTGGCCTTCGGTATGGCGCTTAGCATGAAAACAGAGAGCGATCCGAAAGTTCAAAGCTGAAACCTGCGACAGAATAGGCGGCCGGGCCTTTTCAGACGGGCAGGAGCGGCTGGGGATCGAGCCAGAGCCGGTACCAGCCCAGGCCGAAATGCAGGTGGGGGCCAGTGACGCGGCCGGTCGCGCCCATGGCGCCAATCCGGTCTCCCACGCGGACCTCCTGCCCCTCCCGGACCTCGATCGCGGAGAGGTGCGCATAGAGCGTGTTCACCCCATGCCCGTGGTCTAGCACCAGGACCCGGCCGAAGAAGTGGAACTCGGCCGCCAGGGTGACGCGGCCGGAGCAGGCAGCGTGGATCGGCGTGCCGACGGGGCCGGCGACGTCCAGGGCGAAATGGGGCTGGCGGGGCTGGCCGTTCAGGATCCGCTGGCTGCCGTAGATCCCGCTGATGCGCCCTCGCGCCGGCCAGGCGAGGCCGGCGGCGAAGTCGGTGCGGGGGGTGTCGAGGCCGCGGACGGCGGAAAGCCGCTCGCGCTCCACGCGGATGCGTTCCAGCGTGGCGGCGTCGGGCGTCACCTGGGCCGGCGGCAGGCCGTTGATGTGCTGGACGTCCCAGTGGCGGGGCGCGACCTCGATCGTGCGGGCGGCGCCGTTCTCGGTCAGGGTGGCGCGGGGGCCGTGGTCGCGGCCGAAGCCCATGACGAAGAGGCCGTCGGGCGAGACGCGCACCGCCTGGCCGTCCAGCGCCAGCCGCGCGCCGACGGCGCCCCGGCCGAGGAGCATGGCGCCCTGGGCCGGCATGCCGCGCCATTCCAGCGCGGCGGCCGGCCGCGCCAGCAGAAGCGCCGGCAGGGCCAGCGCGGCACGGCGGTTCAAAACAGCAGTCCCTGGACGGGCTTGGCCGGGGCGGCGGAGACACCGACGCTGCCGTCCTGGAAGGTCAGGGTCAGCTTCGCGCCCGGCGCGATCTCGGCGGCGGCGGTGATCGTCTTCCCGCCCGCGCCCTGCACCAGCGCGAAGCCGCGGGCCAGGACGGCGTTGTAGCTGACCGCCTCCAGCCGGGCGGCGAGGCCCTCCACCCGGGCGGCGCGCTCGCGGATCAGGCCGAGCACCGGCGCCGGCGAGAGCCGCGCCAGGGCCGGAGCGGCCTGCCGCCGCGCCTGGGTGCGGGCCCAGGCGGCATTCATCCGCTGGTCCAGCGCCTGCATGGCGTTACGGCCGGCGGCGATGGCCTCGCGCGGATGGCGGAGATGAGCGCCGAGCCGCGCCACCTCCTGTCGCTTGGCCAGGACGAAGCCGGGCAGCGCCGTCCGCAGCCGCTCGCCGCGATCGTCGAGCCGCTGGCGGAGCTGGTTCACCATCGCCGGCAGGTCGGGCAGGCCGCGCTCGGCACGGTGCAGATGGAGGCGGCTCTCGCGCAGCCTGGCCGCGATGCACTGGGCGATCCGCGAGCCGCTATGGGCGATGTCGGCGGCCAGCTCCACGCGGGAGGGCACCGCCAGCTCGGCGGCGGCGGTCGGGGTGGGCGCGCGGCGGTCGCTGGCGAAGTCGATGAGGGTGGTGTCGGTCTCGTGCCCCACGGCGGAGATGAGCGGGATGGTGGAGGCGGCGGCCGCGCGGATCACGATCTCCTCGTTGAAGGCCATCAGATCCTCCAGCGAGCCGCCGCCGCGAGCGACGATGATCACGTCGGGCCGGGGGATGCGCCCGCCCAGGGGCAGGGCGGAGAAGCCGGTGATGGCGGCGGCGATCTTCTCCGCCGCGCCCTCCCCCTGCACCGGGACCGGCCAGAGGATCACATGCCGGGGAAATCGGCGGGCCAGGGTGGTGCGGATGTCCTGGATGACGGCGCCGCGCTCGCTGGTCACCACGCCGATCACGACCGGCAGCAGGGGCAAGGCACGCTTGCGCTCCGGGGCGAAGAGGCCCTCGGCCAGCATCGCCAGCCGGAGCCGCTCGATGCGGGCCAGCAGGGCGCCCTCGCCGGCATATTCCAGCTTCTCGATGATGAGCTGGTACTTGGAGCGGTCGCCATAGGTGGAGACCCGGCCGGTCGCGATCACCTCCAGCCCGTTCTCCGGCTTGAGCCCGACTCGGGAGACGGCGCTCTTCCAGATCACGCTTTCGATCTTGGCGTTCTCGTCCTTGAGCGAGAGGTAGATGTGGCCCGAAGGGTAGGGCTTCACCTCGGTCAGCTCGCCGCGGACGCGGACGCGCTGGAAGGCGCCCTCCAGGGTGCGCTTGATGGCGCCGGCCAACTCGCCCACACCGTATTCGGGAATGTTTCCGCCGGTTCCGTCCATCGCATGAGTATAGGACGGATCGCGGCGTTGCGGAGGCAGGCAGCAGTGAAGGTCGGGGCATGAGAGTTCTGGTGGTGGGCGGCGGCGGCCGCGAGCATGCGCTGTGCTGGGCGATCGCGGCCTCGCCGCTGCTGACGCGGCTGATCTGCGCGCCGGGGAACCCGGGGATCGCGGAGATCGCCGAGTGCTTCCCGGTGGGTTCCGAGGACATTCCCGGCATCGTGGCGCTCGCGAAGCGGGAGGCCATCGACCTCGTGGTGGTCGGCCCCGAGGCGCCGTTGACCCTCGGCATGGCCGATGCCTGCGCCGAGGCCGGCATCGCCTGCTTCGGCCCGCGCAGGGCGGCGGCGCTGCTGGAGGGCAGCAAGAGCTTCTTCAAGGAGATCGCCAATGCCGCCGGCGCGCCCACCGCCGCGCATGGCCGCTTCACCGAGGCCGCCGCGGCGCGCGCCTACATCCGGGAAAAGGGTGCGCCCATCGTGGTGAAGGCGGACGGGCTGGCCGCCGGCAAGGGCGTGGTGGTCGCAGCCACGGTGGAGGAGGCCGAGCAGGCCGTCACCGAGATGATGGAGGACGGCATCCACGGCGCCGCCGGCTCCACCCTGGTCATCGAGGAATGCCTGATCGGCGAGGAGATCAGCTTCTTCGCCTTGTGCGATGGCACGCATGCCGTCCCGCTCGGCGCGGCCCAGGACCATAAGCGCGTGGGCGACGGCGACACCGGCCCCAACACCGGCGGCATGGGCGCCTATTCCCCACCCCCGGCCTTCACCGAGGCGCTGCAGGCCGAGGTGATGAAGAGCTGCGTCACCCCCGTCCTGGCCGAGCTCGCGCGCCGCGGCACGCCCTTCCAGGGCGTGCTCTTCGCCGGGCTGATGCTGACGGCGGACGGCCCCAAGCTGCTGGAGTTCAACGTCCGCTTCGGCGATCCGGAGTGCCAGGCGCTCATGCTCCGCCTGCGCAGCGACCTGCTGCCGGCGCTGCTCGCCGCCACCCAGGGCGAGCTCAAGGATTTCGACCTGCGCTGGGAGAAGCTCGCCAGCATCGTGGTCGTCATGGCGGCCGAGGGCTATCCGGCCAGGCCCCGGAAAGGCACGGAGATCCGCGGGCTGGAAGCGGCCGCGCAGGTGCCGGGCGTGCAGGTCTTCCATGCCGGGACGGCGCGCGACGAGGAAGGGCGGCTGGTCGCCAATGGCGGGCGCGTGCTGGGCATCGCGGCGACCGGCGCGACCTTCCGGGAGGCGCGCGAGGCGGCCTATGCCGCCGTCGCGAAGGTCGATTGGCCGGAAGGGTTCTGCCGCACCGATATCGGCTGGCGGGCTCTCTGAGAGGGCGTTCCGCGCCCAGCCCCCGGCCTGGAGGATCGCCGCGGGTGGAATCGCCGGGGGGCGTGAGCCAGGCTCTCGAAACGACAGGCGGAAGCTTTCGCCCCAGGCCCTTGCAGGCGGGAAATTCTAGCGGATGAGCCCCATCTCCCGCAGCAGCGGCGGCATGTCACGGTACATGTCCGAGACATAGGTGGCGTAGTCGGCGCCGCCCCGCCACTGCGGCATCAGGTTGAGCCGCGCGAGGAGCACCGCGTGCTCCGGTTCCCGCGTGGCCTTGTGGAAGCCCTCGATCAGCGTCTCGGCCATCTGCGGCGGCATGCCTTTCGGGCCCGCCAGACCGGAAAGATAGTCGAAGGCCACGTCGAAGCCCTGCTCCCGGATCGTCGGGACGTCCGGATAGCGCTCCATCCTTGTGCGGGCCGTGATCCCCAGCAGCCGGACGTCGCCGCTCTGGATCATGCCCGCCGCGGCACCGATGGTGTCGAACATGACGTCCACGTCGCGGCTGAGCACCGCATTCAGCCCGGGCGCCGGGCCCGACATCGGGACGAAGAGGAAGCGGATGCCGGTCCGGTATTCGAGCAGCTTCATGCCGAAGGGCGGGCTGGCCGGCGTGCCGCTGCCGGCAAGGGAAATTCCCTCCGGCCGGGCGCGCGCCCGCTCCACCAGATCCTGCATGCTCCGGATCGGGCTGTCCTTCAGCACGACGAAGCCCAGTGCCATGTTGTTGAGCCCGGCGAGATGGGTGAAGTCGCGGGTCGAATCATAGTCGCACGGCTGCACGAGCGGCAGGCGCCAGCTCGCATCGGTGGCACCGACCAGGACCGAGCCGTCGGCCGGCTGCGTCTTCACATAGGTCATGCCGATGGAACCGGAGGCGCCAGGGCGGTTCTCCACCACGAGGCTGCGCTGCAGGAAGCGCCCGGCGATGGGCGCCAGCCCGCGCAGATAGGCGTCAAAGGTGCCGCCCGCCCCCCAGGGGCAGATGATGCGGATGGGCTTGTCGGGCAGCGCGGCGCGGGCCGATGCGGCCAGGGGCAGCATGGCCGCGGAGGCCAGCCATCGGCGACGGGTCGTCGAGGTCACGTCGATCTCCTCCTGGTGCTGGCCCGGCTTCCCTGTCCGCCATGCTGCGACATGCGACGCGCCCTCGGCAAGGCACCGGCCGGATCCGTTCCATCCGCGAAATACCGTCGCGGAAGGCGAGGCACGGCCGATTCTTAAGTCTTTCCGCTGGCATCCGATGATGGCAGTGTCCCGCGCAAATCGAGGGAAGGCCCGAGCCAGGATGAGCACCTACACGCACCCGGAAACCATTGCCCTGCATGGCGGCAGCCATCGCGCGGATCCGTCCATGGGCTCGGTCGCCGTACCGATCCATCAGACGACCAGCTTCCAGTTCCACGACACGGGCCATGCCGCCCGGCTCTTCGGCCTCGCCGAGCTCGGCAACATCTACTCCCGCATCATGAACCCGACGAACGACGCGCTGGAGACGCGCGTGGCGCAGCTCGAGGGCGGCGCGGCCGCGCTGAGCGTGGGCTCGGGCCAGGCGGCGACGACCTTCACGGTGATGAATCTCTGCGAGGCCGGCGACAACATCGTCAGCAGCACCGATCTCTATGGCGGCACCTGGAACCTCTTCGCCAATACGATGAAGCAGTTCGGCATCGAGGTCCGCTTCGTGGATCCCGCCGATCCCGAGGCCTTCGCCCGCGCCACCGACGCCCGCACCCGCGCCTATTATGCGGAAACCCTGCCCAACCCGAAGCTGCAGGTCTTCCCGATCGGCGAGGTGGCGGCGATCGGCCGGAAGCTCGGCGTGCCGCTCATCATGGACAACACGGCGGCCCCCATCCTGTGCCGGCCCTTCGAGCACGGCGCGGCGATCGTGATGCACTCCACCACCAAGTGGATCGGCGGGCACGGGACCAGCATCGGCGGCATCGTGGTCGACGGCGGCAATTTCGACTGGGAGGCGGGCGGCGACCGCTTCCCCACGCTGAACAAGCCCGACCCCAGCTACCACGGCGCCGTCTGGAGCCAGGCGGCCAAGCCGCTCGGCCCCATCGCCTATATCCTGCGCATGCGGACCTGCCTGCTGCGCGACATCGGCGCGCCCATGTCGCCCTTCAACGCCTTCATGTTCCTCCAGGGGCTGGAGACGCTGCCCCTGCGCATGGAGCGGCACTGCTCCAACGCGATGAAGGTCGCGGCCTTCCTCTCAGGGCATCCGGACGTGGTGAAGGTGATCCACCCCTCGGTCATGACGGGCGAGTCCAAGCGCCGCGCCGACGCCTATCTCAAGGGCGGCTACGGCAGCCTCCTCGGCTTCGAGCTGAAGGGCGGCAAGGAGGCCGGGCAGGCCTTCATCGAAAAGCTGAAGATGTTCTACCACGTCGCCAATATCGGCGACGCGCGCAGCCTCGCGATCCATCCGGCGACCACCACGCACAGCCAGCTCGACGAGACCGAGCAGGCCGCGAGCGGCGTGACGCCCGGCTATATCCGCCTCTCCATCGGCATCGAGCATATCGACGACATCCTGGCGGATCTGAAGCAGGCGCTCGCCTAGGCTAGGCGCCGCGCGGCTCCTATAACGGCCTCCGATGACGTTCCGGCCATCGGAGGCCCCATGAACTTCTACGGTTCCTTTCCCAGCACCCGCATGCGGCGCAACCGCCTTAATGCCTGGACGCGCGCGCTCACCGCAGAGAACCGGCTGACGCCGGCCGACCTGATCTGGCCGATCTTCCTCACCGAGGGCGAGAACAAGATCGTCCCCGTGGACAGCATGCCCGGCATCGTCCGCGTCTCCGTGGACCGCGCGGCGGAGCATGTGGCCGAGGCCGCGGCGCTCGGCATCCCCGCCGTCGCCCTCTTCCCCTACACGCCGATCGAGGACCGCGACGACGAGGGCACCGGCGCCGTCGACCCGGACAACCTGATGTGCCGCGGCGCGCGCGCGCTGAAGGCGGCGCATCCGAACCTCGGCCTGATCGGCGACGTCGCGCTCGACACCTACACCAGCCACGGCCATGACGGCGTGCTGCGCGACGGCTACGTCCACAACGAGGACACGGTGGAGATCCTCTGCCGGCAGGCCGTTCTCATGGCCGAGGCCGGCGTGGACGTGATCGCGCCCTCCGACATGATGGACGGCCGCATCGGCACCATCCGCAAGGCGCTGGACGACAAGGGCCTGATCCACACGCGCATCATGAGCTACGCGGCGAAATACGCCTCGGGCTACTATGCGCCCTTCCGCGACGCGGTGGGCAGCACGGGCGCGCTGATCGGCGACAAGAAGACCTATCAGATGGACCCCGCCAACAGCGACGAGGCCCTGCGCGAGGTCGCGCTCGACATCGCCGAGGGCGCCGACATGGTCATGGTGAAGCCCGGCCTGCCCTATCTGGACATCGTGCACCGCGTGAAGACGGAGTTCGGCCTGCCCACCTTCGTCTACCAGGTCAGCGGCGAGTACTCGATGCTCATGGCGGCCGTCGAGCGCGGCTGGCTCGACCATGACCGCGCGATGATGGAGGCGCTGATCTCCTTCAAGCGCGCGGGCGCCAACGGGGTGCTGAGCTACTTCGCGCTGAAGGCCGCGCGGCTGCTGAAGGCGGGCTGAACCCCGGCGCCTGCGCGCCTTCGGCCGCCCCGCGCTACTTCCGCGGCGCGCCGCCGGCGGCGCCGGAGCGGAAGGCGTTCATCAGCGCGGTGACGTCCGGCCCCACATCGGCCGAGGCGTTGCCGGCGCCGACGAAGATCGCGACGTTGTTGTTCGGCACGCAGTAGATCGTGAAGATGCGGCCGCCCTCGCGCTCGCCCCAGGCGGCGGATTGCGTGGTGTTGAGCGGCCGCAGCCCCACCGAGGCGATGGCCAGAGCGGCCCGCTGCAGGCAGACGTTCATCGGCGTGCCCGGCGGGATGGTCTCGTGGTTGACCACGGCGCCGGTCGCCAGGGCGGGTCCGGCGGCCAGGATGGCGCCGGCCAGGAGCGCCGCGCCGGCCAGTTTCGGGATCACGTGCATCTGTCGCCTCCGTCTTGGTCTGCCGATCCTGGCAAATCGGGAGGCGTCAGGGAATATGATGCGCAGGACATTATCATGGCATCACAGTCGTCCCGGGCCTGGCGGCAGCCCCGCGACAACGCCGGCCTTCCCCGCGAGTTGCCGCTCAACCCTCCAGAAAGCGCAGGATGAGGGCGATCTGCGCGGGGTCCATCAGCGCCGGCGCATGGCCGCAGCCGGGGATGGTCTCGACCGTCACGTCAGCGGACTGGCCCATGCGGGCGGCGGTCCCCGGCAGCAGCAGGTCGGAGCTCTCGCCGCGCAGGACCAGCACGGGACGCTTCACGCAGAGCTCCCAGAGCGGCCAGAGGTCGACGTCGGCGAGCGGGCCCGCCATGGGCTCCACGATGGCAGGGTCGTAGTGCAGCACGAATTTTCCCGAGGCCGTCATGCGGGCGCTGTGCCGCGCCAGATGCGCCCATTCCCCGTCGGTCAGCGGACCGAAGGGCGCGTGGACGCGGCGGAGCTGCGCCTCCACGGCGGCCAGGCTGTCGAATTCCGGAAAGACCTGCAGGTAGTCGCGAATCCGCTCCAGCGAGGCGACGGGGACGAAGGGGCCGATGTCGTTGAGCACCATCCGCCGCATGGCCACGCCCGGCACGGCGCAGAGCCCCATGCCGATCAGCCCGCCCATCGAGGTGCCGACCCAGTCGTACTCGCCGAGCTGCGCCAGCAGCGGCGTCAGCGCGGCGATGTAGGTCGGCACGCCGTAGAGCGCGCCGGCCGGCAGCCAGCCGGAGATGCCGCGCCCCGGCACGTCCGGGCAGATCACCCTCCGGCCCTGCGCGGCCAGCGCCTGGGCCAGCGCGTCGAAGTCCCGGCTGTTGCGGGTGAGCCCGTGCACGCAGACGACGGGCCTGCCGGCGGCCGGGCCCCATTCCGTCCAGCGCAGGGTCAGCGCCCCGAAGTCGAAGGTGCCTCGCAGCGCGCCGATGCGGGGCGTCTCCATCTCAGACGATGCCCTTGCCCTTGAGCTCGGTGATCTCCGAGGGGCCCATGCCCAGCAGCCCGCCCAGCACCTCCTCGTTGTGCTGGCCCAGGGTCGGCGGCGCGCTGCGGTAGGTCGGCGGCGTCGCGGAGAGCCGGACGGGATTGGCCGTGACCTTCACCGTCTCGCCCGACGCATGCTCCATCTCGACCACGCAGCCGCGGGCCACGACATGCGGGTCGGCGAAGACGTCCTTCAGCGTGTTGATGGGACCGCAGGCGATCTTCAGCGCCTCCAGCGCCTCGACCCATTCCGCCGTGGTCTTGCTCTTCATGACCGGCGTCAGCGTGTCGGTGACGAGCTGGCGGTTCTCGACGCGCTTGGGATTGGTGGCGAAGCGCTCGTCGGCCAGCAGGTGCTCCTGGCCGAAATTCTTGCAGAAGCGCTCGAAGGTCGGGTCGTTGCCGACGGCGAGGATCAGGTAGCCGTCCTTGCTCGGGAATTCCTGATAGGGCGAGATGTTCGGGTGCTGGTTGCCCAGCCGTACTGGGTTCTCGCCGGTCGAGAGGTAGTTGGAGCCCTGGTTGGCCAGCCAGGCCACATGCGTGTCCAGCATGCCGATGTCGATGCGCTGGCCCTGGCCGGTGGCGTGGCGGTGGTTCAGCGCGGCGAGGATGCCGATGCAGCCGTAGAGGCCGGCGAAGAGGTCGGCCACCGGCACGCCCGACTTCTGGGGGGAGCCGTTGGGCTCGCCGGTCAGCGACATGATGCCGCCCATGGCCTGGATCAGCGCATCATAGCCGGGGCGCGGCGCGTAGGGGCCGGTTTGCCCGAAGCCGGTGATCGAGCAATAGATCAGCTTCGGGTATTTCGCCGAAAGCTGCTCCCAGCTCAGGCCGTACTTGGCCAGCGCGCCGACCTTGAAGTTCTCGACGAGCATGTCGCAGCTCTCGAGCAGCTTGTGGATGATCGCCTGTCCCTCGGGCTTGGCGATGTCGAGGGTGACAGACTTCTTGTTGCGGTTGACGCCGACGAAATAGGCGCTCTCGCCGCTCTTCGGCCAGACGGGCGGGGCGAAGCCGCGCGTGTCGTCGCCCGATTCCGGCTTCTCGATCTTGATGACCTCGGCGCCCAGGTCGCCCAGCATCTGCGTGCAGGTCGGGCCTGCCAGGACGCGGGTCAGGTCGAGGACGCGCAGGCCGCTAAGCGGACCCGGAGACGGGGTGGACATAAGGACATTCCCTGAAGGCCAAACGACCTTCAGGGATTAAACGCGCCCTGCCGCCGGCGCAATCCGGCTGGGGTTGCTGAAGAATTCCAGCGGCGGAGGATTCGCGGAGGATTTTTCGTGCCTGGAAGGCGCCGGGTGCCGCCCCAGGCGCGCAAAAGACCCGCGAAACCGACCCGCAGGAGTTCTCCGGTAACCCTAGACGCGCTCGAACTTCACCTTCGCGTTCTCGCCCGTGTCCGGCGTCTTCCCGGCCACCAGCGCCTTCACGTAGCCATAGGCGAAGAGGACCTTCGAGCCGGGGCTGTCCCAATACTCGGCGCCGAGCATCTCGACCTCGATGAGGGCCAGGTTCTCGCTCTTGTGGCCCTTGGGGAACCAGAGGCGAGAGGCCTCGGTCCAGAGCTCCTTCTGCTTCGCCTCGTCCTGCATCACCTTGGCGCGACCGGTCACCGAGACGAAGGCCTGGCCGGACGGGTTCGCACAGGCCAGCAGCACGTCGTGGTCGCGGCCGATCTCGAGGGTCTTGGGGCTGTTCACATCGGTGAAGAACCAGACCTTGTCATTCTCGACGCCCATCACGGCCATGGGGCGCGAATGCATGGCACCATCCTCGTCGGCCGTGACGAGCATCACGAAACCGATCTGCTTGATGAGCTCGCGGACCTTGATCCGGGCCTCGTCGTCGGAAATCTGCTGGGTCATGGGGGCTTCCTTTCTGGTTGTCCCTTCAACCGGCGGAGGGCGCGAGGGTTGCCCGGAAGGCCCCATCCGGCGCATGGTCCGCCCGACCCAAGACAAGAGGAGCGCTTTATGCTCGAGACGCCGCACCCGACCCCTTCCGCTCCGGAACTCGACTGCTTCGCCCTCGCCAAGCAGATGTCCGGCCTGCATTTCATCGGCGGCCGCTACGTTCCCGCGCTCAGCGGCAAGACCTTCCCGGTGGTGAACCCTGCGACGGGTGTCGAGGTCGCTGCCGCCGCCGAAGGTGACGCCGCCGACGTGGACGCCGCCGTCCGCGACGCCGCCCGCGCCCAGAAGGAATGGGCGAAGATGCCGGCCCGCAAGCGCGGCGCCCTCGTGCATCAATGCGCCGCCGTGATCCGCGAGCATCAGGAGGAGCTGGCGCGCCTCATCGCGCTCGAGACCGGCAAGGCGCTGCGCACCGAAAGCCGCGTCGAGGCCGGCACCGTCGCCGACATCCTGGAGTTCTTCGGTGGCCTCGGCTCCGAGCTGAAGGGCGAGAGCGTGCCCTTCGCGCCGAACGTGCTCTCGGTGACGGTGCGCGAGCCGCTGGGCGTGGTGGGGGCGATCATCCCCTGGAACGTGCCGATGCTGCTGATGTCGCTGAAGGTCGCGCCGGCGCTGGTGGCGGGCAACACGGTGGTGGTGAAGTCGGCCGAGGAGGCCCCGCTCGCCGTGCTGCGCATCTGCGAGCTGATGAACCGCGTGCTGCCGGCCGGCTGCTTCAACATGGTGAGCGGCATGGGCCCGGAATGCGGCGCGCCGCTGGTCGAGCACCCGCTGGTGCGCAAGGTGACCTTCACCGGCTCCGTCGAGACCGGGAAGATCGTGGCCAAGGCCGCCTCCCAGAAGCTGATCCCGGTGACGCTGGAGCTGGGCGGCAAGTCGCCCATGATCGTCTTCGCCGACTGCGACTTCGCCAAGACCGTCAGCGGCGCGCTGACCTCCATGCGCTTCACCCGCCAGGGCCAGAGCTGCACGGCCGCCTCGCGCATCTATGTCGAGCGTCCCATCTTCGACGCCTTCGTGGCCGAGATGAAGAAGGCCGTCGACGCCATGGTCATGGGCGACCCGCTCGACGAGAAGACCGACATCGGCACCATCATCAGCGAGGGCCAGTTCGAGAAGGTCCAGGGCTTCATCGACGAGGGCAAGAAGACCGCCGGCGCCGTCGCGCATGAGTGCTCGGCCATGCCGAAGGATTCCGCGCTGAAGAAGGGGCTGTTCATCCGTCCTGTGATCTTCACCGGCCTCGACGGCAGCTCGCGCCTCGTGCGCGAGGAAATCTTCGGGCCGGTCACCGTCATCCAGCCCTTCGACGACGCCGAGGCCGTGCTGGCCGAGGCCAATGACAGCGAATACGGGCTGGCGGCGAGCCTCTGGACCAACAACCTCAAGGTGGGCCTCGACCTCGCGCACCGGCTGGAGGCGGGGCTGGTGCAGATCAACCAGAACCTCGTGGTGCAGGCCAACCTCTCCTATGGCGGCGTGAAGAGCTCCGGCCTCGGCAAGGAGGCCTCGCTGGAGGCCATGCTCGAGCACTTCACCCACAAGAAGACCATCATGGTCAACATGTCATGAGCATGTCCCTCGAAGGCAAGACCGCCGCGGAGCTCAAGGCGATGGTGGCCAATGCCGAGGCCATCCTCGCCGGCCCGAACGCCAAGCTGCATGCGAAGGCGACCGAGTTCCGCGACGCTGCGAAGCTGGCGCTGGAGACCCGCCGCGTCACCTTCGTCGGCACGCGCGCGGCGGTGGACCCGGTGCTGGAGGCCGCGACGCAGCGCATCCTCGACGTCGCGGCCGAGGCGCAGAAGCGCTTCGACCTGACCGCGGAGACAGCCAAGGCCGCCGGCGTGAAGCAGCCGCATGCGCTGCTCTCGAAGGACGGCGCGCCCAAGACCGGCGGCGGCGTGCGCACGAAGAAGTACCGGCGCTGCCCCTACATCTCCTACCGGGGCCCGGCGGGCATTGCGATGCTGCTCTTCGCCGTGCCGACGGACGGCACGGAGAGCTTCTGGACCGGCGGCCTCGTCGCCGTCGGCGCGCCCGAGCTCGACACGCCCATGGAAGAGGAGGCCGCCGTGGCCGCCTTCCTGCAGGCCCTGGCCGAGACCGCGCCTTCCCGTCCGTGAAGGACGTCAGCGTCGTCATCGTCGCCTATCATTCGGCGGCGCTGCTTCCCTCCTGCCTCGCGGCGATTCCGGCCGAATGCCCGGTGGTCGTCGTGGACAATGCCAGCCCGGACGACAGCGCGGAGGTGGCCCTCGCGGCACGTCCCGGCGCGAAGGTGATCCGGGCGGGGAAAAACCTCGGCTTCGGGCCCGGCGCCAATGCCGGCTTCGCGGAGGTTTCGACCGAGTTCGGCCTCCTCCTCAACGCCGATGCGACCCTGGAGCCGGACACCGTCGCCGGCCTCGTCGCCGCCGCGCGCCGCTATCCCGAGGCGGCGATGTTCGCCCCCGAGGTCATCGCGCCCGACGGCAGCATGCAGTTCGGCCACGACCTGCCCTTCCGCCGCCTGCGCGGCCCCGTCGTCGAGCCCGAGGGCGACGCCTGCTGCTGGTATGTCGGCGGCTCCGCCATGTTCTTCCGGATGGCCGTCTTCCGCGCGCTCGGCGGCTTCGACCCGGCGATCTTCCTCTATTTCGAGGATGACGACCTCTGCCTGCGGATGCGCGCGGCCGCCCATGCGCTGGTGCATGTCGCCGGCGTGCGCGTGCGGCACGAGGGCGGGGCGAGCACCGCGCCTTCCGAGAAGCTCAACTGGTGGAAGGCCTTTCATCAGGGCTGGTCTCGGCTGCACCTGGAGGCCAAGCACCACGGGCGCGGCGCGGCCTGGCGGCTGATGCTGGGCGAATGGCCGGGACTCGTCCTCAAATCGACGCTGCGGCGCAGCGATGCCCGCCGCGAGAAATGGTCCGGCCGGGCCGCCGGCATGGTCGCCTGGATGAGGGGCCGGAAGGCCGCCGAGATCGCGCTCGGCAGGCGCCCGTAGACTGATCTCAACGGTTTAATATTCTAAGGAAATCAATTCTCTAACCGTGCTTGCATCGGAAGGCTGCGCGGCCAATGCTCCCCGCGCTCGAGGCCGCGCAACTGGCCTGGGCGGGGGAATCTCGGCATGGCACTGCTCACCAACAACGGCGCCTTCCGCGACAACGTCGCGGGGGTGCCGCCCGAACACGCCCATGCCTTCCGCACCGTCGCCGCCTCGCAGCGCTGCGTGATCCTGGTCCGCTGCGTCGGGCCCACCTGCCGCCAGCTCCTCCAGCACGGCTACGACACCAAGGGCTTCCGCATCCACGGCAAGTCCTGCGACTGGGGGCCCATGGCGGGCTTCGTCCTGCGCGATCCGCGGCTGAACAAGTCCGGCCTGCCCAACGAGGACTACAACCGCCGGGAGCACCAGGAGGCCCTCACCGACGCGCATGCCCATGCGGGCTGGACCGCCAGCACCACGCCGCTGCGCCTCTTTCCCTCGCGCGTGGCCTGGCTGCAGAACACCAACCGCATCCAGGTGGTGGCCAGGGGCGCGGACCGGCTGGAGGGGCGCGCCGTCCATCCCAGCGGCATCGCCTTCCACTACAGCCTCATCCGGGTTCAGACCCCGGCCGGCGAGATGTGGGGCGTCTATCTCGACAGGACGAAGAACGCGATCAACGCCGGCGCCGGCCGCAGCAGCGGCTTCGTGCAGGAGCGCGGCGACGCCCCGGTGCGCTACGACACCAAGTACGGCGACATGTACGAGCCGCTGCTCGCCATGACGAACTCCGTGGACCACCGGCACTACCGCGCGGAGCATCCTCTCAACGCCATCACCGGCGACTACGACCTCTTCGCGATCTGGCCCTTCCTCCGCGGCCCCGATGCCTACAATCGCCACGGGGACGACCGACGCGTGCTCGGCACCAACCGCGGCTGGACCGAGCGCAACCGCATCGAGACCCAGCTGGAGCGCTTCTTCACCACCACCGGCCAGGGCACCAAGCTCGGCAACATGACCAACCGCCTCTACCTGGTCTCGCAGATCCTGAACTCGACCATCGCAGGGATGCGCACGGGCGTGGCCGGGATGGCGGGCCAGTCCTTCCCCAACCGCAACGTGCTCTGGCACAGCGACGAGGCGGCCCGGCCCTTCGTGAACGACGTGGACCTGCCGCTGATCGCCTTCACGCCCGGGGGCAATTTCATCGGCATCGAGAACATCGCCGATTTCCGGAACTTCGTGCTGCTCTGCATCCTCGCCGGCCTCGTCCCGACGCTGGGCGAGGGCTGGGTCATGAATCCCGATCCGCACAACCCCGATCCCCGGCGTCGCTACCCCAACCGTCTCGGCGCCGCCTTCGCGCCGCTGATGCCGCCCGACTGGAACGACGGCCAGTGGCTAGTGCCGGCCTGGTACAACGCCTGAAGGGACCTTTGCCGAGGGGGCGATTCAGCGCCTCGGCGGATCGCACCCTACTCCGCGGCGCTCTCCATCGCCGCCGCGGCGTAGCGGCTCGCCGGCCGCGCCAGCCCGAGATTCTCGCGCAGCGTCGTCCCCTCGTATTCTCGCCGGAACAGCCCGCGCGCCTGCAGGATCGGCACCACCTGGTCGACGAAGGCGTCGAACTGGGTCGGGAAGAAGGGCGGCATCAGGTTGAAGCCGTCGGCGCCGCCCTCGCGGAACCATTGCTCCATCGTGTCGGCCACCTGCCCGGCCGCGCCGATCACCATCAGGTGGCCGCGCGAGGCGGCGACCCGGTGGCAGAGCTCGCGCAGGGTCAGCCCCTCGCGCCGGGCCATCTCCAGCAGCAGCAGGGCGCGGCTCTTCAGATGCTCGCTCTCGGGCAGGTCGGGCACGGGCGCATCGAGGTCGAAGCCCGAC
Source organism: Roseococcus sp. GW821-FHT12F05 (assembly GCF_058806835.1). Taxonomy (NCBI): domain Bacteria; kingdom Pseudomonadati; phylum Pseudomonadota; class Alphaproteobacteria; order Acetobacterales; family Roseomonadaceae; genus Roseococcus; species Roseococcus sp. GW821-FHT12F05. The sequence goes on from NZ_JBXAQB010000005.1 coordinate 127,013, forward strand.
ATGTCCGTGCCCAGCCGGTCCGACAGCACGGTGTTGGCCTGCTTCATGTCGAGGTTGCGGCTGAGCTCGGCAAAGAGCGCCTTCGCCTCCGCCTCGGTCCGGCCGATGATCGGCATGAAGCCGGGCATGATCTTGAGCGAATCCTCTGATCGACCGTGCTGGGCGAGCTGCGCCTTCAGCCCGCGATAGAAATCCTGCGCGTCGCTCAAGTTGTTCTGGGCAGTGAAGACCACCTCGGCCGTGCGCGCCGCCAGCGCCTGGCCGGGCGCGGAACTGCCGGCCTGGATGATCACGGGCTGGCCCTGCGGGCAGCGCGGCAGGTTCAGCCCGCCCTTCACGGTGAAGTATTTTCCTTCGAAATCGGGGACGTGGAGCGTGCCCGGCCGCACGAAGGTGCCGCGCTCCTTGTCCATGACGAAGGCGTCGTCGTCCCAGGAATCCCAGAGCAGCTTGCAGGCCTCGACGAACTCGTCGGCCATGGCGTAGCGCTCGGCATGCGGCGGATGCTGGCGGCCGAAGACGGCGCCGTTCTTGGGATAGGAGGTGGTCACCACGTTCCAGGCCGCGCGCCCGCCGGAGAGATGGTCCAGCGAGGAGAAGGCCCGGGCGGTGTGGTAGGGCTCGGCATAGGTGGTCGAGGCCGTGGCGGCCAGGCCCAGATGCTTCGTCGTGGCCGAGAGCACCGACAGCAGCGTCAGCGGCTCGAACTTGCCGATCGAGGAGGGATGCTCCCCGTAGCCGGTCGAGAAATTGTCGGCGAGGAAGAACATGTCGAACTTCCCGCGCTCGGCCGTCGCGGCGATGTGCTGCATCAGCGCGAGGTTGGGGCCGCCCGGCATCGCGTCCGGATGCCGCCAGCCGGCGACGTGATGCCCGGCGGCCTGCACGAAGATGCCCAGCCGCATCTGCCGGCCCATATCTGCTGCGTCCATCGCGGCCGCTCCTTCCGTCTACGGAAGGAAGACGCCGGCCGCCGGGCGCCGTCAAGCCGCCTGAGCGTCAGCTCCGGCCCAGCCACATTCCCGTGGCGAAGGCGGTGAGGCCCAGGGTCACGCTCAGGGCAACATAGGTCACGCCCTCCCAATGCGCGCGCTCCCACAGCGTGGCCGTCTCGAGGCTGAAGGCCGAGAAGGTGGTGAAGCCGCCCAGCACGCCCGTCATCCAGAGCAGCCGCTGCTGCGGCGACAGCCCGATCCCGACGAACATGCCCATGGTGAAGCTGCCGAGTATGTTCACCAGCAGCGTGCCCCAGGGCCAGCCCATCCCCATGAAGAGCAGCGAGACGAGATAGCGCAGCACCGAGCCCGCGGCGCCGCCGACCGCGACGAGGAAGAAGCTCATCCGCGGGGCTTCTTCCGGGCGGCGCGCGAGGCGAAGCGGATGAAGGCGTCTCGGCGCGTCATGAGGACCATCTCATCCGAAGTTCGTCACGCGACACCTTAGCTGGGCAACGGCCCGTTGGAACCTTCTTGAGACGGCTTCAGGACTTCCTCGACGCCTTCTGGGCCGCCCAGTAGTCGAGCCGCTTGCGGATGTCGCGCTCGAAGCCACGCTCGTTCGGCCTGTAGAGGTCCGGCGCGCCGCGCTGGCGGACCTCCTCCGGGAAGAACTCCTGCCCGGCATAGGCGTCGGGATAGTCATGGTCGTAGCGGTATCCCGAATGGTAGCCGAGCTCCTTCATGAGCTTCGTCGGCGCGTTGAGGATGTTCAGCGGCGGCGGGACATGGCTCGTCTCGCGGGCCAGGCCCGTGGCCGCCTCGAAGGCCATGTAGGAGGCGTTGCTCTTCGGCGCCGTCGCCACGTAGCTGATGGCCTGTGCCAGGAAGAGCCGCCCCTCCGGCCAGCCGATGCGCTCGAAGGCCTGCCAGGCGGTGATGACCTGCACCATGGCCTGCGGGTCGGCCATGCCCACATCCTCGGAGGCGGCGCAGGCGAGCCGCCGGAAGATGGCCTCGGGCGCCTCCCCTGCCACCACCATGCGCGCCGCGTAGTAGTGTGCCGCATGCGGGTCGCTGCCGCGCAGCGACTTGTGGAAGGCGGAGAGCAGGTCGTAATGCCCGTCGCCCGCCTTGTCGTGGGAGGGCAGCCGCCGTGTCAGCACCTGCCCCATGGCCTCGACGTCGAGGGGCCGGCCGGAGCGCACCGTGTAGATCTGCTCGACCAGGTTCAGCAGGTAGCGTCCATCGCCGCCGGCCAGGCCCAGCAGCGCCTCGCGCGCGTCCTCCGTCAGCGGCAGCGGGCGGCCGACATGCGCCTCGGCGCGCTCCAGCAGGACCGACAGCGCCGCATCGTCCAGCGCCTTCAGCACGAAGACCTGCGAACGGGACAGGATGGCGCCGTTCAGCTCGAAGGAGGGGTTTTCGGTCGTCGCGCCGATCAGGACGATGGTGCCGTCCTCCATGACCGGCAGGAAGGCGTCCTGCTGGGCTCGGTTGAAGCGGTGGATCTCGTCCACGAAGAGCAGCGTGCCCTGCCCCATGGCGCGGCGGTCCCGCGCCGCGTCGAAAACCCGCCGCAGGTCGGCGACGCCGCCCTGGATGGCGGAGAGGGATTCGAAATGGAGAGCCGTTTCATGGGCGAGCAGGCGGGCGATGGTCGTCTTGCCGGTGCCGGGCGGCCCCCAGAGGATGAGGGAGGAGAGCGTCCGGCTCTCGACCATCCGCGTGATCGGGCCGTCCGGGCCGAGCAGCTGGTCCTGGCCGATGACGTCCTTCAGCGAGGTCGGGCGGAGGCGGTCGGCCAGGGGGCGCGGCGCCTCGGACTCGAACAGGCTGCCGGAATCCGGCTCGGAGCGGGGGCGGCGGGGGGCCATGGCGGCATTCTATCCCTTCGCCGCCGGAAGGGCACGAGGGCGGCCGGAGTTTCCCCCATCGGGGTTTCACCGAAGCGAAGCTTGACGCAGGCCGGCCCCGGCGCGACGCCTCGGCCATGCTGCGCCGCACGATCCTCCTCGCCGCCTCCCTGCCGATCGCCGCCCGTCCTCTTGACGTTCTGGCGCAGGAACGGCCGGTCCGGCTGGTCATCGCCTATCCGCCCGGCGGCAGCACCGACATCCTGGCCCGGCTGATCGCGCCCCGCATGGGCGAGCTGCTGGGCACCACCGTGACGCCGGAGAACCGCAGCGGCGCCTCGGGCGCGGTGGGCGCCGGCGTGGTGGCCCAGGCCGCGCCGGACGGCGCCACGCTGCTGCTCGATTCTGGCGGGCAGGCGGTGAACCCCTTCCTGATGCGCGGTCTCGGCTTCGACTACCGCACCGCCTTCGCGCCCGTGACCCTGCTGGCCACCCTGCCCCTGCTGCTGGTGGTCCGGGCCGACCTCGGCGTGACCAGCCTGCCCGCGCTTCTGGACCGGCTGCGGGCCGAGCCGCGGCTGGCCGCCTATGGCAGCGTGGGGATCGGTGCGCGCACGCATCTCGCAATGGCCGCGCTGCTGCGCCGGGCCGGCATCGCGGCCGAGCACATCCCCTATCGCGGCGGCGCGGACCAGGTGACGGGGCTGCTGCGCGGCGACGTCGCGATGGGCTTCACCTCCATCGCCCTGGCCGCACCCCTGCTGCGCGACGGAAAGATCCGGTCCCTCGGCACCTCGCTGCCCGGCGCGCCGGACAGCATCGCCGACCAGGGATTTCCCGGATTTTCCATCGGCGACTGGCTGGCGCTCTTCGCCCCGGCCGGCACCCCGGCGCCGGTGAGCGCGCGGATCGCCACGGCCGCCGCCGATGCCGTGAACCAGCCCGCGCTGCGCCCGCGCCTGGACGAGCTCGGCCTCCTGCCCGCCGCCGAGGGGCCGGAAGCGCTCACCCGCTTCCTCGCTGCCGAGCGAGAGGCCATGGGCGCGCTCATCGCCGCCGAGGGCATCCGGCTTGACGGGTAATCCGCTTGACGCGGCACGTCGGGCCGGCATTCCTGGAACTCTTCATCCTTCGTTAGCGGCGATGGTGCTTCGATCCGCGCAAGGAGAAGACCGGCGCCACTTCGGCCCTACGGAGGATGCGATGTCCTTTTCCCGCCGCGCCCTGATCCTGGGCACGGGCGCCGGCCTGGCCAGTGCCCCGGCTGCTGATGCCCAGGGCTGGTCGCCCATGCGGCCGGTGCGGATCATCGCGGCCTGGGGCGCCGGCGGCTCGGCCGATTCCTCGCTCCGCGTCGTGGCACCGCCGATGCAGGCCGTCCTCGGCCAGCCGATCGTCATCGAGAATCGCGGCGGCGCCTCGGGCTCCATCGGCGCGGCCGCCGTCGCGCAGGCGGCACCGGACGGCTACACCCTGCTCTTCGACGCGGCCGGGCAAGTCAGCAACCCCTTCCTGATGCGCGGACTCGGCTTCGACTACGAGCAGGCCTTCGTGCCCATCTGCCTCTTCGCGCTGGTGCCCAACGTGCTCTGCGTCCGCGCCGATACGCCGGTGCACAGCGTGACGGAGCTGGTCGCCCATCTGCGCGCGAATCCCGGCACGCCCTATGCCAGCACCGGCATCGGCCTCGCCTCGCACCTCGCCGCCGTGCTCTTCGCCGGGCGCGACCGGCTCGAGGTCACGCACGTCCCCTACCGGTCGAGCCCGCAGTCCATCGTCGGCCTGCTCGGCGGAGACACGCTCTTCACCTTCAACACCACGCCGGCCGTCATGCCGCTGATCCGCGACGGGCGGCTGCGCGCGCTGGCTGTCGGCACGCCCGCCCGCATTCCCGCCCTGCCCGACACGCCGACGATGATGGAGCTCGGCTACCAGGGCTTCTCCATCAACGAATGGCTGGCGCTCTTCGCACCCGCGGGTACGCCGCCGCCCATCGTCGCCCGCTACGCGGAGGCCGCGCAGCAGGGCCTGGCCGATCCGCAGGCCCGCGAGCGCCACGCCTTGCTCGGCATGGAGATCATGGCGCAGGGTCCCGCCCCATTCGCCGCCTTCCTCACGGATCAGCGCGCCCGCATCGGCGCGCTGATCCGCGACAACAACATCCGCCTGGAGAGCTAGTCATGTTCCGCCGTTCGCTTCTGGCCTCGCTGATGGCCACGCCCGCCTTCGCCCAAGGGGGAGCAGCTCCGTGGTCGCCGGCGCGCTCGATCCGGATGATTGCGCCCTATGCGCCGGGCGGCGGCGTGGACACTTCGGCGCGGCTGCTGGCCGTGCCCATGACATCAGCGCTCGGCCAGTCGGTCGTCGTGGACAACCGCGGCGGCGCCGGCGGCTCGATCGGCGCCGCCGAGGTGGCGCGCAGCGCGCCGGACGGGCTCACCGTGATGATCGATGCGCTGGCGCACACCGTGAACCCGGCGCTGATGCGCAACCTGCCCTTCGACTACGCCACGGCCTTCACGCCCATCAGCCAGGTGCTGATCTGGCCGCAGATCCTGATCGTGCCGCCGACCCTGCCGGTCCAGAACCTCCAGGAATTCGTCGCCTATGCGAAGGCGCGGCCGGGCCAGCTCACCTATGGCTCCTCGGGCAACGCGACGGCCGCGCACCTGGCCTCGGCGCTGCTGCTGCGCCGCGCGGGCCTCGACATGACGCATGTGCCCTATCGCGGCGGCGCCCCGGCGCTGCAGGATCTCGTCGCCGGGAACCTGACCTTCGTCTTCGGCACCGTCGCCTCCTCCCTGCAGCTCGCGCAGGAGGGCCGCGTGAAGGCGCTCGCCGTCAGTTCCACCACGCGCCTCGGCGCACTGCCGAATGTCCCCACCGTCGCCGAGCAGGGCTTCCCGGATTACGAGCTGAACGAGTGGAACGGTCTCTACGGCCCCGCCGGCCTGCCCGCCCCCGTCGTCGCCCGCTGGTTCGAGGCGGTGAAGGCAGCCCTGGCTGATGCCAATGTCCGCTCGCGGCTCGACGCTCTGGGCGCGATCCCAGTCGGCAGCGAGCCAGGGCCCTTCGCGGCCTATGTGCGCCAGCAGCGCGAGGCGATGGGCGCGCTCGTGCGCGAGACCGGCATGGAGCTGGGCTGAAGCGAAACCGGCGCGGGGAGGCCCCCGCGCCGGTCTCAAACAGGTTTCAACGGCCCGGCGTCAGAACTCGCGGCGCGGCGGCCGGCGGTCGCGCGGGGGCGGCGGCGGAGCCGCCAGCTCCACCTCCAGCTCCTTGATCTTCGCCTTCACGGAATCGCGCAACGCCGGCGTGGCATGCGCCTTCATCCCGGCGAGCACTTCCTTCAGATCGCGGAGCTGCTTCTCCTTCTCCACACGGGTGCGGGAGATGGGGCGGTTGTCGCTGAGCTGGCCTTCCCGGGAGCGCATCCTCAGAGGCCCAGCATCAGCCGGCGGGGATCCTCGATCCCCTCCTTCACGCGGACGAGGAAGGAGACCGCCTCCTTCCCGTCGACGATCCGGTGATCGTAGGAGAGCGCCAGGTACATCATCGGCCGGATCTCGACCTTGCCGCCGACGGCCATCGGCCGCTCCTGGATCTTGTGCATGCCGAGGATGCCCGACTGCGGCGGGTTCAGGATCGGCGTGGACATCAGCGAGCCGTAGATGCCGCCATTGGTGATGGTGAAGCTGCCGCCCGCCATCTCCTCCAGCTTGAGCTGGCCGTCGCGGACGCGCTTGCCGAAATCGGCGATGCTCTTCTCGATCCCGGCGAAGCTCATCTGGTCGGCGTTGCGCAGCACCGGCACGACCAGGCCCGAAGGCCCGCCCACCGCGATGCCCATATGGACGAAGTTGCGGTAGATGACGGTGTCACCGCCCTCGATCTCGGCGTTGACCGCCGGGAATTCCTTGAGCGCCGCGACGCAGGCCGAGACGAAGAAGGACATGAAGCCGAGCTTCACGTTGTGCTTCTTCTCGAAGACGTCCTTGTACTCGGCGCGCATGGCCATGACCGCGCCCATGTCCACCTCGTTGAAGGTGGTGAGCATGGCGGCGGTGTTCTGCGCCTCCTTCAGGCGGCGCGCGATGGTGGCGCGCAGGCGCGTCATCTTCACGCGCTCCTCGCCGGCATCGAGCGCGCGCTCGGCCTTCGGAGCAGCCGCGGGAGCCGCAGCGGCGGCGGGGCGGCTGAGGAAGTCGATCACGTCGCCCTTGGCGATCCGGCCGTCCTTGGCCGAGCCGGCGCCGATCTGCGCGGCGGTGACGTTGTTCTCGGCCATCAGCTTGGCGGCGGCGGGAAGCGGGGCACCAGCCGAGGCGCCCTTGTCCTCGGCCGCGGCAACGGAGCCGGCGCCCGTGCCGGGCGGCTTGGCGGCGGCCGTCGGAGCGGCGGCGGGAGCCGCCGGGGCCGGAGCGGCAGGGGCAGCGGCGGGCTTGGCCGGCGCGGCAGCGGTGCCCGCACCGGCGGCGATGCTGCCCAGGACCGCGCCGGGCTCGACCTCGGCGCCCTGCTGGGCGGCGATGGCCTCCAGCACGCCGGCGGCCGGCGCGTTCACCTCGACGGTGACCTTGTCGGTCTCGAGCTCGACCAGGGGCTCGTCCGCCGCCACGGCCTCGCCGGCCTGCTTGAGCCAACGCGCCACGGTCGCGGTGCTGACGCTTTCGCCCAGGGTGGGCACGAGAATATCGGTTGCCATGGTCTTCGCTCTATTCCTGGCGGCTTCTTAAAGCAGTTGGGACCGGGACGTCAGCCCGAACAGGTGCCGACGTCCCGAAAAAACCTCAGAGACCCAGGGCCGAGCGGACCAGAGCGTCCTGCTGGGCCTGGTACACCTTGGCGAGGCCGGTGGCCGGGCTGGCCGCGGCGTCGCGGCCCACGTAGTCCGGCCGCTTGGCCTTTACGTCCAGGCCCTTCAGCACGCCCTCGATCCGCCGGTCCACGAAGTTCCAGGCGCCGTTATTCTCCGGCTCCTCCTGGCACCACACGACCTCGGCGTTCTTATAAGGAGCGAGCGCCTGGGCGAGGCTCTTGTCCGGGAAGGGATAGATCTGCTCCAGCCGGATCAGCGCCACGTCGCTGATGCCCTTGGCCTGCCGCTCCTGCAGCAGGTCATAATAGACCTTGCCGGTGCAGAGCACGACGCGCTTCACCTTCTCCTCGGGGGCGATCGCCTCGACCTCGGGGATCACGTAGCGGAAGCCGCTGCCCGGGCCGAACTCGGCGAGGCTGCTGACCGCCAGCTTGTGCCGCAGCAGGCTCTTCGGCGTCATGATGACGAGCGGCTTGCGGTAATTGGCCTTCAGCTGCCGGCGCAGGGCGTGGAAATAGTTGGCCGGGGTGGTGAAGTTGCAGACCCGGATGTTCCGCTCGGCGCAGAGCTGCAGGTAGCGCTCCAGCCGGGCGGAGGAATGCTCCGGCCCCTGCCCTTCCTGCCCGTGCGGCAGCAGCATCACGAGTCCGGACATGCGCAGCCACTTGGTCTCGCCCGAGGCGATGAACTGGTCGATGATGACCTGCGCGCCATTGGCGAAGTCGCCGAACTGCGCCTCCCAGAGCACCAGCGTCTTGGGATCGGCCAGCGAATAGCCGTAGTCGAAGCCCAGCACGCCGAACTCGGCCAGCAAGGAGTTGAAGGCCTCGAACTTGGCCTGGCCCTCCTTGATGTTGTTCAGCGGGACGTATTCCTGCTGATTCACCTGGTCGACCAGCACCGCGTGGCGCTGGCTGAAGGTGCCGCGCTGCACGTCCTCGCCCGAGAGGCGGACGCGATGGCCCTCCAGCAGCAGGGTGCCGAAGGCCAGCGCCTCGCCGGTCGCCCAGTCGATGCCCTCGCCGCCCTCGATCGCCGTCTTCTTCGTCTCGAGCTGGCGGGCGATCTTCGGATTGATGCCGAAATCCGCTGGCACGCGGCAGAGCGCGCCGCCCACCTCGCGCAGCGTGTCGAGCGCGACGGCGGTCTCGTGGAGCTGCTCCGCGCCCTCGCCGTTGCCGACCGCCTTCAGGCCGGACCAATGCCCCTCCAGCCAGTCCGCCTTGTTGGGCTTGAAGCTGGCGGAGGCCTGGAAGGCGTCCTCCATCTTGGCGTTGAAGGCGTCCTGGATGGCCGCCGCGTCCTCGGCCTTGAGGCTGCCCTCGGCGGCCAGCTGCTCGGCGTAGAGGGTGCGCGTCGTCTTCAGCTGCCGGATGCGGTTGTACATCACGGGCTGGGTGAAGGCCGGCTCATCGCCCTCGTTGTGGCCGTGGCGGCGGTAGCAGACGATGTCGAGCACGACGTCGGCCTGGAAGCGCATGCGGAACTCGGTGCAGAGCCGCGCGCACCACACCACCGCCTCGGGGTCGTCGCCGTTCACGTGCAGGATCGGCGCCTGCACCGACTTGGCCACGTCCGTGCAGTAGAGGCCGGAATAGGCGTGGGCCGGGACGGTGGTGAAGCCGATCTGGTTGTTGGTCACGATGTGGATCGTGCCGCCGGTGCGGTAGCCGATGAGCTGGCTCATCGCCAGCGTCTCGTAGACCAGGCCCTGGCCGGCGAAGGCGGCGTCGCCATGCAGCAGGATGCCCATGACGCTGGTGCGGCTCTTGATGTCGCCCGCCATGTCCTGCCGCGCCCGGACCTTGCCGGCGACGACGGGGTTCACCGCCTCCAGATGCGAGGGGTTGGGCTGCAGCGAGAGGTGGATGGTCCGGCCGCCGATCTCGAGATCGGTGGAGGTGCCGAGATGGTACTTCACGTCGCCCGAGCCCTGGACGTCGTCCGGCTTGAAGCTGGAGCCCTTGAACTCCGAGAAGACCTGCACGAAGGGCTTCTTCACCACGTTCACCAGCACGTTCAGCCGGCCGCGATGCGCCATGCCGATGGCGATCTCGTTCACGCCCTGCTCGGCCGCCGTCTCGATCGTGGCGAGCACGGCGGGGATGGTGCTTTCGCCGCCCTCCAGGCCGAAGCGCTTGGTGCCGACATACTTCTTGGCGCAGAAGGCCTCGAAGCCCTCGGCCTCGGTGAGCTGGGTCAGGAGCTTGCGCTTGTCCTCGGCGCCGAAGCTGCCGGCCCAGGGCGCGCCCTCGATGCGCTGCTGGATCCAGGACTTCTGGTCCGGATCCTGGATGTGCATGAACTCGACGCCGATATGGCCGCAATAGGTGGCCCGCAGCCGCTCCATGATCTGGCGGATGGTGGCGGTCTCGAGGCCCAGCACCTTGTCGATGAAAATGGGACGGTCGAGATCGGCGTCCTCGAAGCCCCAGAACTTCGCCGAGAGCTCCGGATGGGCCGGGGTGACCTGCAGGCCCAGCGGATCGAGCTGCGCCTCCAGATGGCCGCGCACGCGGTAGGAGCGGATGAGCATCAGCGCCCGGATGCTGTCGAGCACCGCGCGGCGCGTGGCCTCCGGATCGGCGGCGGCAGGCGCGGCCGCGCCCTTGGCCGGGGCCGCGCCCTTCGGCGCGGGCTTGACCTCTTCCGCCGGGGCGAAGCCGCCGCGGGGGCGCGGCGCCCAGGAGGCGCCCATCGCGTCGGTCAGGACGGCCCGGGCGTCATCGTTCAGGGCGGTGAAGAGCTCCGCGAAGGAGGGGTCGACCTTCGTGGGATCCTCGACCCACCTGGCATAGGTGTCGGCGAGATACGCGGCATTCGCCCCGTTCATCGCACTTGCGAGGATGTCCACTCCGGCCATTTTTCGTCGCTCCGTTCCGCAGGTGTCGCGGATGAGAATGCAATCTTCGGACCATATTGGCCCGTTTCCTAAAACAATATGAGCATTCGGGCGGGATTTTGGCGTCCCGCCCGACGCAGGTCAGACATCAGCCCCCGGCATCAAAGCCGTGGGGCATCAGCCCTTCAGGGCACGCACCATGGTCGAGCCCAGGGAGGCCGGGCTGTCGGCGACATGGATGCCGGCGGCCGCCATGGCTTCCATCTTGGCCGCCGCCGTGTCGTTGCCGCCCGAGATCACCGCGCCGGCATGGCCCATGCGGCGGCCCGGAGGCGCCGTGGCGCCGGCGATGAAGCCCACCACGGGCTTGTTCGGCTTGCCGGGCCCGAAGTTCTCGCTCTTCAGGTACTCGGCCGCGAGAATCTCGGACTGGCCGCCGATCTCGCCGATCATGATGAGCGACTTGGTCTCGTCGTCCGCCATGAAGAGCTCGAGCACGTCGATGAAGTCCATGCCCTTCACCGGGTCGCCGCCGATGCCGACGCAGCTGGACTGGCCGAGCCCGGCCGCCGTGGTCTGCGCCACCGCCTCATAGGTCAGCGTGCCCGAGCGGGACACGATGCCGACCGAGCCGCGGCGATGAATATGCCCAGGCATAATGCCGATTTTGCAGGCATCCGGCGTGATGACGCCCGGGCAGTTCGGCCCGACCAGGATGGACTCCGACCCGTCCAGCGCGCGCTTCACCTTCACCATGTCGAGCACGGGAATGCCCTCGGTGATGCAGATGATCAGCGGGATCTCCGCGTCGATCGCCTCCAGGATGGAGTCGGCCGCGAAGGCCGCCGGCACGTAGATGACCGAGGCGTCGGCGCCGGTCGCTTCCCGGCACTCGGCCACCGTGTTGAAGACCGGCAGGTTCAGGGTCGGGTGCATGGTGCCGCCCTTGCCCGGCGTCACGCCGCCCACGTAGTTCGAGCCATAGGCGATGCCCTGGCTGGCGTGGAAGGTGCCCTGGGCTCCGGTGAAGCCCTGGGTCATGACCTTGGTGTTCTTGTCGACGAGGATGGCCATGGCTCAGGCAGCCTTCTTCACGGCGGCGACGACCTTCTGGGCCGCGTCAGCCAGGTTGTCCGCAGGGATGATCGCGAGGCCGCTCTCGGCCAGGATCTTCTTCCCGAGCTCCACGTTGGTGCCTTCGAGGCGCACCACCAGCGGCACCTTCAGCGAGAGGTTCTTGCTGGCGGCGACGATGCCCTCGGCGATCATGTCGCACTTGGCGATGCCGCCGAAGATGTTGACCAGGATGGCCTTCACATTGGCGTCCGAGGTGATGATCCGAAACGCCTCGGTGACGCGCGCCGCATCGGCCGTGCCGCCCACGTCGAGGAAGTTCGCTGGGGACGAGCCGTAGAGCTTGATGATGTCCATCGTCGCCATGGCGAGGCCCGCGCCGTTCACCATGCAGCCGATCTCGCCGTCGAGCGCCACGTAGTTCAGCTCGTGGTTGACGGCGTCCAGCTCCTTGGGGTCCATCTCGCTGTCGTCGCGCAGGGCCTCGAGGTCCTTGTGGCGGAACAGCGCGCTGTCGTCGAAGGAGACCTTGGCGTCGAGCGCCACGATGTCGCCCGCGCCGGTCACGACCAGCGGGTTGATCTCGACGATCGCGCAGTCGAGCTCCAGGAAGGCGCCGTAGAGCGAGGTCACGAACTTCACGAAGCTGCTGACCTGCTTGCCCTCAAGGCCGAGGCCGAAGGCCAGCTTGCGGGCGTAGAAGGGGAAGAGGCCCGAGGCTGGGTCCACCGCCACCTTGAGGATCTTCTCGGGATGGTGCTCGGCGACCTCCTCGATCTCCATGCCGCCCTCGGTGGAGGCCATGACGGTGAGGCGCGAGGTTTCGCGGTCGATCAGCAGGCCCAGGTACAGCTCGCGCTTGATGTCGCAGCCGTCCTCGACATAGACGCGGGAGACGAGCTTGCCCGCTTCGCCGGTCTGCTTGGTGACCAGGGTCTTGCCGATCATCGCCTCGGCCGCCGCCTTCACGTCGGCGACCGACTTCACGACGCGGACGCCGCCCTTGCCATTCGGGTCTTCCTTGAAGCGCCCGGCGCCGCGGCCGCCCGCATGGATCTGCGACTTCACCACATAGACGGGCCCAGGCAGCTTCTTCGCCGCGGCCTCCGCCTCGTCGGCCGTCCAGGCCACATGGCCTTCGAGGACCGTCACGCCATAGCGGCGCAGCAGCTCCTTGGCCTGATATTCATGGATGTTCATGGGTGGGGGTCCTCAAGGTCAGTCCATTGTGCCAGTGGCCAGCGACTGCGACCAGTCGGCGCGGCCGTTGCGGAGCGCCTCGGCGGAGGCGGCGTCCCAGTCGTATTCCTCAGCGTGGAACTCCACCTGCCACTCCGTCCCACGGCGTTCCAGCAGCGCCCAGCGGGCATGCGGCGTGCCGGTCTCCATGCGGTGGAAGAAGGGGGTGGTGTCCTTATAGGCGGGCTGGCCGACCGCTCCGGGATTCACGATCGTCCGCCCGTCGGGCAGCCGCATGAGCCGGGCGCGATGGGTGTGGGCGGTGAGCACCAGCGTCTCGCCCGCGGGCGCGGGCAGCAGGGCCGCCACCTCGGCGGGGCGCCGCTCGCGGATGCCGTGCTCCGTCGACTCGTGCATGACGTAGGTTAGGTCGTCTCCGGGCAGGGAATGCGTGGCCAGGATGCCCTCGCCCCGCCATTCCATCGGCCGCGCGCCCAGCGCCTCGCGCTGCGCCGCGGTCAGCCTGGCCTGGGTGAAGCTGTCGGTGGCGCCCAGCTTCTCCGGCGGATCGAAGGCGACCCAGCGGTCGTGGTTGCCGCGGACCGACGCGGCGGAGCCGCAATCGGCCAGCATCTCAAAGCACTCGGCCGGCCAGAGCGGGCCGGACACCGCGTCACCGAGCTCGACCAACAGGTCGGGCGCGGCGCGCTTCACGGCGGCGAGCACCGCCGCCAGGGCCAGGCGGTTGCCGTGGATATCAGCGATCACGGCAACCCGCACGGGCTGTCTCAGACGCCCAGCGCCTTGAAGTCCTCGATGAGCTTCTTCACCGCGTCGCAGGACTTGTCGAAGGCGGCCTTCTCCTCGGGGAGGAACTCGACCTCGACGATCTTCTCCACGCCGCCGGCGCCGATCACGACGGGCACGCCGACATAGAAGTCCTTCATGCCGTACTCGCCGTTCAGCATCACGGCGCAGGGCAGGACGCGCTTCTTGTCCTTCAGGTAGGACTCGGCCATCGCGACGGCCGAGGCGGCCGGGGCGTAGAAGGCCGAGCCGCGCTCGAGCAGCTTCACGATCTCGCCGCCGCCATTCGCGGTGCGGTTCACGATAGCGTCGATCTTCTCCTGCGTCGTCCAGCCCATCTTGATCAGGTCGGGGACGGGGATGCCGGCGACGGTGGAGTAGCGGGTCAGCGGCACCATGGTGTCGCCGTGGCCGCCGAGCACGAAGGCCGTCACGTCCTCGACGGAGACGCCGAATTCCTCGGCGAGGAAGAGGCGGAAGCGGCTGCTGTCCAGCACGCCGGCCATGCCGACGACCTTGTTCGCCGGCAGGCCCGACTTCTGCTGCAGCGCCCAGACCATGACGTCGAGCGGGTTGGTGATGCAGATGACGAAGGCGTCGGGGGCGTAGGTCTTGATGCCCTCGGCCACCTGGCCCATCACGCCGGCGTTCTTGGTCAGCAGGTCGTCGCGGCTCATGCCGGGCATGCGCGGGAAGCCGGCGGTGACGATGATGACGTCGGCGCCCTTGATGGCCGCGTAGTCCGAGCCGCCCGACATCGCACTGTCGAAGCCGTCGACCGGGCTGGACTGCATGATGTCCAGCGCCTTGCCGGCCGCGACGCCGCCGAAGACGTCGAACATCACGACGTCACCCAGCTCCTTCAGGCCAATCAGATGGGCGAGCGTGCCGCCGATATTGCCGGCGCCGATGAGCGCGATCTTGTTGCGGGCCATGGGGTTTCCCTGAATGCCTTTCCGAACGCGGGAGAGTTACTCCCGCGCCGCCGGGCCGGCAAGGCGCCGGGATTCGGCGCCGAAGCTGTGTTCAGCGCAGCCGAAGACTGGCCTGGAGGCTAGGCGTGCACCTGCTGGGCGGCCCGCGTGTGCCCCGAGGGCAGCACCTCCACGCCCGGGTCGGGCGGCAGCTCGACGGAGAAGTGCCGGCGCAGCACGTCCTGGATCAGCTCGTAGCAGGCACCGATCCGCACGACCTCCATCGTCGTGAAGTCGATCATGGTCGAGGAGCGCCGGTAGGGGTGGTACTTCCGCAGGCCGTAATCGATCAGGAGATCCGCGCAGTCGCGGATCGGCGCCTGGACCTCCTCGGCGCGGAACTTCGTGCCGGTGCCCGTGAGGTTCGCCGAGGAGCCGAAGAGCGGCTGGTTCTCCGCCAGCGCGAGCCGCGCCATCTCCTCCTCCAGCGCGCCGACGTTCATCAGGATGGCGAGCGTGCCGTTCTCCGTGCTGGCCGCCAGCGCCGCGGGCTCCAGCGCCGATGGCAGGGGATGGTCCGGGCGAAAGGGACCGATCGCGGAGATCGGCAGGTCGTAATCCAGCACCAGGGCACGGATCATCTCCTTCGCCCGGGCCGGCATGTCGTGCACCTCGTCATGGATCGCGAGGCTGCCCAGCATGGCGTTGCGCTTGTGCGCGCCGCGGCCCTTGGCCCGGAAGAAGCGCAGCAGCGCCGCCTCGCAGCCGCCGACGCCGGCATAGCCGACATCGGTGGGGAAGACGCAGACCCCGCCGGCCCTCACCACATCCAGCACGCGGCGGGCGTCGCCCGCGATGTCCAGGCGCGTCATCGCGAGTCTCCCCTCAGTCCATCCGCAGGTTCAGGCCGGGTAGGATCGGCGCCCAGCGCGCGTTCTCTGCCCGCAGCATCGTCGCGGCCCGCTCGGGCGTCGTCGTCATGATGTCGAAGCCCGCGCGGGTCAGCGCCTCCTGGAGGCCGGGCTCCGCCATGACCTCGAGGGTCGCGGCATGCAGGACCTGGATGACCTCGGGCGGCGTCTGGGCCGGCGCGAAGAGCAGGAAGCGCAGGGAGTTCACCGCCTGGGGCAGCCCCGCCTCGGCCGTGGTCGGGATGTCCGGCGCGGCGGTGGAGCGCGTGGGCGAGAGCAGCGCGAGCGGCCGCAGCGTGCCGCCCCGGAAATGCCCGCTGACCGCCCCGAGGCTGAACACGCCGAGATGCACGTGCCCGGCCAGAACGTCGTTCAGGGCCGGCCCGCCGCCGCGATACTCCACCTGGAGCATGCGCATTCCGGCCTCGCGCGCGAAGAGCTCGTAGCCCAGATGGTGCGGCGAGCCGAGGCTGGGGTTGGCGAAGGCCCAGCGATCCGGCTCGCGCCGGACCAGTTCCACGAATTCCTGCAGATTCCGGGCGGGAACCGCGGGGTTGATGCCCAGGACCAGCGGGGAGTCGGCCAGGTAGGTGACGGGCGCGAAGTCGCGGAACAGGTCGTAGGTCAGCCGCTGATAGAGAAGCGGGAAAAGCGCGACATTGTCGGCATTGATGATGAGCGCATGGCCGTCCGGCGCTGCGCGCGCCGCCAGCTCCATCCCGATATTCGTCGCGGCGCCGCCCCGGTTCTCGATGACCAGCGGCTGGCCCAGCCTCAGCCGCATCCGCTCCGCCCAGGGGCGCGAGAGCGCGTCGGTGCCGCCGCCGGGCGGGTACGGGATGATCAGGCGGATCGGGCGGGAGGGGTAGGCCTGGGCCCGCGCCGGCCCCGGCATCGCAAGGGCCGCCATCCCGGCCGCGAGCGCGCTTCGACGGCGCATCGGAACATCTCCTCGGACAGCCCGACTCTAGGCGGCGGGCTTACCAGGGAGTGTAGCGCGATCTTGTCCGGACAAGAAGGCCCGTGGCGGGCAGATCGCCGCCTGCACCGTTCCTTAAAGCGTGATGACCGAAGGCGCGAAGGCGCCGGAGGTCTGAATCACGCGCCAAAACAAAAGGCTAGACCTTGATGCCTGAGCGAATGCGAACGCATCCGAGGTCTAGAGCGGGACGCAGCGCGTGATGTCGTTGTGGCCGACCGCCAGGGTGGCGATGGTGCCGTCGGGGCAGGCCGCCTGGTTCATCGCGGCCGGGGCGAGGCCGCCCGTCCAGCGCATCACCTCGCCGCGCGAGGCTGTCGTGGTGCAGGTGCGGCGGCCATGACGGATGGAGCAGGAGGCCATGGCGGTGCGGCGCAGGCCGCGGCCCTGCGACATCGCATAGGAGCGGCCATAGGGCACGGCGGCGGCCACCCGGCTGTTCAGGCTGCGGCTGCCGCGGGCGGCGGCGTCGCGGCCCCGGCCGCGCGAGGCGACGGCGGTGTCGCGGCCTCCCCGGCGGGTGGAGCGCTCGGCCGTCGCGTGACGGGACGGCGCGGCGGAGCGGGAGGCCGTGGCGCGGCTCCGGTCGCTCGTGCGGGCGGATGCGGTGGGGCGGGTGGAACGCGTGGCGGCGGGCCGGGCGGCCGTCTGCCGGCTGGACGCCGACCGCGAGGAGCTGGAGGATTGCGCGCTGGTCCTGGTGTCGGTCCGGGCCGAAGCCTCCACCGGCACGAAAGCCGCCAACAGGCACAGGCCCAGAAGGCCCCCGATCAGTTTCCGCATGAAATCCCCCGATTCCTGACCCGCCGGCCCCCGAGCCGCGCGACAGACGCGACCCCGACGCGCGACAGACGCGACACTCGTGTTACGGGGTATTACGTCAGGGCAGGTGAGGCAACCCCAAATACTCCTGGCTCTGCATTTCCATGAGGCGCGAGGCGGTGCGCTCGAACATGGCGGCGTTCTCGCCGTGCTCGTAGAGCTGGTCCGGCCCGGCCTCGGCCGAGGCGACCAGCTTGCAGCGATGCTCGTAGAGGGCATCGATCAGGGTGATGAAGCGTCGCGCCCGGTCGAAGTTCTCTGGCCCGAGTCGCGGGATGCCGTCCAGCACCAGCGTGTGGAAATGCGTGGCCAGGGCCAGGTAGTCGGCGGGGCCGAGCGGCCGGCCGCAAAGCTCATCGAAGGAGGTCCGCACCACGCCCCGCGCCGCCTCGCCCGCCGGGACGGTGCGGCCAAGCACCTGGAGGCTCGCGGGCTGGCCGTGCCGCTCGCCGGTCAGTTCCTCGAAGGCGGCGTCGAGCGCGCGCTCCGAGCGGCCGTTCACCGGGTGGTGCCAGGTGGGCAGGCCCCGGATGCGCTCGCGGCGGTAGTCCTGCGCGGATTCGAGATAAAAGACCTCCACCCGCGACTGGATGAGCGCGATGAAGGGCAGGAAGGCGTCGCGTCCCGGCTTGCCCTTGAAAAGGTCCTGCGGGGCGGTGTTGCTGGTGGCCACCATCACCACGCCGCGCGCGAAGAGCGCCTCGAAGAGGCGGCCCAGGATCATGGCGTCGGTGATGTCGTGGACCTGGAACTCGTCGAAGCAGAGCAGCGATGCCTCGCCGGCGATCTGGTCCGCCAGCGGCGGAATGGGGTCGTCGGCGCCCGGATGGGCGCGGCGCCAGGCGTGGATGCGAGCGTGCGCCTCCTGCATGAAGGCATGAAAGTGGATGCGGCGCTTGCGCGGGACCTCGGCCGTCTCGAAGAAGAGGTCCATCAGCATGGACTTCCCGCGGCCGACGGCGCCGACGAGGTAAAGCCCCTCCGGCGTCCCTTCCGGCGCCGCCAGATCGCCCGAGCCCCGCTTGCCCCCGAAGAGCTTGCCCAGGAAGCCGCGCTGCGCCGGGGCCGCGGGCTTCGGATCGTAGCCGCGCAGGTTGCGCCAGAGGGTCTGCAGGATCTCGGCGGCATGGGCCTGGGCCGGGTCGGCGCGGAGCGCACCCTCGGCGACGCGGGCGCGATAGGCCGCCAGCGGGCCTTCATTCTGCTGGGGGAGGGAGTCCATGGGCGGCAGGGATAGACCGGGCGCAGCGGCGGCTCAACTCGCCTTCCGCAACGCAGCATCCCGAAGCGCCACCCGCTTGAGCCCCTCGGCCGCCGCAAGGTAGCCCAGCACCAGCGCTGCGATCAGCCCGAGCAGCATCCCCGGCAGCGCGGTGAAGCCGACCACATGGCCCAGTGGCGAGAAGGCGAGGACCATCGCCACCGCCAGCGCGCCCAGCGAGGACAGGACCAGCCAGGGGTGCGGCCGGCTCGCCCAGGCCGGGCCGCCGGTGCGGATCACGAAGACCACCAGCACCTGGGTCGCCATGGATTCCACGAACCAGGCGGTGTGGAACATCTCCGGCGGCGCGTCGAAGCCCAGCCGCAGGATGGCGAAGGTCGCGATGTCGAAGATCGAGGAGAGCGGGCCCATCACCAGGGTGAAGCGCAGCACCGCCGCCATGCTCCATCCGTGCGGCTCGGCGGTCTCGGCCTCGTCCACGGCGTCGAAGGGAATGCCGAGCTCGCTGATGTCGTAGAGCAGGTTGTTCAGCAGCACCTGCACCGGGGTGAGCGGCAGGAAGGGGATGAACAGCGAGGCCGCCGCCATGGAGAGCATGTTCCCGAAGTTCGAGGAGGTGCCCATGCGGATGTACTTCTGGATGTTCGCATAGGTCCGCCGGCCCTCCGCCACGCCGTCCGCCACCACGCCCAGGTCCTGCTCCAGCAGGATCATGCAGGCCGCCGCCCGCGCCACGTCCGACGCGTCGGCGACGGAGAGGCCGCAATCCGCGGTCCGGATCGCCGGCGCGTCGTTGATGCCGTCGCCCAGGAAGCCCACCACATGGCCGCGCGACTGCAGGGCGCGGATGACGCGCGCCTTCTGGTCCGGCGAGACGCGGGCGAAGAGGTCGGTGGTCTCTACTCGGGCGGAGAGCGCGGCGTCGGTCAGCTTCGCGATCTCCTCGCCGGTCAGCAGGCCCTGCACGGGCAGGTTCAGCGCCTGCACCAGATGGCGCAGCACCGGCGCGGCATCGCCGGAGATGACCTTCACCTTCACACCCAGGGCAGCCAGGCGCGCGATCGCGGCGGCGGCGCTGGGCTTGGGCGGATCCTCGAAGGCGCAGAGCCCGGCCCAGACGAGCTCGCACTCGTCCTCCTGGACCGAGCAACGGTCCTTGTCCGCGGGCATCTCCCGCCAGGCGACGCCGAGGCAGCGGAGCCCCTGCCCCGCCAGCGCCTCGACCTGCGCCGTCAGCTTCGCGCGAGCCTCGTCGTCGAGCGGAAGCGGCGCGCCATCCGGCCCTTCCACGGCGGTGGCGCAGGCCAGCAGCTCCTCCGGCGAGCCCTTCGCCACCAGGAAGCGGCGGCCCCCATGCTCGGCCAGGACGGAGACACGGCGGCGCTCGAAATCGAAGGGGATGTCGGCGATCCGGGTCCAGCCGGCGCCGATGCCCTCCGTCCCGGCCAGGATCGCGTCGTCCAACGGGCTGCGCACGCCGGTCTCGAAGCGGGCGTTCACCACCGCCAGCTCCAGCACCCGGGCGCTGGGCTGGCCGTCGGGACCGGGATGCTGGGCAAGGGCAATGCAGGCCTCGGTCAGCGTGCCGGTCTTGTCCGTGCAGAAGACGTCCATGGCGCCGAGGTCATGGATGGCGGCCAGCCGCTTCACCACCACGCGCCGGCGCGCCATGCGCTGCGCCCCGCGCGCGAGGGTGACGGTGGTGATCATCGGCAGCAGCTCGGGCGTGAGGCCGACGGCCAGCGCGATGGCGAAGAGGAAGGATTCCAGCGCCGGCCGCCCGAAGGCCAGATGCGTCACGAGCACGAAGAGCACCAGGAAGATCGTCAGCCGCAGGATCAGGATGCCCAACCGGTGCAGCCCGACCTGGAAGGCGGTCGGCGGCGCGTCGCCCTCCAGCGCTGCCGCGATGGCGCCGAAGCGCGTGGCCGCTCCCGTGGCGGTGACCAGCATCCGGCCCTCGCCGGTGATCAGCGCGGTACCGGCGAAGAGCGCCCCCCGCGCCTCGGCCGGGCCCTTGGCCTGGGTCGGGCCGGGAAGCTTCTCCACCGGATAGGGCTCGCCGGTCAGCAGCGCCTCCTGCGCGCGGAGGTCGGCGGCGGCGAGCAGGATGCCGTCAGCCGGCACGAGGTCGCCGGCATGCAGCTCGAGGATGTCGCCGGGGACCAGCGCCTCGGTCGGCACGGGAACCAGCTTCCCGTCGCGCAGCGCCCGGGCCTGGAGGGCCACCGAGCGCCGCAGCGCCTCGGCCGCGGCCTCGGCCCGCCCTTCCTGGAAGAGGTCGAGCCCGATCGAGACGGCGAGGATGAGGAAGATGATGAGCATGCTCGCCACGTCGCCCGTCAGGCCGGAGAGCACGGCGGCCACGATGAGGATGGCGATCAGCGGCTCGATCAGCCGCCGCAGCAGCTTGGCGGCGAGACGCTTCTTTGCGTGGACCGAAGCGACGTTGGGCCCGAAGCGCTCCTTGCGCCGGGCGGCCTCCTCGGCGCTCAGCCCGGCCTCGGTCACGCCGAGCCGCCCGAGCGCCTCCGCCGGCGTCAGGGCCCAGAAGGGATCGATACCGGCGTCATCCATGGCGGACAGCATAGGTGGCCCGGCATGGCCGGGCCATGGGTCAATCCTTGGGCGCCAGGTAACCCGCGCCGGTCACCCCACATTCGCCTTCAGGCTGCGATGGTCCTTGGTGATCTCCGCGAAGGCCGCCTCGCACTCCCGCTGCTTCAGCGCGACGTCCTTCACGATCCCGACGATGTCGTCGTGCTGCCGCTCGCTGTCCCGCGACCGGAATTCCGAGCCCTCGGTCTTGATCCGGTGCAGCCGCTTCTCCTCCTCCAGCATGCCGTCGACATGCTTCCGGAAGACGGCGAACTGCGCCGCCACCTCGCTGTAGACCGCGTCGATCCTGTTGAAGAACGGCTTCTGGACCTTCCGCTTCTGCCGGATGTCGGCAAGGGATTTCTTCACCGCCTCCATGCCGTCGAACTTCCTGATCTTGTCCTTCAGGGAGGAATAGACCTGATCAAAGGCCCGTTTCTCGTTGTGCATGCGCACGAACTGGCCCTCCAACCTGTCGACGAGCTCGGACGCGTCGCGCGCGGGGTCGGCGCGCCTCTGGGCATCGAGGATCCAGCCGGTCGCCCTTCGCTCCAGGGCGTCGAACTTCTCGATGACCGAGCGCACCTCCTTGATGGCGGCGATCTCCTCCGCCCGCTGCGCCAGCAGCCCTTCATAGGCGCTCGCGGCCCCCAGCGCTTCCACCTGCTCCTTGAAGAGGGTCCCGAAGCCGCGCCATTCCTCCTGATAGCCCGGATATTGCCGGTCGTACTCCACGAGGTCGCGGTGCAGCTTCTGAATGGCCCTCAGGCCCTTCGTCGCCGTGTCCTTCTTCACCTCCATCGAATTGAACTGGCTCTTCACGATCAGCTCGACCGACTCGAGCATGGTCTGTGCGCGGGTCTCGGTGCGGCGCATCAGCTCCACATAGTCGCGATGGTTGTCCCTCGCCTTCCTCTGCTCCTCCTCCAGGATGGAGAGTGCCTGGCGGCGCTTCGCTTCCTTTTCACCCGCCTGCTCAGACAAGGCCGCGATTCGCGTGCCGATGGTGATCCTGGTCAGGCTGGGCATGGGCTCTTCCGGTTCCGAAGCGGTGTGTGACCTCCTGTCTGAGGCCGCTTCGGCTACACGGAGGTTGCAGGGACGCGCGGAATGACGACAGCTGTCATCGAACCCTGCCGGCCGCGATCAGTCCTGATGCGCGAGGAAATGGGCGATGGCGGCGATATCGGCGTTGGACAGCCCGACGACCGCGCCGTTCATCTGCGTGTCGGCACCGGCGCGCCGGCCCTCCCGGTACTCGACCATCGTGCGGGCCAGGAACTCCTCGCGCTGGGCGGCGATGCGCGGGATCTGCGCCCGGCCGCCGAAGTCGGCCACATGGCAGGTTCCGCAATGGCGCGGCCCGATCAGCGCCTGGCCTGCGGCGAAAAGCGCCGCATCGCGCGGCCGGCGGTCGTCCGGCGGGCCGGGCGGCAGGCTGGCGAAGAAGGCGGCGAGGTCCTCGACGTCGCGATCCGGCATGTTGGCGGCGAACTGGTTCATCGCCGGCACCTGGCGGATGCCCTCGCGGAACAGGATCATCTGCAGCGTGATGAAATCCGCCGGCTGCCCGGCCAGCGAGGGGATGTCCTCCGTCTGGCTGCGGCCGTTCTCGCCATGGCACATGACGCAGGTCTCGCGGGCCAGCTCGGCGCCGCGCCGGGCATCCTGCGCCAGCGCCGCCCCAGAAGTCGCGGCGGCCAGAAGGGCCGCCGCCAGCAGTCGAACGAGCATCACTGGCGATAGGTGATGCGGTAGATCGCGCCCATCTGCTCGTCCGCGACCAGCAGGGATCCGTCGCGCAGCACCTGGACATCCACCGGACGGCCGAGGAAGCGCTGGTTGGCCTCGTCCAGCAGGCCCGTCATGAAGGGCTCGACGCCGGTCACGTTGCCCTGCGCGTCGAGCTTCGCCACCACCACGTCGTAGCCGCTCATCCGCTCCCGGTTCCAGGAGCCGCGGCGGGCGATGAAGATCTGGTTGCGATAGGCCTCGGGAAACATCGTGCCGGTGTAGAAGCGCATGCCGATCGGCGCGACATGGCCGCCCAGCAGGGCGGAGGGCTGCGCGAACTCGCTGCAGTTGCGCCCGGCATTCTCCTGCGGATCGGCCCAGCTGCCGACGCAGAAGGGATAGCCGTGATCCTCGCCGGTGCGGCGGACGCGGATGAGCGTGTCGTTCGGCACGTCGTTGCCGGCCCAGTCGCGGCCGTGATTGGTGGCCCAGAGCTCACGCGTCACCGGATGGTGCGCCAGGCCCACGCTGTTGCGCACGCCGCGCGCCTCGATCCGCCGGTCGCTGCCATCGGGGTTGAAGGAGACCAGCAGCGCGAAGCGCTCGCGGTCGATGCTGCAGATGTTGCAGGGCGCTCCGACGTTCGTATAGATCCGGCCGTCCGGTCCGAGCGAAGCGACCTTCCAGAAATGGTTGCCGCCGTGATCCGCCTCGCCCGGCAGGCCGAAGGCCTGCGTCAGCTCCACCGGCGCGGGGACATTGTCGAGATTGGCCTCGATGTTGTCGTAGCGAAGCACCCGGTTGAGCGCGAGCACGAAGAGGCTGTTGCCCACCATCACGATGCCGTTGGGGTTGTTCAGCCCCTGCGCGATGACGCGCGTGCGCGTCGTGCCGTCGGGATTGCGGGTGATGGCGTAGACGCGCCCGATCACGCGGCTGCCGGCGAAGACGGTGCCGTTCGGGCCTTCCGCCATGGCGCGCGCGCCGGGGATGCCATGCGCGAAGACCGCCGCGGCGAAGCCCGGCGGCAGGCGAAGCGCTGCGACCGGCAGCCGGTCGACGGGCGTCACCGTCAAGGTCGGCCCGTGCGGAGCGAGGGTGGAGCCCTCGGGGCGGCCCACGGCCCATCCCGGGACGGCCGCGGGTGCGGGCGTTTGCGCAAGAGCGGGGCCGGCAATCATCGCCGCGGCCATGCCGAGCAGAAGGCGTTTCATGGTCATGATTTCTCTCCCTGCTGCCCTGCGGGCAAGCCCGCGGATGGAATGACGAAAACGGCATGGGTTGCAAGCCCGTACTGCCGCAGCCATGCATCCGTCAGGAGAATTCGCGGTACCTAAATTGCGACTCGCGGGCATCGGCCACGGCCGCGGCCAGAAGCCCGTGATGCGGCGAGAGCGCGCAGGCCGGATCGGTCGCGGCGGCGTCCCCCGTCAGCGCGAAGGCTTGGCAGCGGCAGCCGCCCCAGTCGCGCTCGGCATGCGCACAGCCCTGGCAGGGCTTGGGCATCCAGGCCGTGCCGCGGAAGGCGTTGAAGGCGTCGCTGCCGGACCAGGCCGCCTCCAGCGACGTGTCCCGGACGTTCGGAAAGGTCATGCCGGCGATGGACTTCGCCGCGTGGCAGGGCAGGATTTCGCCCTTCGGCGAGATCGCCAGGAAACGCCGTCCCCAGCCGCCCATGCAGGCTTTCGGCCGCGCCGCGTGGTAATCCGGAACCACATAGTCGATGACGAGGCGTCCACGATTCGCCAATCGTGCGTCGTCCACGATGCGTGTCGCGACGTCGAGCTGCGCGCGGGTGGGCAGCAGCGCGTCGCGGTTGGCGAGGGCCCAGCCGTAATACTGCACATGCGCGACCTCGAGCCGCTGCGCGCCCCAGTCCAGCGCGATCTCGATGAGCTGCGGCAGGTTGTGCAGGTTCTGCCGGTGGACGACGGCATTGAGGGTGAGCGGCAGGCCGAAGGCGCGCACCAGCGCGGCGGCCTGGCGCTTCTTCGGCTGGGCGCCGCGCATCCCGCCGATCCGATCGGCCCCCGCCTCGTCCGCGTCCTGCACGGAGAGCTGGACATGGTCGAGCCCGGCCTCGACCAGCCGCGCCATCAGGTCAGCGTCGAGCAGCACGCCGGATGTGATGAGATTGGCGTAGAGCCCGGCCTCGCGCGCCGCCGCCGATATCTCGACGATGTCGCGCCGCGCGGTGGGCTCGCCGCCGGAGAGATGAAGCTGCAGGCAGCCGAGCGCCGCCGCCTCGCGGAAGACGCGGGCCCATTCGGTGGTGGTCAGCTCGTCCCGTGCGCGGGCCAGCTCGGTCGGGTTGGAGCAGTAGGGGCAGCGCAGCGGGCAGCGATGCGTGAGCTCCGCGAGCAGCGCCAGCGGAGGCTCGATCGCGCTCATCCCTGGAGCGCGCCCTTGACGACGAGGTCGCGCAGCATCTCGGCCACGTCGGCGCCGATCTCCTCGGCGGGAGCCGCGAATTTTTCCGCGAGCAGCGCGACAATGGCGGCCTCGTCGCGCTGCCCGTCCACGAGGCGCAGGACTTCCAGCGCGGTCTCGTCGGGGATGAACATGCGCTCCGGCGCCATGACGATCCAACGCGACCGGGCCTTGTCCTCATGCAGGCGGACACCGGGGGCGAAGCGCGGGGTCACGCCGCCTCCGATCGCCGGAGCGCGCTTGCGCGAAGGCGTGAATCGGCGGCGCAAAGCTTCATGGCCGGTAGGCGCCGGGCGGCGGCAGGCCGGGCTCCACATAGGCGAAGTGCAGCGCGTCGAGCTGCGCCCAGAGCAGGTCGCATTTGAAGCGCAGCGCGGCGAGGCAGAGCTCCTGCTTCTCGCGGGTGTCGGCATGCGCCTTCACGTAGGAGAGCGCGAAATCCACGTCCTGCGGCGCCTGGGTGAGGCGTGGCGTGAAATAGGCCAGCGTCGCCTCGCTCACGAAGTCGTAGCCGCGCAGCATGCCGGCGACGCGCTCCTGGATGATGTTGGGCGAGAACATCTCCGTCAGCGAGGAGGCGATGGCCTCAAGGATGCTGCGCTCGCGCACGAAATGCACGTATGCGTCCACGGCGAAGCGCGTGCCGGGGAGCAGGCCGGCCAGCGAGACCACGTAGTCGCGATCGATGCCGAGGCTGTCGGTCAGCACCAGCCAGCGCTCGACGCCGCCGGGCTTGGTGCCGTCGCCGTCGTGATCCTCGATGCGGCGGCGCCATTCGCGGCGCAGTTCCGTCGTGGGAAGGCGCGCGAGGAGCGAGGCGTCCTTCGCGGGGATGCTCGCCTGATAGTAGTAGCGGTTGAGCGCCCAGGCCTGGACCTGCGGCTTCGTCAGTTGCCCCGTGTGCAGCAACCGGTGGAAGGGGTGCAGGATGTGGTAGCGCTCGGCGCCGATGGCCCGCAGCTCGGCTTCCAGTTCCTCAGGGCTGACGGGCTTCACAGGGTGATCTCCATCCCGTCCTCGGCGACGTCCCAGCCCTTCGCGGCGAGGTGAGCGCGCTCCGGGCTGTCGTCCAGCAAGGCGGGGTTCGTGTTGTTGAGATGGACGTAGATGCGGCGCGCGACGCCCAGACCCTCGAAGGCTTCGAGCGAGCCGCCCTCGCCCGTGATGGGCATGTGGCCCATGCGGCGGCCGGTCTTGGGGCCAGCGCCGGCGACGATCATCTCGTCATCGGTGAAGAGCGTGCCGTCGAACATCACGCAGGCCGCACCGCGCAGGCGCTCGGACAAGGCCGGCGTCATCATCGCGCAGCCGGGGATGTAGTGGAGCGTGGCGCCGCCCGCGGAGATGGCGAGGCCGACCGCCTCGCCCTCCTCGGCCACGCCCGGATCCTCGCCGGCCTCGGCGAAGAGCGGGACCTTTCCCGGCACGGGATAGGCCTCGAAGGTCAGGCCGGCAGCGGGAGCGAAGGGGGTGTTCAGCGCCATCTCCTCGCGCGTCACGAAATCGGAGTTCAGCGCCCGGAAGATGGGATTTTCGTCCAGGACCGCCAGTCCCGGCGCGGCGGCATAAAGACGAAAGGGCTGGCGCTCGCGCAACGTCAGCAGCCCCGCCAGCGTGTCGACCTCGGCCCCCGTCAGCACCACGGCCGATATCGGCGAGTTGCGCAGGGGTTTATCCCGGGGATGCAGCGCCGGCGTGGCTGCGATCTGCTGGCGCAGGTCTGGCGAGGCATTCACCACCGCCCAGTGCTCGCCATCGGCACTGACCGCCAGCGACGCCTGGCTCCGCGGCTTGGCCAGGATGTCACCCGCGCGCGAACGCCTGCAGCCCGGGCCCGCCGAGTTCCATTGCGGGAAGCCGCCTCCGGCCCCCGCGCCCAGCACGATCGCGCGCAACATGTGAAGGGCCCAGGCTCAACGCCCGGGCAGGACCTCAGCCGATCTCGGCGCAGGCGTAGCTGTTGATCTCGAGCGCCAGCGACACTTCGACGATGCGGGGCTTCTTCCAGGCCATGACGATACTCCCGATTTGGACCGGCAGATCGCCGGCGCCTCGAACATGGCGGCATTGCCAGCATCCATCAAGAACCCTGATCGCTGGACGCGGTTGATCTTTCGGGCCTAAAGCCCGCCCCTGACCTTCCGGAGATGAAGCCATGGCCTATAGGGTCGCGATCGTGGGTGCTACCGGCGCGGTGGGGCGCGAGCTGCTGAAGATCCTGGCCGAGCGGAAATTCCCGGTCTCCGAGGTGATCGCCCTCGCCTCCTTCCGGTCCGTCGGCCAGGAGGTGAGCTTCGGCGACGACACCGTGCTGAAGATGCGCAACCTCGAGACCTACGACTTCACCGGCACGGACATCGCGCTCTTCAGCCCCGGCGCCGCCGTCTCGGCCATCCACGCGCCGCGCGCCGCCGAGCAGGGCTGCGTCGTCATCGACAACACCAGCCAGTTCCGCATGGAGCCGGGCGTGCCGCTGGTCGTGCCCGAGGTGAACCCGCAGGCCCTCGCCCGCTTCCGCAAGCGCAACATCATCGCCAACCCAAACTGCAGCACCATCCAGATGGTGGTCGCGCTGAAGCCGCTGCACGACATCGCCCGCATCAAGCGCGTGGTGGTCTCGACCTACCAGTCCGTCTCCGGTGCCGGGAAGGAGGGCATGGACGAGCTCTTCAACCAGACCAAGGGCAGCTTCGTGCACGACATGCCGACGGTGGAGCAGTTCACCAAGCCCATCGCCTTCAACGTCATCCCGCACATCGACCGCTTCGTGGAGGACGGCGCCACGAAGGAGGAGTGGAAGATGTCGGTCGAGACCCGGAAGATCCTCGACCCCGACATCCAGGTCATCGCCACCTGCGTGCGCGTGCCGGTCTTCATCGGCCATGCCGAGGCGATCCACGTGGAATTCGAGACCCCCATCACCGTGGCGCAGGCGACCGCGGCGCTGAAGAAGGCGCCAGGGGTCTCCGTCTTCGACAAGCGCGAGGACGGCGGCTACATCACGCCGCTCGACGCGGCCGGCGACGACGAGGTCTTCGTGTCCCGCCTGCGCAAGGACCCGACCGTGCCGCATGGTCTGGCCTTCTGGTGCGTGGCCGACAACCTGCGCAAGGGCGCGGCGCTGAACGCCGTGCAGATCGCCGAGGAGCTGCACCGCCAGGGGCTGCTGACGAAGCAGACGGCCTGAGGCGGAACGCGGGGGACGCCGTCCTCCGCACCCCCTGCCAAAGGCCGAGAGGCCCCTGGGACCCAATACCTTCAGGAATTCGGATGGGGGGCGGATCCCGCATCGCTCACGGGAAGTTCACCTCCGTCAGATTGCACGTGTTCACCTGCCGGCGCTCGCTCGACTGGCCGTTCGCATAGACCACGCGGATGTCGTTCACGCATTGCCCCGCCGGCAGCACGACGTTCAGGCCGCGGCCCGGCGGCAGGACGGTCTGGCCGAGGCGATCACTGCCCCAGCTGCTGACGCGGGACGACGAGACATACACCTCGTTGATGACCACATTCCCACGATTGTTCAGGATGAAGTCCGGGTTGTTGGACTGCGCCCAGGCGGGCGCAGCCAGCAGGATGCCGAAGCCGGCGATCAATACGAAGCGCATGAAATGCATGGATATTTCCTTTGGAGGTTCACCCATCATGGGCGCCAACGGCTAAGGCGGTCCTAACGGCGCCGGTCTCGCCAAGGGGAAAACCTAGGACGGAGTTCTTAATTTTCCTTGCAAATGAGAACAAAATAGGAACATAACGACCTCCCGCCTGGAGGTCCTCCCCTTGCCCAGCTTCCTCGCCACCCCCCTCAAGATCCTGCTGATCGGCCTCTCCGCCGTCTCCGTCCTGTTCTGCGCCCGCCTCGCCGGGATCGGCCCGGGCCCGCTTCTCAGCGCCCCCGGCACGCTCGCTGCGCTGCTGGTCTTCCTCGTCGGCCTCGGCTTCGCGGCCTTCCTCTGGTGGCTCGCCTCGCGCTGTTTCACGCTCCTGCGTGATCCCGCCACCACCCCCGAGCAGATGGCCGCGCTCCGCGACCTCCCGCTCGCTTTGCCCGAGGGCACGGTCCGCGCGCTGCTGGCGCTGATCGTCGGCGTGATCGGCCTGCCGCTGCTGCTCTTCAGCCAGAGTCTGGCGCTGAACGACGCCGTCGCCGGCTATGTGAACGGCATCATCGCCGGCGTCTTCGGCTACTACTTCGGCGCCCGCTCCACGACCCCCGAAGCCCAGGCCGCCCGCCGCCTCGGCGATGCGCTCGAGGGCCAGCAGCGCGCCAACGAGGCGCTGCGCAGCAGCGAGGCCGCGGCGCGCGAGGCGGCCGCCCAGGCCGGGCAGCCTTCCCGCATCGCCGAGGTAATGGCCGCGCTGGAGCAGCACCTCTCCGTCGCGCGGATCCTGGTCCAGCGCCTCGGCCCGGCCCTGCCAGCGGGGGTGATCCCCGCCCAGGCCGCCTCCTGGCTGGACCAGGCCGAGCAGGCGCTGAGCGCGGCTCGCGCGCTCGGCAGCCAGGCGGACCTCGGCTCGCTCCAATCCGCGCTCGGCACCCTGACCGGGCGCGACGGTCCGCTATCCTCGCTGCTCCGCGCCGCGGCGCCGCTGCTGCCGGCCGCCGCCGGCGGGCCGCTCGCGGGCGTGGCGATGCTGCTCGGCCTGGGCTGGAACCTGGGCGCGGCCGCCTGGCGCCGCTTCCGCGCGCAGCTCCTCGACGCGCCACACGACCCGGCGCTCTTCGAGCCGGGCGCCATCACCCCCGCCTCGGCCGAGCTCCGCCTCGCCGATGCGCCCATCTTCGCGCGCCTCTTCATGCCGCGGCTGGCCGAGCCGGGCTTCCTCGCCGGCCTGCTCGACACCTGCCTGCGCGAGGACGCGGCCGACCGGCTCTGGGCCCGATATCCCGGCTTCGCGAGCCCGGCCGAGGCCGCCCAGGGCCTCGCCGAATTCCGCCGCGCCCTGCTGGAGGACCGCGTGGAGGCCGATCTCGCGCCGGACCTCGTGGCCCGCGTCGCGCAGTCGCTGAACGGCGCCGCGCCGGGAATCCGCCCGGATGCCGCAGCTCGCGTGACCTTGCCGCAGCCCGGCGCAGAGCCGGCGCAGGCGGCCCTCCAGGCGCTTGCCCTGCTGCTCGGCGAGTTGCGCGAGACCCATACGGACCCGGTCCCGCTGCTGGCGGGGCTGACGCCATGAGGTGGCCTGTCGCCCTCCTGCTCGCAGGCTGCGCGCCGGTCGCCAGCCTGATCGATCCACCGATCGCGCAGCTCGCCCGCTGGGAGCACGCGGGCCCGGTGGAGATCGCCGCCGAGCCGGTCGCCTGCCCCGCCGGGCATGACGCCTGCCCCCGCCTGCACCTGCTGCGCGCCGAGGCCTGCATGTCCCTCGCCATGGCCGCCCGCGCGCCCGGTGCCGCCTGCCCGGCCCTGCGCGACCACCTGCCCTGCGCGGCCGCTTCCTACGCCGCCGCCCGCGCGCTGATGCCCGATCCGAAGCTGGCGGCCGGGGAAGCCCAGGCGCGCCTCTGCCTCGCGGAGCTGTCCGCGCCAGGCGAAGGCACGCGTGAGGCCGCGGAGGCTGCCGCTGCGGCCGGCTCACCCCTCCTCGGCGCCCGCGCCGCGCTCCTCGCAGCGCGTCCCGGCGCCGGCCCCGATGCCCGGCGCTGCGCCGCCGCCCGAGGGGGCCTGCCCCTCGCCCCCGCCGGATCGCGCGAGGCCGCCGACCTCGCCCGCCGCATCGCCACCATCCCCCATTGCGGAGCCACGCCATGATGCTCGAGCGCAACCTCGATTTCCGCCTCCCGCTGATCCGCGGCGAGGATGTCCGCACCGCCCAGCTCGCACTGATCCGCGCCGGCGCCCTGCGCGGCGACGCCGACGGCGTCTTCGGCCCTGCCACGCGCGACGCCGTCGCCGCCTATCAGCGCCGCGAGCGGCTGTCGGCAGACGGCGTGGTGGGTCCCCTCACCTGGACGCGCCTCACCGGCCAGCCCGTGCTGAAGCGCGAGCGCCCCTGGCAGGACGGGCTGCGCCCTTTCCTCCCCGCGCTGGTCGAGGCCCATGGCGCGCCGGTCGGCAACGGCCGCAACCGCTGGCGCCTGACGCGCGCCGGCATCGAGCTCGAGGGCGAGAACGGCGCGCGCCGCAACGCCAGGCCCGACATCGCCGCGCGCTGCTGGTCCACGCATCGCGAGGCGCTGGAGGCGGCGGCCACGCGCTTCACCGTGCCCGTCGAGCTGCTGATCGCCACCGCCTGCACTGAGAGCGCCGGCCGCGCCGATGCGATCCGCGAGGAGCCCGGCTTCACCTCGGACGCCGCGACGCCCAACCGCGTCTCGCCCGGGCTGATGCAGACCCTGATCTCGACGGCGCGCGAGGCGCTGTCCGATCCCACGCTGGACCGCCGGAAGCTGCTCGATCCGGCGGTCTCCGCCGCGGCCGGCGCGGCCTATATCAGGCGCCAGTCGCAGGCCGCGACACGCTTCGACCCGCCGCTGGTCGCCATGGCCTACAATGCCGGCAGCCTGCGTATGAATTCCGATGCATCGAATCCGTGGGGCCTGATAGGAACCAAGCGTGGCAACGTTTGGCACGCTGACACGTTCATCGCCCATCTGGGCGATACCTATGCGCTTTTTGCCGGAGGTGAGCGACCGGGCGACGCCACGCCGAGTCTCTGGGAATTGCTGCCATGAGCGCGTGTGCTCTCGCGCTGGTGCTGCTGCTTGACGCCAGCGCTTCCATTCTTCCGCCCGAGTGGCAGCTGCAGACGCAGGGCCACGCCGCCGCCTTCGAGGATGCCGTCGTGCACCGGGCCATCGCGAATGGCGACGGCGTCGCCGTCACCGCGCTCTCCTTCAGCGACAGCACGCGCGAGATGGTCGCCTGGCGCATCCTGCGCGACGAGGCCGACGCCGCCGGCTTCGCGGCCGCCTTGCGCGAGGCGCCGCGCGGCATCCCCTCGGGCACCGATATCGGCGGAGCGCTGATCGCCGCCATGGAGCGGCTCGACGCCGCGCCCTGCGACGCCGACCAGCGGGTGATCGACCTCGCGACCGACGGCGAGGCGAACCCGCGCCGCGCGCAGGAGGCACGCGGACGCGCCGAGGCCCGCGGCGTGCGCATCAACGCGATCGGCGTCGCCTCCACGCGCGCGGGCGACTGGCTGCGCGAGAACGCGGTCACGATGGGCGGCTTCGTGATGGAGGCGCCGGACTGGCCGAGCTTCGCCGTCGCGATCCGCCGCAAGGTGACGCTGGAGCTGGCCGGCGCCCCTTGAAGCCGCGGGCGCAAGCCCGGAGGATGGCGGCGGAGGAAGCTTCGCATGCCCGTCACCATCCGCCCCGTCGTCCGCGACGACTTCGAGAAGTGGCTGACCCTCTGGGACGGCTACAACGCCTTCTATGGCCGCGAGGGCGACACGGCGCTGGACCCTGACATCACGGACATGACCTGGTCGCGCTTCTTCGACGCCTATGAGCCGGTCTTCGGCCTCGTCGCCGAGAGCGACGGCGCGCTGCTCGGCCTGACGAATTTTCTCTTCCACCGCAGCACGACGTTGATCGCGCCGACCTGCTACCTGCAGGATCTCTTCACGACGCCGGCCTCACGCGGCAAGGGTGTCGGCCGGGCGCTCATCGAGGGCGTCTACGAGCGGGCACGGGCGGCGGGCTGCCCGCGGGTCTACTGGCAGACGCACACGACCAACGCGGCGGGACGGATGCTCTACGACAAGGTGGCGCAGCACTACGGCTTCCTGGTGTACACAAAGCAACTGTAGTTAGGCCGAAAGCAACCCATCAATCGGAACTGAACACTTCCGGGCAGCGATCGACAGACGCGCACGAACCTCGACGCTATTGGGCAGGACCATGTAGCCGGTGGCGAGGTCGCCCAATAGGATCGATGCGTCGCGCGGACGGATGCGCCAACTCAGCGCCACCAAGAGGCACAGCGCCGCATCCAACCGGTCCTGTTCAGCCTTTTTCGGCAGACTGACGCCGGCCGCATCGCGACACCATTCGGCGAGTTCCTCGCATCCGAATGCTGTGGCCTCGCGCGCTGCGGTGGTCGCCACACGCCCCCAATCCATCGGCTTGAACGTCTTTCGTCGTCCAGGATTGTATCGAGGCCCCTTCTTGGGCCCACAGAATTCCGTCTCGAAGGAGGGGAGCGCCAAGGCTGGAAATACCTCTATAAGGTAGAGGCCGGTACTCGCTGCCCTAGCCTGTTCCGGATCCTCGACGGCATCGAGTTCACTTAGGAAGCGCCAGATCGGCGAGTCGTCGCAGAACATTCCTTTGCGTCCGCGATTGGCGGGCTGTACGCCGCCTCCGAGCCAGCTGATCACGGATGCTGCGACACGCTCAACTGGGCGCATGCTGGTCGGGTTAGGAACGATCGTCGGCTGATCCAATGCCACGATCGTGATGCCGTTGTCCGATTGAACCCGGCGGATGAACGTCAGCGCCTCCTCAAAGGAAGCGAGTTGGGGCGGGTGGAACCGGAGGGGGTGGCCCGCATCCACACACAACGCGCAAATCGCTCCGGGTGCCCGTGGATTGTTGGCCCAGGCAGAGTCAAAGCCAATGTAGGTATCCATCCGCGGCAGCCCTTTGCGTCACCCATGCGCCTCGATCAGCGCCACCAGCCCCTCCAGGATCTGCGTCGGCGAGGGCGGGCAGCCCGGGATCACGAGATCCACCGGCAACGCCGCCTCCACCCCGCCGAGCACGGCGTAGCTGCCCTTGAACACCCCGCCATCCACCGCGCAGTCGCCGAGCGCCACGACCCACATCGGGTCCGGCGTCGCGGCACGGGCGCGGAGCAGCGCCTCGGCCATGTTGCGCGTCAGCGGGCCGGTGACGAGCAGGATGTCGGCGTGGCGGGGACTCGCCACGAAGCGCAGGCCGAAGCGCTCCAGGTCATGCACCACGTTCTGCAGCGCGTTGATCTCGAGCTCGCAGGCGTTGCAGCTGCCGGCATCCACCTGGCGGATGGCCAGCGAGCGGCCCAGCCGAACCTGCGCCGACTCCTCCAGCCGCGCGCGCAGCTCGGACACGATCTCCGGCGCGACGGGCGGCGGGGGATCGGTGACTGGGCGCGAGACCAGGCAGCGCGCGAGCTTGGGCCAGAGCATCAGTCGGGCGCCCAGAAGATCAGCCGGTTGTGGAAAGGGTCGGTGATGCGGATCTGCCGCTCGCCCCAGGGCACGGTCTCCAGCCCTGGGCGCGCATAGGGGTAGGCCTTGGCCGTGATCTCGGCGTGCAGCGCCGCGATGTCGCCGGTGAGGATGCGAATGTTGGCACCAGGGCTGGCGTCGCCGTAATGCTCAGTGAGGTGCAGCGTCACGGACCCGCGCGAGACCTGCGCGTAGAGCGGCGCCCACTCCTCGAAGCGATGCTCCCAGTCCCAGGCGAAGCCGAGGAAGTCCACATAGAACTCGCGCGCCTTGGCGACGTCGAAGATGCGCAGGGTGGGGGTGACGGATTGCGGGCTCATAGATCCACTCCGCTGTAGCTGCCGTTGATGCTTTTGTTGATGAGCGGGAAGTCGGCGACGATGTTGCCGATCACCGCCGCCTCCAGCAATGGCCAGTGCAGCCAGGAGGGATCGCGCAGGTAGCAGGCCTCGATGAGGCCGCCATCGTCCAGCCGCATCCAGGCCAGGCATTCGCCGCGGAAGCCCTCGACCAGGGCCACGCCCTCGCCGCCGGCATGCGGCATCGGGATGGTGAGCGCCTCGCCCTCCGGCAGCGCGGGCAGCCAGGATTGCAGCAGCGCGATGGACTGCAGCGCCTCGGCGTGGCGCTGGCGCCAGCGGGCATCGACGTCCGCGCCCGCTTGGGTGATCAATTCGCCCGGCGGCAGCTCGCGGGACAACAGCCGCGCGTCGAAGGCGCGGCCAGCGGCACGGCCGACGACCCCGCCCGGCGCGAAAGCGGCGACGAGGTCGGCCTGCATGATCCCGGTGCCGAGCACGCGGTCCTGCAGGCTCGCATGATCGTCGTAGTAGCGCAGCAGCACAGGGAGCTCCGCCGCGACTGCGGCGAGCGCATCGAGCAGGACCACAATTCCCTCTGGCGCTAGGTCCTGCGCCACGCCGCCGGGCATCACCCGGTCCATCATCAGCCGGTGGCCGAAGGCCGAAAAATTCGCGCGCAGCAGCCCCTCGCGCAGCAGGCCCGCCCGCGCATGGATCACCGCGAAGGCCGCGTCGTTGGCGATGAAACCGAGGTCGTTGAGATGGTTGTGCAGCCGCTCCAGCTCCAGCATCACCGCACGGATCGCCACCGAACGCAGCGGGATCTCCACGCCCAGCGCCGCCTCGGCCGCGCGGGCGAAGGCGATGCCGTGCGCGACCGTGCTGTCGCCCGAGAGTCGAGCGGCAAAGCGCGCCGCCGCCCGCGGCGACTTGCCCTGGATCAGCGTGAGGATGCCTTTGTGCAGGTAGCCCAGCCGCGTCTCCAGCCGGACGATGATCTCGCCCTGGATGTGGAAGCGGAAATGCCCGGGCTCGATGATGCCGGCATGGATGGGGCCGACCGGGACGACGTGGACGCCCGCGCCCTCCACCGGCAGGAACTCCATGGGCCAGGGGTCCGGCTCGTGCCTTGCCGGTCGTCCGGAGAGCGGGCCCAGCAGCGGCCAGCGCCCGTGGTCGAGCCAGGGGCGTCCGTCGGTGCCGCCCTCCGCGCCGATGGCCCAGAGGTCGCGCAGCCCGCGCTCGAACCAGGCGGCGGCGGGCCGGACGGGCGAGAGGGCCGGGATCCATCCCTCCGTCGCGGCGACGGAGGCCAGGATCACCCCCATGTCAGCCGCGTCGAGGAAGGCAGCATGCGCCATCCCCGGCTCGCCCCAGAGGCCCAGCAGCGCGAAGCCGGGCTCGGCGGCCAGCGCGTCGCGCAGCCGCGACCACCGCGCCGGGTCGAGCAGGTAGCGCGGCCAGGGCCGGCATCCCGCGGGCAGGCCGCCCTCGATGATCTCCCGCGCGCTCACGACAGCGACCTCGCGGCTTCGAGCAGCATGGCGGCGAGCGGCGCCGGCAAGGCCAGCGCCAGCAGCGCCGCCAGCAGCAGGTTGATCCAGAGCGGCAGCAGCGTGGCGAGGCCGCTGCGCATCGCCACGGGCTCGGGCGTCGGCGCGCCGAAGCAGAGGCGCTGCATGGCGTGCAGCAGCGCCGTCCCGGCCATCAGCAGCCCGAAGACCAGCAGCGGCAGCAGCCAGGGCCAGACGCGGCCCGTCTCGGTCGCCAGCAGCAGCTCGGAGGCGAAGAGGCTGAAGGGCGGCAGGCCGGCCAGCGCCGCCATGCAGAGCGCCAGCCCCCAGCCCAGCGCCGGATGCGTGGCGGTGAGTCCGCCGATCGCCTCGATATTCTGGGCGCCCTTCAGCCGCACCGCGCGGCCGACGGCGAAGAAGGTCGCCGGCTTCACCAGCGAATGGCCCCAGAGGTGCAGCAGCCCCGCCATGTGCCCCGGCACGCCGCCGATGCCGAAGGCAATGGCGACGACGCCCATGTGCTCGATGCTGCTCCAGCCGAAGAGCCGCTTGGCGTCGCGCCGGCGCCACAGGGAAAAGCCGGCCAGCAGCAGCGTGGCGAAGCCCATCGCCAGCAGGAAGCCGCCGGGCGCGATGACCGCGGGGTTGGCGCCGACGATCGCCTTGCTGCGGAGGATGCCGATCATGGCCGAATTGAGCAGCAGCCCCGAGAGCACGGCGGCGATGGGCGTCGGCCCTTCCGCATGCGCATCGGGCAGCCAGGAATGCAGCGGCACCAGCCCCGCCTTGGTGCCGAAGCCCACCAGCAGGAAGATGAAGGCGAGGTTCAGCAGGCCCGGATCGGCGCGTGCCGCCACGGCGCGCAGCGCGGCGTAGGAAAGCTGCTCGCCATGGCCCAGCAGCGGCTGCGCCGCCAGCGCCAGCACGATGATGCCGAAGAGCGCCAGCGCGATCCCCACGCTGCACAGGATGAAGAACTTCCAGGCCGCCTCGATCGCGGAGGGCGTGCGGGGCAGCGCCACCACCAGCACGCAGGCCAGCGTGCCGGCCTCGATCGCCACCCACATGATGCCGAGGTTGTCGGAGAGCAGGGCCAGGAAATGCGTCGCCATGAAGCCCTGGAAGGCCACGTGGAAGTAGCGCGTGCGGCGGCGGTCGAAGCCCTCATGCACCACGTCCTGCGCCGAGAAGATCGCGGTGCCCAGGCCCACGATCGCGCCGGCCAGCACCATCGGCAGGTTCAGCGCGTCCGCGCGCAGCAGCCCCTCGCCGACCGGCCCGGCCGCCAGCATCAGCAGCGCGAGCGCCAGCGACCCCGCCGAGGCCGCGATGTTGAGCTGCGGCGCCAGGCCCGGCACCATCGCCACCAGCGCGGCCGCGAGCAGCGGCAGCAGCACCATGACGTCGGCGAGGTTCATGGCCCCTCGCCCCGGTGCGGGTGGAGCATGTCGGTGTCGAGGCTGTCGAAGCGCTCGCGCAGCAGGCGGGCGAAGAAGCTGGCGATGACGATGACGACCAGCACGAGGCCCGCGGTGGAAATCTCGATCACCAGCGGCATGCCGGCCACGCCGACCGCGCCCAGCACCAGCCCGTTCTCCAGCGTCATCAGCCCGGCCACCTGGCCCAGGGCGCTGCGCCGCGTCAGCATGGTCAGCAGCCCCAGCAGCACGATGGAGAGCGCGATGGCGAGGTCCTCGCGCGCCAGGGCCTGGGCGCCGGTCGTCGCCGGCAGCACGACGAGGACGGAAAGCGCGACCAGCAGCACGCCGCCCAGCATGCTGAGGCCGATGCTTCCGGCCGGCTCCACGGCGCGGTCGGGCATGCGGCTCTGGACCATCCGGCGCAGGAAGAGCGGAATGGCGACGCCCTTGGCCGCCAGCGCGATCAGCCCGGTGACGTAGAGCTGCGGCGCGCCCTGGACGTAGCCCTGCCAGACGGCGGCGGCCCCCAGCAGCACGCCCTGCAGCGCCAGCGCGTTCACCAGGGCCGCGGTGCGCCGCTGGTAGAGCAGGACGAAGGAGACGAGCAGCATGGCGCCGCCCAGCACATGCGCCACGTCGTAGGGGAGCTGGCCGAACCCCATCAGGCCAGCCCTGTCGAGACGAAGATCAGCGCGGCGGCCAGCAGCGCCAGCAGCAGCGCGCCGCCCAGGAAGTCGGGCACTCGGAAGACGCGCATCTTCGCGATGGCGCTTTCGAAGAAGGCCAGCCCCAGCGCCAGCACGCCCATCTTGACCAGCCAGAGCCCCAGGCCGATGGCCCAGGCCAGCGGCCCGCTCCCCGCCGGCGCCGTGCCGAAGGGCAAGAAGATCGCGGCCAGGAGGGCGAGCCAGAGCGTCAGCTTCACCGCCGCCTGCATCTCCCAGACCGCGAGGTGCCGCCCGGAAGCCTCCAGCAGCATCGCCTCGTGGACCATGGTGAGCTCCAGATGCGTCGCCGGATTGTCCACGGGGATGCGGGCGTTCTCCGCCAGCGTCACCGCGATCAGCGACATCGCCGCGAAGAGCAGCGAGACGCGCAGGCCCAGATTCCCCTCGCGCAGCACCGCGGCGATCGCGTCGAGGTTGGAGCCGCCCGCCAGCACGGCGAAGACCATCACGCAGACCAGCAGCGCGGGCTCGGCGAAGACGGCGAAGGTCATCTCGCGCGCTGCGCCCATGCCGCCGAAGGGCGTGCCGGCGTCGTGGCCGTTCAGCGCCAGGCAGACCCGCGCGAGCGCCAGCAGCCCGCCGATCAGCACGAGGTCGGCCATCGGCGCGAGCAGCATGCCCTGGGCGAAGCTCGGGATCAGCGCGGCGGCGAGCGCCGTGGCGCCCAACGCCAGGTAGGGCGCCGCCTGCGAGACCACGCTGGCGGTCTCGGCCAGCACCGGGCGCTTGCGCAACAGCTTGAGGAGGTCGCGCCAGGGCTGGAGGAGGTGCGGCCCGCGCCGCCCCATCAGCCGCGCCTTCAGCCAGCGCACCAGGCCCACGAGCACCGGCGCCGCCGCCAGGATCAGCGCGACGTGCAGGAGCTGGGTGATGAGGCTGCCGAAGGCCGTGAGCATCAGCCGCGCTCCAGCCAGGCGACCAGCGCCAGCAGCAGGATCAGCGTGCCGAAGGCGATGGCGAGGTAGGCGCGCAGGGTCAGGTTGCGCAGCAGCTCCGCCTCGCGCGACAGGGCCCGGCGGGCGCGCGCCAGCGGATAGAGCATCTGGGTGAAGCCGCGGTCCTCGGCGTCCACGCGCAAGGTTGCGGGCAAGGCCGAGCCGGGAGCGGCCGCTACGTGCTGCTCATGGAGCGCGAGCGCGACGGCGCCGAGGCTCCGCCGGATGGGTTGGCCGAGGCCGGCCGCGCTCACCTGGCTCAGCGGATCGCCGAAGGGCAGGTGTGGCGGCGGCGGCAGGAAGCCGCAGGCCCAGGCCGGGCCGCGCGTGGGCTCCAGCTTCGAGCGGCGCCGGACCGCAAGCCAGATCAGGCCGACCGCCAGCGCCAGCAGGGCGGCCGTGGCCCAGGGGGCGTAGCGCGCGCCCACCTCGCCCAGCGCCAGATCGAAGCCTGCGACGGGGGCATGGGCATTCTCCCCCAGCAGCACGCGGATCGCGCCGCCCGCCAGCGCCAGCATCGGCGCCGCCAGCACGGCCAGCGCCGCGCTCGCCGCGGCCGGGATGAGCAGCGCGGCCCGCATCAGCCCCGTCGCGTCGGCGGCGCCCGCGGCCTTCGGGGTGCGGGGCCGGCCCAGGAAGACGAGGCCGAGGAAGCGCACCATCGCCGCCGCCGCCAGCCCGATCGCCATGCCCGCCACCGCCAGCACCGCCGCCGCGAGGAGCTGGACCGACATCTCCGCCACCCGGAAGCCCTGGATCAGCGATTGCAGCAGCAGCCACTCGCTCGCGAAGCCCGAGAAGGGCGGCAGCGCGGCCGCCGAGGCCGCGCCCAGCATGGCGCAGCCGGCCACCCAGGGCATGCGATGGATGAGGCCGCCCAGCCGGTCCGGATCGCGGCTGCCGGCGAGGCTCGCCACCGCCCCCGCACAGAGGAAGAGCAGCGCCTTGAAGCCGGCATGGTTCAGCGCGTGCAGCAGCACGGCCGAAAGGGCCAGGGCCGCCAGCGGCCGCAGATCCGCGCCCCGGAAGACCAGCGCGAGGCCCAGCCCCAGCACCGTCAGCCCCATGTTCTCCAGCGTGGAGCAGGCCAACGCCGCCTTGATGTCCTGCTCCAGATTGGCGCGGAGCGCGCCGATCAGCGCCGTCGCCGCCCCCACCGCCATCAGCGGCAGCCCCCACCAGAGCGGCTGGGCCGGGCCGCAGAGATCCAGCAGCATCCGCAGCATCACATAGAGCGCGACCTTCACCATCGCACCGGACATCAGCGCCGAGACGGGCGTCGCCGCCGCCGGATGGGCCAGCGGCAGCCAGACATGGAAGGGCACCAGGCCGATCTTGGAGCCCGCGCCGAGCAGGACGAAGACCAGCACGGCCCCCGCGCGCCAGCCTTCCGGCGGCGCCGAGCGGATCGCGGCGAAGCCGAGCCCCGCCGGCGCCAGCAGCGCGAAGCCGGCGATCAGGCAGAGGCCGGAGAAGATCGCGAAGCCCAGGTAGAGCCGCGCCGTCCGGCGGCCCGGCCCCTGCGGATGCCGCGCCGCGAGCAGCCCCCAGGAGGCCAGCGACATGGCCTCGAAACCCAGCAGGAGGGAAAACCCGTCGGCCGCGACGAGCACCGCTGCCATCCCCGCCAGGAAGAGCGGGAAGGCCGCGCCCTCGGCTCGCGGCGGGGGCGGCGAGGCGGCGGCGAAGAGGGAGGCCGGGACGCCGACCAGCGCCAGGATCAGCAGGAA
Source organism: Roseococcus sp. GW821-FHT12F05 (assembly GCF_058806835.1). NCBI lineage: Bacteria > Pseudomonadati > Pseudomonadota > Alphaproteobacteria > Acetobacterales > Roseomonadaceae > Roseococcus > Roseococcus sp. GW821-FHT12F05. The sequence continues at coordinate 167,927 of NZ_JBXAQB010000005.1, forward strand.
CCAGGCCGAGAGCGCATCCACGGCGATCAGCGAGGGCGCCCAGGGCGGCCCGATCGGCAGGGGCGTCGTCGTCAGCTCCCCGCCCGCCAGGGCCATGCCGCCGGCCAGGCCCAGCCCCGCCACGCAGGCCGCGCAGCCGAGGAACATGGCCCGCGGCGCCCGGCCGGAACCGCCCAGCACCGCGAGGCCCAGGAGCGCCAGGAAACAAAGGCCCAGGAGCGTCAGCACGCCCTCGACCTTCCCCCAAAGGCTCCGATTCGCATCCGCATGATCAGGAGTTTAGGGGCCAAGGGGCCCAGGGGCGAGCGCAACGCTCTGGACTTTCGCCAAATCATCTTTAGGGAACGCGCGCGGCAGTTATTTGACGGGACCCGCGGGGCTCCCGTCCGCACGGCGTTCTGGAGGATCTTTGGGGGATGGCGCTGCTTCTGGCCTTCAGCCGGGGCGTGGACTGGATGAGCGACAAGTTCGGCCGGGTCGCCGACTGGTGCGTCCTGCTGGCCTGCGCCGTCAGCGCGGGGAACGCGCTCAGCCGCTACGGCTTCAACATCTCCTCCAACGGCTGGCTCGAGGTGCAGTGGTACTTCTTCGCTGCCGTGGTCATGCTGGGCGCCAGCCATACCCTCTATCGCAACGAGCATGTGCGGGTGGACCTGATCTTCGGCTCGCTGGGCGAGCGCGGGCGCCTCTACGTCGACATCTTCGGGATCATCGTCTTCCTGCTGCCCGGCATGATGCTGCTGGCCTGGATGACCTGGCCCTATTTCTGGGACTCCCTGACGCGGGAGGAATTCTCGCCGGCCCCCGGCGGGCTGATCCGCTGGCCGGCCAAGCTGCTGATGCCGCTCGGTTTCTTCCTGCTGGTGCTGCAGGGCCTTTCGGAGCTGGTGAAGCGCATCGCCCTGCTGCGGGGCCTGTCCGACGAGGTGGACGTCGTCACCGAATACCAGCGGCCCGAGCAGTAACGACATGAGCCTCGAAATCATGCCGCCGCTGATGTTCGGCGGGCTGATCGTCTTCCTGCTGATCGGCTTCCCTGTGGCCTTCAGCCTCTCGGCGGTCGGGCTGTTCTTCGGCTTCCTCTCGATCGAGCTCGGCTTCTTCAACGCGGGCTATCTGGGCAACCTGCCGCTGCGGGTCTTCGGCATCCTGTCGAACGACCTGCTGCTCTCCATCCCCTTCTTCACCCTGATGGGCGCGATCCTGGAGCGCTGCGGCCTCGCCGAGGACCTGCTGGAAGGGACCGGCCAGCTCTTCGGCAAGGTCCCCGGCGGCCTCGCCTATGCGGTCATCCTGGTCGGCGCGGTGCTGGGCGCCATTACCGGCACCGTCGCGGCCTCGGTCATCGCCATGGGCATGATCTCGCTGCCGATCATGATCAAGTACGGCTACGACACGCGGATCGCGACTGGCGTGGTGGCCGCCTCGGGCACCATCACCCAGCTGATCCCGCCTTCGCTGGTGCTGATCGTCCTCGGCGACCAGCTCGGCCGCTCGGTGGGCGACATGTATGCCGGTGCCATCGGCGTCTCGGTGCTGCAGATCCTGCTTTTCATCGCCTTCATCGCGGGCGTGGCGATCTTCGCGCCGCACAAGGTGCCGCCTCTGCCACCGGAGGCGCTGGTGCCGCGCGGCTGGCCCCTCTACTGGCGCGTGATCAAGGGCATGGTGCCCTCGATCGTGCTGATCCTGCTGGTGCTGGGCACCATCTTCATGGGCCTGGCCACGCCGACCGAGGCCGGCGCCATGGGCACGCTGGGCGCCGTCCTGCTGGCGATGATCAACCGCCGCTTCACCTGGAAGCTGATGCGCGAGGCCATGGGCAACACCATGCGCCTGACCAGCATGGTCATCTTCATCCTGATCGGGGCGACCGTGTTCAGCCTGGTCTTCCAGGGCGTGGACGGCTCGCGCTGGGTCGAGCACCTGCTGAGCCACCTGCCGGGCGGACAGGTGGGCTTCCTGATCTTCGTGAACATCTTTGTCTTCTTCCTGGCCTTCTTCCTCGATTTCTTCGAGATCGCCTTCATCATCATCCCGCTGCTGGCGCCGGTGGCGGCCAAGTTGGACATCGACCTGGTCTGGTTCGGCGTGCTGCTCTGCATCAACCTGCAGACGAGCTTCATGCACCCGCCCTTCGGCTTCGCGCTCTTCTACCTGCGCAGCATCGCGCCCAAGTCGCTGCCGACGAAGGATATCTACCTGGGCGCGATCCCCTGGCTGGCGCTGCAGCTGATCCTGGTGGGGGTGGTGATCTTCTGGCCGCAGAGCGTGACCTTCTTCGTGCATCCCGACAGCGGCGTGGATCCGGCGAGCGTGACGATCGAGCTGCCGCCTGCGCCGGCAACGGATGACGACGCCATGCCGGTGTTCAGGTAGGGTCGGGAGGGCCCCGCTTTCGCATCGACGCCGCTCAGCCGAATCGATATATGCGGCCCGAATTTTCGGAAGACGACGATGGAAGCGCGCCCCGATCAGAGGCTCTTTGTGCTCGACGCCCTGCAATGGGAAACGCTCGTCGAGGCGTTGAACGCTCCGGTCACGACCAATCCAGCCTTCAAGGCGCTCATGACCCGGAAGGCGCCTTGGGATACGTCGGCTCCTCGAGAAGCGGGCAATTCCTAAAGCATCGCCAAGGAACGCTTCCGCTTCGGCGGCGGGAAGGCCGCATCCAGCGCCGCGTGCTCCTCGGCCGTCAGCACCATCCCTCCCGCCGCCGCGTTCTCCCGCACATGCTCGGGCGCCGTCGCCTTGGGGATGCTGATCACGCCCGGCCTCGACAGCGTCCAGGCCAGCGCCACCTGCGCCGGCGTCGCCCTGCGCTCCTTCGCCACGCGCACCAGCTCCGGATGCCGCAGCAGCGACCCGCCCTGCCCGACCGGCGAATAGGCCATCACCGGCATGCCGCGCCCGGCGCAGAAGGGCAGCAGATCGTATTCCGGCCCGCGATGCTCCAGGTTCAGCAGCACCTGGTCCGTCGCGCAGTCGGCCAGCGCCGCGCCCAGCTCCTCCAGATCGTCGACATCCAGGTTCGAGACGCCCCAGCGGAGAATTTTTCCGGCCGCCCGCATCCGTTCCATCGCCTCCACCGTATCCGCCAGAGGTACGGAGCCGCGCCAATGCAGAAGGTACAGGTCTATCGTCTCAGTCCGGAGGCGCTGGAGGCTGCGCTCGCAGGCCTGCGGCAGGCCGCGGCGCGAGGCGTTGTGCGGATAGACCTTGGAGACGAGGAAAACCTTCTCGCGCTGGCCCGCGATGGCTTCGGCCACCACCTCCTCGGCGCCACCGTCACCATACATCTCGGCGGTGTCGATGAGGGTCAGGCCGAGCTCGATGCCCAGCCGCAGGGCGGCGACCTCGGCCTTCCGGTTGCCGCCCCGCTCGCCCATGTGCCAGGTCCCCTGCCCGAGGGCGGGGACCTCGGTGCCATCGGGGAGTCTCACCTTCGACATCGCCGTTCCTCCTGTGGGCCTGTAGACTAGCGCCCATGTCCAGGCTTGCCACCGCCCTCTCCCTGCTCCTGCTGCCGGCCGCCGCCCTGGCCCAGCCCGCGACCGAGGAGATCGGCAGCTGGCGGCTGACCTGCGCGACCGACCGCATGACCGACCGCGCCGCCTGCGTCCTGAAGCACCGGGACTGGGTGGAGCGGCCGAGCGTCGGCGCCGGGCTCAGCCTCGAGATCCAGGACCGCGGCGGCAAGCTCGTGCCGGTGGTGACGGCGCGCGACCTTTCGCTCGACAGCGCCTCGCGCGCGGTCCTCGCGGTGACAGGCACGGCGCAGTTGCGCTTCGACCGCAATGCGATGATGGAGCTGCCCTGCGGGCTGGAAGGGCGCAACCTCGTCTGCGCCCCCCGCCGCGCCGATGCCGATCGCGCCACGCAGGAGCTGATCGCGGCCGAGCGAGCGCTGGTCCGCATGGCCGGCCTCGGCAGCAACACGACGGCCACGACCGAGCCGACCGAGCTGCGCCTCTCCGGCACCGCCAACGCCCTCGCGCGCTTCCGCGCCGCGCAGCCCGCCGGCACCGCCGCGCCGCCGGCCGAGCCGGGCCTCGACCTGCGCGACATCCTCGGCCGGCTGCAGAACCTCGTGCGATGAGTGAAGCGGCGGCCCTGCTGGCCCGCATCGCCGGCGGCGACCGCGCGGCGCTGCAATCGCTCTACAAGGCGCAGTCGGTGCGACTCTTCGGCGTCGCCATGGCCATCCTGCGCGACCGCGACGCCGCCGCCGACGCTGTCCATGACGGCTTCGTCAACATCGCGAAGCGCGCGGCCCAGTTCGATCCCGCGCTCGGTGCCGGCGAGGCCTGGCTCGGCGCCGTCGTCCGGCACGCCGCGCTCGACATCGCGCGCCGCCGCGGCCGCGAGATGCCGACCGACGACGCCACCCTCGGCGACACGCCGGTCGAGGCGACCCAGCTCGACGCCATCGCCGCCGGCGAGGAGGGCGCGCGGCTGCGCTCCTGCCTGGAGCAGCTGCCGGAGAAGAATCGCAAGGGCATCCTGCTCGCCTTCGTGGACGGGCTCTCGCATCCGCAGATCGCGGCCCGGCTGGAGCTGCCGCTCGGCACGGTGAAAGCCTGGATCCGCCGCGGGCTGCTCAGCCTCCGGGAGTGTCTGGCATGACCCCGGAGGAGCGCGACGCCCTCGCCGCCGAATACGTGCTGGGCACGCTGGAGGCTCGCGAGGCGGCCGAGCTGCGCGCCCAGATGGAGACCGATGCAGAGCTCGCCGCCTCCGTCGCCGGCTGGGAGCGCCGGCTAGCGCCGCTGCTCGCGCTGGCGCCGCCCGAGGCGCCGCCGCCGGACCTCTGGGCACGCATCGAGCGCAGCCTCGGCGGGATCGCGGCGCCGGCACGGACAGGATGGCGCTTCCCCTGGCCGGCGCTGGGCATCGGCGCGAGCGCTGTCGCCGCCGGCCTGGCCGCCTTCCTCGTCCTGCGCCCGACGCCGCCGGCGCCGCTGATGACGGTGCTGCTGACCAGCCGCGACCAGCCCGCCTGGCTCGTCGAGGCGCAGGGCGACACCATCCGCCTCGCCGCGCTCAACCAGCGCCCGATCGAGGCCGGGCGCGTCGCGCAACTCTGGGCGCTGCCGCAGGGGGCGACGGCGCCGACCTCGCTCGGCCTCGTGCCGGAGAGCGGGCGCTTCAGCGTGACGCCGACGACGCTGCGGCCCTCGCCGGGCATGCTGATCGAGATCACGCTCGAGCCGCCGGGCGGCTCGCCGACGGGCCGCCCCACCGGGCCCATCCTGTTCATCGGCCGGCTGAGCGCGGCCGGAGGAACGTGATTTCGCCCTCAGACGGCGGGCGGCGGCTCCGCCGCCTTGCCTTCGCCGCGCCGCTGGAGTGCCCACCGGAAGGCTGAGTGGGCGGCGCCGACCGCCTTGCGGCCGGATACTTGGAGCTCATCCCTCAACTTCGCATGCCGCACGAATTCCGCGCATCGCTGCATCCGTCCCGCAGCGCGCTCCGTAACGTCGACAGCGAGGCGATGACGCCACGCGACAACGGAGACGAAACGCCATGACCCACACAATTCGCCTCGCTCTGCTGGGCACGGTCGCCCTGCTCGCCGCCGCACGCGCCGAGGCCGCCACGCTCGTCGGCCTGACCGGCGACAACAAGCTCATCCGCATCGACAGCGAGACCCGCCGCGCCATGCCGGCCGTCCGCATCACCGGCACGAACGGCACGGTGGTCGGCATCGACCAGCGCCCGCAGGACGGCCGCCTCTACGGCATCACCAGCACGGGCCAGATCGTCACCCTCGATCCCGCCAACGGCCGCGCCACCGCGGTGAGCCAGCTGAACGTGCCTTTCCAGCCCGTGGGCCACGCGATCTTCGACTTCAATCCCGTCGCCAACCGCGTCCGCATCATGGGCCTGGACGGCCAGAACCTGCGCGTGAACGTCGAGACCGGCGAGGCCGCCACCGACGGCAGCGTGAAGAACGCGGCCGGCGCGGCGGGCGTGCCGCGCGTCGTCGCCGGCGCCTATACCAACAGCCTCCAGGGCGCGACGGCGACCATGCTGCTGACGATCGACACCTCGACCAACAGCCTCAACGTCCAGAACCCGCCGAATGACGGCGTGCAGGCACCCCGCGCACGGCTCTCCGCGCAGGTGCCGGCGAGCGTCGCGCTCGACATCCTGAGCGACGGCACGAACAACTGGGGCTTCGTGATGGCCGGCAGCACGCTGCATGCGCTCGACCTCGCGAGCGGCGCGCTGACCAGCCGCGGCACGGTGGCGCTGCCGCGCGGCACGAGCCTGATCGACATCGCCGCGATGCGGTGACGAAGCGCGCCCCCGCGCGATGACTTCCCGGCTGCCGCGTCCGGGCTCCCTCCCCGGGGCGCGGCCGCGCGGGGGAAAGCGCCGCCGCCTTCCGGACAACCCGGATGGCGGCGTGCGCGTCTTCAGGCGGCGAGGATCGGAACGCCGTATTCGGCGAGGGCGCTATCGCGGGTCAGCAGCGTCAGGCCTTCATGTTTCGCCTGGGCCACGAGCATCCGATCGAAGGGATCTCGATGCCTCGGCAGCCGCGGCAAGTCCTGATAGGCCAGGATGTGCGTGTCCTGGATCGCAAGCGGCCGCAATCCAGCGAGCCGCATCCCGCGCAAAGCCTGCGACACGTCCATGTCCAGCTTGCCGGTGCTCCGCTTCGCAGCGATCTCCCAGAGACTCACCTGGCTGACGAAGCTTTCTTCCGCCTCGTCCTGCAGAGCACGCGCCGCTGCGGCGCTCAGACGTGGATCGCCCTCGATGGCGAAAATGAGCGCATTCGTGTCGAGCAGCAGACGCATCAGAGGATCGGCTTGTTTTCCATCTCGTCGATCATGGCCTGCCACTCCGGGTCAGAGTGCTTGTCGTAGTCGAGATCGGCCCGGGAGATCTTGCCCTTCAGCACGCCAAGCACGCATGAGCCGCCGGCCCTGCTGAACCGGCACCAGCTGCGCCACTGGCTTGCCCCGGCGCGTGATGACGACCTCCTCGCCCTGCTCGACCTGCCGGGAGAGGTGGGTCTTGGCCGAATAGGTGTCCGTGACGGTCGTCATGGCACCGACCTAGTCAGGCCAGCTGGTCAGATCAAGGTGATTCCCTCGTCCGGAGCACTTCCACGGCGCCGGCGATCTGCACTGACATCATCCGGTCCTCCCGCATGATCGGCACCCGCTCGCGCAGCGCCGCCACGGCCGGGCGCAGCGCTGGCGCCGCCGCATGGTCGCGGATATCCAGCGCCTGGGCCGCGAGGAGAAACTCGATCGCCAGGATCTGCCGTAGCGTCTCGGCGGCGAAGGCGCAGCGGCGCGCGGCCAGCGGCGCCATGGGCACGTGGTCCTCGGTGTTGGCGCAGGTCGGCACGGACTGGATCGAGGCGGGGATGCTGCGCATGCGCAGCTCCGCCACCAGCGAGGCCGCCGTGTACTGCGCGATCATGAAGCCGCTGTTGCGCCCCGGCGTCGCGTCGGGATGGATGAGGAAGGCCGGCAGCCCGTTGTTCGTCGCGGGATCGACCAGCCGCGCGCAGCGCCGCTCGCTGATGACGGCGAGGCTGGTCAGCGCGTTCGCGAAGAAATCCAGCGCCTCGGCCGCCGCCTGGCCGTGGAAATTGCCGCTGTTGGAAGTGACGAAGCCGTCCGCGAGGCCGAAGAGCGGATTGTCGTTCGCCGAGTTGATCTCGATCTCCAGCACGCGGCGGCAGAACTCGCCGGCGTCGCGCGCGGCGCCGACCACCTGCGGGATGTTCCGCAGGCTCAGCGCGTCGCGCAGCCGCGAGGCGCGCGGCGCCAGCACGGAGACGCTGCCTTCGGTCAGCTCGCGCATCCGCCGGCTGGCCGCGATCTGGCCGGGATGCGGCTTGGCCAGCGCCACGCGCTCATCGAAGGCGTCGTTGAGTCCGCCCAGCGCCTCCAGGCTGAGCGCGGCGATCGCCTCGGCCCAGCGGATCAGCCCGTCGCCGGCGAGCCAGGACAGACAGCCGATCGCGGTGGTCTGCTCCGTGCCGTTGATGAGCGCGATGCCGTCGCGCCCGGTCATGGGAATCTGCGCAAGACCGGCGCGCGCCATGGCTTCCGCGCCGTCCAGCCGTTCGCTGCGGAACAGGCAGAAGCCGTCACCGATCAGCGGCAGCACCAGATGCGCGAGCGGCGCCAGATCGCCGCAGGCGCCGACGCTGCCCTGCACCGGCACCTCCGGCACCATCCCGGCATTGAGCATGGCCAGCAGCGCCTCGGCCGCTTCGAGCGAGGCGCCGGTGATCCCCGTCGCCAGCACATTCGCGCGCAGCGCGAGCATGGCGCGCACCTCCGGCTCCGGCATGGGCGCGCCGACGCCCGCCGCGTGGGAGCGCAGCAGGTTGCGCTGGAGCGCCTGGTTGGCCTCGGGCGGGACCTTCGCGCCGTCCAGCGCGCCGAAGCCGGTGGTGACGCCATAGATCGGCGTGCCGTCGGCGATCAGCGCCGCGAGCTGAGCCTCGCCCGCCGAGATGCGCGCACGGGCCGCAGCCGTGAATTCGGCGGGCGCGCCGGCCGCGATGCGGCCCAAAGTCGCGCAATCCAGCCCCTCGCCGGCGATCTGTTCCATCGGAGTCCCCCATGCCTTCAGGGCGGAATGCTACGGCAGCTTCCGTAACGTCGCAGCCGCGTCCCCGGGCAGGTTCCGCTCCTGCAACGAAGGAATCTCCCGATGAAGCGCGAAGCCATCCGCGTCGAGCCCCTGTCCACCTTCCTGGAGCGGCGGCAGGCGCCGGTCTCGCCCGTGGTCCGCGGCGCGGGATATGTCCATGTCTCCGGCCTGCCGCCCTTCGACCCGGCGACCGGCGAGATCGCCGAGGGGCCCATCGAGCGCCAGACCGAGATCGTGCTGGAGCAGATGAAGCTCTGCCTGGAGGCCGCCGGCACCTCTCTGGAGAACGTGCTGAAGTGCAACGTCTACTGCACCAGGCCGGAGGCCTTCGGCGCCATCAACGCGATCTACGCGCGCTACTTCCCGAAGGACCCGCCCGCGCGGATCTTCATCACCGTGCCCTCCTGGTTCGGGCCCTTCGACATCGAGATGGATTGCATCGCGGCCACCTAGGCGGGGATCACGGGACGCGCGATGTTCGGCGAAAGTTCGAAGAGGACATGTCTCATGCGGGTTCTGGTGCTGGGCGCGGGCGCGCTGGGTGGGTATTTCGGCGGCCGCCTGGCCGAGGCCGGCGGCGACGTGACCTTCCTCGTCCGCCCCGGACGCGCTGCGGCGCTGGCAAAGGACGGCCTCGTCCTCGAAAGCCAGTTCGGCCCCGCGAAGCTCGCCGTGAAGACGATCCAGGCTGCCGAGCTGCAGCCCGGCTGGGACGTCATCCTGCTGAGCAACAAGGCCTACGACCTGGACGACGCCATCGCCACCATCCGCCCCGGCGTGGATGATCGCACCGCCATCCTCCCCGTGCTGAACGGGCTCTCGCACATCGACACGCTCAAGCGGGAATTCGGCGCGGAGCGCGTGCTGGGCGGGCTCTGCAAGATCCAGGCGACGCTGACGCCCGATGGCGTGGTGAAGCAGCTCAACGACTGGCGCTGGCTCACCTTCGGCGAGCTCGACGGCTCCATGAGCCCGCGCGTGCAGGCGCTGGAGGCGGCCTATGCGAAGGCGGTCGGCGTCGAGGCCAAGGCGGTCGCCAACATCAACCAGCGCCTGTGGGAAAAGCTCGTGCATCTCGGCACCAGCGCCGTCGGCACGGTGCTGATGCGCGCCAATGTCGGCGAGATCGTGCGCGCCGGCGGATCGCCCCTGCTGCTCGCCATCCTGGAGCGCAACGCCGCCATAGCGACGCATCACGGCCATCCCATGCCGGACGCCTTCATGGCCGAGTACCGCGCGCTGTTCAACGATGCGGCCAGCGCCTACGCCACCTCCATGCTGCGCGACGTCGAGGCCGGCAACCGCATCGAGGGCGAGCACATCCTGGGCTTTCTCGCCGAGGCGGCGCAGCGCGCTGGCATCGACACGGCGATCCACGACATGGCCGCGCTGCACGCGCGCGCCTACGAGCAGAGGCGGGCCGCCGGGCGGCTGATTCACGCCTGAGGCCGAAGAAGCCTCAGGCGATCAGACGCCGCCGCCTTCCGTAAGCGCGTGCAGCTTCTCCACCTGCACCTTGCCGAGCGCGGTCTTCGGCAGTTCCGCGACGCGGATCACCCCGCGCGGATGCTTGAAGCGCGCGAGCCTGCGCTCGAAATGCGCCGCCATCTCGGCCTCGTCGAATTCCGGCGTGGCCACGACGACGGCGATGGGCACCTCGCCCCAGCGCGGGTCGACGCGGCCGATCACGGCGCATTCGAGCAGGCCGGGCAACTCGTGCAGCACGCGCTCCAGCTCGGCCGGGTAGATGTTCTCGCCGCCCGAGATGATGACGCGCTTCAGCCGGTCGGTGAACCAGAAGCGGCCCTCGGCGTCCTGGTGCCCGACATCGCCCGTGCGGAACCAGCCGTCGCGCAGGGATTCGGCCGTCTCCACCGGGCGCTGCCAGTAGCCGGACATCACGTTGGGCCCGCGGATCTCGATCTCGCCCGCGGCGCCGATCCGCGCCTCGCAGAGCGGCGCCATCAGGCCGATGGAGCCCGGCGCCGCCAGCGCCTCCGCGCGCGTCTGCGCGATCGCGATGGGGCTCGTCTCCGTCATGCCGTAGACCTGCTGGACCGGGATGCCGCGCTCATGAAAGGCCTGGATGAGCGCCATCGGCACCTCGGAGGAGCCGGCGCCGATCGCGCGCAGCGAGGACAAGTCCTCCACGGGCCAGCGCGGGTGGTTCACCAGCGCCGCCATCACCGCCGGCACGAGCAAGGTCAGCGTCGGCCGATGCGCCCGCACGGCGTCGAAGAAGCCGTCGGGGTCGAATTTCGGCAGCAGCGTCACGCGCGCGCCGGCCAGCAGCGCCGGCACGGTCTGGATGTTGAGCCCACCCACGTGGAAGAGCGGCAGCACCGTCAGCACATGATCCTCGGGCGTCAGCTCGAAGACCTGCTTCGCGTTCTCCGCATTGGCGTGCAGCGCAGCCGCCGAGAGCATCGCGCCTTTCGGCCTACCTGTCGTGCCGGAAGTATAGCCGATGAGCAGCGCGTCGCAGCGCGCCTCGGTAGGCATCGGGCGCGGCGCCACCGCGCCGCTCGAAGGGCCGTGGCGCACCAGGTGCAGCCCGGCATCCTCGGCGATCCATTGCAGCTCGTCGGCCGCCAGCCGCCAGTTCAGCGGCACCAGCGTGAGGCCCAGCCGCTCGCAGGCGAAGAGCAGCGCGATCATCGAAGGATCGTTCAGCCCGATCCAGCCGATGCGATCGCCTTTCTCGGCGCCCGCATGCCGCAGCGCGATCTCCTCGGCGTCGATCAGGGGGGCCAGCGCATTCAGATCGAAGCTCATCGAGGGGCTCCGCCCCTCGTTGTCTCCGCTTCGCGGCCACCCCCCGGCAGGAAACTCAGTTTCCTGCCCTTTCGATCAGAAAGCGTTCCGCTCAATCCGTCTCGCCCTTCTCGTAGAGGGCGTCGCGGCCGATGCGGTCGATGCAGAGCTCCGCCGTCCAGGGCAGCATCAGCGAGCCGCAGCGGCTGTCGCGGTAGATGCGCTCCAGCGGCAGCGACTTCAGCATCGCCTGGCCGCCGCAGGTGCGCACCGCCTTGGTGGCGATGGCGCTGGCGTTCTCCATCACCGTGTTCTGTGCCGCCAGAGCGCGCAGGATCTGCTCCTTGGAGGGATCGGGGCCGGCCTCTGAGATCGCCTGGAACCAGAGCGCCTTGGTCTGCTCCAGCATCACGCGCATCTCGGCGACGGCGATCTGCTTCGTGGGATACATCCGCCGCTTCACCGGCGGCGTGCCCGGCTGCTCGCCGCGCAGGTAGCGCACGCAGAAGTCGTAGGCCGCCTGGGCGAGGCCCATATAGGTCGGCGTCAGCGTCATGAACATGTGCGGCCAGCGGCTCGCCGCCTGGAAATACAGCCCGGGCGGCATGAGCGCCGCGCTCTCCGGCACGAAGACGTCGCGGAAGATCAGGTTCCGGCTGACCGTGCCGCGCATGCCCAGCGGATCCCAATCGCCCTCGACGCTGACACCCGGCGCGTCCTTGGGAATCGCAAGATACAGCGTGTCGCGGCGCGAGAGCTTTTCGTCGCCATGCACCTCGGTGCAGAGAATGCCGTAATAGTCGGCGTGGCCCGACAGCGACGCGAAGATCTTCTTCCCGTTGATGCGGAAGCCGCCTTCGACGGGCGTGGCCGTCGTGCCGAAGGCCACGGTTCCGGCCGCGGCCGCGCCGCCTTCGGAAAACGGCTGCGAGAAGACCGCGCCGCGCTCCAGGATATTCGCGTAGTGCAGGCCGCGCCGCTCGCGGTGCAGCGCGCGCGTGGCCGCATCCATCTCCAGGTCGTCGGTCAGCAACCCCGTCCAGAGCGTGCTGCAGACATGCATGTTCCAGGTGAGCGCGGTGGCGCCGCAGTATCGCCCGAACTCGGCCGCGGCGAGGCAATAGGCCCGGAAATCCGCGCCCATCCCGCCCTCCTCGAGCGGCACGCAGATGCCGAGCCAGCCTTCCTTCCGCATGTCGTCGTAATTGTCGGTCGGAAAGCTCGCCTCGCGGTCCCAGCGCGCGGCGCGCGGCGCGAGCACACGCGCCCCGAACTCGCGCGCCCGCGTCGTCAGCTCCGCCTCGAAGGGCGAGAGGCGGAAGCCGCCGACATCGAAGATGGGGGCATCGCTCACGGCCAGACGTCCTTCAGCAGCCGCGCCGCATGGATGCCGCAGAGCTGCGACGGCCGCGCCCCCGGATGCAGGCGCAGGTAGCGCCCCACCAGGTCGAAGCCGATGGCATAGCCGGCCCAGCGCGGCGGCGCGGCATCGTCGCGGCGGTAGGGCGAGGCTCCGCCGTAGAACCAGGCGGCGTGGTCGTAGTGGAGCGCCTCGGCCTCGCCCTGCGCGCGCCCGGTCCAGGCAGCGAGAGCCTCCGCGCCCAGCGCGGTCTCCCACAGCTCCGGCGGCGTCTCCAGGCACTCGTGCACGAAGTGGCCGGCGAGCCCCTCGCTCACCAGCGCGTCGCCCAGCGTGTGATTCCAGCCGATCGCGGCCATGCGCAGGCAGTGGTGCAGCTCGTGCACCACGAGGCGCTGCACCGCGCCCTCCGCCAGCGAGTCCCCGAAGCGCGGATTCTGCGGATCGAGCGACAGGCTGAAGCAGCTGGGCCGGTAGGCATTGGCGCCCATGCCGAGCTCGGGGATGCCGGAGCGCGGCACGTTCTGGACGAGGATGTCGACGGCCGGCAGCGTGGCGCGACGGTCCGCCGCCTTGCAGCCGGTAAGGATCTCGGCCGTCAGCACCTCGCGCCAGGGCGAGAGCGGTCCGGCGGCCTCCAGCCAGTGCAGCCGCCAGTCGCTCACGACCGGGCGCTCACGCCAGAAAATCCCGCAGCGCGGCATGGAAGGCGTCCGGCGCCTCCAGCGGCAGCAGATGCCCGACGCCGGGGATCACCAGGAGCTGCGCATCGGGCATCGCATCGGCCATGCGCTGCATGCCGCGCGGCGGCGCCGTCGCATCCGCCTCGCCGGCGATGAGCAGGCTCTTCTGCGAGACCTTCCCCAGATCGCCGCGCCGGTCGAAGCCCGTGAGCATGCCGAGGGTCGTGCGATAGGCACGCTCGTCCACATCAGCCATGGCGGCGATGGCCGCGGGGATCGCGGAAGGATCGGCCGATGGACCCGGCATGGTCGGTACCAGCGCCTGCGCCACGCCCGCCATGCCGAGCCCTTCGTCCAGCGGCTTCTGGCGCGCGGCCAGAAACGCCTCGCGGAAGGCCGGATCGCGGCTGCCGAAGGCGGGGGAGCTCGCGACGATCACCAGCCGGTGCACATGCTCCGGATGTCGCAGCGCCATCTCCAGCGCGACCATCCCACCCAGGGAATGTCCCACGACATCGGCACGCGGAATCCCGCGCGAGGCGAGCAGCGCCATCGCCGCATCCGCCACCGCGGCAAAGCTGTCCAGCGCCGGCGCCACGCCGTCATAACCCGGCATGTCCATGGCGATGACCTGGTGGTCTGCGGAAAGCGCGTCGATGGTCGGCCGCCACAGGCTCGCGCGCCCACCGATGCCGTGCAGCAGCAGCACGGCCGGGCCCTCCCCCGCCTCGATGGTCACAGCAGTCTGCCCTCCCGCACGACCGCCTCGCCGTCGAGCGTGATCGTGGTGTTGAAGACGGGGATATCGAAATGCCCCTCGGTGAAGCGGTTCGCGAACTCGTTCGCGCCCGTCGAGAAGAGGAAGTTGCCCGCCACGGCGCGCAGCTCCGTGCCGTTGGTGTCCTCGCGGTCGTAGAAGGTCAGCGCCTCGTAGCGCGCGCGGCGGTTCAGGCCCCAGCCCACATGGGACACCGCATAGGCCGCGCGGTCGCCCCAGGCCTCCAGATAGCGGCGCATCATCTCCGCATCGGCGCCCTGCCCTTCGATGCGGGTGATGTGATCGTCCTCGATGGTGAGGGCCACCGGCGATTCCATATAACGTTTGAAGGTGAGGTTCACATCGCCGGCATCGAGCACCAGCCGGCCCTGCACGCTTCCCTCACGTGGGAAGCTCACGAGGATGCCGCCGGGCCAATGCGCGATGGTGCCGGGCCGGTCGGTCCAGCCCCAGACGCCGACGCTGGGCGCGCCCTCCATCGCGACATCAAGGTCGGTGCCCGCGGCGGAAGACACGTGCATGCGCTTCGCCGCCCGCGCGCGCTTCACCGCGGCCCGGGCGACGACCTCGTCCTCATCCGTCGGGACCAGGCGCTCCAGCGCATCGGGATGCTCGTTGCTGACCATCAGCACGCGGCTGCCCGCACCGAGGATTCGCTTGAGTTCCGGTGCATGCAGCAGGCCCTCGACGGTGAGGTCCACGATGAAGGGCGAGGCCGCCATCGCCGCCAGCGCGGCCGGATGCCCGGCGACGGCGCGCGACGCCCCCGTCGAGCGCACCGGCACCGGCGCGGATTGCCGCGGCGTGGGCAGCGTGCAGCGGAAGTACCGGGCCCCGATCCGCGCCAGCGCCGCCTCGGCGAGCGCGATGTTGACCTCCCGCGAGCGGCTCTCGGCCAGGAGGCAGACCGCCTCCCCCTCCGCCACCCGGCACCGGCGGAACACCGCCTCGAAGGCCTCGATCCAGGAGGGTTCCAGGGCGATGACGGGCAAGCTTCGGCTCCTCGGACGCCGTCAGCCTATCTCATGAAAACTCATATGTCAGCGATCCGTAATTCCCCTTAATTGCATGCCGGTGAACGCGACGACCAATCTCCCCCACGAAATCAACCGGGTCAGGGGATGTTTCATGGATGGGATTCTGGTTCGCTCGGCCTCCACAAATGAGCGATTTGTCGATGATTATCTGCTCTATCTGATGGCGCGTGCCTCGCACGCGATCTCGTCGGAATTCCACACGACCCTGCGCAAGGCCGGAATCTCCGTCCCCGTCTGGCGCGTGCTGGCGACCCTCTCCGGCAGCCCGGGCGAGACCGTCACCGGCCTGGCCGAGGCCTGCCTGCTGCAGCAGCCCACCATGACCAAGCTGCTGGACCGCATGGTCCGCGACGGCATCGTGAAGCGCCTGCCCGACCAGCGCGACCGCCGCGTCGTCCGCATCCAGATGCTGCCGCGCGGCGAGCAGATGGTGCGCGACCTGCTGGTCTCCGCCAAGGCGCACGAGGCCGAGGTCATGGGCCGCTTCCCCGCCGTGGACCGCATGCAGCTCAAGCAGCTGCTGCGCGCCATGCTGACCAAGCCCCCGCGGGCGCGCCGGAGCGCGGCCGCCGCCGCTTGAAGCTGCCCCACCCGGACCAGCTCGGCCGGATCGCCCTGATCCTGGTCGCGCTGGGGGCGGTGGTGCAGATCCTGGTCCTGGTGCTGCCGTAGCAGGGAGGGCGCTTCACGGCCTCGGCTTTCGCCTCGGCCGGTTGCGTCCCTCGCAACCGGGGGCCGTCTGCATTATCTCGGTGGGCGTGACCCAGCCGACTCCCCCTTTCCTCGACCATGACCGCCCGCCGGTGCCCGACCTCGTCGTGCCCCGCGGCGTCACCCCCTTCCACCTCGACGGCAAGCCGGTGCGCGGGCGGCTCGTCCGCCTGGGCCCGCTGGCCGAGGCCCTCCTCACCCGCCACGCCGCGCCCGACGCCGTGACCCGCCTGCTGGGCGAGGCGCTGGCGCTGACGGCTGGCCTCGCCGCCGCGCTCAAGTTCCGCGGCAGCTTCTCGCTTCAGGCCAAGGGCGACGGGCCGATCTCCATGCTCCTCGCCGATTGCACCGATGCCGGCGAGTTGCGCGGCTATGCCCGGATCGAGCCGGACAAGCTCTCCATGTACGGCAAGAATCCCTCGGCCCGGGCGCTGCTCGGCCGCGGCTACCTGGCCTTCACCTGCGACCAGGGGCCGGAGATGGAGCGCTACCAGGGCATCGTCGCCATCGAGGGCACGGACCTGACGGAGATGACCGGCACCTATTTCGCCACCTCCGAGCAGCTCCGCACCCATGTCCGCCTCGCCTGCGCCAAGACGGCGGAGGGCTGGCGCGCCGCCGCCTTCATCATGGAGCGCGTGGCCGGCGAGGGCGGCATCGGCCCGGAGCTCGACTCGGAGGACCAGGAAGAGGCGTGGAACACCGCCCTCGCGCTGGCCGGCACGCTGAAGGAGGAGGAGCTGCTGGACGACGGGCTGGCGCCCGAGCGGCTGCTCTACCGGCTCTTCCACCAGGAGGGGCTGATGGTCGGCCAGTCCCGCGCGCTGGCCTATGGCTGCCGCTGCTCGCGCTCGCGGCTGCTGGGCGTGCTGGAGGGCTTCCCCACCGACGACCTCGACCACATGGCCGAGGACGGCACCATCACCATGACCTGCGAGTTCTGCAATTTCGACTTCCGCTTCAGCCGGGAAAGCATCGACCGCGCCGCGGGCCATGCCTAGAGCCTTTTCCGTTCGCAAGGGCTCTCTGCAAAGCCTCTAGTTCGTTGTTTTGAGAGCATGATTCACGCTTCCGGTGATTTCACCTTCAGCGATCATGCTCTAGAAAGCCCAAGGGAGAGAACATGCCGCCACGCCGCGCCCTACTGATCCTGCCCGCCGCGCTGGGGGCCTGCGCCTCCACGCCGCCGCCGCGGGTGGAGGGGCCGCCCATCTCCTATGCCCATCTCACGCAGATCCGCCTGGACGTCTCGGCGATCGTCACCGAGGACCGCACGCCAAATGGCGGCCCCAACGACATCGGCCGCACCCTGCAGCCCACCGCGCCCGAGGCCGTGCTGATCATGGGCCGCGACCGGCTGGCCGCCTTCGGCACGCAGAACCGTGCGCGCTTCGCCGTCACCCGCGCGCAGATCGTCCGCGCCCGCAGCGCGGGGCGTGTCGGCGTCTTCGCCGCGGATCCCGGCGAGCAGCTCACCTGCCAGCTCACCGCGCGCCTGGAGATCCTGGGCGAGAACGACCGGCGGCTGGGCTATGCCGAGGCCTCGGCCGAGCGCTCGCAGACCGCGGAGAGCACACCGAACGAGCGCCGGATCGTGGCGGAATCGCTGCTCCGCCAGACCATGTTCGACCTGAACACCGAGTTCGAGTTCCAGATCCGACGCGCGCTGCGTCCCTACCTCGTGGAGGGAACCGGCGCGCCCCCGCCCCCCGTCAGCCGCGAGGCCCTATGATCACCTTCTCCAACCCCGAGGGCGCGCCGCAGCCCGCCTCCCGCTACTCCCAGGCCGCCCTGGTCGAGGGGCCCGGCAAGCGGCTGGTGATCTCCGGCCAGATCGGCATGGCGCTCGACGGCACCGTGCCCGCCGACGGCAAGGCGCAGATCCGGCAGGCGCTCGCGAATCTGAAGGCGGTGCTGGCCGCCCATGGCATGGGCCCGGCGGACATCGTGAAGATGACCGTCTTCCTGACGGATTCGGCCCTCGTCGCCCCCTGGCGCGCCCTCCGCGACGAGGCGATGGAGGGCGCGGCGCCCACCAGCACGCTGCTGATCGTGGCCGGGCTCGCCAGCCCGAAATTCCTGGTCGAGGTGGAGGCCGAGGCCTTTCTCTCCGCATAATCGCCAACAACACCGGAAACGTCCCCAGAATGAAGATCGCCCGACGCGGCCTCCTGGCCGCCGCCGCCCTGGCTCCCTGTGCCGTTCAGGCCCAGCCGGCCTGGCAGCCCATCCGGCCGCTGCGCCTCATCGTCCCCTTCGCGCCGGGCGGCAGCACCGATGTCGGCGGCCGCCTCATCGCCGAGCGCATGGGCGAGACGCTGGGCCAGTCCGTGGTGGTCGAGAACCGCACGGGCGCCGGCGGCGCGGTCGGCGTCGAGGCCGCGGCCCGCAGCGCACCGGACGGCTACACGCTGCTGGTCGCCACCAACGGCGCCTTCACGCTCGCGCCGCATCTCGGGCTCATGCGCGCGGTGGACGTGCGGCGCGAGCTCTCGATGGCCTCGATGATCTTCACCTCCGACGTCATCGTGGTGGTGAACCCGCGCATCCCCGCGCGCGACATCGGCGAGTTCCTGGCCTATGCGCGGGCGCGGCCGGGGCAGCTCTCCTTCGCGACCTCGGGCGTCGGCTCGGGCACGCATATCTTCACCGAGCTCTTCATGGCGGTCTCGGGCATCCAGATGGTGCACGTGCCCTATCGCGGCTCGGGCCAGGCCATGTCGGACCTGGTGAACGGCACGGTGCAGGTGATGCTGGACCAGCCGGCCAGCTCCATCGCCCAGGTGCGCGCCGGCGCCATCCGCGCGCTGGCGACCAGCGGCGAACACCGCCTCGCTTTGCTGCCGGACCTGCCGACCTTCACGGAAGCGGGCCTCGCCGAGGCGACCTCGCAGAGCTGGGGCGCCATCGCGGTCCCGGCCGGCACGCCGCCGGCGGCGATCGAGCGGATCGGCGCCGCGGTGCGCGAGGCGGTGGCGCACCCGCCGGTGGTCCAGCGCATGGCCGCGGCCGGGCTCGACGCCGTCGGCAACACGCCGGCCGAGATGGAGCAGGTCATCGCGCGCGACTACGAGCGCTGGGGCCGGCTGATCCGCGAGCGGAACATCAAGGTCGATTGAGCCATCGGCTTTTGTTGGCCGGCCTCCTGGAAGGGATCATGATGCGGGACATTCTCGGACTGGGAGGGGTGGGCGGATGCGTTCCCTGTTCCTCGCGGCGGTGGTGGCGATGAGCGGCGCGGCCCAGATGGGTCCAGCCAAGGCCGGACAGGAGAGCCCGCAGGCCGTCCTCGACCGCTTCGCGGCCAATTTCCACTCGCAGGACGCCGCCGCCCAGGCCGCGCTGTTCCGGCCGGATGCGACCTTCATCGGCTCGTCGGTGCCGGGGATGCTGCGGGGGCCGGAAGGCGCGCTCGGCTATTTCCAGACCGCCTGGGCCAGGTCTGCGCCGGGCACCATGACCTGCGAGCCGGTCTTCCAGCGGCCGGCGCCGGATGTGGCGCTGTTCTCGGCGATCTGCCGGCTCGTGCGTCCCGAGCGAACCGCGGTGCTGCGGGCGAACGGCACGATCCTGCGGGATGCGGAGGGCTGGCGCTTCGCCGACCTCCACGTCTCGGCGACGCCTATCCCGCGTTAGCGACCACCCGCCTTCCGGGGTCCAGTTCCGCCGTCTCCTCCTCCAGCCAGTCCAGGAAGGCCGCCACCATCGGCGACTTCGCCCTGTGCAGCGCCGTGACCACGTAGCAGGAGCGGCCGGTGCGCAGCCGGTGGTCGAAGAGCGGGATCAGCCGGCCGCGGCGGAACTCCTCCTGCACATAGGCGGTGGCCGCCAGTGCCACGCCGAGCCCGTCGATGGCGGCCTGGTAGGCCAGGCTCGAATTCTCGATCCGGACGCCGCCCTGCGGATCGACGCAGGTCGCCCGCACCTCGCGCAGCCAGGCCTCCCAGTCGCTCGGGCGCTGGAGGACGCGGAGCAGCGGCGTGGCGGCGAGGTCGTCCGGGTGCTCGACCCGCCAGCGCCGCGCGAAATCCGGGCTGCAGACCGGCACCAGTTCCTCCCGGAACAGCTCGCGCCGGGCGACGTCGTGCGAATCGCCATGGCCCCAGCGGATGACGGCATCGAAGGGCTCCGAGCGCGGGTCGGGCGGCGGGGCGTGGAAGGTGTCGATGTCCAGCGCCACGCCCGGCAGCCGCTCGCGCAGCCGCGCCAGGCGCGGGACCAGGAGGCGGGCCGCGAAGGTCGGCAGCACGGCGATGCGCAGCACATGTCCGGAGGGCGCATGGCCGAAGCCGTCGAGCGTGGCCTGCTGCATCTGGTCGAAGAGGAAGCGCAGCCGCTCCGCATAGGCGGCGGCCACGGGCGTCGGCACCATGTGCTGCGGCCGGCGGTCGAAGAGCTTGGTGCCGAGGAATTCCTCGAGCTTGGCGATGTGGCGGCTGATGGCGCCGTGGGTGACGCAGAGCTCGTCGGCAGCCAGGGCCAGGCTGCCCTGCCGGGCCGCGGCCTCGAAGGCGCGCAGCGAGTTCAGCGGCGGCAGGCGCCGGCGCGGCATGACCATCGACGTCCTCCCGTCCCTCCTGTCGGGGCCGGGTTCGGCGCCGGCGCCTCGCAGGAAAGCTCACAAGCCGCATGACTTTAAATCGCTTAGGGGCCGCGGCGCGAAGCTTATAATCGGCGGAAAGGGGACCGGCTGGACCTCGCAGGGGACGGAAGCAGAAACACGCAGGCGAAGCAGGATACGGGAAGCACGCGAACTCTATCCCGAAGACGGAGCGGTGCCAGAAGCCGAATCCCGACAGGAAGCCGCATCATTCCTCGCCATCTCTTCTGTGCGTTCACGGCAAAACCGGCCGCCTCATCGCTTCTGTCAAGAAAAACGAACCGGAGGATCACCATGGCCGTCACGTTCAAGCCCCTGAATCCGCACTTCGCCGCCGAGGTCTCGGGCGTGGACATCGGCGCGCCGCTCAGCGTCGAGGACCGGAACGCGATCGACGCGGGGATGGACCAGTACGCCGTCCTGGTGTTCCGCCGCGAGGCGCCGCTCAGCAACGAGGCGCAGCTGGCCTTCAGCCGCGCCCTGGGCCCGCTGGAGGACGCCGCCTACAAGCGGATCGAGGCGAATGCCGGGCCGCGCATCGCCGACCCGAACATCTCCGACATCTCGAACCTCAACGCCTCCAGCAAGCTGCTGGAGCGCGACGATCGCCGGCGGCTCTTCATGCTGGGCAACCGGCTCTGGCACAGCGACAGCAGCTACAAGCGGATTCCCGCGAAATACTCGCTGCTCAGCGCCCATGTCGTCCCGCCCGAGGGCGGTGAGACCGAGTTCGCCGACATGCGCGCGGCCTGGGACGCGCTGCCCGACTGGAAGAAGGATCAGCTCCGCAACCTCGTCTGCGAGCATAGCCGGCTCTATTCGAAGGGCGCGCTGGGCTTCGACTTCAGCGAGGAGGAGAAGGCCGCCTTCGCGCCGGTGCCGCAGCGGCTCGTGCGCCGGCATCCCGGATCGAACCGGCTGGCACTGTTCCTCTCCTCGCATATCGGCGCCATCGCCGGCATGGCGCGGCCCGAGGCGCTGATGCTGCTGCGGGACCTCACCGAGCACGCCACCCAGCGCGAGTTCGTCTACGCGCACAAGTGGAAGGCCGGCGACCTCGTGATGTGGGACAACCGCTGCACCATGCATCGCGGGCGCGACTACGACGACGCGAAGTATCCGCGCGACCTGCGCCGCACCACGCTGACCGACAGCGCCTCCACGCTCGAACAGGCGGCCTGACGCGCGGCCCGGCCCGCCACAAAAGAAGAAAATCGCAAGGGAGCAGCGTGATGCGGAAGACGTCATGGGGCCGGCGGGGACTCACGTCCTTCGCCGCGGCCGGCCTGCTGTCGGCGGCCGGGCCGGCGCGGGCGGAATATCCGGACCGGCCGGTCCGCATGGTCATCCCCCTGCCGCCGGGCGGCAGCAACGACGTGGTCGGCCGCATCCTCGCCAACGGCATGTCGCGCCGGCTGTCCCAGCCGGTGGTCGTCGAGAACCGCTCCGGCGCCAGCGGGCTGATCGCCGCCCAGGCCGTGGCCCGGGCGGAGCCTGACGGCTACACGATCCTCTTCGCGGGCGGCAGCCTCACCGGCAACCACCTGCTGCGCTCCAACCTCGGCTACGACCCGCAGACCGGGCTGGCGCCCATCAGCCTGGTCGGCAGCAGCCCGCTGGCCATCTTCATCACGCCGAGCCTGCCGGTGCGGAACCTGCGGGACCTGCAGCACTACGCGCGGCGCACGACGGTCAGCTACGCCACCTCCGGCGTCAGCAGCGCGAACCATGTCGCGGGGCTGATGCTCAACGAGGCGCTGGGCATCGAGATGGAGCACGTGCCCTATCGCGGCTCTGGCCCGGTCATGAGCGACCTGCTGGCGGGGCGGGTGCAGCTCTATGCCGTCGTGCTGGCGCCCATGCTGCCCTTTCTGCGCAACGGCACGGTGCGCGCGATCGCGCTGACCGGCGCGCGCCGCAGCGCGGCGGCGCCCGACCTGCCGAGCGCGGCCGAGCAGGGCTTTCCCGAGGTCGCGGCGGTCACCTGGTACGGGCTGCTGTCCACCGGCGGCACGCCGGCGCCGCGCCTCGCCATCCTCTCCGACGCGCTGAAGGCGACGCTGGCCGACCAGGAGGTCCGCGCCTCGCTGGAGGATGCGGGCATCGACGTCGAGACCAGCAGCCCCGAGGAATTCGCGCGCTACCTGGCCGAGGACATGGCCCGGCTGGGCCCGCTGTTCCGCCGCGCCAATGTGACGATGGACTGACCGCCGGGGTCGCGGGCCTCAGACCTCCGGTCATCCCGCTTCAAAGCGCCGCCAACCCCAGCGTCACCGCGAGCCCTGATAGCACCGGCAGCGCCAGCCCGCCGCGCCAGAACAGGACCGCGACCGAGGCCGAAAGTCCCGCCACCCGCGACACCAGCGGGATTTCCGTCAGGATTCCGCCGGGCGCGATCACCGCCGCCAGCACGAAGGCCGTCAGCGTCGCCAGCGCCACCGAGGCCGCCCAGCGCACGAAGGGATGGTCCGTCCGCAGCCGGCCCGCCACCAGCAGCCCGACCGCGCGCATCGCTGCACAGGCCAGGATCAGCAGGAGGAGCGCAAGCTCAGCGGCGCTCAGCACGTCGTCCCCACAGGAAAGCCGCCGTCCCGCCGACCAGCCCCGCGCCCAGCAGCGCCCAGGAGGCCGGCAGCAGCAGGACCAGCGGCGTCGCCACGGCGCCGCAGATCACCGCGCGCCGGGCCGGCGCGAAGCGCGTCTCGCCGGCCAGGATCGTGCCGAAGTAGAGCGGGTTGATGAAGAGCAGCGCCGCCAGGATCCAGCCGTCGAGCATCGGCGCGATCGCATAGCCGAGCCAGGTCGAGAGCCCCGCCACCGTCCAGGAGGTCAGCGCGAAGCCGAGATACCAGGTGAGCCGGTCCGCCGGCGGGATGTCGGGCAGCCGCCGCATCGCCATGGCCCAGGCGGTCACGGCGATGAAGGGCAGCGCCAGGAAGCGCGCCGGCCCGCGGGGTCCGAGCCAGGGCGCGAGCGCCACGGCCATCGGCAGGAAGCGCGCATTGGCCGCGACGGCGCCGAGCACCGCCGGCAGCGGCCCGCCCGGCGCGTTCACCGCCGCCAGCAGCACCATCTGCCCGGGCATGCCGTAGACCAGCTGGCCCGCCGCCAGCCCCCAGAAGATGCCGAGCCCCGCCGCCTGCACCGCTGCGCCGAAGGCCAGGAAGGTGGCGGCCATGGCCAGCGCGGGGGCGCCGAGCGCCTCGCGGCAGGCGGAACGGAAAACCATGCCGTAGGATCACTGCGCCCGGCCGCTTCGTCCAGACGTGGAGCCGATCCGAAAGCTGAACCGAAGCTGAACGAAAGATCAGATGACAGAAAGCTGAACGCAAGCTGAACAGGCCCATGTTGGACGCTCGCAACCCGGCGGCCCCCCCATGCGCCACGTCATCGCCTTCTCGCTGCAGAAGCGGGCGCTCGTCGTCCTCCTCTTCCTGGCCTTCGTCGGTGCCGGGGCTTACGGCTTCCTGCACCTCAACATCGAGGCCTATCCGGACCCGGTGCCGCCGACGGTCGTGGTCATCACCCAGAATGCCGGGCAGAGCGCCGAGGAGATCGAGCGCTACATCACCATCCCGCTCGAGGTCGGGCTCTCCGGCATGCCCAACCTGCGCACCACCCGCAGCACCAGCCTCTTCGGGCTGTCCGTGGTGCAGGCGCAGTTCACCTATGCCTCGACCTATCCGGATGCCCAGCAGAACGTGCTGAACAGGCTCGGCCAGATCAACCTGCCGGCCGGGGTGCAGCCGCAGATCAGCCCCTGGTCGCCGATCGGCGAGATCCTGCGCTACCGCGTCGAGGGCCCGCCCGGCTTCTCGCCGACCGACCTGCGCGTGATCCAGGACTGGGTGCTGCAGCGGCGCTTCAAGCGCGTGCCGGGTGTCATCGACGTCACCGCCTATGGCGGGCCCACGAAATCCTTCAACGTGGTGATCGACCTCGCGCGGCTCTCGGCCTACGGGCTCAGCATCCACCAGGTGGTGGATGCGATCGGCCAGGGCGGGGCGACGGTCGGCGCCGGGCTCGTGGACATCGGCCCGCAATCGGCCGTGGTGCAGGGCGTGGGCCTGATCCGCAGCGTGGACGACATCGAATCCGTCGTGCTCGGCGCGGCCAACGGCGTGCCGATCCTGGTCGGCGACGTGGCCCGGGTGCAGACCGGCAACCTGCCCCGGATGGGCATCGCCGGGCAGGACGCGGCTGACGATGTGGTGATGGGCGTGGTGCTCATGCGCCGCGGCGAGCAGACGCTGCCCACCATCCACGCCGTCGAGGACGAGCTCCGCGCCATCAACGCCGGCGGCGTGCTGCCGCCCGGCGTGCATGTCGTGCCGATCTACGACCGGCGCGAGCTGGTGGACCAGACGACGCACCATGTCGTGAAGAACATCATCATCGGCATCTGCCTGGTGGTCTTCATCCAGTGGCTCTTCCTGGGCGACCTGCGCGGCGCCTTCGTGGTGGGAGCCACCATCCCCTTCGCCTTCTTCTTCGCCGTCATCGTGATGCTGCTGCGCGGCGAGAGCGCGAACCTGCTCAGCCTCGGCAGCCTCGATTTCGGCCTGCTGGTGGATGCGACCGTCATCATGGTGGAGAACATCTACCGCCACCTGCACATGGCGCAGCACTCGCCCTATCCGCGCTTCCGGCGGCCGCCGCGCGGGCTTTCGGGCGTGCACATCACCATCCTGGCCGCGGGCGGCGAGGTGGCGACGCCGATCTTCTTCTCGGCGCTCATCATCGTGGCGGCCTTCCTGCCGCTCTTCACCATGGGCGGCATCGAGGGGCGCATCTTCGGCCCGATGGCCAAGACCTACGCCTATGCCATCGGCGGCGCGATGATCGCGACCTTCACCGTGGCCCCTGCATTGGCCGGCATCCTCTTCAACGAGGACACGCAGGAGCGGACCATGCCCATCGTCCGCTGGCTCGCTATGGCGCACCAGTTTCTCTATCGCCGGGCGATGGGCGCCCGTGCCGCCACGCTCGGCCTGGCGCTGGTGCTGCTGGCGGCCGGCGGCTTCCAGTTCTCGCGCCTCGGCGGCGAGTTCCTGCCGACGCTGGAGGAGGGCAGCATCTGGATGCGCGCCACCATGCCCGCGACCATCTCGCTCGAGGAGGGCAACGTCACGGTCAACGCGCTGCGCCGCGTGGTGATGGAGTTCCCGGAGGTGGTCACCGTCACCTCGCAGCAGGGCCGCCCCGACGACGGCACGGATTCCGCCGGCTTCTTCAACGCCGAGTTCTTCATCCCGCTCCGCCCCATGGACACATGGACCACGGCGCACACCAAGGAAGCCCTGGTCGCCGCTATCGAGACGCGGCTGCGCGGCGAGTTCCTCGGCGTGGACTTCAACTTCAGCCAGTACATCAGCGACAACGTCCAGGAGGCCGCCTCCGGCGTGAAGGGCGCCAATGCGCTGAAGGTGATCGGCCCCGAGCTCGACGTGCTGGCGCGGCTGGCCGAGCAGATCCGCGGCGAGATGGCGCAGGTCCCCGGCATCGCCGACCTCGCGGCCTTCCGCATCCTGGGCCAGCCCACCGTCTCCATCCGCATCGACCGCCAGCGCGCGGCCCGCTACGGGCTCAGCATCAACGACATCAACGCGGCGGTGCAGGCGGCTGTCGGCGGGCAGGAGGCGGCGCGGCTCTACGAGGAGGGCGCGGACCGCAATTTTCCCATCATCGTCCGCCTGGCCGAGCCCTACCGGCGCGACATCGACGCGATCGGCCGCGTGCCGGTGAACGCGACCTCGGGCGCGACCCTGCACGACGTGGCGGACATCCGCCTCGTCTCCGGCGCCAGCTACATCTACCGCGAGGACAGCGCGCGCTACGTGCCCGTGAAGTTCTCCGTCCGCGGCCGCGACCCGCAGAGCGCGGTGACCGAGGCCGAGGAGCGCGTCCGCCGCAACGTGCAGCTGCCGCCCGGCTACCACCTCGAATGGGTGGGCGAGTTCCGCAACCTGCAGGACGCGATCGCACGGCTGAAGGTGGTGGTGCCCATCGCGCTCGCGCTCATCGCGGTGCTGCTCTACGTGCAGTTCGGCTCGCTGCGCGACACGCTGCTGGTGATGTGCGTGCTGCCGCTCTCCTGCATCGGCGGCGTCACGGCGCTCAGCGTCACCGGCCTGTCCTTCAGCGTGCCGGGGGCGATCGGCTTCCTAGCGCTCTTCGGCATCACGGTCATGGAGGGGATCATCCTGCTCTCCCACTTCCGGCTGCTGCGCGAGCATGGGCTGGCATGGAAGGACGCCATCCACCAGTGCGGCGTCGACCGGATGCGGCCGGTGATGATGACCTGCATAGCCGCGATGGTGGGCCTGCTGCCCATGGCGCTGGCGAGCGGCATCGGCAGCGACCTGCAGCGGCCGCTGGCCGTGGTGGTGGTGGGCGGCACGACCCTGCTGCCGCTGATCATCCTGGTCGTGCTGCCCATCGTGATCGACCTCTTCGGCCGCAGCCGGGCCGAGGCGCGCCAGCCGATGCCGGCGCTGCGCCGACCTCTGCCGGGGATTGGTGACTAAGGCGTCATCCCGGATTACACGTCACGGGACGTACGGGAGAAACGCCAATGATCCGAATGCCCCGCCGCGCCCTGCTCGCGGCCCCGCTGCTCGCCGCGCCGGCCCTCGTGCGCGCCCAGGCGCCGGTGGTGAGCCGCACCGCGCGCATCCTCGCGGGCTTCCCCGCCGGCGGCACGGTGGACGTGGCCTGCCGCCTCTTCGCGGAGCGGCTGCGCGGGGTCTGGGCGCCGCAGGTGGTGGTGGAGAACCGGGTCGGCGCCACGGGCCGGCTGGCCATCGAGGAGCTGATCCGCTCCGACGCCGACGGCACAAGCATCCTCATCACCCCCGCCAGCATGGTGACGATCTTCCCGCACCTCTACGGCAACCGGCTGCGCTACAGCCCGATGACCGACATGCAGGCGGTGACGCCGGTGGTGATCTATCCCTTCGCGATGGCGGTGGGACCCGCCGCGCCGGGGGTGACGAACCTCGCCCAGTTCATCGACTTCGCGAAGGCGCGCAACGGCACCTCCTACGCCTCGCCGGCGGCGGGCTCGGTGCCGCACTTCACGGGCGTGATGCTGGCGCGCGCGGCCGGGATCGAGCTGACCCACCTGCCCTATCGCGGCGCCGCGCCCGCCATCACCGACGCCATCGCCGGCCAGATCCCCGCGACCATCAACGTCATCGGCGACCAGGTGGAGCACCACCGCAGCGGGCGCCTGAAGATGATCGCGGTGACGAGCGCTCAGCGCGTGCCGCGCTTCCCCGAGGTCGCGACCTTCGCCGAGCAGGGCTTTCCCGACCTGACCTCCGACGAGTGGTTCGGCGCCTTCCTCCCGGCCCGCGCGCCGGCCGCGCTGGTGCAGGCGCTGAACGCAGCGCTGGTGACGGCCGCGGGGAATGCCGAGCTGCGGCAGAACCTGGAAGGCCGCGAGTTCGAAGCCTTCACCAGCCCCAGCGCGGAGTTCGCGGCGCGCATCCAGCGCGAGACGGTGAAGTGGGGCCCGGTCGTGCAGGAATCCGGGTTTCGGCCGGAAGATTAGGGCGAGAAGCCATCGGGACCGCAATTCGTCGATCCCGCTACCGTCCGAGAGGCGGCCGGTGCCAAATCCGCAGGCGGCCGACGGTCTGGAAACCCACCCGCTGCGCCGCGATCAGGTCCTCGCCACTCTCGTATCCCACGAGCGGCTGTCCCGGAAACTTCGCCGCCGCCACCTGGGCCAGGCCCTGCAGAACGACCTCCGTCGCGATCCGATGGGCGAAGACGTTGGAGACACCCGTCACGCCCGACGCAGCCGACAGGACGCCGCCGCCGACAGTCAGGCCACCGACAAGGCCATGGACGAACTGGATGTCGGGAACGGCCAGGAGGCCGGGCCGGAACGTGCGCGACTTCGCATCGTCGGCGCTCCCGCGCCATGCCCGCTCCCATCGGGCAAGATCGCGTTCATCCGCCACCTCCACCCAGTGCACATCCTCGGCTTCCCGGCGGCCAATCGGTCCGAGCGCGGATGCCGACAGCCATTCCGCGCCGAACAGCGGCCTGAAGCCGAAGGGCTGCAGAGGCAGACAGTCGAAGCTGTCTTTGACATGGAGGCTTCTGGCGCCTTCCGCTTCGATCAGGCCGGCGAGCGCCTCCATCTGGGGCACGCTGTCCGCCGATCCGCTCAAGGTCACGAAATCAGGGTAGAATTGCGGAACGCCGTGGCGGTTGAGCCAATAGCCCGCATGGAACTCGCCGGGACCGGAATGGATCGCGCAAACGGCATCGCACCAGATGGCATTGTTGCGTGCGGCCCGGCGCAGCATCTCCGTCATCGGCACCGTCTTCCTCCGCCCCGGCCAGCATAGCTTTGCGGGAAGCGGCCGGCAAAGGATGCAGGCATCCGCGGCGGCGAGGTTTGCCTGCGGCTCGGCCATGACGGCCGGCGCGTCACGCCAGCGCGTGCGTGTCCCGATCGCTCCAGACCATCGTCACGGCATCGCCAGGCTGCACGGGCGCGGCGAAGAACAGGTTGTCCGCGAGCAGCACCGAAGCCTCCTCGCCCCGGTCCATCGCGACCGCGACGCGGACGCTGGTGCCCTGGTACTCCACCGCCGCGACGCGGCCCGTGGCATGCGGCCCGTCCCCGGGCGCGCCGAGCCGGCAGCGATCAGCACGGACGGCGATCGTGCCGTCCGGCCCCTCCAGCACATTGTGGCCGCCGATGAAGCGGGCGACGAAGGCGCTGGCCGGGCGCTCGAACACCTCGCGCGGCGGGCCGGCCTGGCGGATGTGGCCCTCGTCCATCACCACCATCAGGTCGGCCAGCGCCATCGCCTCGTCCTGGCTGTGCGTCACATGGATGAAGGTGATGGCGAGCTCGCGCTGCAGCCGCTTCAGCTCCTCGCGCACCCGTCCCCGGAGGAAGGGATCGAGCGCGGAGAGCGGCTCGTCCAGCAGCAGCACGCGCGGCTCGGTGATGAGCGAGCGCGCCAGCGCCACCCGCTGCTGCTGGCCGCCGGAAAGCTGCGCGGGCAGCCGTTCCGCGAGCTTCTCCATCTGCACCAGCGCCAGGTACTCCATCGCCTTCGCATGGCGCTGCGCCTTCGGCACGCCGCGCGCCTTCAGGCTGAAGGCGACGTTGTCCAGGCAGCTCAGATGCGGGAAGAGCGCGTAGGACTGGAACATCATCGCCGTGCCGCGCTCGACGGGCGGCAGGTCGGTGACGTTCACGTCGTGGATCAGCACGTCGCCTTCCGAGATCACCTCGTGGCCCGCGATCATGCGGAGCGTGCTCGTCTTGCCGCAGCCGCTGGGGCCGAGCAGGCAGCAGTAGCTGGCGCGCGGAATGCGGAGCGAGATGCCGTCCACCGCCACGACGCCGCCATAGCGCTTGGTCACCGAGACGAGCTCGACGTCGAAGCGGCGATCGAGATGCGCGGCGGAGGTGTCCATGCGGGTTTCGATCTCCTCAGCCGCCGGCGCGGCGCCGCTGCAGGCGCAGGACAAGGAACAGGGTGGTGCCGATCACCAGGAAGGAGACGGCGGTGGTGAGGGTGCCGATCGCGAAGAGCGTCGGCGAGGTCGCGCTGGAGATCAGCGCGTAGATCTCCAACGGCAGGGTGTTGCGGTTGCCCGCCACCAGCGTCGTGCGCGCGTATTCGTCGTAGGAGAGGGTGAAGGCGCCCATGGCCACGCCGATGATCCCGGGCATCAGGATGGGCAGGGTGATCCAGCGCAGCCGCTGCCAGGCGCTGGCGCCGAGATCGGTCGCCGCCTCCTCGTAGGCGCGGTTGAAGCGGTTGAAGACCGCGAACATCGCGAAGAGGCCGAAGGGCAGCGTCCAGGTGAGCTGCGCGGCCAGCGCCGAGGTGAAGAGGTCGGCCTGCCAGCCGAAGAGCCGGAAGCCCAGGCCGATGCCGAAGCCCACGAGCAGGCTCGGCATCACGAGGCTGGCGACGGCCAGGTAGAACAGCACGCCGGAGCCGGGGAAGCGCCGGCGGAAGCCGAGGCCGGCGGCGACCGAGAACAGCACCGTGAGCGCGCTCACGATCGAGGCCAGCGCGATGGAGCGGCCGAAGGAGACGGGGATGTTGGCCATCTGGCCGGGCTTCAGGATCTCCTCGAACCAGGTCGTGGAGACGCCGACCATCGGGAAGGTCACGCCGCCATAGGGGCCCTGGAAGGAGAGCAGGTAGATCACCGCCATCGGGCCGTAGAGGAAGAGCAGGAAGGCGCCCATCAGCGTGGCCAGCGCGTAGAAGGTCCAGGGCCGCTTCTCCCTGACGTCGCGCGTGCGGCCGCCGCCGCCGACCATCACCGGACCAGCTCCTTGCGGACATCCACCACGCGCATCATGCCGGCCACCATGATCGCCACGAACAGCACCAGGACCATCGCGGCCGCGGAGGCGGGCGGGTACTGCATGGCCTGGATCTCGGTCGCCAGCGCTGAGACGATGGAGGCGGACTGGCCGCCGCTCATCTGCTTCACCACGAAGAAGTCGCCCATCACCTGCGTGAAGACCAGGATCGAGCCGAGCGCGATGCCGGTCTTGGAGAGCGGGATCACCACGTCGACCATGGTGCGCCAGCGGCTCGCGCCCGCGTCGCGCGCGGCCTCGAGCAAGGCCGGGTCGATCTTCGACAGCGAGTTGGCGATGGGCCCGATCATCAGCAGCGTGAAGAGGTGGACATAGGTGACCACCACGGCGAAGGGCGAGAAGAGCAGGAATTCCAGTGGCTGGTCGATGAGGCGCAGCTCCATCAGCCCCTGGTTGAAGGCCCCGTTGCGACCGAGGAATGGGATCCAGGCGATGGTGCGGATGATGCCCGAGGTCCAGAAGGGGATCGCGCAGGCCAGGAAGAGCAGCGTGCGGACCGTGGCGCTGCGGACGTGGAACACCAGGAAATAGGCGATGTTGAAGCCCAGGAAGAGCGTGATGCCCCAGACGATGAAGGCGAATTTCAGCGAGCTGACATAGACGCGCAGGGTCGCCGGCGTGGTCAGCAGCTCGATGTAGTTGTCGAGCATGAAGGCCGGGTAGATGCCCACGCGGTCGTAGTCGAAGAAGCTCACCACCAGGAAGATCAGCGTCGGCAGGGCGAAGAAGGCGAGCAGGACGATCGCCAGCGGGCCGACCTGCAGCCAGGAGACGGCCCGCGACGAGAGCCGCCACCGGCGGCGCGAGCGGCTCCGGGCGGGGACGGCCACTTCCGCCGTGGACATCAGGCGGCCTGTGCGGCCACGGCGTCGCGGCAGCGCATCAGCGGCAGGATCCGGGTGCCGAACTGCTCCATGCCGATGACGAAGTCGTCGAAGGTCAGCATGACGCCCGCCACGCCCGGCACCTCCGCCATCTCGTCCAGCATGGCCGCGATCTTCGCGTAGGAGCCGCAGAGGATGCCCTGGTTGGTCGGCAGCTTCTTGTCGATCAGCCATTGCCGGCGGTTGGCGCCGGAGAAGGGATCCTTGCTCGGATCGTCGCTGGCCTGGTGGTCGCGCCAGGCCAGGGCCTCCATGTCGGCGCCGTCCTTGTAGTGCTCCCACTTCGCCTCGGCGGCGGCATCCGTCTCGTCGGCGATGACCATGGTGAGGATCAGCGCGCCACACTTGCGCCCGGTGACCTCGGTCGCCTTCACCAGCCGCGCGACGCTGGCGGTGACGGCCTTGGGCGTGTTGTAGCCGAAGCTCGCGCAGAAATTGTAGTCGGCATGCTCAGCGGCATAGCGCGTGCCGGCATCGCTCTGCGCGGCGCAGATGATGGGGATGGGCTTCTCCGGCATGGGCAGCAGCCGGCAGTCGTCCATCTGGAAGAAGTCGCCCTTGTAGTCGGACTGCCCGGTCGTCCAGAGCTCCTTCATGATCTCCACGTATTCGGTGCAGTAGTCGTAGCGGCGCTCGTAATGCGAGGCGCCGGGCCAGAGCCCCATCTGCGTGTACTCGGCGCGCTGCCAACCGGTGATCAGGTTCACGCCGAAGCGGCCGTGGCTGATGCTGTCCACCGTGACAGCCATGCGCGCGGCGATCGCCGGCGGGATGGTCAGCACGGCGCAGGTGGCGAAGAGCTGGATGCGGTGCGTCACCGCCGCCAGCCCTGCCATCAGGGTGAAGCTCTCGAGGTTGTAGTCCCAGAACTGGCTGGGACCGCCGAAGCCACGCAGCTTGATCATGGAGAGGGCGAAGTCGAAGCCGAAGCGCTCGGCCTTCTCCACGATCGTCCGGTTCAGGTCGAAGCTGGGCTTGTACTGCGGCGAGGTGGTGGAGATCAGCCAGCCGTTGTTGCCGATGGGAATGAAGACGCCGAGTTGCATGATGCGATCCCCTCAAGCGGGAGGACCGGAGGCGCGGAGGCGCCGAAGGTCCGAATCCCGCGACAAAGCAAAGTCTCTCAGGACGTGATGAATTCGTTCCATCGGCGGGTGAGGTAGCGGTCCTCGTCCATCACCGAGTTCCAGACCGCGATATTGCCCATGCGCTGGTCGAAGGAGCCGCCGTCGCGGACCTCGCCGGCCTTGATGGAGATGCGGCCGAAGGGGTCGGGCAGGTCGTTCGCGGCGGGCTTGCCGTCGTACCAGTAGTCCCATTCGGCCGGCGTCAGGACGCTCCGCGCCGATTGCGGATTCGCCGAGTAGTAGCCCTGCCGCGCGATGACGGCGCCCTGGAAGCCCGAGAGGTACCAGTTCGCATATTCCAGGGCGCAGTCGCGCTTCAGCCCCGTCAGGTGCTTCATCATGCCGAAGGCATAGCCCCAGCCGCGGAAACCCTCTTTCAGCGGCTGATAGGTGCAGGGAATGCCGCGGGCGCGCACGGCGGAGACCGCCGGCGACCACATGGACTGGATCACCACCTCGCCCGCGGCCATCAGGTTCACCGACTGGTCGAAGCTCGTCCAGAAGGAGCGGAAGTGGCCGCTGCGCTTGATCTCCATCATCCGGGTGATGGTGCGGTCGATCTCGGCACGGGTCATGTTGCCCTTGTTGCCGTAGGCCATATGGCCGCCGGCCTCCATCGCCAGGGCGACGTCGATGACGCCGATGGTCGGCTGGTCCTGCAGCGCGGCCTTGCCCCGGAAGGCGGGGTCGAGCAGGTCGGCCCAGGTGGTGATGGGACGCCCGACCAGATCCGGCCGGATGCCGAGCGTGTCGGCATTGGTCACGGAGGGGATGCCGGTCAGCCATTCCGTCTCGGTGGTCGAGAACGAACGGAAATCCTCGCCGGGCGAGTAGATGACGGTGAAGGGCGCCACGCCCTGGGTGGAGGCCACGCGGCCGTCGGGATAGCGGCCCTTGGTGAAGAGCGGGATCAGCTGCTCGAAGTTTCTGACACGCGCGCGCGGGATGGTCTGCAGCACGTTCCGGCCGACCAGGTACTTGTAGAAGGTGATGCTGACGTCGGCGACGTCGATCGAGGTCGATTGCGAGAGGAAGCGGTTCAGCAGGTCCGCGCCCTCGACCGCCTGCATGCGCACGGTGAAGCCGAGATCCTTGCTGGCCTGCTCGGCGATCAGGCCGATCGCGGTGACCGGCGGCCCGGAGTGCTGGAGGGTGACGTCACGGATGTTCTGCGCCCAGATGGTGGGGAAGCCGCCGAGCGCTCCCATGCCGCCGGCCGTGCCGATCGCGGCACCCAGGACGCGGCGGCGGGAAACCCCGGTGATGGCCGGGGAATCTTTCGTCTTCGACATAGGGGCTCCTGGCTGCGATTGCAGCGACGCGAGAGGTCCAGGAGCCGCGAGACTTGGCGTGTGGGCGGTGATCCGCTCCGTTTGCAACCATCGGCGAAGGCGCCGCATGTTGCAATGCAGAAAATGGCCGCGAGTTTATTCACCGCGCCTGAACACGGCCGTCATGGGGCCTATCGGCCCAACGCGGGTTCCAGGCGCCTCACCAGCGCAGGCTGCGCAGCGCGGCGATGGGGGCGACCTTCTCCTCCGCCGCCACCTCGAAGAGGTATTCCGGCGAGGGATCTGCCCCATGGGCATCCGCCGTCAGCCCGGTCAGCGCCCAGAGGCTGTCGATCCCCGCCGCCTGCGCGCCCGCGAGATCGGTATGCGGGGTGTCGCCCACCGCGAGCACGCGGCTGCGGTCCGTCATCTCCAGCATCTCCATGACCGGTCCGTAGACGGCCGGGTCGGGCTTGCCGACCTCGAAGATGTCGCCGCCCCATTCGGCATAGACGTCGGCGAAGGCGCCGGCGCAGATCAGCCGCTCGCCCGCCACCATCACCGCGCGGTCCGGATTGACGCAGACCATGGGCAACCCCGCCTTGAAGCAGGCCTCCAGCAGGTCGCGGTAGGGCTCCACCGACTTCGACTTGCGCTCGGGGTCGGGGCCGGTGTTCAGCAGGAAATCCGCCTCCTCCGGCGTCGCGACCAGCTCGGCGGCGCCGTCTTCCACGACGGAAAGGTCCCGCTCCGGCCCGATGTGGAAGGCCTTGCGGCCCAGCTTCTCGAACCAGGGCTGATCGCGCCGGTGCAGCCAGCGCCAGGCCACCTCGCCCGAGGAGATGACGCCGTCATAGAGGCCGCGGTCGATCTCCATCCGGTCCAGCATGCCCTGGATGAACCAGGAGCGGCGCGGCGCATTGGTGAGGAAGACGACGCGCTTGCCGCGCGCCTTCAGCTCGCCGAGACAGTCCACCACGCCGGGATAGGGCTGGCGTCCGTCATGCACGACCCCCCAGAGGTCGAAGACGTAGCCGTCATAGCGGTTGGAGATGGGGGCGAGGCTCTCGAGGATCGGCAGGCTCATGCATCGGTCCCTACCGCGTCCGCGACGTAGGCGAAACCGTCCCGCTTCAGCAATCTGGAAAGTTCACGCTTGATCTTGCCGACCAGCGCCGGGCCGCCATAGGCGAAGCCGGTGTAGAGCTGCACCAGCGACGCCCCTGCCCTGATCTTCCGGTAGGCCAGCGCGCCCGACGAGACCCCGCCCACGCCGATCAGCGCGAGGCGCCCGCCGGCGAGCCGGTAGGCCCGCGCCAGCATCTCGGTGGACCGCTCGAAGAGCGGCGCGCCGGACAGGCCGCCGATCTGGTCCTTCAGGGGCGAGCGCAGGCTCGCCGGCCGCGCCACGGTGGTGTTGCTGATGATGAGCCCGGCCACGCCAGCCGCGACGCAGACCTCGACGATGGCCTCCAGCGCCGCCTCGGCGAGGTCGGGCGCCAGCTTCACCAGGACGGGCCTGCCGACCTCCGGCGGGTTCACGGCGGCGAGGATGGCGGCCAGCCGCTCCTCGCCCTGCAGGTCCCTCAGGCCCGGCGTGTTGGGCGAGGAGACGTTGATCGTCACGTAGTCGGCGTAGGGCGCCACGCTGGCGCAGAGGCCGGGATAGTCGCGCTCCGGATCCGCGCCCTCCTTGTTCACGCCGACATTGGCGCCGAGCACGCCGGGCATCGGCCGCTCCAGCTGCGCCAGGCGCAGCAGGTACTCGTGCAGCCCGGCATTGTTGAAGCCCATGCGGTTGATGACCGCCTTGTCCTCCGGCAGCCGGAACAGTCGAGGGCGCGGATTGCCCTCCTGCGGGCGCGGCGTGACGGTGCCGGCCTCCACGAATCCGAAGCCGAGGTCCAGCAGGGGCCGGATGGCCGTCGCATCCTTGTCGAAGCCGGCGGCGAGGCCGATCGGATTGGAGAAGTCGAGGCCGAAGGCCGATGTGGCGAGGTTCGGCGCATCGGGGCGCGAGTCGCGGCCGGCGAGCCCCATCGCCAGGCCCTTGAGCGCCAGCCTGTGCGCGAGTTCGGCATCGAGGCCGCGCATCAGCGGCATGAGGGCGGAGGCGAGGAACGACGTCATGGTGCGCCTGGATAAGGCAGATTGCCGCGCGTTGACAGGCAGGTCATGCGCGGCGACACCATACGCCCGGAGCGGGATGGCCGGAGGTCTGAATCCCGCGACCAAGAGTGTGAGGAAACATATCTGGTGCGCGGCCCGCTGCTGCTCATGGCAGGCATCGGCCTGTTCGGCCTGCTGGACGCCAACAGCAAGCTGCTCGCGGGCAGCTTCTCCGCCTCGCAGACCATCTTCCTCCGCTACGCGATCCTGCTGGCGCTGCTCCTCGGGGCAAGGGCGCTGGTATCAGGGGCGGGCGGGCCGCTGGGCACCCGCCATCCGGGGCTGCACCTGACGCGGGCGCTCTCCATGCTGGGAGCCGGCACGCTCTTCTTCCTGGCCTTCCGCCACCTGCCCCTGGCCGACGGCTACCTGATCTTCTTCACTGCGCCCTTCCTGACGCTGATCTTCGCGGCCGCCTTCCTGAAGGAGCGGATTCCCGCCGCGGCCTGGCTCTGGTCCGCCGTGGGGTTCCTCGGCGTGCTGACGGCGCTCTGGCCGCAGCTCGGGCAAGGACGGGAAGGCAACCTCTTCGGCTTCGCCTGCGCGGCGCTGGGGACGCTCTGCTACACCACGAACATCACCATCAACCGGCGGCTGCGCGGCGAGTCCGGGATCGCGCGGCTGGTGCTCTGGCCGGCGATCGTGGGCGGGGGCGCCACCCTGCCCTTCGCCGCCTGGCACTGGGCGGCGCCGACGGCGCTGGAATGGGCGCAGCTCCTGGTGAACGGGGTGGTCGCGGGGGCCGCGACGGTCACGCTGGCCCTGGCCTTCCGGGCCGCGCCGCCGTCCCGGCTCGCGCCCTTCGAGTTCGTCGCCCTGCCGTGGGCCGTGGCGCTGGATTTCCTCATCTTCGGCAAGCCGCCCAGCCTGGCGGTGATCACCGGCGGCGCGGTGGTGGTCATGGCCTGCGTGATGAGCGAGCGCGCCGTGTCGCGTGACCTCAGGCCAGCTCCTTCTCGAGGAACAGGCTGATCGGCGATGCCTGGTAAGGGGCGAAGGGCCCCCGCTCGCGATAGCCCGCCCGGCGGTAGAGCGCCTGCGCCTCGATGTTCCGGATCCCCACCTCCAGGCGGATGAGGCGGAGGCCCAGCCCTGGCGCGGCCTCCTCGACACCGCGCCCCCGGAACCCCGCTCCGACGATCATCCGCTTGAGCTCCGCCGTGCCGTCGCCGCCCTCGAAGAGCGCGCAGCATCCGGCGGCGGCACCGTCCTCCGCCCGCGCCACGAACAGGCGGATGCCGAGTGCGGAGAGGGTCTCCGGGTCCAACGGCCGCCGATACTCGCCGGGGTAGAGCGCGGCGGCCAGCGCGTCGGATTCGCGGAGCAGCGCAGCCACCTCGTCCTGCCGCGGGCTTTCCTCGCGGACGAACACCTTACGGGATGCCCTCAGGGAAGACGTGGCGCCCGTCCGCCCCCAGCGGCACGGGAACGGCGCGGCGGACGGCGGAGACCGGCAGAGGCGCGTAGAGATGCGGGAAGAGGCCCGGACGGCTGCCGCCCGCGGCCGGCTCCCAGCGCAGCGCCTCGCCGAGCTCGGCGGCCTCCGCCTCCACCATCCACAGGTCGGGCTCGCCGGCACGATGCTTCGCCGCGCTGGCCCGGAGCTGGGCGGCGGTGGAGAAGTGGAGAAATCCGTCGCGACGGTCGTCGGCGCTGCCGGAATAGGCGCCGGCCGCCTCGGCCGCGCGCCAGTCCCCGCCGCGGACGAGAGTGTAGATCAGCGCCTCCATGCGCCGGTCAGGCCGCGGCCTCGCGGGCCAGCACCGTCTTCACGGCGGGCCGTGCCTGCATGCGGGCGTAATGATCGGCCACGCGCGGGAGGCGGGAGAGGTCCACGCCATCGCCCTCCGCCCAGCGCGTGAGGACGAAGAGGTAGGGGTCGGCGACCGTGAAGGCCTCGCCCATCACCCAGGGGCCCTTCAGGATCTTGCCCTCGATCAGCTCGAAGCAGGCGGTCATCGTCTGCGGCACCTTGCGCTTCATGTCGGCGATGGAGGATGCCTCGTCGGCCCAGCGCGGGCCGCGCCCCTTGTGGGCATGCGCCACATGCACGGTCGAGCAGAAGTAGCTGTTGACAGCTTGCAGCTCGGCGAAGGCGAAGGCATCGCCCAGCGGCGCGAGCTTCTTCTCCGGGAAGGTCTGGGCCAGGAAGGCGAGGATCGCCGGCGTCTCGGTCAGGACGCCGTGGGGCGTCACCAGGGTCGGCACCCGCGCCTTGGGGTTGAGCGCGAGATACTCCGCCGATTTCTGCTGCTCCGCGCCGAAGTTGACGCGCTTCGCCTCATAGGGCGCGCCCAGCTCCTCCAGCGTGACGTGCGAGGCCAGGGAGCAGGCGTTGGGAGAGTAGTGGAGGGTGAGCATGGTCGGGCGCCGTTCTTCTTCTGGGGCCGGAACCATCCCCGATCCCGGCGGCGCCGTCACCCCTCCAGCCGGTAGAAGCAGAGGCCGCCGAACTCGGCGCACGGGATGCGCCCCAGCGCCCAGGCCGGCTGAAGCGCCGCCTCGTGCCAATGCGTGGCGCCGCCGACCGTGTCGCGCAGCGCGCCCGAGAGGGCACGCGCCGCCACCCGGCGGCACACGGCCAGCGCCGGGTCGCCCTCGGCCGGTCTCGCGAAGCGCGCGTGCCGGCGGTGGCGCGGGTGCAGCACGGGGAACTGGAAGGGCGCGCGCAGCGCGGCGATGAGGGCGCGCGGCAGGGTCGCGGGCTCGGCGCCTGCCGCGAAGCGCAGCCGTGCCTCCGGCGAGGCCATCGCCGCCCGGGCGCGGTTCATCGCCAGCGAGGCCAGCCCCTCGATCGCCTTCACGGGTCGCTCGCCGGCCTCGGCATGGAGGATGCGGGCCAGGAGCTCCCCGGCGGCTGATATGGCCGGGATGGGCAGGGGCGCGCTCATTCGCCGTTGTCCTGGCGACGGCGGACCTCGCCGAGCTTGTTCTCGATGCGCAGCAGCTGCTCCGTCAGGCGCCGGTCCACGTCGCGGATCAGCGAGAGCGGCACGTAGGTGCGCGCCACCTCCAGCTTGAAGGCGGCGAGCTCGTCGCGCGTGCGGCTGAGCCCGTCGTGCTGGCGCAGGTCGCCGCGGTCGATGCGGCGGTCCAGGTCGCGCTTGATGCCGTGCACGAGCCAGTAGAGCGCACCCATGACGGGCGCCTGCGCGGCATTGATCCACCAGAGGGGGGTGGGGTCGGTCGGATCCATGGAGCCTCCTTGGGGCTGCGCCGCGGCGCGTGGTAAAAGGCGGGAATGTGGAACGAGCCCTATCTCGAGACCTGCTGCCGCTCCGCGCTGCACCGGCTGACGCTGGTGCAGCGGCACGGCCGGCCGACCGGGCTCGCGGACGAGCCCTGCCTGCATCGGCTGGCCAAGATGGGATTCGCGCAGCAGCGTGCGGATGGGCGGTTCGAGATCACCGCGGCCGGGCGGGTGCGGCACGCGAGCGAGATCCTGAAAAGGCCGGCGGCCTGAGGGGGGCGTCGCCCCCTCAAACTCCCCCAGCAGGAAACTCAGTTTCCTGCACCTTCGATCAGTTTTTGGGTCCAGGGCCAAAAGCCCTGGCGAGGGGGTGGAGCCCTCTCGCTACGACGTCAGTCGGTCGTAGCCCTTCATGCGATACACCGCGACCGAGACGATCCAGCTCACGGCGAAGATGCCGACCACCACGAACCCAAAATTCGCGAGATCGTCACTCAAGCTGCCGATGAAGTCCCAGAAGCCGCCCTCGAGGCCGAGCTTCTCGCTGATCAGCCCCAGCGCACCCACGCCGCCGATGAAGAGGGCGACGACCACAGAGGCGGCCGTAATGGTCAGGTTGTACCAGAGCTTGCGCATCGGATGGACGAAGGCCCAGCCATAGGCGCGCGTCATCAGCACGCTGTCGGCCGTGTCCATCAGCGACATGCCGGCGGTGAAGAGCGCCGGGAAGACCAGGATCGTCCAGATCGGCATCCCCTGCGCCGCCTGCGTCGCGGAGATGCTGAGCACCGCGATCTCCGTCGCCGTGTCGAAGCCCAGGCCGAAGAGGAAGCCGATCGGGTACATGTGCCAGGAGCGCGAGACGACCCGGAACAGGGGCCGGAAGATCCGCGCGATGAGCCCGCGCCCCGCGAGCAGCATGTCGAGGTCCTCGTCCACGATCTTCTCGCCGCGCCGCGCCCGGCGGAAGGCGGCCCAGACGCCGCGCAGGACGACGAGGTTGGCCAGGCCGATCGCCAGCAGGAAGGTGGCTGAGACCGCCGTGCCGATCAGGCCGCCGATCACGTGGAACTCCTCCACCTCGTCCTGCAGCGCCGCCGCCGTCGCGGCGATGGCCAGCGTCGCCAGGATCACGATGCTGGAATGGCCCAGCGAGAAGAAGAACCCCGTCGAGATGGGCGCCCTGCCCTCCTGCATCAGCTTGCGGACCACGTTGTCGATGGCTGCGATGTGGTCGGCGTCGAAGGCGTGGCGCAGGCCGAACATATAGGCGAGCACGGCGGTGCCGAAGAGCGCGGGACGGTCCGCGAAGGCGATCCAGGCCCAGGCCCAGGCGCCGAGGTTGGCGGCGATCAGCACCGCGAAGGTCAGGCCGGATTTGAGCCGGATGCGCTCCGGCCGGTCGTCGAAGGGATTGGGAAGCACGCTCTCGCCCCTGGAATGACGCATCACATCTTCACCGAAGTGCTTACGGGCTGGGGGGCGAATCACATAGCCCCCCGCCAGGACGGCGCCGTCGCGCGCGGCAGCGCCGGCAGCCGGACCGCCTCGGCCAGGATGCAGCCGGAGACCGCATCGAGCGCGTCGTCCCTGTTACCGCGCGCGTCGGGCCGCCACTCGGCCATCTCGCGCACGAAGCCCGTCCGGAAGACGCTCTCGTGGACATGGAGCCGGCGCGCGGCCAGCAGCGGGTCGAAGGCGGACAGGATGCGCTCGGCCTTGGCGCGGTGGCTGGCGTGCTCGATCACCGCGCAGGCCGCGCCCGCCCGCGCCATCTCCCGCTTCAGCAGCGCCGGCAGGAAGCGGCCGAGGCCGTTGGTCTCCACGCGCAGCACCGGCAGGTGCAGCTCGCGCGCCAGTGCCGCCACGTGGCGGCACTGCTGCGTCGCGGGATCGTCGGGCGCGTCGGCGCGCTGGGTGATCCAGGCGAGGCGATGCAGGTAGTGCCCGCCCTCGCCATCCGTGTAGGTCGCGGCGAGCACCGAACCGTCACCGCTTTCCACCTTGCCGAAGGACGGGTCCCAAAAGCCGCCGCCCGAGACCATGCGCCGCCCGAGCAGCCAGAGCTGCGCGCGGCCATTGGCCTCGCGATACTCCGTCTCCTCGGGGTAGCGCAGCAGCAGGGCCGGATCGAGGCGCGCGGCATCGGCCGCGATGGGCTGCAGCAGCATCTGCCGCGCGAAATGCAGCGGGCCGACCCGGTTGCGCTGCGCCGTGATGGCATCCGCGGAGAAGCGCTCCGGCCAGGCGCTCACGCCCTTCGCGTTCTCGATCGGCACCTCCAGCCGCCGATAGCCGGCCAGGAACGCGTCGCCGGAGCGGTAGAGGCTTTCCTCCGTGTGCGGCGTGCCGACATAGAGGATGGTCCCGCCCGGGGTCAGGACGAACTCCGTCTCCGCCAGCCGCTCGCGCAGGTCGAGCCGCTTGCCCGGCGTGTCGCAATTGCCGGCGACTTCGACATCGTCGCAGATCACGAGCTCCGCGCGCGCGCCGGTG
Organism: Roseococcus sp. GW821-FHT12F05; assembly: GCF_058806835.1. Taxonomy (NCBI): domain Bacteria; kingdom Pseudomonadati; phylum Pseudomonadota; class Alphaproteobacteria; order Acetobacterales; family Roseomonadaceae; genus Roseococcus; species Roseococcus sp. GW821-FHT12F05. The sequence continues at coordinate 209,996 of NZ_JBXAQB010000005.1, forward strand.
ATGTTGCCCTGCAGCCCCTGGGCGAGCATCGAGGGATCGCGCAGCGCACCCGGCCGCGCCACGGTGAAGCGGTCCGCGGCCCAGGCCTCGTCGCCCTCCGGCAGCAGGGATTCGCAGAGCGGGTGGCGCTCGATGATGCGGCGGACATGCCCCACCATCTTGCCCGCCAGCGACTGCTCCGCCGCGAGCACGAGGATGCGCAGCTCCGGCCGCCGGTACAGCGACCAGGCGCAGAACAGCCCGATCAGCGTGGACTTGCCGCAGCCGCGGAAGGCCATGAGCAGCAGGCGCCGCGACGCCTGCTCGCGCTCGATCCAACGCAGGATGCGGCGATGGACCGGCGGCGTGGACTGGCCCTGGAGCCGGTTCCAGATCCAGACGAATTCCAGGAGGTCAGCCGGGGTCTCCGTCGTCATCGCTGGGCATCTCCTCGGGTTCCACACTCATGTCCCGTCGCATCTCGCCCAGCAGCGCCTGGTACTCGCCCAGTTTCTTCGCCGCCTCGTCCCCGGTATCGCCGGAGAGCTTCATGATCTGCTCGATGTGCGAGAGCGCGGTCTTGCCGGCCGTATGCCTGGCAGCGAAAGTCTTGGGGTCGCCGTTGGACTCGTCGGCCTCGCGCGAGCGCCGCAGGAAGTCCATGTAGTCCGCCAGCACCGCGTCGAAGGCCTGATCGAACTCCGGCTCCTTGCCCATCCCCGCCGCGCCGCCCTTCCGGCGCCGCCTCAAGACTTCACCACCCGCACCCGCACCAGGCCCGGATTGAGGTCCACGGCCGCACCGGTGCGGTTCCAGGCGGTGACGGTCACCACGTCCTGCGCGCCGATCTGCGCAAGGAAAACGACGCCGGAGGTCGCCAGGCCATAGGCCGCCTGCGCGAAGTCGCCCGGCCGCGCGCCGGCCACCGTGACGTTGAGCTGCACCGAGCCGCCGGCGGCGACGGAGGGCGGATCCCAGTCGGCCTCGGCCTTCAGCTCGCGCGCGCCGTGCCGCAGGTCCGGCAGCCCGTAGAGCAGCGGCGGCGAGACCGAGGGGTCCGAGCAGAGCCGCATGGCGCGCACCTCGTAATCCGCGCCGATGCGGGCCACGCCGATGATGGCATAGGCCACGGCTGGCTCCAGCCGCACGATCTGCAGGCGGGTGAGATCCGCATCCGTCATGTCGGCCGAGCCCTGCCACCAGCGGGCGGCGGCGTTCCACTGCACCGACATGCCGGAGGCGCGCACGAGCTGGCCCGCAGCGTCCGTCAGCAGGTTCATCGCGCCGTCGAAGCACTGCACGATCAGCCGCGGATTGTCGGCATCCACCGCCAGCGCGAATTCCCGCGCCCGCCGCGCATCCACCACGAAGCCCAGGCCCCGGCCACCCGGCAGGACCACGCCGCGACTGGTCAGCGCATAGTCCTCCAGGCCGGGGAAGGCGAAGTCGGCCAGCGTGGCCGCGCCGCCGCTCACATTGGTCGAGAGGCAGGCCAGCTTGTCGAAGCCCGTCTGCGTCGCGTTCCAGCGGAAGGCGGCCGCGCGCAGGCTCGGCACGCTGGCGATCTCGCGGGTGAATTCGCGATGCGCCGCGGCCTGGTGCAGCGCGCGCACCACCGCGCCGACGCGCGCCGAGGTCGAGGCATAGAGCACGTCGACCAGGTAGCCCTGGCTGGCCCAGGCGACCTCGTAGACATGGTCCTGCGCGTTGCCGGTGTGGAAGGCGGCGTAGGGCGAGCAGCTCTCCATCCGCATGCCGTAGGCGAGGACGGCGCGGCTGCTCACCTCCGAGAGGAAGGGCACGCCGAGGATCGTCGGCCGGTCGCGCGCCTGGAGCTCGAAGGCCGGGCCGAAGAAGACGTGGCGGTTGTGCGCGACATAGGCGCCCGGCTCGGCGGAGAAGCGGATGCCGTAGCGGCTCAGCGTCGGGTAGAGCGAGCTCGCCACCGCGAAGTGCCCGCCATGGTAGCGCACCGAGGTGTTCCAGGCCGCGGCCGTCTGGCAGCGGATGTCGAGGCCCACGCAGTTGTTGATGATGCGGCCGAGGAAGAGGTTGCTGTCCTCGAAGCCGCGCTCAACGCCGAGCGTGCGGATGCCGATGGTGAAACCCTCGACATGGCGGACCTCGATCGTGGTGGAGTCCATGTTGCGCAGGACCACGCCGATGTCGTTGAAGTTGGTCCAGTCGCTGACGGTGGCGCGCACCACGCGGATGCCCTGGTAGATCTTGGTCGCGTTGCGCACCGCGCCGCCGTCGCCGATGGTCAGCGCCGCCTGGCCGCCCGGGCCCGCATAGAGAATGCTGCCCTGCATGGTCAGGCCCACTGCGCTGCCCGGCAGGGTCAGCGGCATGGTGGTGCGGAAGGTGCCCTCGCCGATCAGCAGGTACCGGCCCGACGAGCCGGCCGCGTTCATCGCGGCCTGCAGCGCGGGGCCGTCATCGGTGACGCCGTCGCCGATCGCGCCGAAGTCGCGCGCCGTCAGCGTCTCGCCGAGCTTGTCCTCGACGCTGCGCGGGATCGCGCCGGGAAAGGCGGCGGCGAGGACGCCGGTGCGGTCGTAGACCGTGACCTCGCCCACGGAGTCGAAGCCCAGCAGCTTGTCCGCTCGCGCCGGGCGCAGCGGCAGCACGGTGCCGGAGGGCGCCTCGGAGAGATCGAGCCGGATCGCGCCCGAGGCGTCGTCGCGCACCTCCTGCAGCGAGGCCATCTGGCTGTCCAGCTCGTCGTTGAGCGTGGCAGCGCGCAGCACGCCGTTGGACTGGAAGTCCGTGACGCGCGCGATGGGCAGCCGGCGGAGGATGGTGAGCTGCGTGCCCGCCGCCGGCGCCTCGGCGAAGCGCAGCGTGCCGCCGGCGGACTGGCCCGCGCCCTCGACGGTGTAGTCGAAGTTCGACGGCACGCTGTCGCGCAGCAGGGCGATGTCGCCGGCGTCGAAGATCGGGAAAGGGTAGGTGAACCCCGTCTGCACGCCGTCGGCGACGTAGTGCACGCGCGGCGCGATATCGCCGATGCGGATGTGCTCGGACATCGTTTACTCCGGAAGATCGAGGGATGGGATGGAGCGGTCAGCGCTATCCGCGATCCGGCCGCGACTGCGGCCGGCGCCGCCCACATGACCGTGACGCCGGCACGACAGCGGCGCAGCGAAGGCGAGGCGGCGGAGCCGCCGCCCGCCGTCTGAGGGCTAATCCAGAAGATTGCGCAGCGCGTTGCCGAAGCTCGGCACGGAGCGCAGCACCGCGGTCAGCGAGCCGTCCGGGTTCAGCAGCGAGGCCCGGCCGGAGGTCAGCCGCGCCCGGAAGATCGCATCGCTGTCCGCCTGGCCCGCGGCCGCGTCGGCCCGCAGCCCCTCCGTCACCGTCGCGGCCGAGCCGTCATTGGCGGCGAGGCCGCCGGCGGCGAGCCGTGCGCGGGCCGAGGCCACGGTGCGCGCCACCTGCTCGCCCCGCGCGCGCTGCTCGGCTTGCTGCTGCAGGGTGAGCTGCTGCTGCCGCGCCGCCTCCTGCTGCTGCGAGACCTCGAGCTGCGCGCGCTGCGTGGCCGCGCTCTGCTCCGCGGCGCGGTTCTGCGTGTAGAGCCCGACGCCGGCCGAGGCGAGCGTCGCGAGGGAACCCAGAGCGGCCATCAGTCGGTCGTCCTCATGTCGGTGGTGACGGAGAGCAGGGTGAGCGGCAGCGGCGCGTCGCCGGCGATCCGCCAGAGCGGCCGCATCGCGTCGCGCCGCCAGCCGAGTGCCGAGAGGCGCACATCGCCGCTGAAGCGGGGCGGCGGCGCGTCCAGCAGCGGCGTGTCCAGCCGGCGGAAGGAAACGGGCGATGGGCCACGGCCGAGATCCACGTCGAGCGCCGCCGTCTCCAGCAGCCGGAAGCCCACCGAGACCAGCCGGAGCGGCGCCGAGCGCGCACCGGCCACACCGAACATCTCGGGCGGCAGCGGCTCGATCTCATGGGCGAAGCGCAGGCCGATCTGCACGGCGCGCGCCGGCGGATCGAGGTTCACCGCGCCCCCGGAGACGGTCGCGTCATCGCGCGGCGCGCCGTCGGCGAGGATGCCGACGGTCGAGCCCTCGAGATGCGAGAGCCCGCTCCAATGGTCCTGCGGCGCGGCGTTGGACCCATCCAGCGCGGCGTCCAGCCCGAAGCCCGGCTCGAAGCGTTCCAGCCGCGTGGTGCCGCCGCGCTCCACCGCGACGAAGACGCGGCCGTCGAGCTCGGCGACGCCGCGGAAGGCGCCGGCGGTCTGCTGCAGCGTCCAGGCCGTCACCTCCTCCTGGCGGAAGAGGGTGAGCGTGGCCATGCCGCCATCCTCCATGACGACGTGCAGCAGGCGCTGCGCCTGGTCGTAGGCCATGGCGACGGGCCCGCGGATGATGTGCTGCGCCACCATGCCGAGATCGTTCGACTGGTAGGCCTGCTGCACGTCGGTATAGGCGAATTCGTGGATCGCCCGTCCGCTCCGGGCGGCGAAGATGGTGCTGCCGTCCACGTCCACCGGCTGGATCATGCGCAGGGGGCTGCTGCCGATCCGCGTCTGCCGGTTGAGCTGGATCGACGACGGCGTGAGCGGATCGCCCGTGACCATCCATTCGCCGCCCGTGGTGAAGACCTGGAGGTGCCGGCCGGAGAAGACGGCGCGGATGGCATTCACCTGGTCGGAGAAGAGGCCGAACTCGATCCCCTGGTCGTCAAGGCCGGTGCCCTTGTCGAAGTCGAAGAGCGAGCCGGACCGCGAGAGCCAGAGCCGATTCGGCAGGTCGCGAGAGCCGCCGATGACGAGACGGTCCTGGTGGAAGCAGGCGGTGACGGGAAAGCCGCGCGCCCAGCTGAAGGCCGCCTCCTCCCAGTCGGTGCTGGCTTCCGTGTCCGGCAGATCCTCGGCGAGGGCGAGCGTCATCTGGCTGGGAGAGGCGATGGCCATGATCGTCCCGGGCCTGCCCCGCAGCCGGAAGGCCGAGTGGAGCTGCGCCGGGACGAAGACCGGGCCCGAGGCCGTGACCGTCACGCTGCCCGAGGTGCCGCTCGGCGTGAGCGCGACGTCCGGCGCACCGAAGCGATAGGTCGGCGCCCGGAACCAGCTCCAGTCGGCCAGCGTCCAGGCGGTGTGGCTCGTGCGCGTCAGCCGCTGCGGCGGCAGCTCCGGATGGCAGATGAGCAGCGTGTCCGCGCTCTGGGTGAAGGCGAGCTGCGGCAGGTGCGCGCCGACCCAGGGGCCGCTGCCCTGCGCCACCAGCGTGTCGCCCAGGAAGACCCGGAAAGCCCCGCCGGTGAAGACGAGGAGGTAGGTCTGCTCGGTGTTGAACTCGAAGGCGAGCAGCCGCGCCGGGCCGGGGAGGCTCGCGACGTGACGCAGCCCCGGCCGGCGCGTCACGCCGCCGGTGGGCTGGATGAAGACGTTGCGCAGGCGCCGGGCGCCGTTCGCATAAGCGCGCAGCTCGCTGCGGCCGAGCATCTCGGGCGCGAGCTCGCCGGCGGTGAAGTTCGCCTTGATCTGGCGGGAGGCGGCCATGGGCTCAGCCCCGCGCCTGGATGAGCGGGAAGCCGTCGATCGCGCGCGTGGTGGCCTGCTGGCTGTCGGCGCGGCGGGCGGCGCGCAGCTCGGATTCGGCCTGGTCGAAGAGCATGTTGGCGCGGGTGCTGCTCTCGGTCAGCGGGATGCAGAACTCGGCGGAGAGGCGCGCGACCAGGGCGGCGGCGAAGAAGGGTGGAAAGGTGCTCTCGTCGGGGCGGAAGATGTAGGTGAGCGTCACCTGCCCGGCATTGGCGTGCAGGCGGTCCTCCAGCAGCCGGTAGGGCAGGCCCCGCCCGGCACCGGGCGCGCCGGCGGAGAGCGCGCGGAGGAAGCCGGCCGGGAGCTGGAAGGCGTACTGGAAATCGGCGGCGGGCTGGGCCGCGAGGCGCGGCAGCGAGGCCTGGCCGGTGGCGAAGCTCCAGGGATGCAGCGAGAGCAGCGCGTCGCGCGTGCCGGCATAGAGACCGGAGGCGATCTCGGCCTCGGCCGTGCCTTCGTCCAGCGAGGCGATGGCCTGCGCGCCGATGCGCAGCAGGGCCCGCGTGCAGAGCTCGAGCGCGGTGAGCGCCATGGGGGGAACCTCCGAGAGGAAAAGGAAGACACCGGGCCCTTCGGATGGATTGAGGAGGGCTCCGCCCTCCTCAAACTCCACCCGCCAGGGCTTTTGGCCCTGGACCCTGACACTTAAAGTACTGGTTTCCAAAGGCCTTTCGGCCTTTGGTGGGGTGGGTTTGGGAGGGGCAAAGCCCCTCCCAAGGCGCTACTCCTTGCAGCGCATCCGCACGATGCCCGCATCGTCCACCAGGCAGGCGCCCTGGCTCATCATGCTGTTGACGAAATGCGCGGCGCGGTCGCCATGCCAGGTCACGTCGGTCGTGATCTCGGCGCCGACGCCGTGGCCGATCGCCGTCCTGTGGTAGAAGTAGCAGGAGCGGATCGTGCCCGTGAGCGTGAGCCCCGTATGCGGGATCCAGGTCGCGCCCAGCCAACGCTTGGCCTGCGTGCCCTTCCAGGGCAGCTCGTCGGAGCCGATGTACTCGGCGTTCGAGAACTCCTGCAGGGTCAGCAGCTCGCTCCACTGCTTCCATCCGACGACGGCATAGCGCTGGCCGTCGTCCGGGACCTCCATCGCGCCCAGCATCTCGAAGGCCAGCAGCACCTTGGCGCGCGTCAGCCCGTCATTGTCGGTCTGGCCGGACTGCGTGCCCACCGCCTCGCGCGTGCCGAGGTCGAGCGCCGCGATGATCATCTCGTCCGTCTTGCGGCCGAGCGCATAGGCGCCGGAGGCCGCCAGCACGGCGAGCTCGTCGGCATTGGTCTTGAGGTCGTCGAGCTTGTCGATCCAGTCGCCGGCGTAATGGTCGGCGAGGAAGCACTCCACGGCGGAGTATTCGAGGTTCATCACCGGCACCACGCCGTTGCGCGACTTGGAGGTCGCGGTGCCGCGGCCGACGCGCTGGAAGACGGTGCTGGCGCCCTTGATGTCGGACTTGCTGCGCACGGTCGGGCGCAGCTTGGAGCCCTGGCGCTGATAGGCGAGGTGGACCTCGGCCTGGTACTGCTTGACGAAAGCCTGGTCGATCGAACCGGACATCTGTCGTTCTCCAGAAAGGTTTTCGGGGAAAGGCGCGGTGGGCGGTTGGCCGGGAATGGGCCGCGGCATCGCGCAGGCGCCCACGCGCCCGGAGACCGGGTTTTGCGCGGGCGAAAGGGGGTGCGCGCCCGCCGCGCGCCATGGGGATGGGTCAGGCTGCAGCGGCGGGCGCGGGCCACCGGTTCCGGGGAGGAGGAGAACCGGCGGCCTCACAGGGCGGGCGCGCGATCGACCGCGCGCCTGTCGCCCCGGATCGGGCGGAGTCCGATCGCTTCGGGCCTCTTTGCCCGAAGCGTGAATCGACCTCGGATGACGATGTCCGATCGCTTCGGGCCTCTTCGCCCGAAGCGTGAATCGGCCTCGGATGACGATGGCGATCAGCCGTTCACGAGCTTCCGAAAGCCCTCGGTCACGCGCTTCACGAACTCCGGCTCGCGCTGGCGCCAGTAGCGCGGATCGCGCATCATCCGGCGCAGCTCGCCCTCGTCCATCGCGGCCGGCGGCGCGGCGTCGCGCTCCAGGCTGGGCTCGCCGCCCTGCATCATCCGCTCCAGCGCGAGCACGCCTTCCGACGTCGTCGCCAGCGCCTCGAAGACGGCGGGCGGCAGGTTGGCGCGGCCCCAGGCGGAAAGCTGCGCGGCCACGCGGCGGAAGCGCTCCTCGCCGCCGAAATGCGCGCGCAGCTTCTCGGCCTGGCGATCGGCCTCGAACTGCTGCGCCGCCTCGGCGATCAGCGGCAGCAGCCGCTCGGAGGCGAGGTCGTAGACCAGCTGCACCTGCTCGCAGGAGAAGCCGGCCTCGTGCAGCCGCGCGTTGATCTCAAGGTCCGGGCCGCAGAGCTCGTGCTTCGCCTCGACCTGGTAGCCGTCCGGGCTCTCGGGGATGTTCATCATCTCGCGCCAGCGCTGCACGTCCTCCGGGGCGGAGGCGCCGGTCGGCGGCGCGATGCGCTGCGACAGGCGGCGCTCGAGCTCCAGATAGCTCTTCAGCAGCGCATCCACGCGCATCTGGCCGTTCCCGGCATCCCAGAATTTCTCGGGGACCTCCGATGGGCGCGTGGAGGCGGTGGTCGCGGCGCCCTCGGGCGCGGTCTGCAGCAGGTTGTCGGGCATCTGGGGCATCACTCCGGGCTGGGGACGGGAACAAGGACCTCGGCGGGGGCGCCGAGCGTGCGGGCGAGCCAGCGTGCGGCGGCCGGCGCATCCACCTGGGACGCGGCGGCCTCGCCCATCTTCGCGACGGCCTCGAGGAAGAGCAGCGTGTTGGCCGCGTCGGCGCGGCCCTGCACGCGAGCGAGCGGGCTCTCGTAGCGCAGCGCCACGCGGCCGTGGTCGAGCAGCACGGGCGGGATCTCGCCGCGCCGCGCGAGGATGGCGAGGCTGCGCGCCACCAGCGGCGTCAGCAGCTCCGACTGCAGGCGGCCATAGGTGGCGCCGAGCAGGCGGGCCGTCTGCGCGCTGCGCTCCAGCACCTCGGTCGCGGTCATGCGCGCGTCCTGCGGCGTGCCGAGCCGGTCGGCCAGCAGCGCGGAACGGATCCGCGCGCGCAGGTCGTTCAGCACGAGCTGCGAGACGTCGAAGTTCCCGGGCGCCGCGAGCGGCGTGAGCCCTGAGCTGCCCGGCGCCTTCGGGATGATCGCGCCCGGCACGAGCTGCACGGTGGCCGGGTTCAGCACCCCGTCATCCTCGGCCTGCCAGATGCCGGTCGCCGCGATGGAGGCGTTCTTCAGCACCAGCTCGACGACGCGGTTTGCGGTGCGGATGTCCGGCAGCGCCTTGATCACGGGACCGCGGCCATAGACCTCGCCGGGCGCCTTCAGCCAGCGGAAGGCGATGAAGGGCCCGTCGGCGAAGCGGCCCTGCGCGACGAAGATCGGCGCCTTCAGCGCGGCGGCGTCGAGCACCGCCGCATAGCGATGGCCGGTGCCGTCGGGCCAGACGGCCTCGACGAGGCGATGCTTCGGCGGATCCATCGCGTCGATCTCCGCCTCGGCCTCGCGGATCATGACCTCCGGCAGCTCGGCGAAGGGAAAGCGGCGCAGCACCTCGGCGGTGGTCAGGCGCGCTTCGAGGAAGACCGTGTCGAGCCGCCCCGTCATTCCCTCCTCCAGGATGGCGGTGCGAACCGGCACGGCGGTGAAGCGCAGCGAGGAAGCCTCGCCGGGCGGCGCCTCCTCGACGAGCATGATTCCCGTGCCGGTGATGACGAGATCGAGAAAAGCCTGGTGCATCTCGACGGCAAAGTTCGAGCGGTCGAGCTGCGCCTGCAGGATGTCGGCGGCGCCCTCCAGCGCGAAAGCGGCCGCCTGTCCTTCCGCGGTGTCCGCGATCGCGCGGGCAGGCGCCAGGCCGAACCAGCGCGACCAGGGTGGCGTCAGCTCCGCGAGCAGCGAGGCGGCGAGCTGCTCGGCGGCGTCGGCCGCGGTGGCATCGTAGAGGCCGGGCGCCTCGCTCGGCGAGGGCAGGACATGGGAATAGGCGTCGGCCCAGGTCGCTTCATGCGGGCGGCGGCGTGCGACGGCGCGGTCGTGGCGGACAAGGATCTGCTGCGGGGTCATAGGCGTCACTCCCCGAGCAGCGATTTGCGGGGGGTCGCGAGGGGCGCCGCCGTCAGCACGCCGCGGGCCGAGGTCGCGACCGTCCCGGCGATGCCGCCGCGGGCGCGGGCACGGCTTTCGATCCGGGCCGCCTCGGCCTCGGTGGCGCGGGTCGCGGCAGCGGCGGCATCGGTCTGGGACGGCGTCGGCGGCGGCGCGGGCGGCGGGACGACCACCGGCTTCGGGACGCGGAACAGGCCTGCCATGCGCGGCAACTCCTTCGGAATCCTGGGAATGGACTCCCCGTCCCGAACGGCATGCCGAACAAGGACGCGCCCCGCCGGATATCAATCCAGCGGAGCGCGGCGGCCCCAACGCGAAAGGCCCGGTTCCTGGAGGAACCGGGCCTTCGTGGGAGCCAGTCGATCGGGAGAGGAGAGCCTCGGGACGCAATTCGCCCCTTGGCCTGAGCGTTTTAGGTTGGAACGAGAGGCCAAGTCAAGTTTTTTTTCCTAGATTCGCGGGACTTCATCAGGCCCCGGAACAACCCATGCGGGGTCATGGCAAAGGGGGCGTGCGGGCCCAGAACCGCCCGGCAGGCCGAGACGCAGCTGAAGGGAACGCCACGCAGCCCGCGGCCCATCATCGGCTCCTCCAGGGGGAAGGGACCGACCGGCAGCAGTCCGGCGCGGCGGTAGAAACCCGGCAGGTCGAAGCCCGCCGGGACCTCCAGTCGTGCAACGAGCAGGCGGCCGGTCAGGGGATCGAGCACGGTCCAGCCGCCGTGATCCTCGAGCGCCGCGAAGCAGTGCCGGAAGCCGCGCCGCAGCAGGCGCTGCCAGAGATGGTCGGCGCGCCCGCCGAAGACGATCCAGGCGCGCTGCTCCCCCAGGTGCCGGCGATGGGCGGGCCGCGCGGCGGGCGCGACCGTCGTCACGCCCGGCCACCCGGAAAAGGCAGGATTTCAGCGCTTTCCTGCTCCATCCGCGGCGCGCCGGCGACGATGCCCTTCACCCGCAGCGGCCATTCGAGGCGGTTCATCGCCTCGCGCCACAAACGAAAATCGCCGCGCTCCTGCACGTGGCGCGGGCTGGGGGCGGTGCCGCGCTCGCCCCAGATCCGCATGATACGCGCATGGGCAAGCTCGATGCGCCGCTGGCGGTAGAGCCGGTCGAGGCACTTGATCACGTCGTCGGGCTCGCAGGGACGCTGGGTGGTGCCCTTGCCGGCGGCGATGCGGGCGCCGTCGCGCCGGGCGACGAGGGCGGACATGGTCCAGAACCAGGCCTCCTCGGCGGAGGTGAAGGGCTCGGTCCTGGCCATGCTGGCCAGGATGCGGGAGTGGCTGGGACGGGGGGCGGAGGGCATGGACGCTCGGTTCCTTCAGGCGAGAACGGATGAGAACATTTAGAGAACATAAACTCCGGGTTGTGCAGGATGCAAGCAGGTTGAGTAACATTTTCCTATTGCGTGATGACCCAACACCTATGATGGTCCTATCCCCATGCGACACGACGACATCTGGCGGGCGATCGATTCGCTGGCCGCCGAGAACGGCCTCTCCGCCTCCGGACTTGCGCGTCGGGCGGGGCTGGATCCAACGGCCTTCAACCCCTCCAAACGGATCGGGCCGGACGGGCGCGCGCGCTGGCCCTCGACGGAGAGCGTCGCCAAGGTGCTGGCCGCGACGGGGGCGGGGATCGAGGCCTTCGCGGCCCTCGTCTCAGGCCAGGCGGCGCTGCCGAGCCTCTCGCGCGGGCCCCGCCCCTCGCGGCGCATCCCGCTGATCGGGCTGGCGCAGGCCGGCAGCGAGGGCTTCTTCGACGATGGCGGCTTCCCGGTCGGCGGCAGCTGGGACGAGATCAGCCTGCCCGAGATCAGCGATCCCAACGCCTACGCGCTGGAGATCTCGGGGGATTCGATGGAACCGGTCTTCCGCGACGGCGACGCGGTGATCGTGTCACCCGCCGCCCCCATCCGGCGCGGGGACCGCGTGGTGGTGCGCACGCGGCTCGGCGAGGTGATGGCCAAGGAGCTGAAGCGCCAGAGCGCCAAGCGGATCGAGCTGGCGAGCCTCAATCCCGCCCATCCGGACTACAGCTTCGAGCTGCCGGACGTGGCCTGGATGCACAGGATCCTCTGGGCCAGCCAATGACCTGGCCGCCGGCCCGTCGCCGACGAAACCCGGGCGCCTTTCCGGCGTTCTGATCACGACTGATCGGATGGCCCAATAGCCGGATACGGTTGAGAATTCTCGACCGTCGCAATACCGGAGGGCGAGCCTCGAAGCGTGAGAGCTCCTCAGCACTCCCGATCGGAAGCCCGGCGCGGGAAACCTCGCCGGGCTTTGTCGTTCAGGGTCGTTCAGGAATATCGGCGCTCAGGCCGGGTCGCCCGTATCCGGCGACAGCCCCGCCGCCTCGATACCCGCGATGCAGCACTCCTCGTCCTTCGCCGAGGCATCGCCCGAGATCCCCACCGAACCCAGCAGAATGTTGTTCGCGTCGCGGATCAGCACGCCGCCCTGCGCCGGCACGGCCTTGCCGCCCACCAGGTCCGACAGCGCGTTCGTGAAGCCCGACATCGCCTGCGCCCGCCGCGCGAGCTCGCGCGTGCCGAAGCCCATCGCCAGCGCGCCATAGGCCTTGCCCATCGCGATCTCGGGTCGCGCCAGGCTCGCGCCGTCCTCGCGCTTCGTGACCTTCACATGGCCGCCGGCATCGAGCACCTGCACGCAGAGCGGCAGCAGCCCGAGCTCCCTGCCCTTGGCCAGCGCCGCATCGGCGATGACCTCCGCCTGCGCGAGGGTGAGGCCGTTCACGGCGGCGGGATAGGCGGGCTGCGGCATGGCGTTCTCTCCGGATGACGGCGCGAGGAAGGCCCGGCCAGCCCGTTCCGTCAAGCGCCTGCCCGCAGCCAGGGGCGCGGATCCACCGCCTCGCCGCGCCGCCGCAACTCCATATAAAGAGTGGGCCGCGGCGAGGCCGGCAGCACGCCCACCGGTTCGCCCGAGCGCACGCGCTGCCCCCCCGCGACGTCGAGCCGGTCCAGCCCCGCCAGCACCAGGTGCTGCCCGCCGCCGCAGTCCAGGATCACCATCCGGCCATAGCTGCGGAAGGGCGCGGCAAAGGCGACGTTGCCGCTGCAGGGCGCGGTCACGCGCGCGCCCGGTTGCGCCGCGAAGGTGAGGCCGCGCGACGGCCCGCCCTCGCCCGGCGCGTTGAAGTCGCGGACGAGCGCGCCGGCCACCGGCAGGCCGCCCGAGGCGTCGGGCGCCGTGCGAAGCGGTGCAGGCACCGGCACGCGCCCCGTCGATCGCGGCCGCGCCGCCGCCTCGCGGCGGGCCTGCTCCTCCTCGCGGCGTTCGCGCTCGGCCTCGCGCCGCGCCTGTTCCGCCTGCTCGCGCTCCAGCCGTGCCAGCGCCTCCTCGATGGAGCGCGCGCGCTGCACCGCCTGCTCCGCGCGCGCGGCCGCGCTGCGCTCGGCAGCGCTGCGTTCCACGAGCAATTGCCGCGCTTGATCGAGCTGCCGGTCCAAGGCCGCCGAGGCCTGACGCGCCTCGTCCTCCGCGGCGGCGAGGCGTCCCTGCTCCCGCGCAAGGCTGGCCGCTTCCACCGCCGCGCGCTGATCCGTCTCGCGCAGCAGCCGCGCCTTGACCTGCGCGTCGCGCAGCATGACCCGAAGACCCGCGAGCCCGATCGCCACATCCGCCGGCGGCATGGGCGCCGCGAGCAGGAGAGGCCCGGGCTGCGTCGCCAACCGCATGAGCAGCGGCACCATCGGCGCGATCTCCGCCGCCAGCCGCTGCTGCTCCGCGCGCGCGGCGGCGCCGGCCCGCCGCGCGGCCTCGGCCCGTGTCGCGGCCGCCTGCGCCTCGCGCTCCGCCGCCTGCACGCGCGCGGCGCCGGCGATGCGCTCGGCCGCCAGACGCGCCTCCTGCGCGGCCGCCTCGCGCGCGCTCTGCGCAGCCTGCGCCGCCGCCGCACGCTCCGCTTCCGCGGCGCGGCGGGCCGATGCTGCGTCCTGGGCTGCGCCAGGGGTCGCCATGGCTACGCCCGTCAGGACCAGCAACAGGGCAAAGGCTCGGATCACGCCACGAGGTAAACGTAGCGGGGGGCGTGTCGCCAGCGCCGATTTGTCGTGCGAGAACCGCACCCTGAGCTTCAGGGAATGATCGCCATGGCCGAAGGCCGCCTCGTGATCGGCAACCGCCGCTACTCCTCCTGGTCGCTGCGCGGCTGGCTGCCGGTGATGCTCACCGGCCTCGACGTGGAAGTGCAGGTCATCCCGCTCGCCGGCGGCAGCACGCCGGCCATCAAATCCGCCACGCCGGCCGGCCTCGTGCCCTATCTGGAGCATCGCGGCGCGCGCATCTGGGAGAGCCTGGCCATCGGCGAATACTGCGCGGAGATCATGCCGAAGCTGTGGCCGTCGAACCGGATCGCCCGTGCGCAGGCCCGCAGCGTGGCCTCGGAGATGCATGCCGGCTATCGCGAGCTGCGCATGGCCATGCCGATGAATCTCGGCCGTGAATTCCCGGGCCTGCGCCGCACCGAGGGCGCGCTGGCCGACATCATCAGGATCGAAGCGCTCTGGGCCGAATGCCTGGATGGGCATGGCGGGCCCTTCCTGTTCGGCGCGGACTTCACGATCCCCGACGTGATGTTCGCGCCGGTCTGCGCGCGCTTCCTCACCTGGCAGCCGGAGCTCTCCGCGAAGAGCCGCGCCTATGTGGACGCCGTGCGAGCGCATCCGCTGGTGGACCGGTGGTACCGCGACGCCGCGGCCGAGCCGGCGGACTGGCTGCTGGCGAAATACGAGGAGATCGCCTGATGGCGGAGACCGCGCTCGCGCTCGATCATGTCGGCGTCTGCAACATGGAGCTCGGGCCAATGACGGCGGCCTATGAGGCGCTGGGCTTTTCCCTCTCGCCCATCGCGCAGCAGTCCGGCCGCCGCACGCCGACCTCCGAGGTGGAGCTCTACGGTTCGGGCAACCGCTGCGCCTTCCTCACGCATGGCTATATCGAGCTGCTGGCGGTGCTGGACCCCGCGCGCTTCGACAACGATCTCGGCCGCTTCACCGCGCGCTATGGCGGGGTGCATATCCTCGCCCTCGGCGTGGACGATCCGGAGGCCAACCTCGCGCGGATGCGCCGCGCGGGCATTCCCATCCCGGGCGTCGCGCATCTCCAGCGGCCGGTCGAGGCCGGCGGGCCGATCGCGAAGTTTTCCCGGCTTCCCTATCCCGACGCGCCGGAAGGCCGGATCCAGCTCATCCAGCACCACACACCCGAGCTGGTCTGGCAGAAGCGCTGGATGGACCACGCGAACAAGGCCGAGGCGCTGACCGAGCTGATCCTGGTGAGCGCCGACCCCGCCGTGACGGCAGCGCGGCTGTCGAAGCTCACGGGCATCGTGATCGAGCCCCGGCTGGCCGGCGGCTTTCTCCTCCGCTTCCCCGGCGGCGCGCGCGTGGCCGGGCCGGAAGCGCCGGTCATCGAGACGCGCGTCTCCATCCTCGCCCCCGAGGACCTGGATGCGACCTTGCCCGGCGTCGCCATCCCCGCCCTGCCCTTCATGGCCGGCATGTATGTGAAGACCTCGGACGGCAACGCGGCGGTGCGGAAGCTGCTCGCGGGCAAGCCGGTGGTGGAGCTGCCGGGCGGCGCGCTGCTGGTGCCGCCGGCGCTCGCCGCGGGGGCGGCGCTGGTCTTTCACCCGTGAGCGCCTCCGCCATCGGGCGGAGCCTGCGCATCTATCACGCACCGGAGCGGCGGCCGGCGCTGGATGCCTTTCATCGGCGCTTCCTCGCGCCGGGCGAGCTGGCCTTCGACATCGGCTGCCATGTGGGCGACCGTGCCGCCAGCTTCCGGCGGCTCGGAGCGCGCGTCGTTGCGGTGGAGCCGCAGCCACGGCTGGCGCGGGCGCTGCGGCTGATCTTTCGCGGCGATCCGGATTTCACCCTGGTCTCGTCCCTCATCGGTGCGAGCGAGGGTGATTCCGTGCTCCGCCTCAACAGCGCCAACCCGACCGTCGCCACTGCCAGCGAGGCTTTCGTCGCCGCGGCCGCCGGCGCGCCCGGCTGGGAGGGCCAGGTCTGGGATGCCGAGATCACCCTGCCCCGCACCACGCTGGATGCGCTCGCCGCGCGCCATGGCATGCCCGATTTCGTGAAGATCGACGTGGAGGGCTGGGAGGCGGAGGTGCTGGCCGGCCTCTCCGCGGCGCCGCGCACGCTGTCCTTCGAGTTCACGACCATCCAGCGCGAGGTGGCCCTGGCCGGCCTGGAGCGCCTGACCGCGCTGGGCTACAGCGCCTTCAGCGCCTGCCTGGGCGAGAGCATGCGCTGGGCATTCCCCGCGCCCGTCGCTGCCGGAGCGATGGCGGAATGGCTCGTCGCGCTGCCGGTCGAGGCGAACAGCGGCGATATCTATGCGTCATTGGAACCGGGACGCCTGATCGCTCTCCCCCTGGGCGCCGGCTATCGTTTCGATCGCGACGAGGCCAGTCAGCGCTGAACTTCCTCCGGCGTCGCCGCCACGCCACGCGACACCAGCCAGCGCGCGAACCCTGGCGAAGAGGTCCAGACGCAGAAGGGAATCGCCAAGACCAGCCCGCCCGCCCAGGGCAGCGCGAACCCGATCGCCCAGGGTGCCCACGCCGCCAGCACGCCGAAGGCCAGGACCCCCGCCAGCGTGTGCGGCCAGAGCAGCCGCGCCGCGTCGCCCCAGGAGACGCCGCGATCCGCCCGGTTCTGCGGGCTCCAGCCCATCCGCGCGCCGAAGGGCAGCGCCAGCAGGAAGCGTGCCTTGTTGAGGTTGCTGATGGGCGAGAGCAGCGTCGTGAACAGGATTTCCGCTCCCGCCCCCGCCAGAACGGCTCCGCGTCCCCCATAGCGCGCCGCCTGCGCCGGCTGAGCGAGGAGCTGCACATAGCCGGCCAGCTTCGGCGCGTGCTGGGCCAGCCAGAAGACCAGCATCAGCAGGACCAGGCACGCCGTCGGTACCGCATCGAAGCCGCCCGTCGCCGCGATCGCCACGGCCAGCGCGAAGGCCAGCACCCAGAGCGGCGCGCAGAGGAAGAGCAGGATCGCCTGGAGCAGCTGGAAGCGCGACATCACGTCGAGCCCCGGCAGCCGCAGCAGGGAAAAATACTGCATGTTGCCCGCGGCCCAGCGCAGGTCGCGCGCCATGAATTCGGGCAGCGCCGGCGGATTGCCCTCGAGGCTCCCCTCCTCCTCCGGCAGGCACCAGACGCCCCAGCCCGCGCCATGGAGGCGCACCGCCTCCACCTGGTCGTGGCTGAGAATGGTCGAGCCGTCGGGCAGGGCCTCCAGCTTGCCGTGCTCGCGGAAGGGCGCGATGCGGATCAGGGCGTTATGGCCCCAATAGGGACCCTTCGGCCCCTGCCACCAACCCTGTCCCGTCGCCCAGGCGCGCATGCCCGCCCGCATGCCGAACTGGAAGAGCCGCGGAAACGGCGCCGCGACGGGCCTGCCGACGATGAGCTGCTGGAGGATGGCGATCCTGGGCTCGGCATCCAGCGCCGCGACCAGCTTCAGCACGGCCGCCGGCGTCATCACGGAATCCGCGTCGAGGCAGAGGAGGTAGTCGTAACCCGCGCCCTCGGCCTCCAGGAACTCCATCACGTTGCCGGCCTTGAAGCCGGTGTTTTGCGAACGGCGGCGAAGATGGATGCGCCCGGCATCATTGGGCCGGGCCTCGCGGAAGCCTTGGATGGCCGCGTCCTCGGCTGCCCGGAGGTCCGGGTCCTGCGTGTCGGACAGGAACCAGAGGTGGAAGTGGCCGGCCGGCAGCCCGTCGAGCATCGGGCCGAGCGGCCGAAACACCGGCCCCATCTCCTCGTTGCGCAGGCAGAGGGCGACGACCGTGCGCCCGCGCGGCGATCCCGGCCGCAACCCGCGCATCGCCGGCACCACATGGGCCGGCGGATCGGGCGTGAGGAGAAGGATCGCCAGCCCGATCAGCGCATTGCCGGAGGCCAGCGCGATCCAGGGGCTGAGGAGGAGAAGCGCCGCCAGGAAGGCGGCGTCGAGCGGCGAGAGCCCGTCGGAGGCCAGGAGGCGGAAGGCCGCCAGGCCCATCGTGCCGCAGAACAGGACACCGAAGAGAAGGAGGGCGATGCGTCTGGCCGGCATCAGCCCTGGATACCGGGGATTTGTGCCCGAAGCACGGCGCCTCCGGAACGGAGACGCCTCCCCCGTCGATCAGGCGGAGATGATCTTCCAGGCGACATGGCCGAGGACGCCGACCAGGGCCGCAGTGGCGGCCAGCAGCGTGAAGCGCAGGGCGGCCAGGACGATTTCGCCGCGCTGGATCTGGCCACGATGAATCTCGGAACGTTGCGACATTCTCAAATTCCTTACATCAGCGGGTTTTATCTGCCCTCTTTATACAGATCGCCCGACGAAATGAAACCAGGAATTGTGCTGAAATCGTATTTTGTTGATTTATTGGATTTTGTCTCCAAATTTCGACAAATCCATGACCCACACGATCAGCTGGTCAACTCGCCCCGGAAGGCATCCAGCAGCTTCAGCGACCCGTCGCGCTGGACGAGGTGCCAGAAGGTCCACCCATTGCAGGAGGGCGCCTCCTGCACCGCCGCGCCCACCGCATGGATGGAGCCGCGGGCCGTGCCGCAGCTCACCGTCCCGTCGGCGAGCACCGTCGCCGTCCAGCGCCGGTGCCGGTCGGTCAGCGCCTCGCCGGCGGCGACGAGGCCGCGCTCCACCAGGTTGCCGAAGGGGATACGCGGCTGCTCGCGGCGCGTGGGCGTCGCCATCATCGCCTCCTCGGCGAGGGGCTGGATTCCATCGACGCGCTCCTGCGCCGCCGCTGCGTAGGTCGGGTCGCGCTCGATGCCGACGAAATGGCGGCCCAGCCGCTTCGCGACGGCCGCCGTCGTCCCCGAGCCGAGAAAAGGGTCCAGGATCACATCGCCGCGCTGCGTACAGGAGAGGATGACGCGGTGCAGCAGTGCCTCGGGCTTCTGCGTCGGATGGACCTTGCCACCCGCCTTGTCGCGCAGCCGCTCGCCACCCGTGCAGAGCGGGATGAACCAGTCGCTGCGCATCTGCAGGTCGTCGTTCAGCGCCTTCATGGCGGCGTAGTTGAAACGGTACTTCGCCTCCTGCCCGCGCGCCGCCCAGATCAGCGTCTCATGCGCATTGGTGAAGCGGCGTCCCCGAAAATTCGGCATCGGGTTGGCCTTGCGCCAGATCACGTCGTTCAGGATCCAGAAGCCGAGGTCCTGCAGCGCCGTCCCGAGCCGGAAGACGTTGTGGTAGCTGCCGATCAGCCAGAGCGTGCCGTCCTTGCGCAGCACGCGGCGGCACTCGGTGAGCCATTCGCGGGTGAAGGCGTCATAGGTCGCGTAGTCGGCGAAGCGGTCCCATTCGTCGTCCACCGCATCGACCAGGCTGTGGTCCGGCCGGTGCAGCGTGCCGCGGAGTTGGAGGTTGTAGGGCGGGTCGGCGAAGATCGCGTGCACGGAGGCCGGCGGCAGTCCCCGCAGCTCCTCGATGCAGTCGCCCACCAGAATCTTGTCGAGCGGCACGTCGAGCCCAGCGCCCAAGGGACGGTTTTCCTTCGCGAATCGGGAGCCGACAATGCGGGGCGCCGAGTCGAGCCGTCAACAGCCTGCCGCTAGGCGGCGATGCTTTCCCAGAGCCCGTGGCGAAAGAGCAGCCCCGGATCCAGGCGCCGCTTCGCCGCGACGAACTCGTCCAGCCGCGGGTAGGCGCGCGCGATCTGGTCGCGCCGGGCGTGGCGCCGATAGGGAAGATAGAAGCTGCCGCCGAGCTCCAGCACCCGGTCGATGAGCGCCTGGGTCATGCCGCGCATGGCGGCATCGGCTTCCGCGCTGCGGCGCTGAGCGAAGGACATGACGGCCGAGATGCGGCGCGCCGGCGCGAAGGCCAGGACGGCGTCGCCGTCCGGCTCGACGAAGCGCAGCGTCACATTCAGCAGGTCCTGCCCCGACGAGGGGATGATCGCGCGGCAGGCGTCGAGGAAGCCGGCCAGCCCCTCGGGCGGCAGGAAGTACTCGTGCAGGATATCGGTGACGTCCGGGTCCGTGCCGGCCAGCAGCGAGACGGGCTCATTCAGCAAGGCGTTGCGCGTGGCGGCGGCGGGAAGGCGGGGCGCGAGCGAGGCCTCCATCCACCAGCGAAAATCCTTGCCGAGCTCGGAGCCCGTCTGGTTGCGGTAGACCCGCCGCGTGAGGCCCGGGAAGGCGCCGCCCAGGCCGGCCCGCGGCAGGCCCTCCGGCGGCGTCGGCACGGCGCGGTAGCCGATCATCGCGGCCTCGCCCAGGAAGTCGGAGGCGGCGACGTTCAGCCGCCCATAGGCCATGGCCACCCCGGGATCGGTGCAGAGCGCCACGAAGCGCGGCGCGAACTCCGCGGCCGGCATGCGCGCGAAGGACGGCGCGAGCAGCGCGTTCGGGACGATGCGGAAGTCGAGCTCCAGGAGGATGCCGACCAGCCCGTACCCGCCCGCCGACAACCGGAAGAGCTCCGCATTCCCGTCGCGCGAGCAGGTGACCACCTCGCCGCTCGCCAGCATCAGCCGCAGCGCCGTCACGGTGCTGGCGAAGGGGCCGTGCGGCACCGGCCAGCCATGCGCGTTCACCGCGAAGGTGCTGGCGACGCCGAAATCATGGTTGGACTGCATGACCGCGGGCGAGAAGCCGAGCGGGTCGAGCGCGGCGATGACGTCGCTCCAGCGCGTCCCGGCCGTCGCCCGACAGGTGCCGGAGGCCAAGTCGGGCCGGCATCCGGCCGGGGCCAGCGTGATGGCCGTGCCGCCCGGCGCCAGGCTCTGCCCGCCCATGGAATGCCGCGCGGCGCCGAGCGCCACCGGCCGCCCGGCCTCCCTCGCCGCGCGCAGCTCGTCGCGGAGCCGGTCCACGAGCGGATCCTGCGCCCCGATCACGACATGCCGCGCGACGAGGGTCGCGTTGAGCCGGCTGGCATCGTCCAGGACCAGGGGATCCGCCGGGGCCACGCATCCGGCGGCAAGCGCGGCACCCAGCAGGGGCCGGCGGCCGACGGTGATGCGCGATTCTCCCATGGCCCGGATTCAGGCCGTCAGCAGCGCGCCCTGCAAGGCCTCTTCGACGGGCGCGAAGCCCCGGCGATGGTGCGGGCAGGCCCCATGCGCCCGCAGCGCGGTCCGGTGGCGCTCGGTCGCATAGCCGAAATGCTGGCCGAAGCCGTAGGCGGGCCAGCGCTGGCAGAGCTTTCGCATGCCGGCGTCGCGCACCGTCTTGGCCATGATCGAGGCCGCGGCGATCGAGAGGCTCAGCCCGTCCCCGCCGATCACGCATTCCACGCGGCAGGGCATGGGCGGCGGCCGGTTGCCGTCCACCAGCACCACCTCGGGCGCGACGGCGAGGCGCGTCACGGCGCGGCGCATGGCGAGCAGGGTGGCCTGGAGGATATTGATGCGCCCGATCTCGGCGGCAGAAGCGGCGCCGACCGCCATGACCAGCCAGCCCTTCCCGGCCGCCTCGCGCAGGGCCAGCGCGGCCTCCAGCCGCTGCGGCTCGGACAGCCGCTTCGAATCGTCGAGGAGCTTCGCCAGCTTGCGCGGGCAGGGGCGGAGGAACAGGACAGCGGCCGCCATCACTGGCCCGGCCAGCGGGCCGCGGCCGGCCTCGTCCACCCCCGCGACACGCCCCCCGAACGAGGCTTCCAGGCTGAAATCCGGCATGACGCAAGCTTTAGCGCCGGTCCCAAGGGACGCGCGAGCGATTCGCTCCCGAGAAAATAGACGATACAGCCATAGGTTGCTGGAATCTTAACGGCCCCACCCGGCATGGTTGCTCGCATGCAGATGAACCAGCTCCTTGCCGCCACCGCCCAGGCCGGATTTCCTGCCCAAAAGCGAGGCGTCTTTACGAAGCCTTCATCCCTTCGGTGGAGGGTGGTGCGCATGATCAGCACCAACTCCCTCGCGGCCTTCACGCAGGAGGTCACGCGCACCCGTCCCGGCGCCGAACCCTCGCCGGTCCAGCGCAACGCCCGCGCGGACCAGCCCCAGGCGGAGCCGGTGGCCCAACGCAAGCTCGAGGCAGTCCCGCCGCCCCCGGCGCGGCCGCTGCCTCGCGGCTCGCTGCTGGACCTCCGGGTTTGAAGGCTTCAACATTTGCACGGATTGTCTGGTCCTGAGGCGAGGCAGACATCGAAGTGCCCGGAATCAGGGCACAGCCCAAAAGGGCCTGTTGCCGCTCTGCAACACTATGCCTTCTTTATAACCTCCCGACTTGCCGTTGACATGGTTTTGCAGCCTTTATGATCGCGACACGTCCGACCACGAAAGGTTCAAGATTTCATGCGCAAGCTTCTGCTCGCCCTGACCGCCGCCGTCGGCCTCGCTGCCGCCGCGCCCGCCTCGGCCCAGATCGTCCTCGGCGAGACCGGCCTGACGCTATCGCCCACGGCCACGGTCGCGAGCGACTACCTCTTCCGCGGCATCAGCCAGACGCGTTCGCGCGTGGCCTATCAGGGTGCGGCCGAGCTGGTGCATTCCAGCGGCTTCTACATCGGCACCTTCATCTCCAACGTGCGCTTCGCCGGCACGGACGCCCGACAGGAGGTCGACGCCTATGGCGGCTACCGCTTCTCGGCCTTCGATTTCAACTTCGACTTCGGCGGCATCGGCTACCTCTATCCGGGCTACAGCCGCGCCCCCGGCACCTTCAACCTCGACTACTTCGAGGCCTATGCGAAGGTCACCCGCGAGATCGGCCCGGTCACGCTGCTCGGCTCGCTCAACGGCTCGCCGAACTACTTCGGCCAGTCCGGCACGGGCATCTACATCGAGGGCGGCGCCGACTGGAAGACGGGCATCTACGACGTCACCCTCGGCGGCCGGGTCGGCTACCAGTGGATCGAGCGCAACCCGCGCTTCGGCACGCCGGACTACGCCTGGTGGGGCATCAGCCTGAGCCGCGACTTCGTCCTGCCGGTCATCGGCAACACGGTCACGCTCAGCGTCGGCTACTACGACACGTCGATCAGCCGCAGCGACTGCATCTACGGCACCTCGCAGAACATCTGCGGCGCCCGTGCGCTGGGCCAGCTGACCTTCAAGTTCTGATCGGTATCCCTGGCCCGCGGCGACGCGGGCCAGCCTTCGCGAACGGCGCCCGGGCTCCCCTCCCTGGCGCCGTTTTCGTTTTCGGGCCGGGATTGACCGTAGCGGGCGATCAGGCCGAGGTTGCGCGCCAATAGAGAGGATGCCTCATCATGCGTTGCCTCCCGATCGCCCTGGCCTGCGCCCTCGCCGCGCTGCCCGCGCTCGCCCAGGATCGCCCCGCCATCACGCCCACCCGCGACGTCTCGGTCGCCTACCGCGCCACCGGCCAGGGCCCGGGCAACGGGGCGGAGATGCGCATCTCCTGGATCGCCGCCAGCGGCCTCATGCGCGTCGACATGCCCGGCGGCCAGGGCTTCATGGTGGCCGACATGCGCGGGACCTCGCCCGGCTTCATGGTCATGGAAGCCCAGCGGATGATCATGGACGTTCCCGTCAGCCAGCTCCCCGCCGCCAGCATGCAGCCCAGCGCCAGCGCCCGCTTCACGCGCGAGGGCACGGCGCGCATCGCCAGCACCGACTGCACGATCTGGCGCATGGAGGACCAGGGCCGCTCGGGCCGCGCCTGCCTCACCGCCGACGGCGTCATGCTTCGCGCCGAGGGCGACGGCCGCCAGGGCCAGATCGAGGCGACCTCCGTCGCCTACGGCCCGCAGGATCCCGCGCGCTTCCAGCGCCCCAGCGGCTACCAGGCCTTCCAGATGCCGGCGGGCGTCCCCGGCGGGGGCATGCCGCGCGGGACCGCCCTGCCGCCGCCGGGCATGACACCCCCCGGCCGCTGAATCGCGGCGTGAAATGGCGTCCAGGGCCTTTCTTTGGCCCTGGAGCAGCCCCACAAACAGGGGATGAACCGCCGCACGCTTCTTGCCGCCCCCGCCCTTCTCGCGCCCGTCCCGCTCGCCGCGCAGACTCAGCCCGCCCAGGGCCAGGCCGAGGCGATCGCCCGGGTCGAGGCCTATTTCAACGCCATGACCACCTTCAAGGCCCGCTTCCTGCAGGTGGCGCAGGGCGGCGGCTCGGCCGAGGGCACGGCCTGGATCTGGCGCCCCTCGCGCATGCGCTTCGAGTACGACCCGCCGGAGCCCACCCTGCTGATCGCGGCGGACAGCCAGTTCTTCCACTTCGACCGCGAGCTCCAGCAGCCGACCGTGGTGCCGCTCTCCTCCACCCCGCTGAGCGTGCTGCTGCGCTCGCCGCTGCGCCTCTCGGGCGACGTCACCGTCGCCGGCGTCGAGCGCGCCCGGGGGCTGCTGGCGGTGACGGTCTTCCGGACCGCGCAGCCCTCAGAGGGCCGCATCACCCTCATCCTCGAGGAGAATCCGATGGTGCTGCGGCAATGGGTGGTGCTGGACGCGCAGGGCCGCAGCACGCGAGTCACCCTGACCCAGATCGAGACGGGACAGCGCTTCGATCCCTTCCTCTTTGCCTTCAACGACCCGCGCTTCCGCGAGCAATTGCAGCAGGGACGGTGAAAAAACGTCCAGATGCCGTTGATTCCGCCTTGAATCCGCCGCATCCGCTTGGTTTGTTGCATGCATGAGACCGCTGATCGGCATCTCCTGCTGCATTAAGGCCTTTGGCGCCTTCAACACCCCGAACCACGCCGCATCGGACAGCTATGTCCGTGTCGTGCTCGGCCCCGTGGGCGGCATCCCGGTGCTGCTGCCCGCCGCCGGCGAGGCCCTCGTGCCGGAGATCCTGCCGCGACTCGACGGGCTGATCCTGACCGGCAGCCGCAGCAACGTCTGGCCCGGCCATTACGACGGCCCCGCCCATGCCGAGGGCACGCCCGAAGATATCAGGCGCGACTCGACCACGCTGCCGCTCATCCGCTCCGCCATCCAGATGGGCGTGCCCGTGCTGGCGATCTGCCGCGGCATGCAGGAGCTGAACGTGGCCCTCGGCGGCAGCCTCGACCAGCGCATCCAGGACCTGCCGAGCCGGATGGACCATTCCACCCCCTCCGACCAGCCGATCCCGGCCGTCCGCACGGGGAAGGCCCATGGCGTCCGCCTGGCGCCGGAGGGGATGCTGCACGAGTTGGCCGGCACCATGGTCGTTCCCGTCAATTCCCTGCACAATCAAGGTGTTCAGCGCCTGGCCCCGCGGCTCGACGCCATGGGCTGGGCGCCCGACGGCACCGTCGAGGCCGTGAAGGTCCGCGATAGCAGGGGCTATGCCTGGGGCGTGCAGTGGCACCCGGAATACGACTGGGAGCGCGACGACTTCAGCCGCCGCATCTTCGAGCGGTTCGGCGAGGCCTGCATGGCCTGGTCGCAGGCGAGGTATGCGCGGCAAGCGGCCGAGTAGGCGTCCGAATAGACTTTGCGTCCAGATTAAGGCTGCGCTATGCTTCCCAAGCCGGTGGCGGTTCAACCACCGGCAGGACGCGTCGGTTCCCCCTAATCGGCTCGCCCGACCATTCCGATCGGAAGTGAACTGTTGGGCGCCCGACCACCCCCCTGGTCGGGCGCTTTCCGTTTCGGGGCTCCGTTTCCGCAGCCGCCGCCGGTTCCCCAATCCGCAGATCGCGAAACTGTCATCGCGCCCGAAGTCGGGTCAATAGCCAATCCGGCCCCGATTTCCCTGCGGATCATTCTGCTTTAGACGCGAGGGCGGACCTGTCCAGGAGCGTCTCGTGCCCAGCTACGTCGTCACCCCGCCCGCCACCTCCGCCGTGCCCGTGAAGGGCAGCAGCGAGCTCTTCCCCGTGCGCCGGATCTTCTGCGTCGGCCGCAACTACGCCGAGCATGCGATCGAGATGGGCAGCGATCCGACCCGCGAGCCGCCCTTCTACTTCACCAAGCCCTTCGACGCGATCGTGACCGGCGGCGCCGACATGCCCTATCCGAGCGTCACCAAGTCGCTGCACCACGAGATGGAGCTGGTCGTCGCCATCGGGAAGGGCGGCAAGAACATCGCCATCGCCGATGCGCTGGACCATGTCTGGGGCTATTGCGCCGGCCTCGACATGACGCGCCGCGACATCCAGAACGAGGCCAAGAAGACCGGCCGCCCCTGGGACATGGGCAAGGGTTTCGACCTCTCCGCCCCGATGGGCGACCTCATCCCCGCCGCCGGCTTCGATCCTTCAAAAGGAAAGATCGAGCTGAAGGTGAACGGCAAGGTCACGCAGACCTCCGACCTCTCCAAGCTCATCTGGTCGGTGCCCGAGGTGATCGCGAACCTCTCCGAGCTGGTCGAGCTGGCGCCGGGCGACCTCATCATGACCGGCACGCCCGAGGGCGTCGCGGCCGTGGTGAAGGGCGACGTGCTGGAAGGCTTCGTCGAGGGCGTCGGCGAGGTGAAGACCAAGATTGTTTAAGTCTTGTCGCATTTTCCGAGTCGCCGGGCGAAGAGGCCCGGCTTGAAAATGCTCCGATGAGTCGCTCCCTCCGGGTGGCGACCTGGAACATCAACTCCGTCCGCCTCCGGCTCCCGCTGCTGCGGGAGCTGGATGCGGTGCTGCGGCCGGACGTGCTCTGCCTGCAGGAGACCAAGTGCCCGGACGAGCACTTCCCGCATGAGGACATCAAGGCGCTGGGCTTCGAGCACGTCGCCGCGAGGGGGATGAAGGGCTACAACGGCGTCGCGATCCTCTCGCGCATCCCGTTCACGCACCGCGCGAACGATCCCGACTGGTGCATGAAGGGCGACTGCCGGCATGTCGGCGTGACGCTGGACGCGCCGGGCGGCCCGATCGACCTGCACGACTTCTACGTGCCCGCCGGCGGCGACATCCCCGATCGCGAGCTGAACGTGAAGTTCGGCCACAAGCTCGACTTCGTCGCCGAGGCCACGGCCTGGTTCGCGTCGCAGGGCGAGGCCAGGCGCTCCATCCTGGTGGGCGACCTCAACATCGCGCCGCTGGAGCACGACGTCTGGTCGCACAAGCAGCTGCTGAACATCGTCTCGCACACGCCCGTCGAGGTGGAAGCGCTGACGCAATGGCAACGCGCGGCCAACTGGGTCGACGCGCTCCGCCACTTCGTGCCGGCGGACCAGAAGATGTACACATGGTGGTCCTACCGCGCGAAGGACTGGGAGGCCGCCGATCGCGGCCGGCGGCTCGACCACATCTGGGTCAGCCCCGACCTGGAGGGCAGCCTGGTGCGCCACCAGATCCTCAAGCCCGCCCGCGGCTGGGAGCGCGCGAGCGACCATGTCCCCGTGCTGGTCGAGCTGTCGCTCTGAGGCAAGGCCGGCGCTGCGGATTGGGAATCGGACCCGCCCGGCGCTAGATTGCGCCGCATGAACCGGATCTATCGCTTCGTCACGCTGGACGTCTTCACGAGCACCCGCTTCGGCGGCAACCAGCTCGCGGTCTTCCCCAATGCGCAGGGCCTCTCGGATGCCGAGATGCAGTCGCTCGCGAGCGAGTTCAATCTCAGCGAGACCACCTTCGTCCTGCCGGCGAACGATCCGGCGAACACCGCCCGCGTCCGCATCTTCCACCGCACGGCGGAGATGCCCTTCGCCGGCCACCCGAACGTCGGCACCGGCTACGTGCTGGCCGACTGGGCGCGCGGAGGGCTGCTGAAGTTCGAGGAGATCGCCGGGCTCGTGCAGGTCCGCGTGGATCGCGACGCCTCGGGCGCCCTCCTAGGCACGACCATTTCCGCGCCCCAGCCGCTGACCGTCGGTCCCGAACTTCCCGTCGAGCTCGCCGCCGCCTGCGCCGGCATTTCGCCCGCGGGCATCGTCACCGCCCGCCACGCGCCGGTGCTGGCCAGCGACGGCGGCAATCCCCGCCTCATCTTCGAGGTGACGCCCGAGGCGATGGCCGCCGCCGCGCCCGACCTCGCCGCCTTCCGCCAGGCCGTGGCGACGACATCAGCGCTCGGCGGCAAGCTGTCGGTCTATCTCTATCGCCCGGAGGGGGACGGCCTGCGGACCCGGATGTTCTCGCCGCTCGCCGGCACCTGGGAGGATGCAGCCACCGGCAGCGCCGCGACGCCGCTGGCGGGCTTGCTGCTCTCGATCTCCTCCGCGGAGAGCGGCGCCTGGGACATCACCCAGGGCGTCGAGATGGGCCGCCCCTCGCTGCTGCGCACGACGGCCCGGCGCACGCCGGAGGGCATCTATGCCACCGTCGGCGGCAGCTGCGTGACGATGTTCGAGGGCACGGTCCGGCTATAGGTCAACCGGCCGTCAGGGCGTCCGCGTGACGGTCACCCGGCTATAGGGCGTGGCCTGACCGGAGACCTTGCCCAGCTCGATGATCTCCAGCGGCTTGCCCGGGAAGCGCGCGCGGAAGCGGTCGATGGAGTAGTCGCAGCAGGTCCGGCAGCAGTTGATCTCCGAGACCAGCGTGACGGATTTCACGGCCTGCACGGCGGGCAGCAGCCGCGCCTGCGCCGCCGCCTGGACGCGCTGCCCGCCCACGACCGCGCGATAGAAGGCGAGTTGCGGTCCCCGCGGCGGATTGGCCGGCGGTGCCGAGGAAAACGGCTGCTCGCGGATCGTCGGCGCGGCGGTCAGGAAGTTGAGCAGTTTCGGCTCGGTGTGCAGCTGCGCCATGCCGTCGCAGCCGAAGCGCTGGCCCTGCGGCAGCAGCGCATAGGTGTCCGGCACCAGGTTGAGGTGCAGCCGGATGGAGACCGGGATGGCGGAATCATTGGAATAGGCGGCCAGCACCGCCGTCCCGCCCGTCGTCAGCTCGACGATGGCGAGGCAGATGTTGTGCCCCTCCGTGTCGTAGCGCGTCTTGTAGGAGAGCGCGCGGTTGAGCTCCTCGCGCAGCACGGCGATGGCCATCTCGGCATCCCCGCGCCTTGCATCGGCCGGTATCGCCATCCGCGCGCTCCTGTTCCGCCCTCGTACCGTAGGACTCTCAGGCGCCGAAATTCAAGTCCAAGGCATGAAATACCGTCTCGCTTGAGCCGCCGGGGCCCTTCGTGCTTTTCTCGATCCAAATCGAAGAGGAAACGACCATGCGACGCCGCACCCTTGCCGCCCTCGCTCTGGGCGGCGCTTCGTCTTTCCCGCTGCCCACCCTGGCCGCGCCGCAGGACCGGCGCTTCGACAGCGCCGGCGTGCCCATCCGCTTCATCGAGGACGGCACGGGCGAGCCCGTCATCCTCATCCACGGCTACACCACCAACACCGAGCGCCAATGGGTGCAGACCGGCGTCTTCCCCGCCGTCGCCGCCCGCTACCGGACCATCGCGCTCGATGCGCGCGGCCACGGCCAGAGCGGCAAGCCGCACGACCGCGCCGCCTACGGCCCCGAGATGGGCCGCGACATCTCGCGGCTGATGGATCACCTCTCGATCCCGAGGGCGCATATCGTCGGCTATTCCATGGGCGCGCATATCGTCGCCCAGCTCGCCACGCTGGAACCGCAGCGCTTCCTGACGCTCACCCTGGGCGGGGCGCCCGGCCGCCTCGGCTGGACCGCGGAGGACCAGCGCCGCGTGGACATCGAATCCGCCGAGATGGACGAGGGCCTGCTGCGCTCGCAATTCATCCGGCTCTGGCCGCGCGACCGCCAGCCGCCCAGCGAGGCGGAGATCCGCGCGGATTCCGAGCGGCGCCTGGCCGGCCAGGATGCGCGCGCCCTGGCCGCCGTCCGCCGCTCCAACCCCGACCAGGTGGTGCCGATCGAGCGGCTGGCCGCGGTGCCCATGCCGGTGCTGGGCATCGTCGGCACGGCCGATCCCTATCTGCGCGGCTTCGAGCAGCTGAAGGCGGCGATGCCGGCGCTCCAGCTCGTCACCATTCCCGGCGCGAGCCATGGCAGCGCACCTGGCACACCGCAGTTCCGCGAGGCGCTGCTCGCCTTCCTGCAGGCGCACCCGGACTCGACGGCCGGCTAACCGGCGAGACGCGCCCCGATCCGGAGCACGTGCTCCACGTCGCTCTCGTCGTTCCACATGTGGAAGGCGAAGCGCAGCAGCCCGCGGCGGATGGTGAAGTCCACGCCCTCGGCCTTCAGCGCGGCGGCGAAGGCATCGAGCTTCGCGTCGCCCGTGGCCTCCGGGCCGCCGGCCAGGTTGCGCGCGCCGATGGTGACCATGTGGCTCTGCGCCTCCGGGAAGGGCGGGCGGTTCACCGGCCAGCCCTGCTGCGCCAGCCCCTCGGCCAGCCGCTTCGCCAGCGCGGTCACGCGGCGCTCGATGTTGGCGACGCCCACCTCCAGCGTCTCGCCCATCGCGGCGTGCGCAGCGGTCAGGCCGAGATAGTTGAGGTGGCCCAGCTCGAAGCGCTGCGCGTCCTCGCGGAAGGCGAATTTCCGCCCTTCGAAGGCGGAGTAGTGGCCGCCGGTCGCGATCGCCGTGCGCGCCACCGCCATCGGCGTCAGCTTGGTGATCCATTCCTTGCGGACATACAGGAGGCCCTGGCCGCGCAGGCCGTTCATCCCCTTGCTGGTGCTGGTGACCAGCGCGTCGATCATCTCGCGCTCCACATCGAGCCGCATGACGCCGAGGCACTGCACGCCATCCACCAGCAGCAGCGCGCCCGCCGCCCGCGCCGCGGCGCCGATGGTCGCAAGGTCGGTCCGGAAGCCCGGCGTGAAGGTGACGGCGGAGGCGGCGACCAGCCGCGTGCGGCCGTCGATCGCCTCGGCCATGGCCGGCGCGTCGATGGCGCCGCGGTCCGGCGCGATGACGCGGACCTCGACGCCGAAGCGCTGCGAGATGAGTTCCCAGAGATAGACGTTGTTGGCGTGCTCCAGCTCCTCGCTGACCACCACATTGTCGCCTTCCTGCCAGGACAGCGCGGTCGCGATGGCGTTCAGCCCCTCGGAGACGTTGCGCGTGAACGCGATCTCCCCGGGCGAGGCGTTGATCAGCTGGGCGAAGCGCGCGCGGGTCTCGTCCTTCATCGTCGTCTCGGCGATGTCGCCGGCGACGACCTCGTGCTCGGCGGCCAGGCGCGAGGTCACCGCGGCATGCACCGCCTCCGACAGCAGGCCCCGCGAGCCGAGATTCAGGTAGGTGCTGCGTGTGGCCACGGCATAGCGCGCTCGGATCGCGGGCCAATCCGGCGCGGGGGACAGTCTCTGGCGATCGGGAACTTCGTTCATGGACGTCCTCTCCGGTTCAGAAGTTGCGGCCTTGCGCCAGCTCGGCCTCGAGATGTCGGGCCCGGAACGAAAGGAAGGCGCAAATGACGAAATAGAGCAAGGCGACAAACAGATAGGCCTCGACGTAGTAGCGGGACCAGGCGGGGTCCTCGAGCGCGGCCATGGCGCCGCCCAGCACGTCGAAGAGCCCGATCACCACCAGCAGCGAGGTGTTCTTGAAGGCGCGGATCACGTCGTTGGCCAGCGCCGGCACGGCGATGCGCAGGGCCTGCGGCAGGATCACGCGCGTCGTGCGCGCCCAGGCGCCGAGGCCGAGCGCCCGTGCCGCCTCCTCCTGCCCGCGCGGCAGGGCCTGGAGGCCGCCGCGCACCGCCTCGGCCGCATAGGCCGCGAAGAACAGCGCCATGCCGAGCTGGGCGCGCAGCAGCTTGTCCGGGTTCATGCCCTCCGGGAGGAAGAGCGGCACCAGCAGCGAGGCCATGAAGAGCACGTTCACCAGCGGCAGGCCGCGCACCACCTCGACATAGCCGCGCGAGACGCCGCGCAGCACCGGCAGCTCGCTGCGCCGGCCGAGCGCCAGCACCACCGCGAGCGGCATGCCCAGCGCCACCGTGCCGACGAAGAGCAGGACGGTCAGCGGCAGCCCGCCCCAGCGTCCCGTCGGCACGTAGCTCAGGCCGAGGATGCCGCCCGCCTGGAGGACCAGCGCCGCGGCGATGGCAGCGATCCAGGCGGCGAGCAACGCGCGCGACCAGAGGGCACGGATCGTGGTGATCGCCGTCATGGCGCCGAGCAGCAGGACCACCAGCCCACCACGCCATTGCTGGTCATAGGGATAGGTGGCGAAGAGGATGACGCGCCATTTCTCCCCGATCACGGCCCAGCAGGCGCCGGCGGCCATGCGGCAGGCGGCCGGGTCCGGCGTGGCGAAGACGGCCTGCGCCACCAGCCAGCGCCACAGCGCGGGACCAGCCCAGAGGCACAGGGCGGCGATCGCGAGCGTCAGCAGGATGCTGACGGGGCCGGCGAAGAACTCGCGCCGCAGCCAGCCGCCGATCCCCGGATGCGGCACGGGCGGCGGGGGTCTTGCGCCGAGCTCGATGGCGATCCCCTGGTCCATCCCTCAGCGCTCCCGCAGCAGGACGGCGCGGTTGTAGCGGGCCATGGCGGCGCCGATGACGAGGCTGATCAGCAGGTAGACCGCCGACATCAGCAGCACCGCCTCCACCACGTGCCCCGTCTGCGCGAGCGTGGTGTTGGAGATGTTCACCACGTCCGGATAGCCGATCGCGACGGCAAGGGAAGAATTCTTGACCAGGCTCACATATTGCGCGGCCAGCGGCGGCACCATGACGCGCAGCGCCTGCGGCATCACCACAAGGCGCGAGATCTGTCCCGGCCTCAGCCCCAGGGCCCGCGCCGTCTCCACCTGCGCCTTCGGCACGGAGAGCACGCCGCCGCGCACGATCTCCGCCACGAAGGCGGCGATGTAGAGCGACAGCCCCAGGAACAGCGCCACGAATTCCGGGCTCACCGACACGCCGCCGCGGATGGCGAGCCCGCGCACGGCGGGCCACTCCATCGCGAGGGGCGCGCCCATCACGGTCCAGGCGACGATCGGCGCAGGGATCGTCAGCGCCACCACCGGCCAGAGCACCGGCCATCCCCGGCGCCGCGCCAGCACGGCCCAGCCAACGGCCAGCACGGCGCCGGCCAGCAGCGCCAGCCCCACCATGTCCCAGACCGGATCGGCCCTGGGCCAGGCCAGCGCCACGCCGCGGTTGCTGATGAGCATCCCTTCCACCGGGCGCAGCGCCTGGCGCGGCCCGGGCAGGCGCGTGATGAGCCAATACCAGAAGATGATCTGCAGGAGCTGCGGCGTGTTGCGGAAGAGCTCGACATAGGCGCCCGACAGCGCCCGCGCGCCGAGGTTCGGCGAGAGCCGCATCAGCCCCAGCACCACGCCGAGGATCGTCGCCGCCACGATGGCGAAGGCGGAGACCTTCAGCGTGTTCAGCAGTCCCACGAGGAAGGCGCGCGCATAGGTGTCGCTGGGCTGGAAGCGGATCGCGGATTCACCGATGCCGAAGCCCGCCTGCTCCCAGAGATAGGAAAACCCCATGGCGATGCCCCGCCGTCCCAGCGCGTCGGCCGCATTGCCGAGGCACCAGGCGAAGGCGCCGAGAAGGACGGCCAGCAGCGCGGCCTGGATCAGGACCTCGCGCGGGCGCCAGGGCCTCGCGGGCGGCACGTCAGTTGAAGGGCGGCGCGTAGATCAGCCCGCCCCGGCTCCAGAGGTCGTTGATGCCGCGCGGCAGCCGCAGCGCCGAGCCCGCGCCGAAGTTGCGGTCATAGACCTCGGCGTAGTTCCCCACGCTCTGGATCACGCGATAGGCCCAGCGCTCGTCGAGGCCCAGGGCGCGGCCGAAGCCCGGGATCACGCCCAGGAAGCGCCGCATGGCCGGATCCTCGGAGCCCAGCGCCTGCTCGAGGTTGGCCGTGGTCAGCCCCATCTCCTCCGCCTCGATCAGCGCGTTGATCACCCAGGTCACGATGTCGCGCCATTGCTCGTCGCCGTGGCGCACGGCCGGCGCCATCGGATCGCGCCCGAAGACCTCGCGCAGGATGACGAAGTCGTCCGGGTTGGAGGCGAAGGTGGCGCGCTGCGAGGCGAGGCCGGAGGTCGTCTGCACGTTCACGTCGCAACGGCCGGAGAAGAAAGCCTGGGCCAGCTCCTGCTGCTTGTCGATGACGACGGGCGTGTAGCGCATGTTGTTCCGCGCGAAGACGTCGGCCACCACGCGCTCCGAGGTCGTGCCGGGCGCCACGCAGACGGTGGCCCCGTCCAGGTCGCGCACCGAGGTCGCGTTCAGCGAGCGCGGCACCATGAAGCCCTGCGCGTCGTAGAAGGTGACGGGCGCGAAGTTGAAGCCCATCGCGGTGTCGCGCGTCAGCGTGACGGTGACGTTGTTGGCGAGCAGGTCCACCTCGCCCGTCTGCAGGATGGGAAAGCGCGTCTGCGCCGTGGTGCGGACGTAGCGGACCTTGTTCGGGTCGCCGAGCACGGCGGCCGCGACGGCGCGGCAGGTGTCGACGTCCATGCCGGTCCACTCGCCGCGGCTGTCGAGCATGGAGAAGCCGGCGCGCGACCCGTGGATGCCGCAGATCAGCTCGCCGCGCTGGCGGACCACGTCGAGGGTCGCGGCCTGGGCGACGGATGCCACGGCCGCCAGCGCTCCGGCCGCCGCGAATGTCCAAAAGCCTCGCATCCCGATCCCCTTTGCCTGCTCCGCCAAACAAATGCGAGCAAGTTCCGTGCCGATATGCAAGCACCGAACGGGAAGGCGGCCGCTACGCCGTGATCTCGTCCAGCAGCGAGCGGCCCTCGGAGGTCCGGCTGCTCAGCATCGAGCCGAACTGGCGATGCTCGACGGGCGACCGGATGAACTCATGCGCGTGGCCCAGCGGGCCGTCGTCATAGGCGTCCCCGACACGGCGCGTCACGTCCGAGAGGCCCCAGGGGTGCCCGCCGACGGCATTCACGTTGATCCAGCGCCGTGCGCCCTGCCGGACCCGCCGGAAGAAGGCGGGGCCGGTGCCGCGGCCCACCGGGTCGATCGTGATGAGCAGGTCCAGCTTCCGGCCCGCGGCGCCCATTCGCTCGGCGATCTTCGCCGCGGTGTTGCCGCCCCAGCTATGGCCGATCAGCCGTATCAGCGTGGCCGGCGGCGGGCTTGCGATGAGCCGCTCGATCTGATGGCGCTGGTCGAAGGTGAACCGATGCGTGTGGAGGTCGGGATAGGCCTCCCGGAAGGCCTCCTCGAAGTGCAGCACGGCCCGCCCGAAGCTCTGGTCCAGGAACCCGCTGACGAGGATCACCAGCAGGGGGGAGGACGCAGACTCCATCAGCCCCGCTTCTTCTCCTCGATCGCGTCCCAGATCGCCTTCTCCAGGTACACGCCGTCGAACCGCGCCAGCTCCTGCAGCCCGGTCGGCGAGGTCACGTTGATCTCGGTGAGATGCCCGCCGATCACGTCGATCCCCACGAAGATCAGCCCGCGCGCCTTCAGCTCCGGCCCGATCCGCTCGCAGATCTCGCGCTCGCGGTCGGTCAGCACGGTCTTCTCCGGCCGGCCGCCGACATGCATGTTGCTGCGCGACTCGCCCTCGGCCGGGACGCGGTTGATGCCGCCCATCGCCACGCCGTCGATCAGGATCACGCGCTTGTCGCCCTGCCGCACGGAGGGCAGGTACTTCTGGACCATCAGCGGCTCGCGCGAGCGCTCCGTGAACATCTCAAGCAGCGAGTTCAGGTTGGAATCATCGGGCCTCAGATGAAACACGCCGGCGCCGCCATTGCCGAAGAGCGGCTTGATGATGATGTCGCCGTGCTTCTCCCGGAACTTTTTGATCTCGCGCACGTCCGAGGAGACCAGCGTCTCCGGCATCAGCTCCGGGAACTTGAGGACGAACAGCTTCTCCGGCGCGTTGCGCACGCTGGCCGGGTCGTTCACCACCAGGGTCTTCGGGTGGATATGCTCCAGCAGGTGGGTGGCCGTGATGTAGGCCATGTCGAAGGGCGGGTCCTGGCGCATCAGCACCACGTCCACGTCCTTCGCGAGATCGAGCTCCACCGGCTCGCCGAAGGTGAAATGGTTGCCGCGCTCGCGCCGCACCTCGACCGGATGGCCATGCGCGACGACGCGGCCCGCATGCATCGAGAGATGCTTCACATGGTAGTGCCAGAGCGCATGGCCGCGCGCCTGGGCTTCCAGCATCAGGGCGAAGGTGCTGTCGCCATCGATGCCGATGGTCTCCATCGGGTCCATCTGGACCGCCACGCGCAACGCCATGCTCTTCCTCCGAAACCGTTCCGGAGATGTCGCATGGCCCAGCCTTGAGGCCAACTGGCGTCAGGAGAACAGGCTCACCCCGGTCATGGCGGCGGGTTGCTTCAGCCCCATGAGCTGAAGCAGCGTCGGCGCGAGGTCCGCCAGCCGCCCGTCGTGCAGCTTCGCTCCCTCCGGCCCGCCCATGAGCACGACCGGCACAGGATTGGTGGTGTGCGCCGTGTGCGGCCCGCCGGTGACGGGGTCTTTCATCAGCTCGGCATTGCCGTGATCGGCCGTGAAGAGCAGCGCGCCGCCGGCCTCCTGGATCGCGTCGGCGATGGCGCCAAGGCCCTGGTCCACCGCCTCGCAGGCCTTGATGGCCGCGGCCAGGATGCCGGAATGGCCCACCATGTCGGCATTGGCGAAGTTCAGGACGATGAGGTCCTGCTCGCCCGACCGGATGGCCGCCACAGCCTTCGCCGTCAGCTCCGGCGCGCTCATCTCGGGCTGCAGGTCGTAGGTCGCGACCTTGGGCGAGGGCACCATGATACGCGTCTCGCCCGGGAAAGGCGTCTCCTCGCCGCCGTTCAGGAAGTAGGTGACGTGCGGATACTTCTCCGTCTCGGCCATGCGGAGCTGCTTCAGCCCGGCCTTGCTGACGACCGCGCCCAGGATGTCCTCCATGGATTGCGGCGGGAAGAGCGTGGCCAGCAGGTGGTTCAGCTCGGTCGAATACTGGGTCATGCCGAGCGCGGCGGCGACCTTCACGAGCTTCGCGCGCTCGAAGCCCCTGAACGCCGGATCGAGCAGCGCGGCGAGGATCTCCCGCACGCGGTCGGCCCGGAAGTTGAAGCAGAGGATGCCGTCGCCATCCGCCATGCCCTGGTAGTCGCCGATGACGGTGGCCGGGATGAACTCGTCCGTCACGTCCTTGTCGTGCGCGGCCTTGATCGCGGCCTGCGCATCCGGCGCCGTGGCCTCGCCCTGACCTAGCGCGATCGCGGACCAGGCCTTGGAGACGCGCTCCCAGCGGTTGTCGCGGTCCATGGCGAAGTAGCGGCCGATCACGGTGGCGATCTTTGCACCCTCCGGCAGCGCCGACTCCAGCTCCGCAACGAAGCCCGGCGCCGAGAGGGGTGCCGTGTCGCGCCCGTCGGTCAGCGCGTGGACCGCGACCGGGATACCCCCCTCGCCCAGCAGCTTCGCCAGCGCCGCCGCGTGCCGCAGATGGCTGTGCACGCCGCCGCCCGAGATCAGCCCCAGCAGATGCGCCGTGCCGCCGCTCGCCTTCAGCTTCGCGATGAAATCGGTCAGCGGCGCCATCTTCGCCATCGAGCCGTCCTCGATCGCCTTGTCGATGCGCGGCAGGTCCTGCATCACCACCCGGCCGGCGCCGATGTTCAGGTGCCCGACCTCGCTGTTGCCCATCTGCCCGTCCGGCAGCCCGACGTCATGGCCCGAAGGCTTGAGGAAGGCATGCGGGCAGTTCGCCCAGAGCCGGTCGAAATTCGGGGTCCTCGCCTGGCGGACCGCATTGTCCGCCACCTCTTCCCGCCAGCCCCAGCCGTCCAGAATGACCAACATGACAGGTTTGGGAGCGGGCATGGCGATCCTTAACGCAGCGAAGCTGCGACCGGTTTAGCCGCGAAGTTGGGGATTGTCGAAGACCGGCTCCCGATAGCGCCGCAGCACCGTCTCGAGCACGCGCGCCAGGTCCTCGCGCTCCTCCGGCGCCAGGAAGCGGCCGATCTCGATGACGTCGCGCCTTTGCCCGATATAGAGCCGCGTCCCCTCCCAGCGGATCCGGGCCCAGAAGGGGTCGAAGCTCGCCTCCTCGCGCTTGCGGCCCTCGCGCCGGCGGATGGTCAGGCGGCCTTCCATCAGCGTCACCGTCTCGCCGCTGCCGCGGGCCCAGGCGCGATAAAGCGCCAGCAGGCCGATGACGAGCGCCGTCTCGGCGCCGGCGAAGGCCGTCACGGGCCAGGCGCCCATGAGCATCACGACGGTCCCGCTGAAGGTGAAGCCCAGCATCAGCAGCCCGGCCAGGATCCGGAAGCCTCGCGCGTCCAGGCTGTTGAGCGGCGCCGAGCGGGCCTCGAACAGGGTGGGGGTTTCGGGCATCGGCACATCAGATAGGATGATTCGCGACGTGAGAACCCCAAAACCTCTTCATGGTTCGGCCATGGAACCGCGCCGCGCCCGGCTGATGTCGCGCGAGCAGGTGGCCCTCTTCATCCGCGCCATCGCGCAGGAAAACCCGGAGCCGGAAACGGAGCTCCAGTACGGCGACGCCTTCTCGCTGCTGGTAGCGGTGGTGCTCTCCGCCCAGGCCACGGATGCCATGGTGAACAAGGTGACGCCCGGCCTCTTCGCGGCAGCGCCGACCCCGGCCGCAATGGCCGCGCTCGGCGCCGAGGGCATCGGCCAGCACATCAAGCGGATCGGGCTCTGGCAGGGCAAGGCGAAGAACGTCGCGGCCCTGTCGCAGATGCTGGTGGAGCGCCATGGCGGCGAGGTCCCGCGCGATCGCGAATCCCTGGAGGCCCTGCCCGGCGTCGGCCGCAAGACCGCGAACGTCGTGATGAACGTGATGTTCGGCGAGGCCACCATGGCGGTGGACACGCACATCTTCCGCCTCGGCAACCGCACCGGCCTCGCGCCGGGCAAGAACGTCCGCGAGGTGGAGGACAGCCTGGTCCGTCGCATCCCGCCCGACCTGCTGCGCCCCGCGCACCACTGGCTGATCCTGCACGGGCGCTACATCTGCAAGGCCCGCGCACCGGACTGCTGGCGCTGCAAGGCCGAGCCCTACTGCAACTACCGCGACAAGGTGATGAATCCGCCGCTCCGGGCCTGAGGCCGTGGAAGGGTGCCGCCTTTCCGGGGCTTCTCCTTTCCTTAACTGGCCTGCCCGGGCAGGCCGGCGCAGCCTCCGCCGCATGAAGACGCTTGCCCATCTCTGGCCGCTGCTGATTCTCTCCTCCGCCGCGGCCGCGCAGCCCCTCCCGGCCAACTACGACCAGCGCGGCTATTGCGTCGCGCTCGGCGCCCGCACGGGCGGGCGGACCACGGCCGATCTCGATTCCTGCCTCGCGGACGAGGCCCGCGCGCGGACGGCGCTCGAGACGCGATGGGACCAGGCCTCCACCGCGATCCGCGAGCGATGCCTGCTGCGGAACCCGCGCCACTCCTATGACCTGCTCAACATCTGCGTCGAGACCGAGATGGAGCGGGCCCGGTGACGCCGGCTAGAATTCCCGGATCCGCACGATCGTCACCGAGCACGGCGCGTCGCGCGCCACCTCCGTCGGGATGCTGCCCAGCACGCGCTGCGTGATCCCGCCCGCCTTCGCGCCCAGGATCAGATGGTCCACCCGGTTCTGCGAGGCATATTCCAGGATCGCGCCGCCAGCGCTCACCGCCTCCAGCACGTGATGCGTCAGCCGGTATTCCGGCAGGGCCAGCGGCGCCGACCAGTGGCGCAGCTCCAGCAGCCGCTGCACGTGCTTGTTGCGCCCCTCGCGGTCGAGCGTGTTGTCCGGCCGCAGCAGGTTGGTGCGCAGCACGTTGAGGCAGGCGACGCGCGCATTGGGCCGGATGGCGAGCAGGCGCCCCACCGCGTCGCGCAGCGCCGCGGACATCTCCTTCGACATGTCGTCGAGATCCAGCGCCACGGCCACGATCGGCGCATCACGCTGCGGCAGGGCGGCCGCCTTGCGGTGGAGCTGCGGCCGAAAATCCGGGTGGAAGCGCCGCTGTATGCGCTTGGACCAGGGGTCGCGCCTCAGCTTGGCCGCCCGCGGCCCCAGCGCCACCGCCTCCGGGTTCCGCAAGTCGAAGGCGAGCTGCGCGGCGCTGGCGGGGCGGCGCTCCGGGGATGGCTCCAGGCAGCGCAGGATCACCTCCTGCAGCCAGGGCGGGCATTCGGGCACCAGCGCACGCGGCGGCACCGGGTCCGACCAGATCCGCTCCTTCAGCTCGGCCATGCGCTGCGGGTCGCCGAAAGGCCGCCGCCCCGTCACGAAGAAGTACATGAGCACGCCGAGCGCGAAGAGGTCCGAGGCGGGGTCGCCGCGGAT
Organism: Roseococcus sp. GW821-FHT12F05; assembly: GCF_058806835.1. NCBI lineage: Bacteria > Pseudomonadati > Pseudomonadota > Alphaproteobacteria > Acetobacterales > Roseomonadaceae > Roseococcus > Roseococcus sp. GW821-FHT12F05. The sequence goes on from NZ_JBXAQB010000005.1 coordinate 249,680, forward strand.
GCCCATCACCTGCTCCGGCGCCATGTAGGGCGCGGTGCCGTAGGGGAGCCGGAACTCCTCCTCCATCAGGTCCGGCAGCATGGCGGCGCGCGACAGGCCGAAATCCACCAGCACCATCGGCCCGTCCTCGCTCCCGCGGCGCAGGATGTTCGAGGGCTTCACGTCCAGATGCACCACGCCCTGGCGGTGCAGCCCGTCCAGCGCATCGGCCGCCGAGGCGGCCAGCGCCGCCACCTCCGACGGAGCGCGCGGCAGGCGCTTCAGCATGGGCAGCAGCGAGCCGCCATGGATGCGCTCCATCACGATCCAGGGCGTCGGCTCGTGCCCGGTGCCGTAGCAGCGCGGCACATGCGGACCAGTGAGGCGGGGCAGGATCATCTGCTCCATCTCGAAGCTGACGATGGCCGCGGGATCCTCGCCCTCGGCGAGCTTCGGCATCTTCATCAGCAGCGGGCCCGGATGGTCCGGATGCGTGACCTCGCGCAGCACCGCCATGCCGCCCCGATGCACCACGGGGCCCAGGGTGAAGCCGGCGATGACGACCGGTGCGCTCATGTCCCCGTGAACAGCCTTTCCGCCAGAAATTCCGGCAGCCCCGCCGCGCGGATCTTCTGGGCCGCCGTCGCGATGTCGTAGGGCACCCGCATCCACGCGCATTCGCTGGAATCCGTGTCGAGCAGCCCGTAGCAGGCCGCCGGATTGCCGTCGCGCGGCTGGCCCACCGCGCCCATCACGGCGAGCCAGCGGCGCGGCTGCAGCAGCGGCAGCATGAGGTCCGGCGTCGGCCGGTGCGCCACCAGCTTCTCCGTCGCCGTCAGCCCGAACAGCGCCGGCAGGTGGGTGTGGCCGCAGAAGGTGAGGCGCGCGTCGGTCGCCTCCAGGCTGATGCGCGCCGCCGTCGCGTCGGTGACGTAGATCCAGCGCTCCGGGTCCGAGCCCTCGGAATGGACGTAGAGCCGATCCTCCTCCTCATGGCTCAAGGGCAGGGCGGCCAGGAAGGCGCGCGCCTCCGCCGTGAGCTGCGTCGCGGTCCACTGGATCGCCACGGCCGCCAGCTTGGAAAAGTTGCGCGGCCCGATCAGCGCCGCCTCGTCATGGTTGCCGCGCAGCGCGATGGCGTCGCATTCCACCAGCTCCTGCACCCGCGCCGTCACCTCGACGGGGTTGGCGCCGTAGCCCACGAGGTCGCCGAGGAAGACCAGGCGCTCGGCCCGGTGCGCAGCCGCATGGGCCAGGCAGGCCTCCAGGGCCTCCAGATTGGCATGGATGTCCGCCAGGAGGGCGATCCGCATACGTCGTTGCTCACTCGCTCGTCATGTAGCGCGGGGATGATGCGCCAAGCCGCCCCGCCGCGCATCCCCGGCTGCTCGACACCCTTGCCGCACTGCCGCAAAATCGTTTCGCGCCCGCGCTGGAACCCGATTCATGCCCATTCCCCTCCTCGTCCAGATCCCGCTCGATCCCATCCGCCTCGCCCGCATCGCCGAGGCCGGCTTCGAGATTCATCTCGCCCCCACCCCGGCCGAGCGGGCGGAGATGATCCCCAAGCTCGCCCCCGTGCTGCGCGCCGTGCTGACCAACGGCGCCACCGGCCTGACCGCCGAGGCCATCGCCGCCCTGCCGAAGCTGGAGATCATCTGCTGCGTCGGCGTCGGCCACGAGAACGTGGACCTGCGCGCCGCCAAGGCCCGCGGCATCAAGGTCACCAACGGGCCGGCCACCAACGACGTGACCGTCTCCGACCACACCTGGGCGCTGATCCTCTCCATCGCCCGCGGCATCCCTCGGGCGGATGCGGCCGTGCGCCGGGGCGAGTGGCTGCAGTCGCGCTCGCCGAGGCCCATGGTCTTCGGCAAGCGGCTGGGCATCCTCGGCCTCGGCAATATCGGCCGGCAGATCGCCGAGCGCGGCGAGCGCGGCTTCGACATGGAGGTCGCCTACCACAACCGCTCGCCCCGGCCGGAGAGCCCCTACGCCTACATGCCCTCGCTGAAGGCGCTGGCCGAATGGTCGGACTTCCTGGTGATCGCGGCCCCCGGCGGCGCCGGCACGCGGCACCTGGTGAATGCCGAGATCCTCGACGCGCTCGGGCCCAGGGGATTCCTCATCAACATCGGCCGCGGCAGCGTGGTGGACACGGACGCCCTCGTGGCGGCGCTGTCCCAGGACCGCATCGCCGGCGCCGCGATCGACGTGGTGGACGGCGAGCCGGAGGTGCCGCCGGCCCTGGCCGCGGCGCCCAACCTCATCATCACGCCGCACATCGCCGGCCGCTCGCCCGAGGCCATGATGGCCACGGCGAGCCTCGTCGCCGCCAACCTCACCGCGCATTTCGCCGGCGAGCCGGTGAAGACGCCGGTCGCGATGCCCGCAGACTAGACCCTCCCGCCGGATGACGATTTCCCAACTGGCGAGACCCCTCCCCTGGCGATAGCCTCCACCCGTCCCAAGTGAACGACGCGGAAGTCCATCCGCGCGAAGGAGGCCCGCCATGTCGATCCTGTCCCGCCGTTTCACGCTGGGCCTCGGCCTGGCCGCCCTCTCCGCCATTCCCGCCTGGGCGCAGGGCGCCGGCCCCCTCCGCATCCGCGGCACCATCCTCGAGCTCGATGGCAGTGCGCTGGGCGTCACCACCCGGGCGGGCGACCGCGTGATCGTCAACCTCGCCGAGAACACCACTGTCGCCGCGCTGCGCCGGGTCACGCTGGCCGACATCACGCCCGGCACGGCCGTCGGCGTCGTCGCCGAGCCCGGCCCGGACGGCGAGCTCCGCGCCACCGCCATCACCGTCCTGCCGCCGGGCGTGCGGATCACCGAGCTGCAGAACGCCTGGGACACCGCGCCCGGCGCCTCCATGAACAACGGTCCCGTCGAGGCCGCGGTGGACAGCGGCTCGGGCCGCGACCTGACGCTGAGCATCCTCGGCCGCCGCGTGCTGGTCCGCGTGCCGGCCGAGACGCCGCTGCTCATGCCCATCGCGGCCGCGCGCTCCGACCTCGTGCCCAACGCCACCGTCTTCATCAACGCGACGCGCGGCGAGGACGGCCGCATCTCGGCGAACCGGGTGACGGTCAGCAAGGATGGTGTCGCGCCCGTCATCTAGAAGACAAGTCGCCGTGACATCTTCGCCGAAGCTGAACGCCGCCTGAACAACAACCGGACAGCATCGGCCGCGGCTGATCAAGCCACAGGCAGACGCGAAGGATTCCGCTGCTTCCTTCCGCAGCGCGGATGACGGGTGGACGCGGGCGGACAGCATCGTCATTTTACGGATGCCACCGATCTTGATAAGGTCTTGACGACTGCCTGAGGCAGCCGCAGCGGATGACTGTCGGAGGTCGTTGGATGGTGAATGCCGGATTGGGGTCTGCCCGCCGAGATGACTGACCGTTCGCTCAATACCCTATGCCATCCGAGAGCGGCCGTTCCCGGATCGCTCCGCCCACGCATCCCCGAAGTTGCCGCATGATCGGCCTCGTCCGCATCGCGCTGACGCGACCCTACACCTTCGTCGTGATGGCGGTCATGATCGTCATCGGCGGCGTCCTCGCCGCCTTCCGCACCCCGGCCGACATCTTCCCGGCCATCCCGGTCCCCGTCGTCGCCGCGGCCTGGACCTTCAACGGCCTCTCCGCCGAGGATATGTCCGGCCGCATCCTCACGCCCTATCAGCGCTCGCTGACCACCACGGTCAACGACATCGAGCACATCGAGGCGACCTCCCTGCCCGGCATGGGCATCGTGAAGGTCTTCTTCCAGCCCGGCGCCGACGTGCGGCTGGCCAATGCCCAGATCACCGCCATCTCGCAGACCCTGCTGCGCCAGCTGCCGCCGGGCACCACGCCGCCGCTGATCCTGAACTACAACGCCTCGACCGTGCCCATCCTGCAGATCGCGCTCGCCGGCCAGGGGCTGAACGAGCAGCAGCTCTTCGACCTCGGCGTGAACTTCATACGCCCGCAGCTCGTGACCGTGCCGGGCGCCGCCATGCCCTTCCCCTTCGGCGGACGGCAGCGGCAGATCCAGATCGACATCGACCCCGTCGCGCTTCAGTCCAAGGGGCTCTCCGCGCAGGACGTCGCCAACGCCATCGCCGCGCAGACGCAGATCACGCCGGCCGGCTTCGCCAAGATCGGCGAGTTCCAATACGCCATCAACCTGAACAACGCGCCCGGCACCGTGCCCGAGCTCGCGGCCCTGCCGATCCGCACGGTCAACGGCGCCACCATCACCATCGGCGACGTGGCGAATGTCCGCGACGGCTCCCAGCCGCAGCAGAACGTCGTCCATGTGGACGGCCAGCGCTCGGTGCTGCTGACCGTGCTGAAGAACGGCGCGGCCTCCACCATCAACATCGTGGGCGGCATCCTGGACATCCTGCCCACGCTGCGGCCGAGCCTGCCGCCGGGGATCACCGTCACGCCGCTGAACGACCAGTCGCTCTTCGTGAAGGCGGCCATCACCGGCGTCGCCTTCGAGGGCGCCCTGGCCGCGGCCCTGACCTCGCTGATGATCCTGCTCTTCCTGGGCTCCTGGCGGTCCACGATCATCATCGCGACCTCGATCCCGCTGGCCGTGCTGGCCGCGGTCTTCATGCTGGCCGCCTTCGGGCAGACGCTGAACGTCATGACGCTCGGCGGCCTGGCCCTCGCCATCGGCATCCTGGTCGACGACGCGACCGTGACCATCGAGAACATCAACTGGCATCTGGAGCAGGGCAAGGACGTCCGCACCGCCATCCTCGACGGCGCGCAGCAGATCGTGGTGCCGGCCTTCGTCTCGCTGCTCTGCATCTGCATCGTCTTCGTGCCGATGTTCTTCCTGCCGGGCGTCTCGGGCTTCCTCTTCGTGCCCATGGCCCTCTCGGTCGTCTTCGCGATGATCGGCTCCTTCATCCTGTCGCGCACGCTGGTGCCGACCATGGCGCTCTACCTGCTCAAGCCGCATACCGGGCACGGCCATCATCCGCCTCCCTCGCGCAATCCCCTCGTCCTGCTTCAGCGGAGCTTCGAGGGCGGCTTCGAACGCCTCCGCAGGGGCTATGGAAGCCTGCTGCGCCTGGCGATCCGGATGCGCGTCAGCACCATGACGCTGTTCCTCGTCTTCTCCTTCGGCAGCCTCGCGCTGGTGCCCTTCCTCGGCCGCAACTTCTTCCCCGAGGTGGACAGCGGCGCCATCGCGCTGCATGCCCGCGCGCCCACCGGCACGCGCATCGAGGAGACCTCGGCCCTCTTCGACCGGATCACGCAGGAGGTTCGGCGGATCATCCCGCCGGAGGAAATCCGGACGATCGTGGACAATATCGGCCTCTACAACAGCACCATCAACGTGACCTACGGCGCCTCGGGCACCATCGGCCCGATGGACGGCGACATCCTCATCAGCCTTAACGAGCACCACAGCCCGACCGCCGGGCACGTGGCGCGGCTGCGGGCGGAGCTGCCGCGCCTCTTCCCGACGGTGACCTTCTCCTTCCTGCCGGCCGACATCACCAGCCAGATCCTGAACTTCGGCTCGCCCGCGCCGATCGACGTCCAGGTGACCGGCCCCAATCTCGCCCAGAATCAGGAGCACGCGCAGCGCATCCTGCGCGCGATCCGCGGCATCGACGGGCTGGCCGATGCCCGCATCCAGCAGCCCGCCAACGGCCCGTCGCTGCGCTTCATGGCCGATCGCACCCGCATCAACGCCATGGGGCTCGACACGCGCGACGTGACCACGAGCCTCGCGGGCTCCGTCGCGGGCTCGCTGCAGACGGCACCGGTCTACTGGCTCAACCCGGCCAATGGCGTGACCTATGCCGTCGTCGCGCAGACGCCGGAATACATGGCCGACACGATGGAGGAGCTGGAATCCATCCCGGTCACCGGGCCCCGCGCGCCCGATCCGCAGCCGCTCGGCGCGCTGGGACAACTGGTCCGGATGAACACGCCGCCGGTCGTCTCGATGTACAACATCCAGCCGCTGGTCAGCGTCTATGCCGCGACCCAGGGGCGCGACCTCGGCGCCGTCGCGGCCGATGTGCAGCGCGCCATCGCCCAGCTCGATGCCGAGAAGCCGGCCGCCGTCCGCGTCACGCTGCGCGGGCAGTACCAGACGATGAACACGGCCTTCGCCGGCATGGGCTTCGGCCTGCTGGGTGCCGTCGTGATGATCTACCTGATCATCGTCGTGAACTTCCAATCCTGGTCCGATCCCTTCGTCGTCGTGGCCGCGCTGCCCGCGGCGCTGGCGGGCATCGCCTGGATGCTCTTCGTCACGGGCACGCCGCTCTCCGTGCCGGCGCTGACCGGCGCCATCATGTGCATGGGCGTCGCGACCGCGAACTCGATCTTGGTCATCAGCTTCGCCCGCGAGAAGCTGGCCGAGCTCGGCGATGCGCGGATGGCGGCGTTCGAGGCCGGGGTCACCCGCTTCCGCCCGGTGATCATGACCGCGCTGGCCATGATCATCGGCATGGCGCCCATGGCCTTCGGCATCGGCGAGGGCGGCGAGCAGAACGCGCCGCTCGGCCGCGCCGTCATCGGCGGCCTCATCGTCGCGACCTGCGCCTCGCTGATCTTCGTCCCGACCGTCTTCTCCATGATCCATGCCCGCCGGCCGGCGGCGCGTGCCGCCCATCCCCAAGGTGCCGCCCATGCCTGAAGCGCCCGTCCCCGAAACCAGAGGCCCCGAAACCGCCACGCACGCCACCGAGCCCGCCGTCGGAATGGCCAGCCCGCGGCGGGTCGGCCTTTTCCTCGTGATCGGCTTGGCAGGCCTCGGCGGTGTGCTCTGGCTCACCCTCTCCTCGCGCTTCGAGGCGCAGGCACGGCTGCGGGAGGTGACGACGGCCGCCGCGATTCCGACCGTCAGCGTGATCCAGCCGCGCGAGGTCCAGCCCCGCCCGCTGATGCTGCCCGGCCGCCTCGTGGCCTGGGCGGAGGCGCCCGTCTATGCGCGCACCAGCGGCTTCCTGCAGCGCCGCCTCGTCGACATCGGCGACCGCGTGACCGCCGGCCAGCTCCTGGCCGTCATCGACGCGCCGGAGGTCGAGCAGCAGCTCGCCGCCGCGGAGGCCGCGCTGGCGACCGTCCGCGCCCAGCGCGACCTCTCCGCCCGCAGCGCGCAGCGCTGGAACGAGCTGGTCTCGCGCAACGTCGTCTCCCAGCAGGCGACCGACGAGCGCCGCGGCGACCTCCAGGCCCGCTCCGCCCAGCTCAACCAGGCCGAGGCCGAGGTGAACCGGCTGCGCCTGCTTACCGGCTTTACCCAGGTAGCGGCGCCCTTCGCCGGCACGGTGACGACCCGTGCCACCGATGTGGGCGCGCTGATCGTGGCCGCGGCGACCAACGCCCAGCCGCTCTTCACCATCACCGACAGCGCCAAGCTGCGCCTCTATGTCCGCGTGCCGCAGGCCTATTCCGCCAGCATCGGCCCCGGCGTCACCGCTCGCTTCACGGTGCCCGAATATGGCGACCGGAGCTTCACCGCCGAGCTGACCCGCACCTCCGACGCGCTGGACGTCCAGTCCGGCTCGATGCTCGTGCAGTTCACCGTGGACAACAAGGAGGACGAGCTGACGCCCGGCGGCTACGCCCAGGTGAACATCGAGCTGCCGGTGCGGGCCGGCACGACCCAGGTGCGCATCCCTGCGAGCGCGCTGATCTTCCGCGCCGACGGCACCTCGGTGGCCGTGGTGGACGATCAGGGCAAGGTCGCCGTGAAGCCGGTGCGGATCGCGCGCGACCACGGCGCGTCGCTCGACATCAGCTCCGGACTGGAGCGGGGCGAATGGGTCATCAACAGTCCCTCCGACGCCATCCGCACCGGCGACGTCGTTCGACCCAACCGGCCGAACCCCGCGGCCGCCCCGGCCCCGCGCACCTAGCCTTCCTCACACCGCCTTGTGGCAGACGGCCTCGATGTTGTGGCCGTCCGGATCCAGCACGAAGGCGCCGTAATAGTTGGGATGGTAATCGGGCCTGAGGCCCGGGCCGCCATTGTCGGTGCCGCCGGCGGCAAGCGCCGCCTCGTAGAAGCGATGCACCGTGTCCCGATCCTCGGAGGCGAAGGCGACGTGGACGCGCGTGGGCGGCGTCTCCGTCGGGCCGAGCCAGAAGAAGCCCTTCTCCCCCGTGCCGAAGCCGGCGTAATGCGCGCCGTCGCCCGCGACCAGCCGGATGCCGAGCGGCTTCAGCGCCTTCTCGTAGAAGGCCTGGGATGTCGCGAGGTCGGTGACGGAAATTCCGACGTGGTCGAGCATGGCTGTCCTCCTGCCGTTCAGGCGCCTTCGCGGCGCAGCGGTTTCCACATGGGGTAGCCCCTGGTGCCGAATTTTCCCTCGGGCGGGCCGGTCTCGGCATAGCCCCGGGCGAGGTAGAATCGGCGCGCGGTCTCGGTGCTGGTGAGCTGGACCCTGTCCTGGCCGCACTCCGCCGCACGGGCCTCCAGCGCGGCGAGCAGCGCCGTGCTGACGCCACGGAAGCGCGCATCGGGCGAGACGTAGTTCAGCGTGATGCGACCGGCATCCGTCACCGAGCCGACGGCCAGGACCGCTCCGTCCGCGATGGCCAGCAGCATGTGGTTGCCCGGCTGCGCGATCCAGGTCGCCACGATCTGCGGCGTCTTGTTGGCCAGCCATTGCGTGAGAATGTCGATGTCGTCGCGATGGTCGGCGCGGCAGAGCTCGGCGATGGAGCGGCGCAGCACGGTGCAGGCCTCGGGCGCATCCTCCGGTACGGCGTCGCGGATCTCCATCGCGTCATCCGGGCCGGGTGAAGGCCAGCCGCGTCCAGGTGATGCCGCGGCCGAAATTGTCGGGCAGCCCCTCGATCGCCAGCACGGCGGTGAGGCCCTGGGCGTCGGCCAGCGCGACGGTCTCCGCGGCCGAGACCTCGAACATGCGCCGACCCGGCGGCACCGTGCCGTGGCGCAGTGTCATGCAGAGCGATCCGCCCGGCGCGATCAGGTTCGCGACGGCCGGCATGGCGAGCCGGCGCTGCGCCTCGTCCAGATGGAACCAGACAGCCGTGAGCATGACGAGGCCGAAGCGCTCGCCGCGCGCGGTGACTTCGGGCAGCAGCGGCAGGCCGTCATCCAGCCATTCGATGGCGGGCGAGGGATGCAGCGCCATGCCATGCGCCCGCAGCTCGGCGGTGGGCTCCACCGCGAGGACGCGGTGGCCCATCTCCGCGAAGCCCGCGGCATCGCGGCCGGTGCCGGCGCCGATGTCGAGCACATGGATCGGCACGGTGGGCACGAGATGCATGATGGGCGCGTGGAAGCGCGCGAAGGCGATGCCCTCGTAGAGCGGGACGAGCGCATCGGCCTCGGCCGCGTAGCCTTCGGTGCCGCTCACGCCGTCACCTCGGCGATGGCGGCGCCCAGCAGCTCCACGCCGAGGTCGATCTCCGCCTCGCCCACGGTGAGCGGCGGCGCGATGCGCATGACGCCGCCGGACGCGCCGGCCCGCGTGATGTTCGCCGACAGCCCGAGGCCGATCGCCGCCGTGGTGACGCGCGCCGAGATCTCCTCGATCCCCATGCCATCGGCCGGCACAAACTCCAGCCCCAGCAGCAGCCCGCGCCCACGCACGTCACCCACGCATTCGTGCCGCTGCTGCAGCCCCTGCAGCCCGGCCCGAAGCCGCGCGCCCAGCACGCGCGCGCGATCGGCGAGGCCGTCGCGGGTCACGACCTCCAGCACCTTCAGCCCGACGGCCGCAGGCAGCGGGTCGTTCACATGGGTCGTGTAGAAGTTGAAGTCGCGCGCTTCCGCGATGTCCGCGACGGCGTCCGAGCACATCACCGCCGAGAGCGGCAAACCGGCGCCGAGAGTCTTCGATAGCGTCAGGATGTCGGGCACCGCGCCGTCGCGCTCGAAGGCGAACATGTGGCCGGTGCGGCCGAGGCCCGTCTGCGCCTCGTCCAGGATCAGCAGCATGCCGCGCGCCTGGCAATGCGCCTTCAGCGCGGTGAGGTAACCCACCGGCAGGTCGATCACGCCGCCGCTGCTGAGGATGGGCTCGGCGATGAAGGCGGCGAGGTTGCCGGTGCTCTGGCGGTCCAGCAGGTCGAAGGCGTCGTCGAGCTCCTGCTGCCAGGTGATCGCGCCGCCGAAGCGCGGGCGGAAGGCGCTGGGTGCGGGGATGGCGTAGGTGCCCGGCATCATCGGCCCCATGCCGCGGCGGCCGCCCTTGAAGGTGCTGGAGGCCGAGCCCGCCGTGACGCCATGCCAGGACTGGGTGAAGCCGGCGATCTCCCATTTGCCCGTCGCGAATTTTGCGAGGCGGATGGCGCATTCATTGGCCTCGCCGCCGGTGGAGAGCAGCATCACGCGCGGCAGGTCCGGCACGCGCTCCGCGAGGCCGGCGGCCAGGTCCACCACGGGGCGCGACAGCATGCCGGAATAGAGGTGGTCCAGCGTGCCGGCCGCCTCGCGGATCGCGGCGACGATCTCGGGATGGCAATGGCCGAGGATGGCGCTCATCTGGCCCGAGGTGAAATCGAGCAGCCTCCGGCCGGAGGCGTCGTAGAGGAAGGCGCCCTCGGCGCGCTCGGGCACGAAGCCGGCAAAATCGCCGCCGAAGCGCAGCATGTGACGCTGCGCGCGTGCCCGGAAGGCGGGGTCGGTGGCGGGCTCGATGGCGTTCATGGGCGGGTTCCGGCGGTGCGGGACCATGGTCGGAGCAGCCGCGGGGGGAGGCAAGCCATATCCTGCCCGTCGCCGGCGGTGGGCAGAACGCCGTCTTCCCCTCATTCTGCCCCGACGACACGCGGCCGCCCTTCGGCGCATGGGAGACCATCATGCGATACCTCGCACTTTGCCTCGGAGCCCTTCTGATGTCCGCTGCCACCTTCGAAGCCGAGGCCCAGCCCGCGCCCCGCCGGGACGAATTCTTCTGGTTGGGCGAGATCAACAAGGCCAGCGCGGTCATCAACACCGACGAGGGCCTGCTGGACCGCGCCATCGCCCCTGTTATCGCCGCCGGCCTGCGCCAGGTGCTGGAGGCCGGCAACCGCCCCGGCGGCCGGCGCCCCAGCCTCGTCATCACCTTCGAGCCGCTGCTGATCGAGGCCGCCGGCGTGGAGGCCACCTTGCTGCATGCCGGCCGCTCCAGCCAGGACATGCTGGCCACGGCCCGCGTCGCCATCATCCGCGACGAGCTGCTGGTCCTGGCCGAGCAGCTGCGCCGCACCACCGCGACGATGGTGCGCCTGGCCGAGACCCATGCCGCCACCATCGTGCCCAACTACACCAACGGCGTCGCCGCCCAGCCCAACAGCTACGGCCACTACCTGCTCGGCCACGCCGCCGGTCTGCAGCGCGACGCCGAGCGGCTGCGGCAGCTCTATGCCCGGCTCGACCGCTCGCCCATGGGCACCACCGTGCTGAACGGCACCAGCTGGCCGCTCAATCGCGACCGCATGGCCCGCTATCTCGGCTTCGCCGCTACGGTGGACAATGCCTATGACGCCGCGCAGATCACCGGGACCGAGATCCCGGTCGAGCTGGGCGCCGTCAGCACCGCCATCGCCGTGCACGCCGGCGCCTTCATCCAGGACATCATGGTGCAGTACGCCCAGCCGCGCCCCTGGATCCTGCTGCAGGAGGGCGGCGGCAACACCTATGTCTCCAGCGCCATGCCGCAGAAGCGCAATCCCGGACTGCTGAACGACGTGCGCGGGCAGGCCTCGCGCGTGCTGACGCTGGGCATCGGCCGCGCCATCCAGGCGCACAACATCCCGCCCGGCATGAACGACGCGAAGAGCGTGGCCGACAACAGCGCCGTCCTCGCCGGCGCCACCCGCGCCCTGGCGGGCTGGGATCGCATCCTCACGGCCCTGGTCATCAGCCCACAGCGCGCGCTGGAGGAGCTGAACCTCGACTGGACCGCCTCGCAGGAGGTGGCGGACGTGCTGATGCGGCAATACCGCCTGCCCTTCCGCGTCGGGCACCACTTCGCCTCGGAGATCGTCACCTACGCGCGCGACCACGACATCCGCCCCAGCGATTTTCCCTATGCCGAGGCGCAGCGCATCTACGTCGAGACGCTGCGGGAGATGCAGGTCACGGGTGGCGCGCTCCCCATGAGCGAGGCGGAGTTCCGCGCGGCGCTGGACCCCGTGTCCATCGTCCGCAACCGCGCCACGGCCGGCGGGCCGCAGCCGGCGGAGATGACGCGCATGCTGGCCGCGGCGCAGCGGAATCTGGCGGAACAGGAAAGCTGGATCCGCGAGCGGCGCGAGCGCATCGACGGCGCGCTGGCCTCACTCGACGCGGATTTCGCGCGGCTGACGCCCTGAGCTTTACTTCCGGTTCGTGAACCGCGCGTTCCCGAGCCCCGTCCCGATCGTCAGCACGCCCCAGCGCTCCACCTCCTGCATGTTGGGAATCTCGCTCAGCCCCTGCAGCACGGCATCGTTGTGCATCAGCACCGCCGTCGCGTGGCCACCAACCTCCGGCAGATGCTCGACCAGCGCGCGGGGCAGGTTGAAGCGGCGGCTCTCCCAGTTGCCGGGCAGGTTCTGGCCGCCGCGGTCGATCGAGCCGTCCTCCTCGATGATCCCCGGGCAGCCGATGCCGATGAAGGGCGCCAGCACGCGCTTCTCCGCCTCGGCCTTGGCGACCATGGCCCGCAGCATCTTGGCCATCCGTTCCACGGCCTCCTCGCGGCTGGGCTTGTCCTCGATGTGGCTCCAGACCTCCAGCCCCACGACCTTGGCCTGCGACAGGTCCTTCTTCTTCTTCAGATTCAGCTCCACCAGGCCCACGCGGATGTTGGTGCCGCCGATGTCCACCGCCAAAAGACTGTCATGCCCGGCGAAGATCCAGCTCGGCGCCAGATGCGCGGCGCCGATCAGCGCGGCCTCGTCGGGCGCATGGGTGATGGGCCGCAGCTCCACGCCCAGCGATTCCGCCTTCAGCAGCAGCGAGGCGCGCGCGATCGCCAACTGCCCCACCCGGCTGCCGCTCATCCCGCCGCCGACCGCGATGCGCTGCGTGTCCTTCCAGCCCTTCAGCTTCAGGAAGCGCCGGACGACGCCCGCCAGCTCCTGCGCGAACTCCTCCACGACGCCGTGGACCAGCGCGGCCGCCTCCGGCCGCTCGTCCTGCAGGAGCTTCTCCAGCTTGCGCTTGGAGACGTCCTCGGTCGGTTCTTCGCCCAGCGGGTCCTCGTCGCCCAGCTCGTGCAGCCGGTCGCGCCACTCGTCGAGGATGGCCCAGAAGGCACGCTTGCTGGCGCGGTCGCCGAGGAAGCCGTCCTTGTCGCGCAGCTCGGCATTGTAGGCGTCGACGGTGACGCTGGTGAGCGTGGCCGCGCCATGGCCCGCGACGGGCGGCGCGGCGGCCTGTTCAGACATGATACGGCTGACTTCCCCTCATGATGAGGGCTGGAACGCCGCCACCCGGCCTAGGGTTGGTTCGAGCTCAGGAAAACTGCGCCGGCCGCGGCGCGTAGACATAACCCTCGCCGTCCTTCACCACCCGGCCGAAGCCCGGCCAGGGCACGTGCACGCCGCCGATCAGCAGCCGCTCCGTCGCCACCATGTCCAGCGTGCGCAGCCGGCTCTGCACGCCCATCGCGCTGTCCACGTCCACGCCCACCCGCCAGCGCGGCCGCGCGAGCTGGATCAGCATCTGGTGCGCGATGTCGCCCCAGATGAGGATGCTCTCGTTCTGGCTCGTGACGCGGTAGCTGACATGGCCGGGCGTGTGGCCCGGCGCCGGGTCCATGAAGACGCCCGGGATCACCTCCAGCCCCTCGCGCATCTCGGTGGTGCGGATGCGGCCGTCATAGGGGCGGATGGAGCGCCGCGCCGCCTCGATGAAGCGCTGGCCCTGCGGCACGCGGCTTTCCATCGCGGGATCGGTCCAGAACTGATGGTCGATCTGCGTCAGCACGATCTCGGCATTGGGGAAGTTGCGCGTGGTGCCGTCGTAGCTGAGGCCCAGCGCGTGCTCGGGGTGGATGTGGGTGAGGATCACCGTGTCCACCTGCTCGGGCGTGTAGCCGCTGGCCCGCAGCGCATCGAGCGCGCCCCCCGTGGTCGGGATGAAGCTGGAATGCCCGCCGCAATCGATCATCGCGAGGTTGCGCCCGGTGTTGAGCACATAGGCGCCCACCGGCTGGTGCAGCCCCTGCTGGATGGCGAAGGCCTTGTCCCGCAGGGGGGCGATCTCCTCCGGCCGGGCATCCGGGAAGAAGCTGCGGATGCCCTCGTTGGTGCCCCCCATGCCGCCGTCCAGCAGGGTCGTGACCTCGACGTCGCCGACCTTGATCCGGTGGAAGCGCGGCGGGTTGCCGCCCCGCTGCGGCGGCACACCCGAGGTCTGAGCGAAAGCCGGCGCGGCGGCCAGGGCGGCGGTCGCCGCCAGCGTGGCGCGGCGGGCGAAGGCAGGCGCATTTGCGGACATCGGGGGGGCCTCCCATTACGGCGTGTTTACATCTAGGGATTGCACCTCGCGCTGTCAGCCATATCCATGTGACAGAGTTCCGGAACTGGGAGAGCCCAACATGAAGGCCGTCGCCTACACGCATTGCCATCCCGTGACCCATGAGGACGCGCTGGAGGACATGGTCCTCCGCGATCCCTCGGAGCCGCGCGGGCACGACCTCCTCGTCGAGGTCCGCGCCGTCTCGGTGAACCCGGTGGACGCCAAGCAGCGCGCCGGCGCCGACCCGGCCGGCGAGCCGCGCATCCTGGGCTTCGACGCCGCCGGCGTGATCGTCGCGCGCGGCCCGGACGCGCATATCTTCGGCAATGGCGAGGAAGTCTATTACGCCGGCGTCATCAACCGCCCCGGCAGCAATGCCCAGTTCCAGCTGGTGGACGACCGGATCGTCGGCCGGAAGCCGAAGAACCTCACCTTCGGCGAGGCAGCCTCCATGCCGCTCACCACCATCACCGCCTGGGAGGCGCTGTTCGACCGGCTGCGCATCCCGCGCGGCGCGACCGGCGGCGCGGTGCTCATCATCGGCGGCGCCGGCGGCGTGGGCTCCATGGCGATCCAGCTCGCCCGCAAGCTGACCGGGCTGACCGTCGTCACCACCGCCTCCCGCCCCGAGACCCGCGCCTGGTGCGAGCAGATGGGCGCGCACCACGTGCTCGACCATTCCGGCGACCTCGTGGCCCAGGCGAAGACGCTCGGCCTGACCTTCCCCTGGATCTTCGCGACCACGCAGACGGCGAAGCACTGGCACGCCATCTGCGAGATGGTGGCCCCGCAGGGCGCGGTCTGCGCCATCGACGACTTCATGGAGATGGAGATCGGCCGCCTGAAGTCGAAGGCCGCGAGCTTCCATTGGGAGAGCATGTTCACCCGCGCCATCCACAAGACGCCCGACATGGTCGAGCAGCACAAGCTGCTGAACGAGCTGGCGGATCTGGTCGAGGCCGGGACGATCCGCCACACCATGACGAAGCAGCTCGGCCGCATCGAGGCCGCGCACCTTCTCGAAGGCCATGCGCTGGTCGAGAGCGGGACGATGATCGGCAAGGCCGTCGCCGAGGGCTGGGACTGACCACCCTCCTCGACCTCCCGGTCCAGGAGGCGCTGCCCGCACTGCGCGCGGCGCTGACGGCCGGCAGCAATGCTGTCCTGGTCGCGCCGCCCGGCGCCGGCAAGACGACCCTGGTGCCTCTGGCCCTGCGCGACGAGCCCTGGGCCGTCGGGCAAAAGCTGCTGGTGCTGGAGCCGCGGCGCGTCGCCGCGCGCGCGGCCGCGCGCCGCATGGCCTCGCTGCTCGGCGAGCAGCCGGGCGGCACGATCGGGCTGTCCACGCGGCTCGACCGCGCGGTGTCGAAGGACACGCGCGTCGAGGTCATCACCGAGGGGCTGCTGGTGCGGCGCCTCCAGTCCGATCCGGGGCTGGAGGGCGTGGCCGCCGTGCTCTTCGACGAGGCGCATGAGCGCCATCTCGACACGGATCTCGGCCTCGCCCTCTGCCTCGACCTGCAGCGCGGGCTGCGGCCTGAGCTGCGGCTGATCGCCATGTCCGCGACGCTGGACGGCGGCGCCTTCACGAAGCTGCTCGACGCGCCGCTGATCGAGAGCATGGGCCGCGCCTGGCCCGTCCGCATCGAGCACACGAAGCGCGACATCACGGAGCTGCGCGACCTTCCCGAGGCCATGGCCGCCGCCATCCGCGGCGTCATGGCACGCGAGCCGGGCGACGTGCTGGCCTTCCTGCCCGGCTGGGGCGAGATCCGCCGCACGGCCGAGCGCCTCTCCGGCCTCGACGCCGACGTGCTGCCGCTGCATGGCGAGCTCTCGCCGGCCGAGCAGGACAAGGCGCTGAGCATCGGCGCCCGCCGCCGCGTGGTGCTCGCCACCAGCATCGCCGAGACATCCCTCACCGTCCCCGGCGTGCGCATCGTCGTCGATGGCGGCTTCCGCCGCACGCCGCGGCTGGACGGCGCCACGGGCCTGACGCGCCTCGTCACCGTCCGCATCAGCCGGGCCGCCGCCGAGCAGCGCGCCGGCCGCGCCGGCCGCACCGAGCCCGGCGTCGCCGTGCGACTTTGGAGCGAGGCGATCCATCGCGGCATGCCCCTGCAGGACCGGCCCGAGATGCTGGAGGCCGAGCTCTCCGGCCTCGTCCTCGACTGCGCCTCCTGGGGCGCCGATCCGGCCGCCCTGCCCTTCCTCGACCCGCCGCCCGAGGGCCAGCTCCACGCCGCCCGCGCGCTGCTGCGCAACCTCGACGCGCTGGACGCGCAGGGCCGCATCACCGCCATGGGCAAGCGCATGGCGCGCATGGGCACGCATCCGCGCCTCGCCCGCATGATGTGCGCCGTGGAGAACGAAAGCGAGGCCGCCCTGGCCGCCGACCTCGCCGCCCTGCTGGAGGAGCGCGATCCCCTCCGCGGCCGCGAGCCCCCCGCCGACATCACGCTCCGCCTCGACGCGCTGCACGGCCACGGCCATTCCGAGAGCGACGCCATCGCGATCCGCGCCATCCGACGCGCCGCGGCCCTGCACCGCCGCCGCCTCGGCGTGCACGGCAACGAGCCGCCGGAGGGCGATGCGGGCGCGCTGCTGGCGGCAGGCTTCCCGGACCGCATCGCGCTGAAGCGCGGCACGATGGACGGCGCCTTCCGCATGGCCTCCGGCCAGGGCGCGCGGCTCTCCGTCGCCGATCCGCTGGCCAAGCAGACCCTGCTCAGCGTCGCCGACCTGGAGCTGAAGGGCACCGAGGCGCGCATCCGCATGGCCGCGCCGCTCTCCCGCGCCGTGCTGGAGGCGCGCTTCCCCGAGCGCTTCCACACCGTCGAGGGCGCGAGCTTCGACGCCCGCGCCGGCGCCGTGCTCGCCCGCCGCCGCGTGATGTTCGGCCCCCTGATCCTGGAGGAGACACCGCTCGCGGGCGTCGATCCCTCCCTGATGGCCGAGGCGCTGGCCGAGGCCGCCGCCACCCGCGCCTTCCGCGACCTGGACTGGAGCGAATCCGCGAAGCAGCTCCGCGCCCGCATCGCCCGCATGCACGCGCTGGAGGGCGCGCCCTGGCCGGACGTCTCCGACGCCGCGCTGACCGCGACGGCAAAGGACTGGCTCGCGCCCTATTGCTCCGGCCTGACGAAGCTGTCCGAGCTGAAGTCGCTGGACGTCGCGCAGATGCTGCTGCCGCACGACCTCCGCCGCAGGCTGGATGCCGCCCTGCCCGCCCGCCTCGCCTTGCCCCAGGGCCGCAGCGCCGCGATCGACTACACGGGCGAGATCCCCACGCTGGAGGCCCGCGCCCAGCATCTCTACGGCATGGGCGCCATGCCGCCGCTCGCCGACGGCCGGATCAGGCTCCAGGTGGCGCTGCTCTCCCCCGCCGGCCGTCCCGTTGCCATCACCGCCGACCTCGACTCCTTCTGGAAGGCCGGCTGGGCCGACGTGCGCAAGGACATGCGCGGCCGCTACCCCAAGCACGACTGGCCGGAGAATCCCGCGCAGCCAGGGTGAGATTGGGACGCTGAGGCAAGGCGCGAGCCTTGTGGCCGGTCCGGCCCTGGCGGAAGTTCGGCGCCATGGTCCATCGCCTGATCGACACCTCCCGCTACATCGCCCTGATCGCGATCGTGAGCATCTTCGTGGCCTCGCTCGCGCTGATGGTCTACGAGGCCGTCGTCGTGGCGACGGTGCTGGTCAACGCCGTCCTGACCGGGTCGAGCTCGCCCAGCGCCTCCAAGGCGCTCGCCGCCGGGCTGATCGAGGCGATCGACGTCTTCCTGATCGCGATCGTGGCCTACATCATGAGCATGGGGCTCTATGCTCTCTTCGTCGACGCGACGGCGCCGCTGCCGAAATGGCTGGCCATCCGCAATCTGGACGGCCTCAAGACCCAGCTGATCAGCGTCATTGTCGCCGTGCTGGCCGTGCTCTTCCTGCAGGAGATGGTGGAGCGCGCGGGCGAGACGGATCTGCTCCATCTCGCGCTCGCCATCGGCGTCATGATCGGCGTGCTGACCCTCTTCCTGAAGATCAACAAGGGCACGCCGGACTGAGCCGGGCCAGGCTCCACCGGGTGGCTCAGCTCTCGACGCGGAGGTTGAGGTCCTGTGCGATCTCCGTCCACTCCCGCAGCTTCGCCGCGACGAAGCCGCCGAACTCGTCCGGCCCCAGATAGGAGGGCACGGTGTCGATGCGCAGCAGCCGCTCCTGCGTCACCGGCGCCTCCGCCGCCTTGCGGAAGGCCGCGACCAGCCGCTCGACGATGGGCCGCGGCGTGCGCGCCGGCGCCATCAGGCCGGAGAAGCCGTCGAAGATGAAGCGGTTCGAATAGCCGAGCTCGACGAGCGTGGGCACGTCCGGCAGCGAGGGCGAGCGCCGCGCCCCGCTGCAGGCCAGCGGCCGGACACGGCGCGCCCTGACCATCTCGCCGGCCGCGGCCATGCTGTGGAAGCCGCCGTCGATGGTGCCGGCCAGCATGTCCTGCAGCATCGGCGCCTCGCCGCGATAGGCGACCTGCGTCGCGTTCAGTCGCGCCTCCCGCGCCAGGATGAGGCCGAAGGCATGGCCCGTGGAGCCGGGCGCGTAATTGGCGATGGAGACCTCGCGCCCCCCTTCGCCCCCCTGGGCCCAGGCGACGAACTCGGCCAGCGTCGTCACCGAGGCCGGCACCTTCGGTCCCACCACGAAATTGACCGCCGTCGTGCCGAGGCGCCCGATGGGCGCGAAATCCGCCACGGGATCATAGGGGAAGCGGTTCATCACGACGGGGCTCTGGATATGCGTCGTGATGGTGAAGAGCAGCTGGTAGCCATCCGGCGGCACCTTGGCCGCGTATTCCGTGCCGACCATCCCTCCCGCGCCGCCGCGATTGTCGATGATGATCGGCTGGCCGAGCTCGGCCTGCATCGGCTCGGCCGCGATGCGCGCCCAGGTGTCCGTGCCACCGCCGGCGGGGAAGGGCACGATGAAGCGGATGGGGCGATCGGGATATCCGGCGGCGGCGCCCTGCGCCCGCGCCAGATGGGGAGTGGCCAGAATCATGGACGCGCCCAGGCCGAGCGCATGGCGTCTTAGCATTCGTTTCCCCGTATTCTTGTGTTTCTCCCATCGTTTCACGCGGACGGCCGCGCCGTCCAGAAGAAGCCGCCTCAGGGGGCGGGCGCCGCCGCGAGCCAGGCGCGGCCCGCCTCCTCGGCCGGGATGGGCTGCCGCGGATGCTCCATGAAGGCCAGGATATCGTGCGCGACCTGCTCGCGGATCGCATCCCGCAGCAGCAGGTGCCAGCCGTCCGGATAGAAGGCGACGCGCGGGACATGCGCGTCCCGCAGCGCCCGCCGCGCGATGCGCGTCGGCACCACCTGGTCCTTCCCGCCCACCATCAGCAGCACCGGCACGTCGCCGCAGCAGGTGCGCAGGTTGGCCACCGCCACGTCCATCAGGTCCACGATGCCCTTCACCATGTCGAAGCGCACCTCGCGCAGGGTCAGCGGGTCGCGCGCGAAGCGGCGCAGCGCGGCTTCGTTGTCGCTGGCGGTGATGCCGGCCGCGCCCGCCGGCATGGCCAGCGGCCCCAGCGCCCGCGACGCGCCCCAGAGCAGCGTGCGCAGGAAGTCCGACAGATACGGCCCGCCCCAGATGGCCGGCGAGGAAAGGATGATCCCCGAGACATCCTGCGGCGAGGCGGCCAGCGCCACCGCGCCGCCCATGCTCTCGCCCAGCAGGAAGACCGGCAGGCCGGGATGCCGCGCGCGGAGCAGCCGCAGCGCCTCGCGCGCGTCGGAGACCAGCGTGTCCACGCCCGGCCAGTAGCCGCGCGCCGAGGTCCAGCCGAAGCCGCGCTGGTCGTAGGCATAGACGATCGCGCCCCCGGCGGTGAGCAGCGGCCCGCCCTCGGCCAGGAAGTTTCCGCCGTGATCGGCCAGCCCGTGCAGGGCGACGACCACGAAGCGCGGCTCGCCCTCGGGCCGCCAGACGCGCAGCGGCAGCCGGGCGCCGTCGGGCATGACCAGCATGGATTCCGGCCGCGGCCCGGCCGGCTGCGGCTCGGGGGGCGAGGGCGCGAAGGCGTAGACCGGCCGCGGCGTCCAGGGCAGCGGGGGCGGCACGAAGGGCTCGATCCCCGCCTCGCGAATGACGGGTCCGGCGGGGATCATCACGGGGGCGCAGGCCCCCATCGAGAGCATGGCCAGCAGCAGGGCGGCGAGCAGCTTCATGGTCGTGGCATATGGGGCGGCGTGCGGCTGGTCCATCAGGGTCCGAAGCCTTATGTTGTGGCCACCAAGCGGCAAGATGAAGGCCCCGAATGCGCGATCCGCAGATGACCGGCTACACCCCCCACCTCACCCCCGGCGTCACGCCGGAGCAGGTGATCCCGGTCGAGTCCCGCAAGATCGGCTGCGACGGCGGCGGCGGGGTGCTCGGCCATCCGCTGGTCTATCTGCGCATCGAGGACCAGCAGGTGACCTGCCCCTATTGCTCCAGGACCTACCGGCTGAAGGAAGGTTTCGGCGATGATGGACACCATTGACGGATCGGTGATCCCCTCGGCCGAGCCGAGGACCCCGCCGCCTGGCGACCCGCACCTGATCCTGATCGACGGCAGCGGCTACATTTTTCGGGCCTACCATGCGCTGCCGCCGATGACGCGGCCCGACGGCACGCCGGTGAACGCCGTCTTCGGCTTCGCCCAGATGCTCGAAAAATTCCTCAACCAGAACAGCTCCAGCCACATCGCCGTCGTCCACGACAGCGCGCGCCAGACCTTCCGGAACGACATCTACCCCGACTACAAGGCCCACCGCCCCGAGCCGCCCGAGGAGCTGATCCCGCAATTCGCGCTGATCCGCGAGGCGACGGAGGCCTTCGGCGTCGCCCAGATCGAGCTGCCCGGCTACGAGGCGGACGATCTGATCGCCTGCTACGCCAAGGCCTTCGAGGCCACGGGCGGGCGCGTGACCATCGTCTCCTCCGACAAGGACCTGATGCAGCTCGTGCGCGAGCGCGTCATCATGCTGGATCCGATCAAGCAGAAGCCCATCCGCGAGCCCGAGGTCTTCGAGAAGTTCGGCGTGGCGCCGAACAAGGTCGCCGAGGTCCAGGCGCTCGCCGGCGACGCGACGGACAACGTGCCCGGCGTGCCCGGCATCGGCGTGAAGACCGCGGCCCAGCTCCTCACCGAATACGGCGACCTGGAGACGCTGCTGGCCCGCGCCGGCGAGATCAAGCAGCCCAAGCGCCGCGAGCTGCTGCAGACCTATGCGGAACAGGCGCGCATCTCGCTGCGCCTCGTGACGCTCGACTGCGATGCACCGCTGCCCCTGCCCCTCGACGTGCTGGTCGCGCGCTCGCCCGAGCCCGTGCGCCTCGGCGCCTTCCTCGCCGAGAACAATTTCCGCTCGCTTCTCGCGCGGCTGGGCCTGGGCGACGGCGGCCCGCCGAACCGGCCGCGCCCCGTCGTGCAGCCCGCGACGGAAGCGCCGGCCGACCCGCTGGAGATTCCCTTCGACGGCTACCACTGCGTCACCGACCTCGCCGACCTCGAGAAATGGATCGCCGAGGGCAAGGCCGCCGGAATCGTCGCCCTCGACACCGAGACCACCAGCCTCGACGCGCTGGCCGCCGAGCTGGTCGGCGTCTGCCTCGCCGTCGCGCCGGGCAAGGCCTGCTACATCCCGCTGCGCCATGCGAGCCAGGACCTGCTCGCCGAGACGCCGGTGCAGCTCCCGCACGACCAGGTGATCGAGGCGCTGCGCCCGCTGCTGGAGGACCCCTCGGTCCTCAAGGTGCTGCACAACGCCAAGTACGACCTGGAGGTGCTGGCCAACCCGAAGAACGGCGGCCTCACGGTCACGCCCATCGACGACACGATGATGATCTCCTACGCGCTGGAGGCCGGCGCGCATGGGCATGGCATGGACGAGCTCTCGCAGCTCCACCTCCGCCACAAGCCGATCAGCTTCGACGAGATCACCGGCACCGGCCGCGCCCGCATCTCCTTCCAGCACGTGCCGCTGGACCGCGCGACCTGCTACGCGGCCGAGGACGCCGACGTCACGCTGCGCCTCTGGCACACGCTGAAGCCGCGGCTGCGCGAGGTGAAGGCGCTCTCGCTCTACGAGCAGGTGGAGCGGCGGATGATCCCCGTCCTCGCCGGCATGGAGCAGGCGGGCGTGAAGGTCGACGGCACGGAGCTCAAGCGCATCGGCGACGACTTCGCCGAGCGGCTGGTCGTTCTGGAGGCCGAGTGCCATCGCCTCGCCGGCCGCGTCTTCAACGTCGGCAGCCCGAAGCAGCTCGGGGAGATCCTGTTCGACGAGATGGGGCTGAAGGGCGGCAAGAAGGGCAAGACCGGCGCCTATTCCACCGACGCCTCCGTGCTGGAGGACCTCGCGGCCCAGGGCAACGAGCTGCCGCGCATGGTGCTGCAGCACCGCCAGCTCGCCAAGCTGAAGTCGACCTATGTCGAAGGGCTCACGGCGCAGATCGCCGCCGACGGGCGCGTCCACACCGACTACTCGCTGGCCTCCACCAGCACGGGCCGCCTCGCCTCCACCGAGCCGAACCTGCAGAACATCCCGATCCGCAGCGACGAGGGGATGAAGATCCGCCGCGCCTTCGTGGCGGAGCCCGGCCATGTGCTGATGAGCGCCGACTACTCGCAGATCGAGCTGCGCCTGCTCGCCCATCTCGCCGAGGTGCCGACGCTGCGCGCGGCCTTCGAGGCCGGCGAGGACATCCACTCGCGCACGGCGGCGGAGATCTTCCACCTCGATCCTCATAACGTGGACAAGGAGGCGCGCCGCCGCGCCAAGACCATCAACTTCGGCATCATCTACGGCATGAGCGCCTTCGGCCTCGGCGCCCGGCTGGGCATCCCGGCCGGCGAGGCGCGCGGCATCATCGAGGCCTATTTCGCGCAATACCCCGGCATCCGGAACGAGATGGAGCGCCTCAAGGACGAGGCGCGGATGAAGGGCTTCGTATTGTCCCCCTTCGGCCGCCGGCTCTGGGTCCAGGACATCGGCTCCAAGGACCCGGTGCGCCGCGCCGGCGCCGAGCGCCAGGCGATCAACGCCCCCTTCCAGGGCGGCGCCGCCGAGATCATCAAGCGCGCCATGGTGCGCACGCCCCGCGCGCTTGATGAGGCAGGGCTCAGGACCCGCATGCTCCTCCAGGTGCATGACGAACTGGTCTTCGAGGTGCCGGAGGCCGAGATCGAGGCCGCCGGTCAAATCATCAAGAAAATCATGGAGAGCGTCGCGGACCTGCGGGTTCCCTTGCTGGTCGAAGTGGGTCACGGCGCTTCCTGGGCGGAGGCGCACTAGGTTTCATGTCTGCTGGTTTTTCGCCGGACGAGAGGAGGCTCCTCCTCTCTGTCTCCGGCGCGCATTTCGTCAGCCACGTGCACGTGCTGGCCTTGCCACCCCTCTTCCCCCTGCTGCGCGACAGCATGGGCGTCGGCTTCCTGGAGCTGGGCTTCGCGCTCACCGTCCTGAACGTCGTCACCTTCTTCACCCAGGCGCCGATGGGCCTGCTCGTGGATCGCCTCGGTCCGCGGCGGGTGCTGGTCGGCGGGCTGCTGCTGGGAGGGATCGCCTTCGCGGCGGCCGGCATCGGCGGGAGCTACGCCTGGCTGCTGGTGGGCGCCTTCCTCGCGGGGCTGGCGAACAGCGTCTACCACCCGGCGGACTACGCGATCCTCGGCAGCGCGATCGACGACGCGCATGTCGGCCGCGCCTTCTCGCTGCACACCTTCGCCGGCTATGCGGGCTTCGCCGCGGCGCCCTTCCTCATGCTCGGCGTCGCGAGCCTGGCCGGCGCCGGCGCCGCGCTGGTCGTGGCCGGCCTGCTCGGGCCGCTGGCCGCGATCCCGCTGCTATCAGGCGCGATGGGGGAGAAGCCGGCGCCGCGGCGCGCCAAGAGCCAGACGCGCGGACCAGGCCTGATGAATGCGGCCGTGCTCTCGCTGCTGGTCTTCTTCACGCTGATCGCCTTCAGCAGCACCGCCGTCCAGGGCTTCGCCGTTTCCTCCTGGCAGGCGGCCTCCGGCCTCTCGCTCACGGCCGCCAATGTCGCGCTGACCGCCTGGCTGGCGGCGAGCGCAGCCGGCGTGCTGGTGGGCGGCCATGTGGCCGACCGCACCAAGCGCCACGGGCTGGTGGCGGCCCTGGGTCTCGGCGCCGCCGCCGTGCTGATCCTGCTGGCCGGGATCGGCGATCTCGCACCGGTGCCGCTGGTGATCGTGATGACCCTCTCCGGCCTGCTCTCGGGGCTGATCATGCCCTCGCGCGACATGATGGTCCGCGCCGCGGCCCCGCCGGGCCAGGCGGGCGCCGCCTTCGGGCTGGTGAGCACGGGCATCAGCATCGGCGGCATCGCCGGCCCGCTGATCTTCGGCTGGCTGCTGGACCATGGGCGGCCGCACGCGGTCTTCGTCATCGGCGCCGGGCTCATGGGCGTGGCGGTGCTGATGTCCCTGGTGCAGGAGCTGCGCCGTGGCCGGCGGATGGCCCTGGTGCCCGCGGAGTAGGACGCGCCCTCGCCCCACGGCCCGGGCCGTGCTTCACAGGCGGGCGGGTCGGGAGCATCGGATATGCTGTGGAATCTCGTCAGGCTCGCCGTCACGGCGCTGCCTCTGCTCTTGCCGGCGGTCGGGCAGGCCAGCGCGCTCGAGGATCTGAACGGGGCCTTCCGCTCCTCCTACCGCCTCGCGCAGCTCCATACGCTGAGCAACCTGCGCGCCACCGTCCCGGTCATGGTGAACCGCTTCAGCCAGATCGCCCTCTACCGTCCCGGCGTGGCGCGTCCCGAGCTCTTCGAGGCCGACGAGGAGCTGCTCCGTGAGACCCGCGCCGTCGCGCACAGCGCGGCCTCGCTCTACCTGCGGCTGGCGCCCTTCGGCCTGGGGCGGCTGGACGCCGAGCGGCTGGCCTGGCTCGTCACCTTCCAGGGGCTGATCCGCGGCGCCGAGACCGAGGTCGCCGCCCGCACGGACCTGCCCGGCGATCTCCGGACCGTGCAGCTCGGCATGCTGGCGGAGGTCCGGCGCGTCGCCGAGCGCATCCATCAGCGCGGCGAGGTGGACGAGGCCATGCTGACCACCCTCGGCGCCACCGTGCGTGCCGCGACCGACATGGGCTTCCGCATCGCCGTGGGCTCGACGCTCGACCAGTTCCGCGCGCAGTTCGCAAGCTGGCGGCAGCAATATCCCGCGCTGGACTGGACCAACGCCGTCGCCATCATCATCGGCACGCACCAGCCCCGCAACCTCGCCTGGCAGCGGCAATTCTTCGACTGGATGCTGCGCGACGACCCGCGCCGCGAGGACCGCGTGGTCTTCGCGGAGACGCTGGGCTTCCCTGCCCCGATCGATGGTCCGGACGGCCCCACCGACGCCCTCCTGCTGCTCGCCTCGGTGATGCTGGACAAGGCACTGGCCGGCGCGATCCTCGGCGATCCGCTGGTGCTGCAGGCGGACGCGCTGGGCCCGGCCGCGCAGGAGATCATCCGCGGCTGGTCCGCGCCATGAGCCTGGGGGAGATCCGCAGCTTCGACTACGCGATCCTGCTCTGCGACCGGCTGGAGGAGACGCGCGACTTCTACCGCGACGTGATGCGCTTCCCCATCGAGACCGATCGCGGGAACTGGGTCAGCTTCCGCGTCGGCGCGACGCTGCTGACGCTCCGCCGCCGCGGCGTCTGGAGCGTCTGCGACGACGGGAAGGCGGTGCCTGGATCGGCCTCCGTGCAGCTCGCCTTCCGGGTCCCGCCGCCCGCCGTGGACGCCTGCCATGCCGAGCTGGTCGCGAAGGGCGTGCCGATCCTGCGCCCGCCGACCGACCTTCCGGACTGGCGCCACCGCACGCTCTTCTTCCGCGATCCCGAGGACAACATCATCGAGATCTACGCGGAGTATTAAAGCGTGATGACCGAAGGCGCGAAGGCGCCGGAGGTCTGAATCACGCGCCAAAACAAAAGGCTAGACCATGATGCCTGAGCGAATGCGAACGCATCATGGTCTAACCGGTGGCCGGCGCCAGCTTGTCCTGCGTCTTCGTCTCGAAGTCGCTGGCGTCATGGCGCTCGAGGAGCTGGCTGGAGGGCTCGCCGGCGGTGCGGTTCACCATCCGGCCGCGCTTGACCGCCGGGCGCGCCCAGAGCTGTTCGGTCCAGCGGAGCACGTTCTTGTAGCTTTGCGCGTCCAGGAACTCCGACCCGGCGTAGCTGTCGAACTTCACCAGCCCGCCATACCAGGGCCAGATGGCCATGTCGGCGATGGTGTAGTCCGGCCCGGCCACGTACTCGCTCTCGCCCAGCCGGCGGTCCAGCACGTCGAGCAGGCGCTTCGTCTCCATGGTGAAGCGGTCGATCGGGTATTCCCACTTGTGCGGTGCATAGGCGTAGAAGTGGCCGAAGCCGCCGCCGATATAGGGCGTGCTGCCCATCTGCCAGAACAGCCAGGAGAGGCATTCCGCCCGCGGGCCCGGCGCGGTCGGCAGGAAGGCGCCGAACTTCTCCGCGAGATGGACGAGAATCGCGCCGGATTCGAAGACCCGGATCGGCTCGGGCCCGCTGCGGTCCACCAGCGCGGGAATCTTCGAGTTGGGATTCGCCGCGACGAAGCCGCTGCCGAACTGGTCGCCCTCGCCGATGCGGATCAGCCAGGCGTCGTATTCCGCGCCCTTGTGGCCGAGGGCCAGCAGCTCCTCCAGCATCACCGTGACCTTCACGCCGTTCGGCGTGCCCTGCGAGTAGAGCTGGAGCGGGTGCTTCCCGATCGGCAGCTCCTTGTCGTGCGTCGGGCCGGCGATCGGCCGGTTGATGTTGGCGAAGCGGCCGCCGCTGGCCTTGTTCCAGGTCCAGACCTTGGGCGGGGTGTATTCGGTGCTGCTGCTCATCGTCTTGGAGGCTCCGCTTCGTGACGTCATCCGTTCATGTGGAACGCCCCTGCCGCTTGCCAACCGTTACCGCCGTAACAGTGGGCACTCGCTCTCGGCGGCCGGACGATAGGCCTGGTCGCCCGGGATGGTCTGCACCACCTCCAGCAGGTCCCACTCGCCGCGCGACTGGCTCGGGCGCTTGGCCCGCATCAGGTACATGTCGCGGATGATGCGGCCATCCTCGCGGATGCGGCCGTTCTTCGTCATGAAGTCGTTGATCGGGGTGGCGCGCATCTTCTCCAGCACCGGCTGGGTGGCGTCGGTGCCCGCGGCCTTCACCGCATTGAGGTAGTGCGTGACGGCGCCCCACATGCTGGCCTGGAACATGGTCGGCGGCCGGCCGTGGAGGCGGGCGAAGCGCGTGGAGAAGGCGCGCGTCTCGTCGTTCTGGTCCCAGTAATAGGCCTCGGTGAAGACGAGGCCCTGCGCCGTGTCCAGCCCGATCGCGCGGACATTGGTGAGCAGGCAGAGCAGCGCGGCCGGCTGCAGCCCGCGCCGGATCAGCCCGAACTCGCCCATCTGCTTCACCGCGTTGATCAGGTCGGTGCCCGCGACCGCGAGGCCCAGCACCTGCGCGCCCGACTGCGCGGCCCGCAGCAGATGCGCCGAGAAGTCGCTCTCGTTCAGCGGGGCGCGGGTGGCGCCCACCACCTCGCCGCCCAGCGCGCGCACCACGGCCGCGCCATTGGCCTCCAGCGAATGGCCGAAGGCGTAGTCGGAGGTGAGGAAGAACCACTTGCGCTTGCCCTCGGCCATCATGGCCGTGACGGTGCCGCGGGCCAGCGCGTAGTTGTCGTAGGTCCAGTGCAGCCCATTGGGCGTGCAGGCGGCGCCGGTGAGCTCGGTGGTGCCTGCCGCGACCGCGACGTTGATCTTGTTCTTCTCGCGCGTGAGCTGCTGCACCGCCAGCGCCACGGCCGAGTTGCCGACGCCGAAGATGGCGTCGACCTTCTCCTGGTCGTACCAGCGGCGGGCGATGCCCATGCCGATGTCGGGCCGGTTCTGCAGGTCGCCATAGACCAGCTCGATCGGCGCCCCCAGCACGCGGCCCCCGAAATCCTCGATGGCCATGCGGGCGGAGACCACGTCGCCCATGCCCTGCTGGTCGGCGAAGACGCCGGACATGTCGTCGAGCACGCCGATCTTCACGACATTGTCGGAAGCCTGGGCCAGCGCGCGGCCGGCGGGCCAGATGGCGGCGGTGGCCAGGCCCGTGCCGCCCAACAGAAGCGAGCGGCGTGGCGTCAGGATATGCGTGCTCGGCGCGGTGTCGCGGTCCATGTGTTCGATCCCCTCCCGGCGGGCCCTCCTTGGCGGGGCCCGGCTCTCGTCAGGGGATCATGAACATCGCGCCGGCGACCGCAAGGGTTTCCGGTCAGGCGGCTTCGCTGGACCGGGTGACCCCCATGGCCTTGCGCGCCATGTCCACGGCGCCGGCGCGCGACCTGGCGGCGCCCACGAAGCGGCGCAGATGCACGAACACGGCATCCGCCACGCCCGACTTCGCCGCGAGCGCCCCCGCCTCCAGCCCGGCCCAGGCTTCCGGCAGCGGCAGCCGCTGCGCGAAGGAGCCGGGCTCCGGCGGCATCGTGTCCAGCATCCAGTTGCCGTTCGAAGCGGGGGACACGGTGAAGAGGACGGGCAGGTCGTGCGAGAAGACCACGTTCTTCCAAGGCATGCCGCGGTCCAGCACCAGGATGCGCGGATCCTCGCCGTCCCTGTGCGCGGCGAGGACGCTGGCCTCGGCGGAAAGGCGCGCCCGCAGCCCGTCCACGCGGCGGCGCAACAGGCCCAGGATCAGCGCGGTGGCCTCCAGGAAGGCCGCGTCGCCGGCGGTCGGTCCGCTGGACGCGGGATCGTCCCAATTGGGATTGAAGTCGCCGACCAGCGAGGCGAGGCCCAGCGTATCGGGCCGGTCGGCGGACACGCCGTTGTCGATCTCGTCGATCCTGCGCACGACGATCTCGTCGATCTCCGCGGCGATGGCGGCGGCGAAGGCTTCGGACCCGCTCTCCTTCAGCAGGGCCGCGACCGCGCGCTCGCCGTAGACCCGCCAGATCAGGCCGGCGGAGGAGAAGGGCGTCCCGTCGGCGCGCAGCGGAGCGCCGCGCTGATGGTGGTCGAAGCGGCTTTTGGCCTCGTCGAACACGAAGCCCACGTCCCAGACGATATCGGCCGTTTCGATCAGCTCCGGCTTGCGGGTGCGCAGCAGCACATGATCCCGGCCGGGCTCCCGCAGGCCGAGCGCCAGGCGCAGCACGGCATAGGCGAACACCTCGTCGCAATGAAACTTGCCGCTATGGGTCGCGAGAACGGGAAGCGGCTGGTCGCGTGTCATGGTCGTGATCCGATGCGAGATAGATGCTGGCGCAGTGCCTAACGGCGCAGGCCCGATGCGTCGATGGCCGGCGCGCTAGATCGGCGGCAGGATCCGCGCGGCGCGATAGGCGGCGATCTGGTCGGCGAACATCGCCCAGGTGTTCACGAAGCCGGTGAAGCCGGCCTCGCGCGCCGATGTCATGGAGCAGAGGACGTCGTAGTCCATGCCCATGAAGAAGTCGAAGAAGGGCCAGCTCGCGACCTGCTCCAGCGGCAGCGCGAGATCATGGCGCGCGCGGATGCGATCCCAGACCTCGGTCTTGTCGGCCATCCAATGCGCCATCGCCATGGTCCGCACCGCACCGGGCCGGCAGCCGAACTGTTCCGCGAGGAAGGACCACAGGTCGCACCAGCGGAAGGCATCGCCATTGGTCATGTTGAAGGCGCGGTTGGCGCAGCCGTCCTCGCCGAGCATCCAGAGCACGCCGTCGGCGAGCAGCTTCGCGTCCGTCACCTCGTGCAGGGCGTTCCAGGTGCCGGGCTTGCCCGGGAAGTCGAAGGGCACGTCGAGCTCGCGGCAGATCGCGGCATAGGCGCCCAGCGTCGAGACCATGTTGCGCGCGCGGCCGGGCGCCACGTCGAGCACGAAGTTCGGGCGGCTCGCGCTCCAGGACCAGTCCTTGCCGCGCTGGCGATCAGACAGGAAATCCTGCTGGTCGTAGTAGAAGTTGGGCGGCATGTGGCGCGGATCGTCCTCGCGCGCGGGCGTGCGGTAGCGGCCGATATGCATGCCGTACCACTTCGCGCCGTGCACGAGATGGATATGCGCGAGACGCGGCAGGCTGGCCTCGGCGGCATCCACCAGGTTGCGCAGCATGCGGAGGTTGCCCGGCACATCCTCCACGCCCGTCTCGCCATGCGGCGCGCGCGAGGCATAGACGATGCGGCTGATGTTAGGGCGCGTCGCCAGCGCCTCGGCCAGGCGCGGCGCGTCGTCCAGATCGGCCGCGAGCCATAGCTCGTCGCCGGCGGGCCTGTGGCGCGAAAGGCCGAGCAGGGTCTGGTCCGGCCGAGCCCTGCCCCGCTCCAGGATGCGGCTGGCCGCCGCACCCGTGGCTCCCACGATCAGCGTGACGCGCGTGTTGTCCATGCGCGGAATTATGACCCGGCGAGCGTCATCCCGTCGATGCGCAGCGTCGGCGCATCCGTGCCGCGCTTGTAGACGAGATCGTCCGCCGCGGTCATGGCCAAAAACATCTCGGGCAGCTTGCCGGCGATGGTGATCTCGCTGACGGGTTCGGCCAGCTTCCCGTCGCGGATCATGAAGCCGGCCGCGCCGCGCGAGTAGTCGCCGGTGATGCCGTTCACGCCCATGCCGATGAGCTCGGTGATGTAGAGCCCCTCGCGGATATCGGCCATGACAGCCTCAGGCGAGAGCGTTCCCGGCTCCAGCCAGAGGTTGGTCGGCGCCGGGCCCGGCGGGCCGCCGGTGCCGCGCGAGGCGTGGCCCGTCGTCGTCAGCCCGAGCTGCTTCGCGCTGCGCCCGTCGAGCAGCCAGGTGGTCAGCACGCCGTTCTCGACCAGCGCCCGGCGCTGGCCGCGCTGGCCCTCGCCGTCGAAGGGGCGCGAGCGCATGCCGCGCGGGCGCAGCGGATCGTCCATCACGGACAGGGTCGCGGGCAGGATCTGCTTGCCCATCGCGTCCTTGAGGAAGGAGGTGCCGCGCGCGATGGCCGCGCCGTTGATGGCGCTGACCAGATGGCCCAGCAGGGAGTTCGCGACGCGCGGGTGGTAAACCACGCTGAGCCGCGTGCTCTTCGGCCGCGTCGGGTTGAGCCGCGCGACGGCCTGCTCGCCGGCGCGGCGGCCGACGGCGGTGGCATCCTCGAGGTCGGACAGGAAGGTCGCGCTGGCATAGTCGTAGTCGCGCTGCATGCCCGTGCCCTCGCCGGCCAGCGCCGTGGCGGAGACGGAATGCGAGGAGCGCGTGTAGGTGCCGAAGAAGCCGCGCGAGGTGGCCAGCGCGCGCGAGCCGCGCGACCATCCGGCCGAGCCGCCCTCGCTGTTGGTCACGCCCTGCACGGCGAGCGCCGCCTCCTCCGCCAGCGCGGCGCGGGCCAGCAGGGCGTCGGCATCGGGCTCCGCGTCGTCGGCGAGGTCGAGCGGCCCGGCATCGATGGGTGCCGGCGCGTCGAGCAGCGTGGCGTAGCCGTCCTCCGGCACGACCTGCGCCATGGCGACCGCGCGCTCGGCCAGCGCGGCGAAGCCGGAGAGAGAGGCGTCCGTGCCGCTCACGATGGCCGTGCGGTTGCCGAGGAAGACGCGCAGCCCGATGTCGGTGCTCTCCGAGCGCTCCAGCTGCTCGATGGCGCCGAGCCGGCGCTGCACGGCCAATGAGGCCGAATGCACCAGCAGCGCATCCGCCTGCTCCGCGCCGGCCTTGCGCGCCGCGTCGAGCAGCGCGCTGAGCGTATCCTGATCGCTCACGCCGCCAGCTTCTCGGCGATGTCGCCCAGCGTCGGCACCTTCGCGATCGGTCCCAGCGCCGCCAGCGTCGGCCGGCCCCGGAAGAGCCGCGCCGCCGCGCGCTGGATGTCCTCCACCGTCACCGCCGCGATGCGCGCCTTGGTCTCCTCGACCGGGATCACGCGGCCATGCACCTGCAGCTGCCGGGCGATCTGCTCGCAGCGGCTGCCGGTGGATTCCAGCGACATCAGCAGCGAGGCGCGCAACTGCGCCTTGGCACGGTTCAGCTCGTCCACGGTCACGTCGAGCTGCACGCGGCGCAGCTCCTCGACCGCGACGGGGACCAGCTCCGCCACCTGCTCCTCGCCGGTGCCGGCGTAGAGCGCGAAGACGCCCGTGTCGTGATAGGGGCTCGCGAAGGAGTAGATCGAATAGACCAGCCCGCGCTTCTCGCGGATCTCCTGGAAGAGACGCGAGGACATGCCGCCGCCCAGCAGCGTCGAGAGCAGCTGCACCGGGTAGTGGTCCGGATCCGTGTAGGTCGCCGAGGGGAAGCCCAGCACGATGTGGACCTGGTCCAGGTCGCGCTCCTCGCGGAACTCGCTGCCGGCGTAGATCGCGGCCTCCGGTTCATGCGGCGTCACCGCCGGCAGGTCGGCGAAGTGCTGGTTCACCAGCGAGAGAAGCTGCTCATGCTCCACCGCGCCGGCCGCAGCCACCACCATGCGCGAAGGGCCGTAATGCCGCGCCATGTAGGTGGAGAGCACGTCGCGCGGCATCTTCTCGATGATCTCCTCGGTGCCCAGCGTGGGCCGGCCCATGGCCTGGTCCGGGTAGCAGGCGTGCTGGAAGTGGTCGAAGATGATGTCGTCCGGCGTGTCGTTCGCCTGGCCGATCTCCTGCAGGATCACGCCGCGCTCGCGCTCCAGCTCCTCGGGGATGAGGGTGGAGTGGCAGAGGATGTCGCCGATGATGTCGGCCGCCAGCGCCGTGTCCTCCTTGAGGACCTTGCAGTAGTAGGCGGTCTGCTCGCGCGCCGTGTAGGCATTGATGTGGCCGCCGACATTCTCGATCTCGCGCGCGATGGAGGCCGCGTCCCGCCGCGCCGTGCCCTTGAAGGCCATGTGCTCGAGGAAGTGGGAAGCGCCGTTCTCGGGCGCGGTCTCGTTGCGCGTGCCGGCATGGACATAGGCGCCGATGGAAACGGTCTCCACGCGCGGCATGGTCTCGCTGGCGACGAGGAGACCGCTGGGCAGGCGCGTGACGCGGACGGATTCGGTCATTTCGACAGGGGGGCTTTCAGGGCTGGTCAGGCTGGGTTCCTTCCTAGCCCGCTTCGGGCCGGGCCGAAACCTTGAGGCCTGGGAGGGAAAGGATCCCCCCTGATATCGGGTGTCCCTCCCGGGCCTTTCAACCTGTCACGCCGTCGGCACGCTGCCGCCGTCGACCCGGACCTCGGCCCCGGTGATGGCGCCGGCACGGGGCGAGGCCAGGAAGGCGATGAGGTCCGCCACCTCCCGCGGCTTCGCCGGACGGCCGAGCGGAATGCCGCCGAGGGAGTCCATGATGATCCGCTTGCCGCCCTCGTAATCGGTGCCCGCCTGCGCGGCGAGGCGCTCGGCCAGGGCGACCGAGGCCTCGGTCTCGACCCAGCCGGGGGAGACGCGCACCACGCGGACGCCCTTCGGCGCCAGCTCCTTCGAGATGCTCTTGCTGTAGGTCGAGAGCGCGGCCTTCGCGGCGGCATAGGCCGTGGTCGCCTCGGGCAGCGGCATCTCGCGCTGGATGGAGGTGACATGGATCACCACTCCCGAGCCCTGCGCGACCATGGAGGGCACGAGCGCCCGATCCAGCCGCACGGAGGGCATGAGGTTCAGGTTCAGCTCCTTCTCCCACTGCCTGTCGTCGAGCGCCAGGAAGCCGCCGGCCGGCGCGGTGGAGCCGCCGAGGACGTTCACGAGGATGTCGATCCCGCCCAGCCGCTCCAGCACGGCCCGCGCGACGGCGGCGCAGCCCTCCGCCGTCGTGATATCGGCCGCGATGAAGTCCGGCCCCTCGGGCACGGTGCGGGCCGCCGCGATGACCCGGGCGCCCGCCTCGCGCAGGACCTCCACAGTGGCGGCGCCGACGCCCTTCGTCCCCGCCGTGACCAGCGCGCGGCGGCCTTCCAGGCCAAGTCCGAAGCTCACGAAAGGATCTCCAGCGCGGCGATCCCGTCGCCGGCGAGGAGGAAGAAGAACCGCAGGTCCACCGGGCTGCCGGGGAAGTCGCCGACGACATGGGCGGTGACGACCGTCTTCCCGTCACGCGCCTCCACGGCGAAGGGCTCGGCCGTGTAGCTGTACTTCCGCGAGGCCGCCGTCTTCCAGGCCGCGATGGCGGCGCGGCCGCGGTGGTCGTGTCCTTCGTCGGTCACCACCGCGTCCTCGGTGAAGCAGCGGGCCACCGCCTCGCCATCGCCTTGGTCCGCCGCGAAATAGGCCGCGACGGGCCTGGGAAGCTCGATCGCCATGAGCCCTCTCCTGTTCGGTTGAAGGTGCGGATTGCACCCGGCCGGACGTGGCGGCATGGTTTCCAGATGGCAAGAACGCACGAAAAAGTAGGGTACTTACCTCCGGGTGAGGAGCACACGCCCATTTCGGCCGCGGTCGGCGTCGAGCAGGCCTTCAAGCTGCTGGAAGGCCGGTGGAAGCTGCTCATCCTGTTTCACCTGTTCGGCGGCAAGCTGCTCCGCTTCTCCGAGCTGGAGCGCGCCATCCCCGCGATCTCGCAGAAGATGCTGATCCAGCAGCTGCGGCAGATGGAGGCGGACGGGATCGCCCGCCGGATTGTCCACCATCAGGTGCCGCCGAAGGTGGAATACGGGCTGACGGATTGGGGCCAGTCGCTGTGCCCCGCATTGGACTCCATCCTGCAGTGGGCCGCTCGTAAGCCACAGAACTGAAAGAGTTTCCGAGAAAAACGCCCACAGGGCGGCCGGCCCTGCAACCCTTCCGCGCCTTCGCAGTTGCACAATTGCCGCCGGGCGACGCCCCGCGCGGCGTGTCTCGCGTGGCCGCCCCCCGACCCTCAGGGCCGCGCCCCATTTGGGTCGCAAAGGCATCGCCCCCATGCCTTGGGCCGGACGGATCAGGGAGCCCATGACGACACGCACGACCCGGCTCATCGAGCTCGATTCGCTGCGCGGCATCGCTGCGCTCATCGTGGTCCTGCACCACGCCTATCTTTCGCTCCCGGAGCTGCCGGACTGGCTGCACTGGGTCCTGGACGCCACGCCGC
Source organism: Roseococcus sp. GW821-FHT12F05 (assembly GCF_058806835.1). Lineage (NCBI taxonomy): Bacteria > Pseudomonadati > Pseudomonadota > Alphaproteobacteria > Acetobacterales > Roseomonadaceae > Roseococcus > Roseococcus sp. GW821-FHT12F05. Next base: position 285,108 of record NZ_JBXAQB010000005.1, read on the forward strand.
TGCGCCTCGTCGGCGCGGGGCGCCCCGCGGTGATCTTCTTCTTCGTGCTGAGCGGCTACGTCCTGACCCGCGCTCTCGCGGCGCAGGAGGAGGCGCGTCCCGGCAGCGTGCTGAGCGGCGCCGGCTGGGCCAACTACGCGGCCCAGCGCGCGGTGCGGCTGGGCCTGCCGGTGCTGGCCTCGCTGGTGCTTTCGGCCGGGCTGCAGCTGTTGCTCTGGGAGGAACCGCTGCCGCCCGAGACGCCCGGCCTCGTCGGCACGGCGACCTGGGCGAAGATGTGGAGCTGGAAGGGCTTCACCGAGCAGGCGCTGCTGCTGAGCGCCGGCAACGGCTTCCAGCTGAACCCGGTGCTCTGGAGCCTCGTGCACGAATGGCGGATCAGCCTGGTTCTGCCCTTCGTGCTGCTGTTCCGCGGCCATCTGGCGCTGCTGATGGCGGTGGCGCTGCTCGGTGCCGGCATCGCGCGGCTCGCGGGCATGCCGGAGGGCGACGTGGCGCTGGGCAGCAGCCTGCTGAAGACCTTCGCGGCGACCGCCGGCTTCCTGCCGGCCTTCGCGGCGGGCGCAGCCCTGGCGCTCGGACGGCTGCCGCGGCTGGACCGCACCCAGGCCCTCGCGGCCGGCATCGCGGTGCTGGTCATGGCCATGGCGGCGCATGACTACGGCGTGATCCTGGCCTCGGCGCTGCTGATCCTGCTGGCGCAGCGCGACGGCCCCTTCGCACGGGAGATGCGGCGCCCTTCGCTGGTCTGGCTGGGGCGCGTGTCCTTCAGCCTCTACCTGGTCCACCTGCCCCTGCTGCTGGCAGCGACGCACCTGCTGCGGGACCAGGACGTGCCGGAGGTGGCGGCACTGATCGCGGTGGCGCTGTCGCTCCCGGCGGCGGCGCTGATGTGCCGCTGGGTGGAGATGCCGGCGCACCGGCTCGCGCGCCGGATCCGCCCACGCACGCCGCGGGTGCCGGCGGGCCTGCCCTACGAGGCGCGTTAGGGCGGGAAGCCGGCGGCCTCAGGCGTCGACCGTGTTCCGCCGCGCATGCGCCCGCACCTGGGCCTCGACCTCGCCGAGGTCGTTCGGCAGCACGGTGAAGCGCTCCGGCCGCTCGTAGAGGTCGGCCAGCGCCGGCGGCAGCGGCGGCCGGATCCCGGTCGCCCGCTGCACCGCATCGGGGAACTTCGCGGGATGCGCCGTCGCCGCGACGATGACGGGAATGCGGCTCTCCGGCATCAGGGCACGCACGGCGGCGGTACCGACCGCGGTGTGCGGGTCGGCGAGGTAGCCGGTCTCGCGATGCAGCCGCTGAATCTCGCCCAGCGTGCCGGCATCGTCCAGCGTGAAGCCAGTGAAGAGCTTCGTCGCCTCGCGCCAGGCGGCATCCGGGATCGGCATGCGGCCGGTGGCCCGGAAGTCCTTCATCTGCTGCGCCGTGGCCTTCGCGTCGCGGCCCAGCAGCTCGAAGAGCAGCCGCTCGAAATTGCTGCTGACCTGGATGTCCATGGACGGCGAGAGCGAGGGCTCCACCGGCTTCGCGGTCATGTCGTTGGAGGCGAGGAAGCGCGCCAGGATGTCGTTGCGATTGGAGCCGATCAGGAATTTCGCGATCGGCAGCCCCATCTGCCGCGCCGCCCAGGCCGCCAGCACGTTGCCGAAATTGCCGGTCGGCACGGAGACCGCCACCTCGCGGTCCGGCGCGCCGAGGCTCAGCGCGGCATAGGCGTAGTAGGGGATCTGCGCCGCGATGCGCGCCCAGTTGATGGAGTTCACCGCCGCCAGCCGCATCTCGCTGCGGAAGGGCGCGTCCACGAACATGGACTTCACCAGGTCCTGGCAGTCGTCGAAGCTGCCCTGGATCGCGATGTTGGACACGTTGGGCGAGAGCACCGTGGTCATCTGCCGGCGCTGCACGTCGCTGGTGCGGCCCTCGGGGTGGAGGATCACGATGTCCACGGCGTCGCGGTCGCGGCAGGCCTCGATGGCCGCGCTGCCCGTGTCGCCGCTGGTGGCGCCGACGATGGTGATGCGCTCGCCGCGCTTCCTCAGCACATGGTCGAAGAGCCGGCCGAGCAGCTGCAGCGCCACGTCCTTGAAGGCCAGCGTGGGCCCATGGAACAGCTCCAGCGCGAACTCCGCCGGGCCGAGCTGCACCAGCGGCACCACGGCCGGATGGCGGAAGCCGGCATAGGCCTCCGTGGTCAGCCCCCGCAGCTCGTCCAGCGTCAGCGCGTCGCCGACGAAGCGATGGATCAGCCGGGCCGAGAGCTCGGCATAGGGCAGCCCGCGCAGCGACCGCCACTCCTCGGGCGTCAGCCTGGGCCAGGATTCCGGCAGGAACAGCCCGCCATCCTCGGCGAGGCCGGCGAGCAGGACATCCTCGAAGCCGCGCGGGGCGGCTTCTCCGCGAGTGGAGACGTAGCGCATGAGGGCTGTTTAGGCGGTTGCGGGGCGCCGCGGTAGGGCGGGCGCTCGCGGGGCAGGTCCGCCTACTCCCTTCACCTGGGCCGGATCGGGATTCTCGGTCAGGCGCCTCGGGTCCGCAGCCGAGCCTGCCGCGGCCGGCGCGCGCTATCATCCTGCCAAAACAGGGAGGGGGCGCGAATGCAAAGCGACATGTCACGGCGGCTGACCGCCGAGTTCATCGGCACCTTCTGGCTGGTCTTCGGCGGCGTCGGCAGCGCGGTCTTCGCCGCCACCTTCCCGCAATACGGCATCGGCTTCCTGGGCGTTTCCTTCGCCTTCGGCCTGACCGTGCTGACCATGGCCTATGCCGTGGGCCATATCTCCGGCGGCCATTTCAACCCGGCGGTGACGCTGGGCCTCTGGGCCGCGGGCCGCTGCGCCAACCGGCACGTCATCCCCTACATCATCGTGCAGGTGGCGGGCGCCATCGTCGCGGCCGGCGTGCTCTACGTGATCGCCTCGGGCCGCGAGGGCTGGACCATCCAGAGCTTCGCCTCCAACGGCTACGGCCCGCTGAGCCCCGGCCACTACAGCATGGCCGCCTGCTTCCTGGCCGAGGCCGTCCTGACCTTCGTCTTCCTGGTGATCATCACCGGCACGACCTCGAAGGGCGCGGCGACGGGCTTCGCGGGCATCCCCATCGGGCTGGCGCTGACGCTGATCCACCTGATCTCCATCCCGATCACCAACACCTCGGTGAATCCGGCCCGCAGCACCGCGCCGGCGCTCTTCGCCGGCGGCGAGTACATCGGCCAGCTCTGGCTCTTCTGGGCGGCGCCGATCCTGGGGGCGCTGATCGCGGGCGTGGTCGCGCGGGCGATCTACGAGCCCTCGGAATGACCGAAGCTTCCCTTCGGGGAACGCCGTGTTAGCGTAACGACGGCCGGGAACCACCGGCCAGGGAGGACACCATGAACATGAACCGTCGCCATATGGCCGCCGCCGGCGCGGCCACGCTCCTCGTCGGAGCCCTGCCCGCCGCCGCCCAATCCACCAACCAAGGGGCCGCCGACGACCGGGCCGTCGCCCAGGCCGTCGAGGCGCTGACCCGGGCCATGCTCAACCCCGACCGCGCCGCGCTGGAGGCCCTGGCCCATGACGCGCTGAGCTACGGCCACTCGGCCGGGCGCATCGAGAACAAGGCCCAGTTCGTCGGCAACCTGGTCGAGCGCGGCAACCCGTTCGGCGAGATCAACATCAGCGACCAGACCATCGCCGTGGTCGCCGACGACGCGATCGTGCGCCACAACTTCACCGGCAACACGACCGGCGGCGGCCGCGTGACGCCGGTGCGGATCGGCATCCTGCAGGTCTGGAAGAAGCAGGGCACGAACTGGCGGCTCTTCGCGCGGCAGGCCTTCGTGCGTCCGGCCGCTTAAGCTGGGGTCAAGGGGCTCAAAGGCCCCTTGCGGGGTTGGCGCCGAAGGCGAGACAACCTGGGGAGGGCGGCGCCCTCCCCAGGGCGCTACTCCGCCGCCTGGAGCTGCATCTCCTCCGCATAGGCTTCCAGCGGCGCGCAGGTGCAGATCAGGTTCCTGTCGCCATAGACATTGTCCACGCGCTTCACCGGCGGCCAGTACTTGTGCGCCTTCACATAGGGCAGCGGGAAGGCGGCCTCCTCGCGCGTGTAGGGATGCGTCCACTCGCTCGCCATCACCTCGGCCGAGGTGTGGGGCGCGTTCTTCAGCGGGTTGTCCGCCCGGTCCATCCGCCCCTGCTCCACCGCGCGGATCTCGCCGCGGATGGCGATCATGGCGTCGCAGAAGCGATCCAGCTCCGCCTTGGTCTCGCTCTCCGTCGGCTCCACCATCAGCGTGCCGGTGACCGGCCAGCTCATGGTCGGCGCGTGGAAGCCGTAGTCCTGCAGGCGCTTGGCGATGTCCTCGACCATCACGCCGCCCCCCTGCTGGAAGCCGCGGCAGTCGAGGATGCACTCATGCGCCACCATCCCCTGCCGGCCGCGGTAGAGGATGGGGAAGTGGTCGCGCAGCCGCGCCGCCATGTAGTTGGCGTTGAGGATCGCGACCTGCGTCGCGCGCGTCAGCCCTTCCGCGCCCATCATGCGGATATAGGCGTAGCTGATGGGCAGGATCGCCGCCGAGCCGAAGGGCGCGGCCGAGACCGGGCCGAAGCCCGTCGCCGGCCCGGCCTCCGCCACCAGCGGATGGTTCGGCAGGTGCGGCGCGAGGTGCTTGGCCACGCCGATCGGCCCCACGCCAGGCCCGCCGCCGCCATGCGGGATGCAGAAGGTCTTGTGCAGGTTGAGGTGGCAGACATCCGCGCCGATCGAGGCCGGCGAGGTCAGCCCCACCTGCGCGTTCATATTGGCGCCGTCCATGTAGACCTGACCGCCCTGCGCGTGGATCAGCGCGCAGATCTCGCGGATGCTCTCCTCGAAGACGCCGTGGGTGGAGGGGTAGGTGATCATCAGCGCGGCCAGGTTGGCCGCGTGCTGCGCCGCCTTGGCCTTGAGGTCCGCCACGTCCACGCTGCCGTCGCGGTCGCTCGCCACCACCACGACCTTGAGGCCCGCCATGGCCGCGGAGGCCGGGTTGGTGCCATGCGCCGAGCTCGGGATCAGGCAGATGTCGCGATGCCCCTCGCCGCGTGCCTGGTGATAGGCGCGGATGGCCAGCAGCCCCGCATACTCGCCCTGGCTGCCGGCATTGGGCTGCAGCGACACGGCCGCGAAGCCGGTGACGCCGCAGAGCCACGCCTCCAGCTGGCGGATCATCGCGATGTAGCCCTGCGCCTGGTCGGTGGGCGCGAAGGGGTGGATGTCGGCGAAGCCGGGGAAGGTGACGGGGATCATCTCCGCCGTCGCGTTCAGCTTCATGGTGCAGGAGCCGAGCGGGATCATGGACCGGTTGAGCGCGACGTCCTTGTCCTCCAGCCGCTTCATGTAGCGCAGCATGGCGTGCTCGGCGTGGTGCGAGTTGAACACCTCCGCCTCGAGGAAGGGCGTGGTGCGGACCAGCGCGACGGGCTCGCCGCCGGCCGGCTCCAGCGTGGCGAACTCGCCGCCGTGGAACAGCGCGACGAGTGCCTGGAGCTCGGCGCGCGTCACCGTCTCGTCGAGCGCCACAGCGACCGCGCTGTCATCCACGCGGCGCAGGTTGAAGCCGGCCTTCAGCGCCTCCGACATGATCTCGTCCGTCTTCACGCCGGTCTCGATGCAGACCGTGTCGAAGAAGGCGGCGTGGCGGAGCTTGAAGCCGCCCTCCTCCGCCGCGCCCGCGACGAGGCGCGCCTGCAGGCCGGCGCGGCGGGCGATCTTCTTCAGCCCCTCCGGCCCGTGCCAGACGGCGTACATGCTCGCCATCACGGCCAGCAGCACCTGGGCGGTGCAGATGTTGGAGGTGGCCTTCTCGCGGCGGATGTGCTGCTCGCGCGTCTGCAGCGCGAGGCGCATGGCCGGCGCGCCGGCCGCATCGATGGAGACGCCCACCAGCCGCCCGGGCAGCGAGCGCTTGAGGGCATCCTTCACCGCCATGTAGCCGGCATGCGGGCCGCCATAGCCCAGCGGCACGCCGAAGCGCTGCGAGGAGCCGACGACGATGTCCGCGCCCATCTCGCCGGGCGGCTTGAGGATGGTCAGCGCCAGCAGGTCGGCGGCGACGATGGCGAGCGCGCCGGCCGCCTGGGCCGCGGCGATCTCGGGCGCGATGTCACGCACCTCGCCCGTCGTGCCGGGATACTGCGTCAGCACCGCGAAGGGCTTTTCCGCGGCGATGGTCGCGGCGAGGTCGGCCGGCGCGCTCAGCACCAGCTGGATGCCGACCGGCTCCGCGCGCACGCGCACCACGGCGATGGTCTGCGGGTGGCAGTCGGTCGCGACGACGATCGTGCTGCCCTTCCCCTTGTGCGTGGCGTGGGCGAGCGTCACGGCCTCGGCCGCCGCCGTGCCCTCGTCGAGCAGCGAGGCGCCGGCCATCGGCAGGCCCGTGAGCTCGCCGATCATGGTCTGGAAGTTCACCAGGGCCTCGAGGCGGCCCTGCGCGATCTCGGCCTGGTAGGGCGTATAGGCCGTGTACCAGCCCGGATTCTCCAGGATGTTGCGCAGGATCACCGGCGGCGTGTGCGTGCCCGAATAGCCCATGCCGAGCAGGCTGCGCTTGCGGAGGTTCCGGTCCGCCAGAGCGCGCAGCTCGGCCAGCGCACCGGCCTCGTTCACCGGATGCGGCAGCGTGTCGAGCGTCATGCCGCGGATGTCGGCGGGGATGGTGCGCGCCGTCATCTGCTCCAGGTCGGCGCAGCCGATGGTCTGGAGCATGGAGGCCACGTCGGCCTCGGTCGGGCCGATGTGGCGGCGGATGAATTCGCCCTGGTCCTCGAGGGCGGCGAGTTCGGCCAGGGCGCCGCTCATGCGAGGGTGTCCACGTAGGCGGCATAGGCGCCGGCGTCGAGCAGGTCCTCCGGCAGCGCGCCGTCCAGCTCGATCTTGAAGAACCAGCCGGCGCCCGTGGGCTCGGTGTTGATCAGCGCGGGGTCGTCCACCAGGGCCGAGTTCACCTCGACCACCTTGCCGGCGATCGGCGCATAGACGTCGGAGGCGGCCTTCACGCTCTCCACCACGGCGATGGCCTCGCCGGCGGTCACGACGCGGCCCACCTCGGGCAGGTCCACGAAGACCACGTCGCCCAGCGCGTTCTGGGCGTGGTCGGTGATGCCGATGGTGGCGACGTCGCCCTCCAGCCGCACCCATTCGTGGTCCTTGGAGAACAGCAGTTCGGTCATGGGGGGCTCCTCAGCGGGCGTAGCGATGGGGTTGGAAGGGCATGGGCGCGACGCGGCCGGGCAGCGGCTTGTCGCGTACGATGAGGTCGAGGACGGTGCCGTCGGCCGCGGCCTCGCGGGCCACGTAGCCCATGGCCACGGGCGCGCCGACCGAGGGGCCGAAGCCGCCCGAGGTGATCTCGCCGATGGCGGCGCCGTCCTTCTGGATCACGGTATGGCCGCGGGCGGGCTGGCGCCCCTCCGGCCGGATGCCGACGCGCAGGCGCTTCACGCCATTGTCGAGATGGTCGCGCACGACATCGGCGCCGACGAAGTCCCACGCCATGCGGCGGCGCTTGCCCATGGACCAGGTGAGCGCGGCCTCGACCGGGCTGGTCGTCTCGTCCAGGTCGTTGCCGTAGAGGCAGAGGCCGGCCTCCAGCCGCAGGGAATCCCGCGCGCCGAGGCCGGCGGGCATCACGCCCGGCAGCGCCAGCAGCGCCTTCGCCAGCGCCTCGGCCTGCTCGGCCGGGACGGAGATCTCCAGCCCGTCCTCGCCCGTGTAGCCGCTGCGGCTGGCGAGCACCTTGAAGCCGGCCACCTCGATCTCGCCGATGCCCATGAAGGTCAGGGAGGTCGGCGCGATCGCCGCCACGCCCGGCCCCTGCAGCGCGATCAGCGCGCGGTCCGGCAGCGGCTTCAGCGTCACGCCGGCGGGCAGGACGCTCTCGATCAGCGGCAGGTCGATGTGCTTGCGGCTGGCGTTCACCACCAGGAACAGCTTGTCGCCGAGGTTGGCGACCATGAAGTCGTCCACGATGCCGCCGGCTTCGTTGAGCAGCAGCCCGTAGCGCTGGCGGCCGGGCTTGAGCGCCTGGACATCGGCCGGCGTCAGCTTCTCCAGCGCCGCCGCGGCGCCTTCCCCGACCAGCTCCGCCTGGCCCATATGGCTCACGTCGAAGAGTGCGGCATTTGCGCGGCAATGCAGATGCTCGGCCATGATCCCGGCCGGGTACTGCACGGGCATGCTGTAGCCCGCGAAGGGCACCATGCGGCCGCCCAATTCGCGGTGCAGCGCGTCCAATGGTGTGGTGAGCAGTGCTTCTGAGTCGGTCACGCATCCCCCTGCCGCATCGCGCGGCGGTTGAGTTCGTGACCCCCCTCTGTCCATGGAACCTGAGAGATTCAGAAACCGGTAAGGGCTTCCTTACTCCGTCGGCGCCGGGCCCCTTGCGGGGTCCGATCTTTCCAGAGTGCCCAATCCCACGCGGCCCTTTTGCCTGAGCGTTTCCGGGGGCCGGTTGCGCCTTCGGCGACCCGGTCCGAGGACCGGGTTCTCTCCCGCGCGGGATGCACAGGCACGGTCTACATGCCTGCCCATCCTCTCCGGCGCAAGGCGATTCCGGAATGAATCGCCCGGCATGATCCCGTGCCTGCCCTCGGAATGGGCAGGCTGGCCACGCCGTCAGCCCGGCGACGGGTGGCAGGACCGCCCACCCCATCCTGCGCGGATCATCGAGCGGCCGGCCCGACTGGCACGTCGAACCTCACATCTTGATGATCATCAGCGTCGACGAGGCATAGGCATACAGCGTCCTCCCGCCATCCCCCGTCAGCCGCGCCTCGGAGATCGCGATGCGGCTGCCGCGATTCACGACCTTGCCCTCGCAGGTCACGAGGCCGCTCTTCACCGTCAGCGCCTTGGCGTAGTTCACCTTGAGCTCCAGCGTCGTGTGGCCGTAGCCCGGCTCGATCGTCGTGCGCACCGAGTTCCACAGCGCCGCGTCCAGGATCGTCGCCGCATAGCCGCCGTGGGCGATGCCGATGCTGTTGTAGTGCTGCTCGCCCACCTCGCCCTGCATCACCGCGAGGCCCGGCTCCGCGCGCACCAGGCGGATGCCCATCAGCGCGAAGATCGGGCTGCGCGTCGCGCTGTCTGCGATCTGCGCCTGCATGGCCTCCAGCGCCGGCATTCCGGCATAGGGCGAAGGCCCATCCGGGACCTCCCAGGTGACGGTATGGCTGCGTGTCGGCATCGATTCTCGGCCCTGTTGATCGGGACGATGCTTAAGGCGGGGCGCGCGCCCCGCCAACGGCAAGCCGTCAGGCCTGCCGCGGCCGACGCAGCGTGACCAGGATGCTCGTGCTCGGGCGCGTCCGGTCGATCTCCATCATCCCCCGCGTCTGGTTCTCCAGCAGACCCTGGACGATGGTCATGCCGAAGCCGGTGCTCTTCGCCGGATCGAAGCCCGGCGGCAGCTGCCCCTCGTCCTCCACCCGCATCATCACGCCGCCCTCGATGACCTCCAGCATGACCGAGACCTGCCCTGCCCCGTATTTGAAGGAATTCGTCAGCAGCTCCACCAGGATCAGCCCCAGCGTCGGCGCCTCGGACGCCGGCCAGACGATGACGGGGCCGGTGAAATCCGCCCTCCTCCCCCGCGCGCCCGCATGGCCGGACACCTGATCCCGCACCAGCTGGCGCAGATAGGCGGAGAGGTCCACCTCCGCCGCCGCGCCCGTGCGGTAAAGCTGCTCGTGCATCGCGCTGAAGGTCAGCACGCGCCCCGCGCTCTCGCGCAGCTCCTGCGCCGCCGCAGGATCGGCGCTCATCTCGGCCTGCAGCTGCAGCAGCGTCTGCACGGCCGAGAGGCTGTTCTTCACGCGGTGATGCACCTCCTGCATCAGGATGTTCTTCTCCGCCAGCGCCTCGTTCCGCTCGCGCAGCGCCCGCCGGAGCTCGAGCTGCGCCATCACCTGCCGGGCCAGCGCCTCCAGCGCGTGCTCCTGGGTCTCGGTCAGCCCCTCGGGCCGCGGCTTGCGGTCGAGCACGCACATGGTGCCGAGCGGCAGGCCCTCCGCCGTCTCCAGCACCGCGCCGCCGTAGAAGCGCAGGTTCGGATCCTGGACGACGGCCGGGTAATGCGCGAAGCGGGCATCACGCGACAGGTCCGGCACGACGAAGACGCCGTCCTGCCGGATGGCATGCGCGCAGACGGAATGTTCGAGCGGCGTCTGCGTCCCGCCCAGGCCGAGCCGCGCCTTGAACCACTGCCGCCCCTCGTCCACGAAGGTGACCAGCGCCATGGGCGCGTCGCAGATCTCGGCCGCGATCTCCACGAAATCGTCGAAAGCCTCCTCGGGCGGCGAGTCGAGGATATCGTAGCTGCGCAGGGCCGAGAGGCGGTCCCGTTCCCGCCAGGCGACGGGCGGCATCGGCTTCCCCGGGCTGATGTCGCTCATCACGAATTCCCTGGCTGTTGCGGAAGGAACATGAATAAGCATGTGATGAAGCGCAAGGCCGCCCGTTCACGGCGTCAGTAGGCGACCGTGAAGCGCCGCCGCGAATGGGCCCGCGTCTCCAGCTCGTCCACCAGGGCGATGGAGAAATCCTCGAAGGAGACGGTGCTGCCCGCCTCGCACACGAGGAGCTGGTCCGTCCCCAGCCGGAATTTTCCCGTCCGCTCGCCCGGCACGAAGAGCGCCGGCGGCGAGAGGAAGGTCCAGTCCAGCTCGCGCTCCTCGCGCAACAGGTCGAGGAAATCGGCGCCGATGCCGGCCTCGTGCCGGTACTCCTCCGGAAAGCCAGGCGCGTCGATGAGCCGCAGGCCCGGCGCGACCTCCAGGCTGCCCGCGCCGCCCACCACGAGGTAACGCTTCACGCCGGAGGCCCGCACCGCCTCGATCAGCACCCGCGGCTCGACCGTCGTGAAGCGGACGGAGCTGATCACCGCATCATGCCCCTTCAGCAGCGCGGCCAGCCCGGCCGGGTCCAGCACGTCGCCGGTCTTCGCGGTCACGCCGGGCAGGGCCGGCACCTCCTCCGGATGGCGGGCGATGGCGGTGACTTCATGGCCGCGGCGCACGAGCTCGGCGAGCAGCCGCTGGCCCACATTCCCGGTGGCACCGATGAGAGCGACGTTCATGTTCAGGATCTCCTAGGTGGGTTTCTGATAGAAACCAGATGCCCACTTGTCCTGCTGCTGTGAAGAAGGCACCTTCTCCACACCTGGTCACCCTGAGGAGACCGCCATGATATCAGCCTGGAACGCCTACGACCCTGACTGCCCCACCCGCGTGGTGCTGGACCGCATCGCCGACAAATGGGCGGTGCTGCTGCTCGGCCTGCTCTCGCGCGGCCCCATGCGCTTCAACCAGCTCCGCCGCGAGATCCGGGGCCTGTCGCAGAAGATGGCCTCGCAGACGCTGAAAAGCCTGGAGCGCGACGGGTTGGTCAGCCGCCGCGCCTTTCCCACCGTGCCGGTCACGGTGGAATACGCGATCACCCCGCTCGGCGAGACGCTGGCGGCGACGGTGGATGCGCTGCGCCTCTGGGGCGAGACGCATATCGAGGAAGTGCAGGCGGCCCAGCGGCGCTACGATTCGCGCGCCTTCGCCAGCAGCGCCGCGACATAATCAGCCTTCGCGTCGGTATAGGCCTCGCGGTCCTCGCGGTGCCGCACGGCCAGCTCGCGCTTCAGCGCCGCGTAGCGCGCCGCCTCCTCCGGATCCGCGCGGAGGATGTCGCGGACGAGGAGCAGGTCCCACATCTCGGCCGAGGGCTCGATCATGTGGACATGGTGCGTGCGCCGGACGGCCCGGGGCGGCAGCCCCTTCACGAAGAAGAGCCGGTGGCGCTTCGGGTTCTCGGACCAGAAGGCGTAGCCCATCGCCTCCAGCGGCCCCACGGCCGTCTCCCGCGCTTCCTCGATGGAGGAGACCGCGACCAGGATGTCGATGACCGGCTTGGCCAGGAGCCCCGGCACCGCGGTGCTCCCAAAGTGCTCCATCTTCAGCACGAGGCCCTCGGGCAGCGCGGCGCGCAGGCGCTCCGCCTCGGCCTCGTACATGGCGGACCAGGCGGGGTCGTGGGAGACGAGCTCGACCTCATCCATCGTGCTTCTCCAGCCGGTGGTGCTGGACGATCCGCGCCACCTCCTCAGCCGGGATGGCCTCCAGCCGGCGGCCCTGGTGCCCGGTGACATCCACGGCCTGCAGCATGGCGTTGTACACCGCCTCCTCCACCGCCTCCGAGACGGCCTGGAACAGCGGCGACATCGCGTCGTTCGGCAGATCCAGCACCGCCGCCACGCCCTGGCGCTGGGCCGGCGTGCGGCGCACCGCCTCGGCCGTCGAGAAGGCGACGGCGTAGTCGCCAGAGCCGTTCGCCATCGAGGAGCCCGTCCGCGCGATGCCCAGGAAGGCGCGGCGCGCCAGCCGGGTGAGGTTGCGGTCGGAGAGCGGCGCATCGGTGGCGATGACGATCATCATGGAGCCGTCGCCGCCGCGGTCGTCCAGCCGGTCGCGCAGGTAATAGCGGCCCAGCGCCCGGCCGACGGGCGCGCCGTCCACCGTCAGCACGCCGCCGTAATTCGTCTGCACCAGCACGCCGAGCGTGTAGCCGCCGAGCCCGCGCGGCAGCACGCGCGAGCTGGTGCCGATGCCGCCCTTCCAGCCGAAGGCCTGGGTGCCCGTGCCGGCGCCGACGCAGCCCTCGGCAACGGGGCCGCCGGCGCAGGCGGCCAGCGCGTCGAGCACGTGCTGCTTGGTGACGTGCCGGCCGCGGATGTCGTTGAGCACGCCGTCATTGGTCTCGCCGACCACGGCGTTGACGGAGAGGACGCGCTCGTTGCCGGGCTGGGCCAGGGTCCATTCCACAAGGCCCGCGATGCCCTCGGCGACGGAGAGGGTGTTGGTCAGGACGATCGGCGTCTCGATCTCGCCGAGCTCGATGATCTGCGTGGAGCCGGCGAATTTGCCGAAGCCGTTGCCGGCCGCGAAGCCGGCGGGGGTCTTATCCTGGAAGGTGTTTCCCGGGTGCGGGCGGATGGCGGTGACGCCGGTGCGGACGGACTCGCCCTCGATGAGCGTGACATGGCCAACCGTGACGCCGGCGACGTCGGTGATAGCGTTGAGCGGGCCGGGTGGGAGGATGCCGGTGGCGATGTGGAGGTCGCGGGCGCAGGATTGGCTCCGCATTTATGTTCCTTTATATATTCTTGAGAATGCAATAAACTTGTTCACCTCGATTACATATTATGCTATTGTCCTCAGCATGTTGGCCGATTTCAGTTGTGCTAATGATCGCCCTACCTTAACTGCTTTAGAGGGCTGACACTATGGGGGAAATGTTGTTCGAATCTCATGAGTTCTGGACCGTCATCGGTTCCTTTTTGGCCGGCGCTCTGGGCGGATCCCTACTTACGCTCCGTTTCTCCCGTAGCAACCGCGCTTCGCTGTTTGGGCGGATAGTCGATCAAAGTCGATCGACTGTAGGAGGCGATCAAGTTGGCGGGGACAAGCACTAGTGAGCCGCCTTCCGGTTCTACGCCCTTCGGGCACTCCCGTCCCCACAACTAATAATCTTCCAGCATCTTCTGGATCGAAAAGCACAAACCAATCATATTCGACTGTGCATGGCAATCAAATTGCTGGCGATAACTATAACTCTCAAATAACTATCAATCAAGCCTCCAGAGAGGCAAGTGTGTTAGAGCAGTTACTAGCACAACTGCATATCGAAGTTGAACATAAGATACACTGTCAAGATGTAGTTCAGAAACTTCGACGGTACCATCGCGGTACAGTTTCCGACGGAGTTATCGGCCTTTCGGCAAAATTGGAACGCGCCGGTCGACAGTATGAGATCGACGACGCCCTCGAACAAAAAGAAATGTTTGCCAAATTACTCGAAGAATGGTCATTATATGCTTCGGCTCAGGATATATTTGTTTATCTTCTCGCAAAATCTGAGCATTTATTTAAGAGTGAAATCAGACCTCAATTGTCAACCCTCCCCAAAACAAGCATCAATGAATTGGTGAATTTACGCATTGTGGAACCGACTGTCGCAGGATGCGGTGCAACCGTACTACATATCGATCATCTCACTGCTATGGGTATGGTCTATTGGCTAGCAGAACAATGCTTCGTGCGTTGGCATTGATATGCTTACCTTTCAAGCTGCTCTAGATCCATATCATGCAACCTTTCGTTGCCTGCGAATTATCGATTGGCTAAGGGATTGCCTGCCCATAGAATGGGATAAGTTTCGGATTATCGATTTCTATCTTAATTTTCCATTCAGATTATCGGATTTTGAATTTCGCCGAAGCCAAATGAAGTTTCGTAAATTGCACCCTTATATAATCATATGCGGCCATACGGATCACTTCCGGACGATCAAGATTTGTTAACTCGAATGGCCCCGATGCAGATGGCCGCCACAGAGACCTTGGCCCGACTCGATTTTTTAGATCCAAAGCAGATTAAAAAAGCACTGATCACAAGGGGCAAAAAAAATCTTCCTGATTCTCTCCACACCAGAATAAAGGAGATCAACGATTCTCAGATGGATTTAATGAATATACTTCTAGATTTATGCAATCAAAATCCCCTTCTCGGTCCTGATGGTTTAAAGCGACGCAGCGGCCTTATTGAGTACCGACATGACGCAATTTAAGCCCACCATTATAATAGAGCGGATGCGGGTCGAGGATCACAGCCACGCGGCAGCGTATGACGAGCGCTTCCATATAGGCGTCAACATCATACGTGGAGACAATTCCTCAGGAAAATCTACTGTACTTAATTTCATATTTTACGGACTTGGTGGTGATTTACAGGATTGGAGTGGTGCAGCCCAACGCTGTTCTCGTGTATTATTACAGGTCCGCATAAACGGGCACGTGGCTACGTTAAGCCGGGATGTGTCACCAAAGGCTCGCGCATCAATGGATATATTCTCCGGCAGAATGGACGAAGCACTTCAATCTCCAGCGGCTAACTGGCTACGCTTCGGTTACTCTCGAAGTGAAAGACGGGAAAGTTTTTCACAAGCGCTTTTTCGCCTTATGGATATACCAGAGGCTTTAACTGACATCACTGGAAATATGACTATTAATCAGCTTTTGCGCATTATATATGCCGATCAGTTGAGCCCTGTTGAATCTATATTCAAATATCAGGGTATGTTTGACAACGCGGATATTCGTGACGCCATAGGACGACTTATTTTCGGCGCGCATTCCTTGGAATTCTATCATAATGAGCAGGAAATTCGAAAATTAGAGCGAGATCTTGATGTCGCTACGGCCGAGTATCGCAGCTTAATTTCTGTTGCCGGCGATAGAAAGGAAACCTTTACGTTTGAATTTATCCAAATAGAGCGACGCAAATTAGAAGATCGATCGACGCAACTTATAACCGAAATTTCAGAGGTTGAATTCAATTTGCAGGCTGGCTTGGGCAAGCAGCCAACGCTTCGTGGGCAGGAAGATGCTTACGCAGCGGTTGTCGCGGCACAGGAAGGACTCGCCGGAGCACGTATGGAGCGCGATTCGATCGCGCTCAAGATAGCAGATTCCGATCGCTTTCTCGCCAGTCTAAGGGATAAACTTCAATCTCTTCGAGATTCATCGTTTATTTCTGACACAATAGGGGATATTTATTTTAATGAATGTCCGGCTTGTCATGCTCCAGTCCAATTATCCCGAGCACCTCATGCATGTTATTTATGCAAACAACCATATGAAGAAGGTTATGAGCGCGGCCGAATTACGGACCTTATTAACGAGACCGCTCTCCAAATCAATCAGTCAGCAGATCTCCAGGATAGACGCCGGAAACGCGCGTCATCCCTTGACCACAAAATTAAATCTCTAACTGATTCATGGCGCGAAGCCGCTGTCCGTTTTTCTACACTTCGGCGTACACCCACTACCGAAGATCAGCTTAAGTTACGTGAATTATTACAAGAATCTGGTTATATCTCTCGACAGATAGAAGAACTTAGCCGGCGTGAAGAACTAGCTCAACGCCTACATAGCTTGTCGGAGCAACGTGAGAACATGCGTGGGCGTATCGAGTTTTTGCGTGCAAAAAACGAGGCTCTGGAACACGAACAACAAAAACGGTTAGATCAGGCGGCAACTGCAACCTCGGAAGAGGTAAAGATCTTGCTCCGAAATGACCTTAGACGTCAGGATATTTTCCACAATCCGCATTCAGTACAGATTAGTTTTCGTGATAATCGGATTTCCATTAATGATCAGGCGTATTTTTCTGCTAGCTCACGCACAATATTAAAAAGCAGTCTCATATTAGCCCTTCTTGCCGCAGCTACAAAGCTTCCTTTTATGCGCCATCCGCGATTCTGTCTGATTGATACCCACGAAAATATGGGCATGGAGCCGGTTAGAAGCCAAAATTTCCAAAGGCAGGCCCTTCGAATTTCCAAAGATAGTAAGGTAGACCATCAAATCATCCTTGCCACGGCAATGATAGCCGCAGAGCTAGACGAACCCTCTTATACCGTCGGCAGGCATTACACTATTGACCATCCATCGTTGGAATTTCGTAACTGAAGACATATCGTATCGGTCTCTATTTTCTCTTTAACACCAACGTACACCACGGCTTCAAATCAATCCGCCGCTCCAGCACCAGCCCGGCCCTCCGATGCGCCGCCAGCACCATCCTGGCCTGCGTCCCCAACAGCCCCGCCAGGATCGCCCGCCCACCCGGCGCCAGATGCGCCCCCAGATCCGCCGCCATCGCGCACAGCGGCCGCGCCAGAATATTCGCGAAGATCAGGTCGAACGGCTGCCCCTCCCGGATCGCCGCATGCCGGTACCCATCCGCCAGGATCACCCGCATCCGCCGCTTCAGCCCATTCATCGCGACGTTCTCCTCCGCCACCCGCACCGACCACGGCTCGATATCCGTCGCCAGTGCCGTCGCGGCCGGGAACAGCTTGCACGCCCCCATCGCCAGGATGCCGCTGCCCGAGCCCACGTCCAGCACGCGCCGCGGCGCGCGGTGCAGCCCCTCCAGCGCCATCAGGCACCCCTGCGTCGAGGCATGCTCGCCCGAGCCGAAGGCCAGCCCCGCATCCAGCACCAGCGCGATGCGCCCATAGACCCGCCGCGGCGGCACATGCGTGGGACGGATGAGGAAGCGCGTGCCGATCTCCTGCTCCGGAAAGGCCTCGACGGTGCGCGCCAGCCAGCCCTCCGCCTCCACCGGCCCGCGCGTCAGCTCGGCCTCGTAGCCCGAGAGCCCCGCCGCCAGCGCCAGCGCGGCGCGGAGGCAGTCCTGGTCGGCCAGCGCCTCGCGCACCGCCTCGATGCGCCAGGTGTCCGTCGCCTCGTCGCGGAACAGTGCGACGGTCGCGCTCACCGCCAGCAGCGCGGCCTCATAGGAGGGCACGGCCTCTTCGGGCAATTGGTCGAGCACGAGGGTCTCGAGCTGGGCGGGCTGTGTCCTCATGCGGGCTCCACGAAGCGGTCGAGCACGCGCTTGGCGCCGGCCCGTTCGAACTCGATGTCGAGGCGGTCGTCATCCACCCCGGTGACGCGGCCGTAGCCGAATTTCTGGTGAAACACGCGCGCGCCCACGGCAAAGGCTTTTTCGCGTTCCGGGCGCTGGTCCACCTCCCAGGCGCCGGCCTCGATCACGCGCGGGCGGCGGTGGCTGGAGAGCGCCCCGGCCGAGAAGACCGAGGAGGGCATGACGGGCTTCTGCTGCACGGCGCCCTGGCGCTCGATCTCGGCTTCCGGCAGCTCGTCCAGGAAGCGCGAGGGGATGGAGCTCGTCCAGTTGCCGTAGATGCGCCGGTTCGCCGCATGGCTGATCGTGCACAGCTTCCGCGCGCGCGTGATGCCCACGTAGGCGAGGCGCCGCTCCTCCTCGAGGCTCTTCTGCCCCCCCTCGTCGAGGCTGCGCTGGCTGGGGAACAGCCCCTCCTCCCAGCCGGGCAGGAAGACCATGTCGAACTCCAGCCCCTTGGCCGCGTGCAGCGTCATCAAGCTCACTTTCTCGCCCTCGGCCGCGTCGTCCGCGTCCATCACCAGCGCGATGTGCTCCAGGAAGGCGCCGAGCGTGGCGAATTCCGACATGGCGCGCAGCAGCTCCTTGAGGTTGTCGAGCCGTCCCGGCGCCTCGATGCTGCGGTCGGCCTTCCACATCTCGACGTAGCCGCTCTCCTCCAGCACCTGCGCGGCGACGACGACGTGGCCTTCCTTCTCCAGCCCGGCATTCCAGCGCGCGAGGCCTTCGAGGAGCTCGCGCAGCGCGGCGCGCGGGCGGGGGCGGATGGCGTCGCCCTCGATGAGGCGTTCCGCGGCGAAGCGCAGCGGGATCTGCTGCTCGCGCGCGAGCTTGTGCAGCGCCGATATCGCGGTGTCGCCGAGGCCGCGCTTGGGCGTGTTCACGATGCGCTCGAAGGCCAGGTCGTCGCTGGGCTGCGAGAGCGCCCGGAAATAGGCGATGGCGTCGCGGATCTCGAGCCGCTCGTAGAACTTCGCCCCGCCATAGACGCGGTAGGGGATGGCCAGCGTGATCAGGCGCTCCTCGAAGGCGCGGGTCTGGAAGCCGGCGCGGACGAGGATGGCGATCTCGCCGAGGTTCTGTCCCTCGCGCCGCGCCTCCTCGATGCGGCCGCCGACCATGCGCGCCTCCTCCTCGCTGTCCCAGAGCGAGACGACGCGCACGCGCTCGCCGGAGGCGTCGTTGCGGCCGGAGCGCAAGGTCTTGCCCAGCCGCCCCTCGTTGCGCGCGATGAGCCCGGAGGCGGCGGAGAGGATGGGCTGCGTGGAACGGTAGTTCCGCTCCAGCCGCACGATCACCGCGCCGGGAAAGTCGCGCTCGAAGCGCAGGATGTTCTCGATCTCGGCGCCGCGCCACGAATAGATCGACTGGTCGTCATCGCCCACGCAGCAGATGTTCTTGTGCCCCTGCGCCAGCAGCCGCAGCCACAGGTACTGCGCCAGGTTCGTGTCCTGGTACTCGTCCACCAGGATGTAGCGGAACAGCCGGTGGTAGCGCTCCAGCACCTCGGCATTCGTGCGCAGGATTTCCGTCACGTGCAGCAGCAGGTCGCCGAAGTCGCAGGCGTTCAGCGCGATCAGCCGCGCCTGGTAGGCCGCATAGAGCTTCTCGCCCCTGTTGTTCGCGTAGTCCGTGGTCTCGGCGACGGGGATGCGGTCCGGCGTCAGCCCGCGATCCTTCCAGCGCTGGATGATCGCCATCAGCCCATTGGGCGGCCAGCGCTTGAGGTCGACGCCCTCGGCCTCCATCACCTGCTTCAGCAGCCGGACCTGGTCGTCCGTATCCAGGATGGTGAAGGAGGAGGTCAGCCCCACCAGCTCCGCATGCCGGCGCAGCATGCGTGCCGCCAGCGCGTGGAAGGTGCCGAGCCACAGCCCCTCGACGGGCCGGTTCAGGATGGCGCCGACCCGCTCGCGCATTTCGCGCGCGGCCTTGTTGGTGAAGGTGACGGAGAGCACCTGGTGCGGCGCCGCGCGGCCCGTGACGAGCAGATGCGCGAATCGCGTGGTCAGCACGCGGGTCTTGCCCGTGCCGGCGCCGGCGAGCACCAGCAGCGGGCCGTCCAGCGTCTCGACGGCGGCGCGCTGCTCGGGATTCAGCCGCGTCAGATAGTCTTGGGGGGCGGAGGGGGCGGACACCCATGAGTCTATAGAACATCGGAACACGGCAACCAACCGCGGCGCCTGTGGGCAAATCGCGATGAGCGGGGATAGGTTCCGCAACCCCTTGATTCCGGAGGATCGGACTCCGGCGCGATCTCGCGGCGAGGCGGCGCCCGTCTGGTCGCCCGTCTGGTCGCCCGGCCTGTTGCCCTGTAGCCCTGTCCCGACTGCAGCCGGGTGGCATGTCTTGGAACTGATGCGTCGTTTGCTCGAATGGTCGGCCTGGCGCGGTGCCGCGCTGCTGGCGGGCGCCATCTTCCTCGGGCTCTTCGTGCCGCCGCTGGCCTCCGTCGCGCGCGGCGCCATCACGCCGATCGTCTTCCTGCTGATGGTGCTGGTGCTGCTGCGGGTCGATCCCGCTGTGGTCATCGCCTATCTGCGCCGGCCCGTGCTGGTCGCGGCGCTGCTGGCCTGGCTGCTGGTGGCGAGCCCGCTGATCCTCTGGGCCCTGCTCCGGGTCCTCGGCATCACGCATCCCTTTGCCGCCGGGCTCGTCATCGTGGCGACGGGCTGCGCGGCCACCTCGTCCCCGGCCTTCGCGCGGCTGGTCGGGCTGGACGGCGAGATCGCCTTCGTGGTCGCCATGCTCTCCACGCTGATCCTGCCCTTCACCGCGCCGCCGCTCGCGCTGGGGCTGCTGGGCATCGACCTCGCCATCTCGATCTCCGGCCTGATGCTGCGGCTCGCGCTGCTGGTCGGCCTGCCCTTGCTGATCTCGATCGTGCTGCGCCGCTGGATGGGCCCGGCGCGGCTCGACCGCTGGGGCCGCGCGGTGGACGGCGCCGTGGTGCTGCTGGTGGTGCTCTACGGCTTCGGCGTGATGGACGGCGTGCTGGCCCAGTTGCTCGCGGCGCCGGCCCTCGTGCTGACCGGCATCGTCATCGCCTTCGCCGGCGCGCTGGCGATGAATGCCATGACCGCCCTGGCCTTCGCCGGCTTCGGCCGGCGGGTGGCGCTCTCGGCCGGGCTGATGGCGGGCAACCGCAACATGGCGCTCTACCTGGCCGTGATCCCCGCCACGGCCGACCCGCACATCATCCTGACCTTCGTGCTCTTCCAGTTCCCGCTCTTCCTCAGCCCGTTCCTGCTGAAGCCGGTCTACGAGCGGATCAGGGGAGGCCCTTCAGCGGAGCGGTTCAGGGAAGGACCCTGAGGGCCGCCACGATGTCGCGCAGGAAAGCGCGCGAATCCGCGAGCGGCGGATCGCGCCGGGGCATCGAGGCCCGCACGCGCAGAAGCTGCCCGCCCGCCGCGCCCACGCAGATCATGCTCTGCACCGGCTGGCGGCCGTAGGTGCCTTCGAGCTCTGCGCAGCGGAAGAGCGGGTTGTCCTCCGGCTGGTTCACCTCGCGGATGACCGTCAGCCGCCGGTGCGGCCCGGCGCCGCGCGCCGCCTCGGCGATGGAGCGCTGATACTCGCCCTGCACCGCCGGCGATTCGGTCCCGTCGGGCAGCGACGCGCCGTCGCCTGGCGGGCGCAGCACCTGCACGAAGCCCGCAGCGGTGCGGCCCGGCGTGGCATAGGCCACCTCGACGCCCGGGAAGGGCTGCCGCAGCGGCACCGTGGCGCCCTTCTGGAAGCTGGCCGCCTGGGAGGGCAGCCGCTGCGCCAGGAGCTCGGGCGCGGAGGCGACGGGAATCGGCGCCGGCGGAATCGCCACCGGCTCCGGCGTCTCCATCGCGCAGGCGCCCAGGGCCAGCGCAGCGAGCAGAACGGAACCCCGCATCAAATCATCCGGATCGTGGTTTCGGGCGACATCATCAGGCCCACCTCCATCGTGGCGGCGTGCGCGCTCATCCAGTGCTGCACGTCGTGGTAGATCATCTCCACGCCGATATAGACGATCAGCGCGACGCCGATATAGGCGATGACCGGGAACTTCTCGAGCAGCTTGGCGATCAGCGTGGCCGCGACGCCCATCAGCAGGATCGAGATGACCAGGCCGATGATCAGCATCTCCATGTTGCCCTTGGCCGCGCCGGCCACGGCCAGCACGTTGTCGAGGCTCATGGACACGTCGGCGATCACGATCTGCCGCAGCGCGACCATCATGGTCTTGGGCGCGTTGTCGACGTGGCCGTCCGCCTCGTCCCTGTCCTTCTCGCGCAGCTCCTTGAAGAAGGTGTAGGCGATCCAGAGCAGCACGACGCCGCCGATCGCCATGATGCCGGGAATGGCGAGCAGATAGACGGCCGCGAGGCTGAGGATGATGCGCAGGAAGACCGCGAGCACCATGCCGAAGAGGATGGCCTTGCCGCGCTGCGCGGCAGGCAGGCCGGCCGCGGCGAGGGCGATCAGCACGGCGTTGTCGCCGGACAGGATAAGATTGACGCCGAGAATCTCCGACAGCGTCACCCAGTTCCAGCTCGCGGCGAATGAGGCGAGATCCATAATCCAATGCTTCCCCCAGGGTGGAACGGCGGAACCTAGCCCCACCGACCCACCCTGTCTTTACAGGGCAGTAACGTTCCGGAAACTTAATGCCGGTCGGCACCGCCTCGGCGGATGGCGCGGAGAACCGCATCCACCGCAAGGGTCGCCACCATGGCCAGCACGGCCACCTGGAGCAGCGTCGCCCCGGCCCAGAGCCAGGCGGGGAAGACACCCGGGAGCGCGAGATAGCCCAGCGGCAGCAGCAGGAAGGAGTAGGCCTCCGGCACCCGCTCCGCCACCTCGTGCGTGCCGGAGAAGATCATGTCCCCGGCCACGTAGAGGATGATCAGCAGGCCCACCCAGGCGATCCAGCGGTGCTTGTTGAGCAGGTTCGCGATCAGCGTCGCGGCCACGCCCATCAGCACGACCGAGATGGCCAGGCCGACGACCAGCACATAGGGGTGGTCCTTCGCCGCGCCGGCCACCGCCAACACGTTGTCCAGGCTCATGGAAATATCGGCGACCAGGATCTGGGTGATGGCCTGGCGCATGGTCTTGCGGGGCGCACCGCTGGCATCCAGTTCGCCGCCCTCGCCCTCGCCCTCCACGGAGCCATGCCCGCTGCCGTCCCGCAGTTCACGGTACATCTTCCAGCAGACCCAGAGCAGCAGCACGCCGCCCGCCAGGGTGATGCCGACGACGGAGAGCAGCTGTACCGTGATGCTGGCGAAGCCGATGCGCATGATGGTCGCGGCGACGATGCCCCAGAAGATGGCCTTGCGCCGCTGCTCCGCGGGGAGACCCGCCGCGGCCATGCCGACCACGATCGCATTGTCGCCGGCGAGAACGATGTCGATCATCAGGACCTGGAGGAGTGGAACGACCCATTCCGGCATGCGCGAATTCCTTCATATTTAAAAAACGTAATGACGGGCGGCGATCCCGATCATTGCTGAAATGACAGAAATGGGCCGCCGGGCCAAGCCCGCTTGCTCCAAGACCCGCGACGCGCGACATGACGCCCCGAGTTCCGAGAGAGGCTGCGATGGTCCCCCGCTACACCCGCCCTGCCATGGCCGAGATCTGGTCGCCCGAGGCGCGGTACCGCATCTGGTTCGAGATCGAGGCGCTGGCCGCCGAGAAGATGGCCGAGCTCGGCACCATTCCTGCCTCCGCGGCCGCGGCGATCCGGGCGGGCGGGGGACCGAAAGTCGCCGCCATGGGGGCCGCCGACGTCGAGCGGATCGACGAGATCGAGCGCGTCACCCGGCACGACGTCATCGCCTTCCTCACCTGGCTCGGCGAGGGCATCGGCGAGGATGCGCGCTACATGCACCAGGGCCTGACCAGCAGCGACGTGCTCGATACCTGCCTCGCCGTCCAGATGACACGCGCGGCAGATTTGCTCATCTCGGATGTCGAAGCCGTCATGAACGCGTTGAGGATGCGCGCTCTCGAGCACAAGTTCACGCCCACGATCGGTCGCAGCCACGGGATTCATGCGGAGCCCACCACCTTCGGCCTGAAGCTCGCCAACCATTATGCCGAATTTTCCCGCAACCGGCAGCGATTGATCGCGGCCCGGGCCGAGGTCGCCACCTGCGCGCTCTCCGGCCCCATCGGCACCTTCGCCTCGGTCGATCCCCGTGTGGAGGAGCACGTGGCGGCGAAGCTCGGCCTGTCCGTCGAGCCGGTCTCCACCCAGGTCATCCCGCGCGACCGCCATGCGGCCTTCTTCGCCACCCTCGCCGTCGTCGCCGGCGCGGTGGAGCGGCTGGCCACCGAGGTCCGCCACCTGCAGCGCAGCGAGGTCCGCGAGGCGGAGGAGTACTTCCATGCCGGGCAGAAGGGCAGCAGTTCCATGCCCCACAAGCGCAATCCGGTGCTGAGCGAGAACATCACTGGCCTCGCCCGGCTGATCCGCGGCTACGCCATGCCGGCGCTGGAGAACATCACCCTCTGGCACGAGCGCGACATCAGCCATTCCAGCGTCGAACGCGTGATCGGCCCCGACGCCACCATCGCGCTGGACTTCGCGCTCATGCGCCTCGCCGGGATGATGGAGAAGCTGACGGTCTATCCCGTCCGCATGGAGGAGAACCTCGAGGGCCTCGGCGGCGTCGTGCACAGCCAAAAGGTGCTGCTGGCGCTGACCCAGGCGGGCATGTCGCGCGAGGCCGCCTATGCCGCCGTGCAGCAGGCCGCGATGGCCACCTGGCTGAAGCTGGGCAAGCCGGACGCGCAGCGCTTCCGCGAGAACCTGCTCTCCCAGCCCGACGTCGCCGCCGTGATGGACGGCGCCGCGCTCGACGCCGCGATGGACCCGCAGCGCGACTTCCGCCACGTCGAGACGATCTTCGCGCGCGTCTTCGGCGCGGGCTGAGAACGCCTCAGACGGATTGCAGGTCCAGCCGGTAGCGTGACAGCGCCCGCAGGATCGCGACGTCGTCCAGCCGGTCGGTGAAACCGATCTCCGACAGATAGCTGACCGGGTAGAGGTGGTACATCCGGTGCCGCCCATGCTCCCGGATCAGCCCCAGCTCGGGGAAGATCCGGCCCGTCGGCCCCGAGACCACGAAGAGGTTGAGGACGGCGCGCGGCGCAATCTCGTCCAGCAGCGCCGCCAGCGACAGGAAATCCTTGTGCGAGTCCGGGGCGACCCAGGCCAGCTGCATCAGCAGCGTGCGCCGCGGCCCCTGCACCGACCGCCGGAAACGGTCCACGCAGCGCTGGAAGTACTGGTGGTCCGCCTCGGCCAGCGGATCGTGATGGTTGAAGATCGGCTCGTTGCGGACCATGCCGCGATAGAAGCGGTGATGGCAGCGCCAGCCGCCCGGTGTCTCGACCCGCTCATACTGGTCGCGCGCCAGGAACAGGCGGAAATCGTCGCGGAGGACGTGCTCCACCATCTTCTCCGAGGAGAAGATCCAGTCGAAGGG
The DNA here is from genome assembly GCF_058806835.1 of Roseococcus sp. GW821-FHT12F05. Classification (NCBI taxonomy): domain Bacteria; kingdom Pseudomonadati; phylum Pseudomonadota; class Alphaproteobacteria; order Acetobacterales; family Roseomonadaceae; genus Roseococcus; species Roseococcus sp. GW821-FHT12F05. Next base: position 310,084 of record NZ_JBXAQB010000005.1, read on the forward strand.
CCCCGCGAAGTTCCGCAGCCGCCAGCGCCGCTGCAGGAAGGTCGTGAAGCATCCCACCCCGATCCCGAGGATATGCGAGATGGAGTCCTCCTCCACGGCTTCCGGCCCCTCCGGCCGGACGAGGTTGGAGAAGTCCACGGTCCCGGTGCGCAGGCGGAATTCTTCGCTGCCGATGAAGTCGCGCAGGACCCCCTCCAGCGCCGCGAAGCCGGGACCGGCCGCAAGGTTGCGCGCATGGTGGACAAGGCCCTCGGGATCCGGCTCGCGGCCCAGTAACGCCCGATAGACGGTGCGGATCAGATCGATCCTCGCGGCCTCGCTGCTGTCCTGCATGCTGCGCCCGACGTTGCCCTCTTCTTGAGATGAAAGACGAAACCAATTCGTCCGGCTTCGCAATATGGCGATGACGATGATAACCAACCGGAACGACTTGTGACGCTGGCATGAAACCTGACCCTTTCCGGATGCCGGGAGATTCCGCCTGGGCTAGGCTGCACGACAGCCCGGCGCCTTTCTGCCGGGCGCCGATGCGGAGCTCCTGCTGATGCATTTTCGACCGATCTGGCTCGCGGTGCTGCTCCTCCTGCCGCTTCCCGCCGCGGCGCAGGACGCGCCCGGCTGGCTGGAGCGGGCCAACCGCGCCGTCTACTCCTTCAACCGCTCCGCCCTCGAGGGCTTCACCGCGCTGCGCGAGCGGCTGCCCGAGGCGCCCGCCGTGCCGCCGGAATGGCGCCTGGGCGCCGCCAACCTGATCTCCACCTGGATCGCCGAGCCCTGGCAGGCCCTGGCGCTGGCGGCGGCGGGCCGGCCCGAGCACGCGCTGACGACGCTCGACCGGGTCCGGACCAACATCGTCGAGGGCAGCGGCGGCCTCGTCGACCGCGCCAGCGAGCGCGGCATGCCCGTGGCACCGCAAGCCGATATCGGCCTCGCCCTCTGCGCCCGCGGCGTGCCCGAGGGGCCCTTCGTGGTGCTGCCGGTGGTGGGCGGCCGCACGCTGCGCGACGGCCTCTCCGACCTCGTCATCTCCAACGCGCTGATCTACGGATCGCTGGTCCCCTTCGTTGGGCCGGTGCCCTCGGTGGAGCTCGTGGTCGTGGTGGAGCTGCTCGACAACATCCCGATCTGGGCGCTCGCCGAGCGGATGGGGCGCGAGGACGGGGTCGACCGCGCCACGATGGATTTCGAGACGGCGCGCGACGCCTATGTCGCCGCCCGCCGCCGCGCCTGCGAGGCGCTGCGGGTGCCTTCGGCGGGATAGTCGGGCGGGCGCACTGTCCCGGGAGGCGCCGCCTCCCGGACCCTCCGCCGGGGAAACCCGTTTCCCCGAACCCCATCATCCGTTGAACCCTGGGCCAACTGATACCTATATTCGTCTCATCGGAGACGAACGATGAACGCCTTCACCACCTTGGGCCTCAAGCCCGACACCTCGCTCATGGCGCTGGCCGCCCAGGTCGAGCGCGGCCTGCCGATCGCGGCCCTCGACCGCGTCGCGCACCACGTCGCCCCCGAGGACGCCGCCTTCCCGCACCGCCTCGTCCCCAAGGCCACCCTCGCCCGCCGCCGCGCCGCCCAGGCGCGCCTGACCCCCGAGGAAGGCGCCAAGGTCGCGCGCCTCGCCGAGATCTGGGCCCAGGCCCTGATCACCTGGGGCAGCGATACTGCCGCGCGCGATTTCCTCGGCCGCCCCCACCCCATGCTCGATGGCCGCAAGCCGCTGGACGTGGTCCTCGCCAGCGAGTTCGGCCGCCCCGTGGTGGAAGGCATCCTGGGCCGCCTGCGCTACGGCTCCGCGGCCTGATCGCGCTTTAGCCACCGCATCCGGGCATGGCCGCACAGGTCCTCGACCGCGTCCTGACCTGCTGGCGCATCGGCGACCCCAAGGGCGAGTTCCCGGTCTTCGACGCCACCGGCTCCAAGCTCTACCCCGGCCGCTGGAACACGGCGGCCAGCGCGGTGATCTACGCCTCCGAGCACTACTCCACCGCGATGCTCGAGAAGCTCGCCCATGGCAGCGGCCACCTGCCGCCGAACCAGCATGCCATCGAGATCACCATCCCCAACGGCGTGAGCTACGAGCTGGTGGAGGAATGGCAGGTGCCGGGCTGGGACGCGCCCTCGTCAGCGGCGGCGCAGGCCTATGGCGAGGCCTGGTGGAAGGCCAAGCGCTCGCTGGTGCTGATCGTGCCGAGCCTGGTGGCGCGGATGGAGCGAAATTTTCTGATCCATCCGGAGCATCCGGACTTCCCCCGAGTCACGCATGGGCTGCATCGGCCGGTGTGGTGGGATGGGCGCTTGTTCGGGCGGTGAGGACGTCGCCAGTCGGCTGAGCGCAGGCGCCAGTCCCCGGCGAGGGAGAGAAGCCGCCGGCCGCCCCCGTATTCGGAGTTTTCCGCACTCCACGGGACGACGTCAAACACCGCCTGCCGGCTTTCATACAGTGGAATATTATTTTGCGCCCCCATCGCCCCCGAGCTAGATTTACATGATGGAAAATAAAGGGCGGAGACATGGGAAAAATCGGAATTGAACAGCCGGCGCCCGCACCGCACGGCCTCCCACCCTTCAACCGCAAGCTCACCGATCCCAGCCAGCTGATGTTCCCCGCCGACGGGCATCGCTATCACTGCCCCTGGATCGAGGACAGCATCACCATCCATTCCGACGGCAATGTCACCTGCGGCCTCGACGATCCGCACGGCCAGCGCAGCTTCGGCAATATCAACCGCCAGTCGGTCGCGGAGATCTTTGCCAATCCCGCATACGAGCGGCTGCAGCGCAAGCTGTGGGAAGGCCATCGCTGCACCGAATGCGGCCTCTACCAGCGCGTGCCGGACGGCGCCGCCGAGGAGATGCCGGCACGGATGCGCCTGCCCAGCACGGCAGTCGTGGAACCCACGGTCCGCTGCAATATCCGCTGCCCCAACGACGCCTGCATCGCCAACAACGACCCGGCGATCCGCACGCGCGATGCCGACATGCTCGGCCTAGACCCCTTCCGCCGTGCGGTGGACGAGCTCGCCGGGCATCTCCGCCATGTCTACTTCTTCAACTACGGCGACCCCTTCGTGAACGCCCAAGCCGAGGACATGCTCGCGCATCTGCGACGAGCCTGTCCCGACGTGCGCGTCGTCACCAGCACCAACGGCATCCCGCTCGCGAAGCCCGAACGCGCGCGCAAGGTGGTCGCTGCCGGCCTCGAATTCATCGTGTTCACGATCGGCGGCATCACCCAGGAGAGCTACAGCCGCTACCACGTCGCCGGCCGTGTGGACCTTGCGCTTCGCGGCCTCTCCAACGTGGCGGCGGCAAAGCGGGAGCTCCAGGTGCACAAGCCCGTTGTCCATTGGCGCTACCTGCTGTTCCCCTGGAACGACAGCGATGCCGAGGTCGCCGCCGCGCTCCGCCTGGCCGAGGAGCATGGCGTCGACGAATTCTGCCTCTACCTCACCCATGTCCCGGCCGGCGCCACGTCGTTCCGCTTCTCGCCTGGCAGCCCGAATTTCGTGCGCTACCGCAAACACATCGCAAGCTCGCTCGGCTACACCTACCTCGTCCCGTCGCCGGATCGCGACGGCTTCTATGGGCTGGAACAAACGGCTCTGGGCCCGGCGCGCTGGACCGGCTGGCAGGCCCGCAAGCGGCTGCACGTCGATCGCAACCGGGCGCGGCTCGCCGTGTCCACCGGCCGGCCGGCAGCCATGGAGCGCACCAACCACCTCTTCATCGTGACGCCCTGGCAGACGCTGAAAGTGCCGATCGAGCCGATGGCCTGGCGGACCGTCGAGCTCGTCATCCCCGACCATCTGCAGATCGACACGGTCGAGGTGGAGCTTGTCACCTTCGATCACTGGTTTCCGGCCGAAGAGGTCGGCAATGGCGATTCGCGCTGCCTTGGCGTGCTGGTCCAGGAAGACGGCGCGGAGGATTCCGGCCCGCCCTGGCGCGGATCGGTGCCCATCACCGCCGAAGAAGCCGCCCGCCTGGCCGACTTCCACTACCTCGCCCCGGCGCCGCTGGTGGACGACAATGCCGGCCGCTTCTCCGCTTTCGACACGGACCAATAGCGAGCGAAGGGCATCTGGAGCTCGGTTTTTCTTGCTATTTCCAGAAAATTTTCCTAGAAAAAGGACATGACCGCTCGCCTCCGCATCCCCCACAACCCCCTCTCCGATGCGGAATGGCAGGCCCTCCTTCCCCACATCCTCCGGCGCTTCCGCGGCCGCCCCTGCGACCACCGCGTCCGCTTCGACGCCATCTTCCGCGTCGCCGCCACCGACGGCCCCTGGAGCGACCTCCCCGAACAATACGGCAGGCCCGACACCGTCTCCCGCTACTTCCGCCGCCTCACCCATGAGGGCTTCTGGGAGCACCTGCTGCTCGCCCTCGCCGCCGCGCCCGAGGGCCATCCCTTGCGCAACCTCCTCGGCCCCATCTGCCGCGCCGCCCGCCGCGCCATCCGACTGCGCGGCCTGCGCATCATCCTTCTCGCCCGCCGCCTCGACCTCAAGCGCGCCCTGCCGGCCCCGCCCTGGATGTGTCCCGACCCGGATTTGTCCGAAAAGATCTTCGCCCTGCCAATTCCACGGCGAATCCCACCGACGCGGCGGCTCCGGAGGGCCGCCATCGAGTACCTCCGCACCATCCGGAAGCTGCTCACCATCGTCGCCGGCCGCCGCTACATCCCCCGCGCGCTGAAAGCGTGCTGGCCGTGAGCCGGGATGAGAGCTCCGGCGGGTCGGTTTCGCGGGTCTTTTCCGCGCCTGGTGCGTTGCCGGACTTGCCGATGCAATCAGCATCGGCGGCGCCCGGCGCCTTCCAGGCACGAAAAATCCCTCGCGAACCCTCCGCCGCCGGAATTCTCAACCCGGCTCTGCCGTTTCCCTCGCTGGACAAGCCCCTCGCGCGGCCCGAAATACGGCCCATGGCCTCTGTCCCTCCCCTCGCCCCCGAACGCGCCCGGCAGCTTGCCGCCGAATTCGGCCTGAAGCCCGACGAGTACGAGCGCGCCCTCGGCATCCTCGGCCGCGACCCGACCCTGGCCGAGCTCGGCATCTTCTCCGTCATGTGGAGCGAGCACTGCTCCTACAAATCCAGCCGCGTCTGGCTGAAGGAGCTGCCGACCAAGGCGCCCTGGGTCCTCGTCGGCCCCGGCGAGAATGCGGGCGTCATCGAGATCGGCGAGGGCCTGGCCGCCGTCTTCAAGATGGAATCCCACAACCACCCCAGCTTCATCGAGCCCTACAACGGCGCGGCGACGGGCGTGGGCGGCATCCTGCGCGACGTCTTCACCATGGGCGCGCGTCCCATCGCCAACCTCAACGCGCTCCGCTTCGGCGACCCCAGGCTGGCCAAGACCCGCCAGGTCATGGACGGCGTGGTGCGCGGCATCGGCGGCTACGGCAATTGCGTGGGCGTCCCCACCGTGGGCGGCGAGGTGAACTTCCACCCGGCCTACAACGGCAATCCGCTGGTGAACGCCATGACGGTCGGCATCCTGAAGGCCGACCGCATCTTCACCGCGGCCGCCACCGGCCTCGGCAATGCGGTGGTCTATGTCGGCTCCAAGACGGGGCGCGACGGCATCCACGGCGCGACCATGTCCTCCACCGAGTTCTCCGCCGACAGCGAGGAGAAGCGCCCCACCGTCCAGATCGGCGATCCCTTCGCCGAAAAGCTCCTCATCGAGGCCTGCCTGGAGCTGATGGCCACCGACGCCATCGTCGCCATCCAGGACATGGGCGCGGCCGGGCTGACCTCCTCCGGCGTCGAGATGGCCGGCAAGGGCGGCATGGGCGTCGAGCTCGACATGGACCACGTCCCCCAGCGCGAGGAGGGCATGTCCGCCTACGAGATGATGCTGAGCGAGAGCCAGGAGCGCATGCTCATGGTGCTCAAGCCCGGCCGCGAGGCACTGGCCGAGGCCATCTTCCGCAAGTGGGAGCTGGACTTCGCAATCATCGGGCACCTGACGGACACCGGGCGGATCGTCATCAAGCACAAGGGCTTGGTGGAGGCCGATATCGAGCTGGCGCCGCTGGAATCCGCCGCGCCGCTCTATCGCCGCCCGACGGCGGAGACGCCGAAGCTGCCGGTCATCAACTCCGCCGAGGTGGCGAGCCCGGTTCCCCTGCTGGACGCGCTGAAGACCCTGGTCGCCTGCCCCGACCTCTGCTCGCGCCGCTGGATCTGGGACCAGTACGACGCGCAGGTAGGGGGACAGACGGCCAAGCGTCCGGGACAGGCGGATGCCGCCGTGGTCCGCATCGAGGACCATGTCCGCGCCCTCGCCATGACCACGGACTGCACGCCGCGCTACTGCCAGGCCGACCCCGAGGCGGGCGGCATGCAGGCGGTGGCCGAGGCCTGGCGCAACATCACGGCCGTGGGCGCCCTGCCCCGCGCCATCACCGACAACATGAACTTCGGCAATCCGGAGAAGCCCGAGATCATGGGGCAGTTCGCCGCCGCCGTGCGCGGCATGGGCGCGGCCTGCAAGGCGCTGGACTTCCCGGTGATCAGCGGCAACGTCTCGCTCTACAACGAGACCGAGGGCAAGGCGATCCTGCCCACCCCGGCCATCGGCGGCGTGGGCGTGCTGGAGGATGTGGCGCAGGCGGTGGGCCTCGCCATGCCCGTGGGTTCCGACCTGGTTCTGATCGGCGAGACGGAAGGCTGGCTCGGCCAGTCCCTCTGGCTGCGCGAGATCGCCGGCCGCGAGGAGGGTGCGCCCCCGCCGGTGGACCTCGCCGCCGAGCGCCGCAACGGCGACTTCGTGCGTTCCGAGATCCTGGCCGGTCGCGTCCGTGCCTGCCACGACTGCGCGGATGGCGGCCTGCTGGTGACGGTGGCCGAGATGTGCATGGCCTCCGGCGTCGGCGCGACGCTGGAGCCGAAGGGCGACCACGGCTTCTGGTTCGGCGAGGACCAGTCCCGCTACGTGCTGGCCGTGGCGGACGGGGCGGCACTTCTCGCGGCTGCGAAGTCGGCCGGCGTGCCGGCGCTTGCGCTCGGGCGTTCCGGCGGGAAAACTCTGGCGATTCCGGGTGGCGATGCCATATCGGTGGATGAACTTTCGGTGGCGAACGAATCCACGCTGCCGGAGCTGATGCGGGGGATGTGACCGAATGCCGATGCAGCCGGCCGAGATCGAGGCCCTGATCAAGTCCGCCATGCCGGACGCGAAGGTGGCCATCGAGGACCTGGCGGGCGACGGCGACCACTATGCCGCCACGGTCGTCTCCGAATCCTTCCGCGGGCTGTCGCGCGTGAAGCAGCACCAGCTCGTCTATGCCGCCCTCCAGGGCCGCATGGGCGGGGTCCTGCATGCCCTCGCGCTCCAGACCAGCGCGCCCGAGTAGAACATTCGACAAGGAACCAGCAGATGACGACCGTGACCGAGCGCATCGAGGCCGAGATCAACGCCAACCCCGTGGTGCTCTACATGAAGGGCACGCCGGTCTTCCCGCAGTGCGGCTTCTCCGCGCGGGTGGTGCAGATTCTCAGCCATGTGGGCGTGCCCTTCAAGGGCGTGAACGTCCTCGAGGACCCCGAGATCCGCGAGGGCATCAAGGCCTACACCAACTGGCCGACCATCCCCCAGCTCTACGTGAACGGCGAGTTCCTGGGCGGCTGCGACATCGTGATGGAGATGTTCCAGTCCGGCGAGCTGCAGTCGATGATGCAGGAAAAGGGCATCGTCAAAGCGGAAGTTTAACCGCTCCTCGGACGCCGGGCGGCGCCGGCCGCCTTGCGGCCACTCAGCCTGAAAGCTGCGGCGCCGCCAGGGCGCCGCGCAGCAGCACGACCTCGTCGATGAGGTCGGCATAGCCGATCCCCTTCGGCTCCGAGAGCGTGTGGCACCGCAGGAAGCGGTGCTGGCCCCGCGCCCGGCTCAGCTCCATCTCCGGAAATGGCCCGCTGGGCGAGCCCGGCACCACCGCGATCGTCACCAGGATCGCGCCCCGCGCCGAGCGGTCCAGCATGTCGCAGGTGTCCTCGAAGGCCGGCAGGCTGCGGCCGGTCTCGTCGGTGATCTGCAGCAGCAGCTTGCCGTGCAGCCCGCGCAGCGCGTCGCGGAAGCGCAGCACGGCGCGCTCCAGCGAAGCATAGCCCGCCGGCGTCGAGGGATCGTACTGGTGGAAGATGGTGGCGCCGTAGAGCTCGCTGAAGCGGCGGTGGCGGCAGAGGTAGCCCTTGCTGCCGATCGGCCGGTCCTCCGCCTCGATGGGCTCGTATTCCGAGGCCATAAGCAGGCCGGCGCAGTCGTCGATGATGCTGTCGCGCACCGCCTCGGCCGGGATGGTCATCCAGTCGAAGGGCCCGGCCCAGCGCCGCAGCCCGGCGCGGCGGAGCATGCCCGCCGTCTGCGGCGCGCAGCCCAGCCCGATGCAGGCGAGCGGCGAGGGCCGCGCGGCGAGGCCCGGCGCGATGACCGATTCGATCGTCCCGCGCGCGTTGGTGGTGGCCGTCAGCCGCTTCTGCGCCTCGGGACTGGAATTGATGGTGGCCACGAAGTCGGCCATCACATCGACCAGTGACTGGTTCTTCAGCCGGCGCCCCAGCTCGTCCGAGAAGTTCACGAGCCAGGTGGGATCCACATGGCGGGCAAGGAGGGCCTGATGCGTGGCCCGGACGAGTGTTTCCAGGACTTCGCGGAGAGGGACCGGGTCTTTGGAGGGCATGGAGCCTGTGTGCAGGCGAAGGGCGCGGTCCGTCAACCACCCGGATGTGACGTTGTTCTGCCGCGAAAATGAAAGCGGCGCAGGGGAGTGCCCCTGCGCCGCTTCCGGAAATCCCTAAAAGGCCGACGCCGCTTAGCGCGAGTAGAACTCGACGACCAGGTTCGGCTCCATCTGCACCGGGTAGGGCACGTCGCTGAACTTCGGCGAGCGCAGGATCCGGCCCTTCATGGCGCGGTGATCGACCTCGATGTACTCCGGCACGTCGCGGCCGGCCTCCTGCGTGGCGTCGAGCACCATGGTGAGCTGCTTCGACTTCTCCTTCACCTCGATCGTGTCGGTGTCCTTCACCGAGTAGGAGGCGATGTTCAGCCGCTTGCCGTTGATCAGCACATGGCCGTGATTCACGAACTGGCGCGCGGCGAAGGGCGTCACCGCGAACTTCATGCGGTAGATGATGGTGTCCAGCCGGCGCTCCAGCAGGTCGATCAGGTTCTCCGAGGTGTCGCCCTTCCGGCGCACGGCCTCGTCGTAATACTTGCGGAACTGCTTCTCGCCGATGTTGGCGTAGTAGCCCTTCAGCTTCTGCTTCGCCATGAGCTGGATGCCGAAGTCGGTCGGCTTGTTCTTCCGGCGCTGGCCGTGCTGGCCGGGGCCGTAGGTGCGGGCGCCCTGCTCGCCCTTGCGGGGCTTGGAGACCGGGCTCTTGGCACGGCCCCAGAGGTTCTCGCCGAGGCGGCGGTTGATCTTGTACTTGGAGGCAAGGCGCTTGGTCATGCGCGGCTTCTCCCGGCAGCCTTTCGGCGCGGGACCTTCTTTGGTGCGGAGCCATTCTCAGCTCTGCGGGTTGTCCCGGTAGTCCCTGCTCTCGCGAGCAAAGCGGGCGCACGCCCCGAAGGCGTGTCCTCGTTCCCAGGAATGGGCGGCGTCTTAGGGGTCGGGGGCGGGCTTGTCAAACCGGGCCGGCCGACCCTACTCCGGCGCCATGGTCACGCGCGAAGAGATCCTGGTCCTGGGCCTGACGGCGGGCGTCGTCGGCAGCCTGGTGGGCGGCCTGATGCTGGGCCTCGGCTTCATCGCCGTGTCGGAAGGCGTCCATATGGGCTGGCTGCTGGTGCTGCCGGCCGCGCCGGTCGGCGGCGGATTGGGATACGTGCTGGCGCGGAAGCTGGCGAAGAACCTCAGCTGAGATCGCGATCCGGCAGGGCGATGAAGATCAGCCCGGCCATCAGCGGCATGTAGAAGCGGAAGGCCGCCTCCTGCCCGTTCCAGCTGCGCGACTGCCACATCTGGAACCACTCGCCGCCCACCAGCATGAAGCCCACGAACCAGACGCCGAAGCCGGCCGTGGCCCCGAGGATCGACCAGGATTTTTGCGCATCGAAGCGCGCCGCCGGCGCCCGCAGCGCGCGGAGCAGCTGGACGGCGCCGATCAGGAAGAGCAGGCCCATCACCGCCTCGCCCAGGATGATCAGCGCGTAGCCGGCATGCCACCAGAAGGGGTCGAGGACGGCGCGGCCGCGCAGGCGGCCGTTCTCGAAGGTCGTGTCCATGCTGAACACGTGCTGCACGAAGGCGAAGTTCGTGCCGTAGTCGAGCAGGTTGTCCGCCGCGACGAGCAAGCCGAAGAGCCCGAAGGCCAGGGACATGAAGACCTTGGCGATCCGGCTGGCCATGTCGGCTACTCCTCGTCCATCGGCGGGGCTCCCTTTTCCGGCCGCCCCCGGATCATGCGCCCTCGCGAGAGTTCCGCCACCACGCCGTGCAGGGTGCGGACCTCCTGCTCGGTGATCTCGCCGCGCTCGAACCAATGGCGAAGGTTCCGGACCATGCCGGCTCGCTTGGGCGCGTTGCGGAGGAACCCGCAGGCATCGAGCTCCTCGGTCAGGTGCCGCATGAAATTGTCGAGCTCGCCCTTGGTGGCGACCTGGGTCTTGTGGGTCTGGAGCTGGCGCGGCGGGGTGGTGTCGGCAGCGACCCACCATTCATAGGCCATCACCATCACCGCCTGAGCCAAATTGAGCGAGCTGAACTCCGGATTGAGCGGATAGCGCACCAGCGTGTCCGCCCGGGCAAGATCCTCTGCCTCCAGCCCGGCCCGCTCGGGCCCGAAGAGGACAGCAACGCGCTCCTCGCGCCCATTGATCGCCCGAAGCTCCGCCGCCGCCGCCCGCGCCGTCATGACCGGGACGACCACATGGCGGGGGCGCGGGCATGTGGCGATCACGCGATGGCAGTCGGCGATCGCCGCGTCCACGGTCTCGAAGAGCTGCGCCGCGTCCAGGATGCGGTCCGCGCCGGAGGCGGCGGCCCAGGCCCGTTCCTTCGGCCAGCCGTCCCGCGGCGCGACCAGGCGCAGGTGAAACAGCCCGCCATTGGCCATGGCGCGCGCCGTGGTGCCGATGTTCTCCGCGAGCTGCGGCCGCACCAGCACGACGATGGGCGTCTCGCCCGGAGACGCCACCAGCGGCGCGGCGCCCTCCTCCCTCATGGGGTCAGGCCCGCTTCCACACCGTGCCCGCGGCGCTGTCCTCGAGCACGACGCCGTCGGCGAGCAGCGTGGCACGGATGCGGTCGGCCTCGGCGAAATCGCGCGCCTTGCGAGCGGCCGCGCGCGCGGCGATCGCGGCCTCGATGGCCGACGCATCCACCCCGCCCTGGAGCCAGGCCTTGGGATCGCCCTGCGCCACGCCGAGCACGGCCGCGGCCTCGCGGAAGGCCGCGGCCGCCTGGCCCGGCACCAGCGACCAGGACCTGCCGATGCGGCCCAGTACCGCGGCGTCCGAGCCGCCGACCGTCGCCGCGTTCTCCAGCGTGCGCAGGTCGCGCAGCCGGCTCAGCGTCAGCGGCGTGTTGAGATCGTCGCGCAGCGGCTCCAGCGCCCATTCCGCCATCTCGGCGATGACGGGCGCCTCGGAGACGGCGGGCGCACGGGAGAGCATGGCGTAGCTGTCGTCCAGCTCCTGCTTGGCCTCCTCCAGCGCCGCCTGGGTGTAGTCCAGCGCCGCGCGGTAATGCGTGCGCAGCAGCAACAAACGAAAGGCCTCGCCGACCCAGGGGCCCTGGGCCAGGATGTCGCGCAGGGTGAAGAAGTTGCCGACGCTCTTCGACATCTTCTCGCCGTCCACCAGCAGCATGCCGTTGTGCAGCCAGGTGTGCGCCATGAGGGGCGTGCCGAAGGCCGAACGCGACTGCGCCACCTCGTTCTCGTGGTGGGGAAAGATCAGGTCCGCGCCGCCGCCGTGGATGTCGAACATCTCGCCCAGATGCTTCCAGGACATGGCCGAGCACTCGATGTGCCAGCCCGGCCGGCCGCGGCCCCAGGGGCTCTCCCAGCCGGGCGTGCCGTCAGCGCTGGGCTTCCAGAGCACGAAGTCGCCGGGGTCGCGCTTGTAGGGCGCCACGTCGATGCGGGCGCCGGCCAGCAGCTCGTCCTGGTTGCGGCCGGAGAATTTTCCGTAATCGGGAAAACTGCCGACGCTGAAGAGCACGTGGCCCTCGGCGACATAGGCGTGGCCGCTCGCGATGAGCTTCTCGTTCATCGCGATCATCTCGGCGATATGCTTCGTCGCCCGCGGCTCCACGTCCGGCGGCAGGTTGCCGAGCGCCGCCATGTCCTGGTGGAAATCGGCCGTGGTGCGGGCGGTGACGGCGGCGATCGGCTCGCCGGATTCGCGCGAGCGTGCGTTGATCTTGTCGTCCACGTCCGTGATGTTCCGGGCGTAGGTCACGCGCGGATAGATCCGCCGCAGCAGCCGCGCCAGCACGTCGAAGACCACGACCGGCCGGGCGTTCCCGAGGTGCGCGAGGTCGTAGACCGTCGGGCCGCAGACGTAGAGCTTCACATGCTCCGGATCGAGCGGGCGGAATTCCTCCTCCCGCCGCGTCAGGCTGTTGTGGAAACGAAGCTCGGTCATGGGGAGCGGTCCATCAGGCAAGAAGAAGTCAGGCGCGACCTCCGCGCGGCGCGCGGGTCGTCAACCGTTGCAGCAAGAGGGAGCCAGGACCATGGCTCTCCTATGCGCCACGGGCCGGCCGCCTTCAAGCATGAAAATCGCCCCGCAGGCGGTCCGCCACCCTGGCCCGCCCCATCAGCGGCAGCAGGGTCTTGAGGTCCGGGCCGTGATCCTCGCCGGTCAGCGCCAGGCGCAGCGGCATGAAGAGCGCCTTGCCCTTGCGGCCCGTGGTGGATTTCAGCGCCTCCGTCCAGGCGCCCCAGGTGGTGCCGTCGAAGGGTTCCGCGGGCAGCAGCTCGCGCGCCTTGGCGAAGAACTCGGCCTCCTCAGGCTGCTCGACGGGCGCGATATGGCCGCGGATCACGTCCCACCAGTGCCTGGCCTCGGGCATCAGGTCGATGTTCTCCCGAATGGCCTCCCAGAAGCCGGCATCGGCGCCATCAGGGAGGCGCGGCCTGGCCTCCTCGAAGGACATGGCGTGCAGGATCTTCCGGTTCAGTGCCAGCATCTGCCGCGGATCGAAGCGCGGCGAGGAATGCGAGACGGCGGAGAGATCGAAGCCCTCCAGCAGCTCCGCCGGCTTGGCCGGGAACGGATCATGCGAGGTGCCGAGCGCGCCGAGATAGCCCGTGATCGCCGCCGCTTCCACGCCGTCGCGCCGGAGCTGCCGCAGCGAGAGCGAGCCGATGCGCTTGGAGAGCGGGCCGCCATCGGCATCCGTCAGCAGCGGTAGATGCGCGAATTCCAGCGCCTTGCCGCCCAGCGCGCGCCAGATGTCGAGCTGCACGCCGGTGTTGGTCACGTGGTCCTCGCCGCGCACCACATGGGTCACGCCGGTCTCGAGGTCGTCCACCACGGACGTGAAGGTGTAGAGCGGCGAGCCGTCGGCGCGGATCAGCACGGGATCGCTGATCGCCGGCAGCTTGACCGTGCGGCGGCCGAGCACGCCGTCCTCCCATTCGACCGTCGTGTTGGAAAGCTTGAAGCGCCAATGCGGGCGCTTGCCGTTCTCCATGGCGCGGGCGAGCTGCTCCGCGGTCATCTTCAGCGCGCCGCGATCGTAGATCGGCGGGCGGCCCTGCTTCATGCGGAGCTCGCGCTTGTAGTTCAGCTCCTCCTCGGTCTCGAGGCAGGGGTAGAGGTGGCCGCTCTTCTTCAGCCTCTCCGCCGCGGCCTCATAGAGCGGCAGCCGGTCCGACTGCCGGAACATGCTGTCCCAGTCGAGGCCGAGCCAGCGCAGGTCCTCCTCGATCGCATGGGCGAATTCCGCCTTGCTGCGGCCGGTGTCGGTGTCGTCCAGCCGCAGCACCAGCTCGGCGCCGAGCTTGCGCGCGACCAGCCAGTTGGCCAGCGCGATGCGCGCATTGCCGACATGGAGATGGCCCGTGGGCGAAGGAGCGAAGCGGAGCTTCATTCCTCCGGCTCCGCGTCGTCGCCGTCGTCATCTCCCTCTTCGGCCGCCAGCTTGCGCGGGTCGATGATCCGCCAGTTGCGGTCCTCGCGGTCGCGCGGCGGGGCCGCGGCGAAGTCGGCGAGCTCGTTGCCGCTGTTCCAGGCCCCCTCGATCGCGCGGCCCTCGGGATCGCCGATCACCGCATCCTCGCCGAAGGCGAACCAGGCCTCGCGCGCGGCCTCGGCATCGGCCCCGCGGGGCCGGCAGACCTCCATGGAATCCCGGACGTAGCGGCGCGCGAAGGCATTGGCATGGGCGAGGGACGAAAAACCGCGCACCGTCTCCAGCGGCTCGGATCCGTTGGCGCCGGAAAGGTCCATGATGCGGACCTCGATGCCGTCGGCCTTGCCCAGAATTTCGTCCGTGATGCTCAAGAGATCAGTCCGGTGAAGCCGTTGGTGATGGGGTAGCGCCGGTCGCGGCCGAAGGCGCGGCGGCCGATCTTCACGCCCGGAGGCGCCTGGCGGCGCTTGTACTCGGCGCGGTCCAGCATGCGCCAGACACGCAGGACCAGCGCGCGCTCGAAGCCTTGGGCGACCATGTCGTCCACGCTGCGCTCCTCCTCGACGAGGCCGTTCAGGATGGCGTCCAGCACCTCGTAGGGGGGCAGCGTGTCCTGGTCCTTCTGGTCGGGCTTCAACTCGGCGCTGGGCGGCTTGGTGATGACGCGCTCGGGCATGGCCGGGCCGTTCGGGCCGAGGGCGCCGGCCGGCACGTTGGCGTTGCGCCAGCGGCAGACGGCGAAGACGTCGGTCTTGTAGACGTCCTTCAGCACGGAGTAGCCGCCGCACATGTCGCCGTAGATGGTGGCGTAGCCGGTGCTCATCTCGCTCTTGTTGCCGGTCGTCAGCAGCATGTTCCCGAACTTGTTCGAGAGCGCCATGAGCGTGACGCCGCGGATGCGCGACTGGATGTTCTCTTCCGTGATGTCCGGCGCGCGGTTCGCAAAGGACGGCGCCAGCATCGTGTGGAAGGCGTCCATCGCCGGGCCGATCGGGATCGTGTCGTACTGGATGCCCAGCAGGCGCGCGCATTCCGCCGCGTCCTCCAGGCTCTCCTGGCTGGTGTAGGGCGAGGGCATCATGACGGCGCGCACGCGGTCCGGCCCCAGCGCGTCGGCGGCGACGGCGGCGGAGATTGCGGAGTCGATGCCGCCCGACAGGCCCAGCACCACGCCCGGGAAGCGGTTCTTGTTCACGTAGTCGCGCAGCCCGAGCACCATCGCCGCATAGATCTGCGCGGAACGCTCCATCGGGGCCGGGATGGCCTGCGGCTCGCAGCGCCAGACCTCGCCGTCGCGCGCCCAGTCGGTGAAGGTCAGCGCCTCCTCGAAGGCGGGCATGCGCAGCGCCAGGCTGCGGTCGGCATTGAGCACGAAGCTCGCGCCGTCGAAGACCAGCTCGTCCTGGCCGCAATTCTGGTTGAGGAAGACGAAGGGCAGCCCCGTCTCCACCACCCGCGCCACGGCGAGGTCCACGCGCGACTGCGCCTTGTCGATCTCGAAGGGCGAGCCGTTGATGGAGAGCAGCAGCTCCGCCCCGCTCTCGCTCAGCGTCTCGGAGACAGCGGGGAACCACCAGTCCTCGCAGATCATCAGGCCGAGGCGCAGGCCGCGGAACACCACGGGGCCGGGGGACGGGCCGGGATCGAAGACGCGCTTGTCGTCGAAGACGCCGTAATTCGGCAGCTCGTGCTTGGCCCGGCGGGCGACGATTTTTCCCCCGTCCAGCAGGAAGGCGGCGTTGTAGAGCTTTCCGCCATCGTACCACGGGCCACCCACGATCAGGCCGGGTCCACCATCCGCGGTTTCCGCCGCCAGCGCGGCGATCTCGGCCTCGGCCATGGCGCGGAAGGCCGGCTTCAGCACGAGGTCCTCGGGCGGGTAGCCGGCGATGCTGAATTCGGGCGTGACCAGCAGGTCGGCGCCGCCTGCCGCGGCCTCGGCGCGCAAGGCTCGGATCTTGGCGGCGTTGGCGCGCAGGTCACCCTCATGCGGGTTCATCTGCGCCAGGGCGATGCGGATGCGGTCGGTCATGTATGCGAAGTAAGCGTGCGGGGGTGCAGGGTCAACGCGCCCGCGGCGCGGGACCGACCACCCCGGCGATCATGCCGAGCGTCACCAGGCTGATGCCGGCGGCGCCCGCCCAGCCCAGGACCTCGCCCAGCAGCGGCCAGGCGCCCAGCGACACCATGGCCGGCACGACCGAGGTGATCACCGAGGTCTGCGGCGCGCCCAGCAGCACCACGGCGCGGGTGAAGAGGAAGCCGGCCACGACGACGGACAGGCAGCCCTGGTAGATCAGGTGGAAGGCCACCCACTCCCAGGGCACGGCGGCGAGGTTGCTCGGCAGGGCCAGCCACCACACCGGCAGGTAGATGGGCGCGGCCAGCAGAGCGACGGCCAGGGTGACCTCCAGCGCGCCGAGCTGCCAGCGGCGGACCATCCACATATAGGCGGTCCAGCTCAGGCAGCCCGCGATGAAGAGCAGGTCGCCGCGCCAGGCGCCCGGCTGGCTGGCGGCGGTCTCGGAGGCCAGCAGGGCGATGCCGGCGGCCACGATCCCGAGCGAGGCCGTGCGCCGCCAGCTCCAGGCATCGCCGAAGGCCCACCACCAGACGCCGGCGGCCAGGAAGGGCAGCAGCCCCGGCAGCAGAACGGCGCCGTGCGAGGCGGGGGCGAAGCGAAAGCCCCAATAGGCTGCCAGCGGGAAGCCGAAGGCCGCGGTCGCGGTCAGCGCCAGGCCGCGCCCCGGCCGCAGCCTCGGCCATCCGCGCAGGGCGACCAGCGGCAGCACCGTGAGGAACGCGCCGGAGTAGCGCAGCGCCGCCAAGTCCCAGGGCGTGAAGGGCTGGGCGGCCGCCAGGCGCGAGAACAGCAGGAACCCCGTCCAGATGAACAGGACCCCGAAGGCGCAGAGCAGCCCCTGTTGTCTCGCCGTCAGGTTCAAGGTCTGCCTCGGAGGGGCTGCGGCGCGATCCGGCGGGTCTTTTCCACCCTGGCGGCTTCAGCCGACTTGCCGATGCAACCAGATCGAAAAATCCCTCGCCGGCTCATCGCCGCGGCCCCTCCGAGGCAGACCTCAGGAGTGGCCGTTCCGGCGCCGGCCGTTCCGCAGCAGGAACTCGCGGCCGACCTTCACCCGCGGCGTGCCGTCATACTCGACGATATCGGCCGTGGCGTAGGTCTCGCTCCAGCTGTCCGGGATGAAGCTGCCGGTGCCGACGACGTCGACCGGCGCATGCGCCTCGTTCATCACCCGGCACTTGCCGACCGAGAAGCCGGAGGAGGCGACGATCCGCACCTTCTCGAAGCCGGCCGCGTCCAGCGCCTCGCGGGTCCGCCAGATGGCGGCGGCCGAGACGCCGGTGCCGACCAGGTGGCGGAGCTCGGAATCGCTGCGGTAGCGGCGGATGGCGGCGGGCGCGTGGCGCTCCAGCACGGCATAGCTCTCGGCGGGATCGAGCCCCTCGAGGAAGCGGCCGCCATGCGTGTCGAGCCGGACCGAGAGGCGGCCGGCGGCGGCGTGCTCGGGGAAGCGCTGCGCGACGGCCAGCGCGTCGGTGATCTCCATCCCGAAGTAGTCGACGAGCACGGTCAGCGGCTCGTCCGGGAAGGTCGCGTGGAACATCTCGGCGGCGCGCAGCGTGGAGCCGGCATAGCCGATCAGGGCATGCGGCATCGTCCCCCGGCCGGCATTCGCCCCGAACCAATGGGCCGTGGCGTCATTGGCGTTGCCGATGAAGCCCTTGGCGCCCTCGCGCTGCGCCGCCGCGCTGCCAACCGAGGCGGCATAGGCCATCATGTCCTGCATCTCGAAGCCGGCGCAGTGGCGGGCGTCCATGGCGAGGAAGGCGGCCTCGGGCAGCTCCAGCGACATCTGGTAGGCGTTGTGCGCGGCCACGCAGCAGGGGCCGAGCTTCTGGAGGTACAGCGTCTCCAGATCCGCCAGCGCGGCGAAGGAGCCGGTGAGGTAGAGCAGCGGATCGCCCGCGCCGACCCAGGCGCCTTCCGGGTACTTCACCTCGATCTCGAAGGGAGTGCCGCGCGCCTGGGAGACCGTCTCCAGCCATTCCACGGCAATGCGCGGCGCCGAGATCACCGGGCGCCGCAGGAAGACCGCATAGGTGACGCGGCTGTCGCCGAACTTTTCCACGATGCGGCGCGTGCGGTTGAAGTAGCTGTCCGTCCGCGCCGTGATGTCGTGCTCCAGGTCCGGCCGCCCGGCCTTCACCCGTGGTCGGTCGGACGCCTCGCTCATTGCGCGGCTTGCACCAGCGGGCGCTCGGGCCGGTGCCGGTGGGCCTTCAGCTCCTCGGCGATGAGGAAGGCCAGCTCCAGCGACTGCTCGGCATTGAGCCGCGGGTCGCAGAAGGTCGCGTAGTTGGCCGCGAGGTCCGCGGGCGTGAGCCGGTGGGCACCGCCCGTGCACTCCGTGACATTGTTGCCGGTCATCTCGACATGCACGCCGCCGGCCACCGCGCCCTCGCCCGCCATGACGTCGAAGAAGCGCCGCACCTCGGAGAGGATCGCGTCGAAGCTGCGCGTCTTGTAGCCGTTCTGGGTGGTGGTGTTGCCGTGCATCGGATCGGACAGCCAGACCACGTTCCGGCCCGCCGCCTGGATCGCCCGGACCAGCGGGGTCAGCTTGGCCTCGACCTTCTCATGCCCCATGCGGGCGATGAGGGTCAGGCGGCCGGCCTCGTTGCGCGGGTTCAGGATCTCGGTGAGGCGAAGCAGGTCTTCGGCCTCCATGCTCGGGCCGACCTTCATGCCGATCGGATTGGCCACGCCGCGCAGGAACTCGACATGCGCGCCGTCGAACTGCCGCGTGCGGTCGCCGATCCAGAGGAAATGGGCGGAACAGGCATAGGTCTTGCCGAGATGCGTGGAGCTCTCGCGCGTCAGCGCCTCCTCATAGGGGAGGAGCAGGCTCTCATGGCTCGTGTAGAAGGCCGTCTCGCGGATCTGCGGGGCGTTGTCGCTGTTCATGCCGCAGGCGGCCATGAAGCTCAGCGTCTCGTCGATGCGCGCCGCCAGGCCCTCATACTGCTTGGAGAGCGGCGAGCGGGCCACGAAGTCCAGGTTCCAGCGGTGCACCTGGTGCAGGTCGGCGAAGCCGCCGGTCGCGAAGGCGCGCAGCAGGTTCAGCGTCGCGGCCGACTGGAGATAGGCGAACTCCATCCGCTTCGGGTCCGGCGAACGGGCCTCGGGCGTGAACTCGGCGGAGTTGATGATGTCGCCGCGGTAGGAGGGCAGCGTCACGTCGCCGACCTTCTCCACGTCCGAGGAGCGCGGCTTGGCGAACTGGCCGGCCATGCGGCCGAGCTTCACCACCGGCATGCCGGCGCCGAAGGTCAGCACGACGGCCATCTGCAGCAGCACCTTGAAGGTGTCGCGGATGGTGTCGGCGCGGAAATCGGCAAAGCTCTCGGCACAGTCGCCGCCCTGGAGCACGAAGGCGTGGCCTTTGGAAGCTTCGGCGAGCGCGGCCTTGAGTCGCTCGCACTCGCCTGCAAAAACGAGGGGCGGAAAGGTCGCGACCTTGGCTTCCATCGCGGCCAGGGCCGCGGGATCGGTGTAATCCGGCACCTGCCGGATGGGCATCTGCCGCCAGGAGGCGGGGCGCCATTCGCGCGCCATGACACGGAACTCCAAGGTAATTGGCCGGACAGGTTACGGCAGGATGGCCGCCAAAGCTACTCGGCGGCGCTTTTCGCGGGCTCGACGGCTGCCATGCCCGAGACGCGGGTCCGGGTGCGGAGGGTAACGAACTCCTCGGCGGCCGTCGGGTGGATGCCGATGGTCCGGTCGAAATCCTGCTTGGTCGCGCCCATCACGACAGCGATGCCGATGCCCTGCATGATCTCGGCCGCGTCCTCGCCCAGCATATGGGCGCCGACGATCTTCTGGCTTTTCTGGTCCACGATCAGCTTCATCAGGGTCTTGCGGCCCTCGCGCTTGGTGATCGTGTGCCGCAGCGGGGTGAACTTGGAGACGTAGACGTCGACCGGCCCGCGCTTGGCCGCCTCCTCCTCCGAAAGCCCCACCGTGCCGATGGGCGGCGAGGTGAAGACGGCGGTCGGCACGTTCTCGTAGCTGACCTTGCGCGGGTTTCCCCCGAAGAGCGTGTCGGCCAGGGCATGGCCCACCGCCGTCGCCATGGGGGTCAGGTTGATGCGGTCGATCACGTCGCCGATCGCGTAGATGTGCGGGACGTTGGTCGCGTGCTCATCGTCCACGGGGATCGCGCCATCGGGCTTCACGGTCACGCCCGCCTTCTCCAACCCGAGGCCCTCGGTGTTGGGCGCGCGTCCCGTGCAGAAGAAGACGGCATCCACCTCGCGCATGAAGTTGTTGGTCAGCGTGAGCATCAGCCCCGTGTCGACCTTGGTGATGCGCGTCGGCGCGCAGCCGGCGTTCATGTGGATGCCCTGGGCCGTCATGGCCTCGGAGACGGCCAGGCGAATGTCGCCGTCGAAGCCGCGCAGGGGCTGGTCGGCGCGGAAGAAGACCTCCACCTCGGCGCCCAGCCCACGCAGCAGGCAGGCGAATTCCAGGGCGATGTAGCCGGAACCGATGACGGCGACCTTCTTCGGCAGCTCGGGCAGGGTGAAGAGCCCGTCCGAGATCATGCCGAGCTCGGTGCCGATGCCCTCCGGCCGCGTGGCGCGGCCGCCGGTCGCGATCACGATGCGCTCTGCCGTGACGGTCCTGTCGCCGACCTGGAGGGTGTGGTCGTCCAGGAAGGTCGCACGGGCGTTGAAGCTGGTGACACCGGCGCCCTGGAGCAGGCGGTCGTAGATGCCGGACAGCCTGTTCACCTCGGCGTCGCGGGCCGCGGCGAGCTTCTTCCAGTCGTGGCCGTGGTTCTCGATGTTCCAGCCGAAGGCCACGGCGTCCTGCGCCCATTGGCCGTATTCGGCGGCATTCACCATGAACTTCTTCGGCACGCAGCCCACGTTCACGCAGGTGCCGCCCCAGAAGCGCTCCTCGGCGATGCCCACGCGAGCACCGTGGCCGGCCGAGATGCGGGCGAGCCGCACGCCGGCGGAGCCGCCGCCGATGACGAAAAGGTCGAAATCGTACTTCATGGGACGCCTCTAGCTAACCCTGCCAATATGAGAAGCGACGGCCGGATTGCGACCGCCGCGTCATTCGCCGGAAGCGAGGGTGACGCGCCCGGCCCCGATGGCTGGGGGCTTGAAGGCGCGCCGCCCGGCGGGATCAGGTCCCGATGCCGCCCAGCGCCAGGTACTTCACCTCGAGGTAGTCCTCGATCCCGTACTTGCTGCCCTCGCGGCCCAGGCCCGACTGCTTCACGCCACCGAAGGGCGCCACCTCGGTGGAGATGATGCCCTCGTTGATGCCGATGATGCCGGCCTCGATCGCCTCCGCCACGCGGAAGATACGGCCGACGTCGCGCGCGTAGAAATAGGCGGCCAGGCCGAACTCGCTATCGTTCGCCAGCGCCACGCCCTCCTCGTCCGTCTTGAACTTGAAGAGCGGCGCGACAGGCCCGAAGGTCTCCTCGCGGAAGATGAGCGCGTCGTGCGGCACATCGGTCAGGATGGTCGGCTGGAAGAAGTTGCCGCCCTTCTCGTGGCGATGGCCGCCGGTCAGCACATGGGCGCCGTGCTTGGTGGCGTCGGCGATGTGCTCCTCGACCTTCAGCACGGCGTCGGCGTTGATGAGCGGGCCCTGGGTCACGCCCGGCTCCATGCCGTTGCCGACCTTCAGCGCCTCGACGGCCGTCTTCAGCTTGGCCGCGAAGGCGTCGTAGACGCCCTCCTGCACCAGGACGCGGTTGGCGCAGACGCAGGTCTGTCCGGTGTTGCGGTACTTGCTGGCCATGACGCCCTGAACCGCGGCGTCGAGGTCGGCATCGTCGAAGACCAGGAAGGGCGCGTTGCCGCCGAGCTCCATGCTCGTCTTCTTGATGGTCGGCGCGCATTGCGCCAGCAGCACCCGGCCCACCTCGGTCGAGCCCGTGAAGGTCAGCTTGCGGACGATGGGGTTGGAGGTCAGCTCCGCGCCCGTCTCGCCCGCCGGGCCGGTGATGACATTGCAGACGCCCGGCGGCATGCCCGCGCGCTCGGCGAGGACCGCCAGGGCAAGTGCGGAAAAGGGCGTCTGGCTGGCCGGGCGGATGACGCCGGTGCAGCCCGCGGCCCAGCCGGGGCCGGCCTTCCGGGTGATCATCGCGGCCGGGAAGTTCCAGGGCGTGATGGCGGCGAAGACGCCGATCGGCTCCTTCATCACGAGGATGCGGCGGCCCTGCGCGTTCGGCGGGATCATGTCGCCGTAGATGCGCTTGCCCTCTTCCGCGAACCACTCGATGAAGCTGGCGGCATAGGCCACCTCGCCCTTGGCCTCGGCGAGCGGCTTGCCCTGCTCGGCCGTCATGATGGCCGCGAGGTCGTCCGTGTTGGCGAGCATCAGGTCGAAGAGCTTGCGCAGGATGGTCGCGCGCTCCTTGGCCAGCAGCTTGCGCCAGGCCGGCAGGGCGGCATTGGCGGCCTCGATGGCGCGGCGCGTCTCGGCCTTGCCCATGGCGGGCACGTTGCCGACGACCTCGCCAGTAGCAGGGTTGCGCACCGCGAAGGTCTTGCCGGAGTCCGCCTGGACCCATTGTCCGCCGATGCAATTGGCCTGCCGCAGCAGGTCGGGATCCTTGAGCGCGAGCTTGGAGATGGAATCGAGCATGTGGGGGTTCCTCCGTCCTTCGGACCGACGATAGGCCCCTCCGCGGCAATTGTCAGCGCCGGGAGGGCGAGCCTAGCCTTCGGGGCATATGGGGAAGGAAACGGGCATGGCACGCCGCATCGTCGATATTTCGGTCGCGCTGAAATCGGGCATCGCGAGCGACCCGCCGCGGATGCTGCCGGAGATCAACTACATCGACCACAGGATGAGCGCGCCGACCATGGCCGAATACATGGGCGTGCCGGTCGAGGCCCTGCCCGAGGGCGAGTATGCCGCGATCGAGCAGGTGAACATCAGCACGCATAACGGGACGCACCTGGATGCGCCCTATCACTTCTTCTCCCGCATGAACGAGCGGACGGTGCCGGGCGGCGAGCCCTCCTGGCGGATCGACGAGGTGCCGCTCGACTGGTGCTTCCAGCCGGGCGTGAAGCTCGACTTCCGCGCCAAGCCGGACGGCTATGTCTGCACGCCGGACGACGTGAAGCGCGAGCTGGACCGGATCGGCCACAGGCTGAAGCCGCTGGAGATCGTGGTGGTGAACACCGCCGCCGGCGCCCGCTACGGCCAGGACGACTACGTCGACACCGGCTGCGGCATGGGCAAGGCGGCGACGCTCTGGATGCTGGAGCAGGGCGTGCGCCTCGTCGGCACGGATGCCTGGTCCTGGGACGCGCCCTTCTCCCACACGAGGAAGCGTGTGGCCGAGACGGGCGATGCCTCGCTGATCTGGGAAGGGCATCGCGCAGGCCGCGAGATCGGCTACTGCCACCTGGAGAAGCTGGCCAACCTCGACCAGCTGCCGGCCACCGGCTTCACCGTGGCCTGCTTCCCGGTGAAGGTGCATCGCGGCAGCGCGGGATGGACGCGCGCGGTGGCGATCCTCGACGACTGACCTACTCCGCCGGCAGGGCGGCCAGCTCCGGGTTGCGGTCGGCATAGCGCCGCGCGAGCCAGGCGCAGACCATCAGCTGCATCTGGTGGAAGAGCATCAGCGGCAGCACGATCAGCCCGACCTGGCTGCCGGCGAAGATCACGCTGGCCATGGGCAGCCCGCTGGCCAGGCTCTTCTTCGAGCCGCAGAAGACCAGCACGATCTCGTCGGCCCGCGAGAAGCCGAGGCGGCGCGCGAAGAACATGGTCAGCCCCAGCACGGCGCCCAGCAGCACGGCGCAGATCATCAGCAGGACGGCCAGCTGCGCGGCGTCGAGCCGATGCCAGATGCCGCTCGTCACGCCCTCGCTGAAGGCCACATAAACCACGATCAGGATCGAGCCGCGGTCCATCCGGCCAAGCAGCCAGTGGTGCCGCTTCGCCCAGGCCCCGAGCCGCGGGCGCAGCAGCTGGCCGGCGGCAAAGGGCAGGAAGAGCTGCGTCGCGATATCGGCCAGCACGCCGAGCGAGATGCCGGCCCCCGCGCCATGCATCAGCAGCGCGACCAGCGCCGGCGTCAGCACGATGCCCAGCAGGTTGGAGGCCGAGGCGCTGCACACCGCCGCCGCGACATTGCCGCCTGCGATGGAGGTGAAGGCGATGGAGGACTGCACCGTGGAGGGCAGCACGCAGAGGAAGAGGATGCCCGCATAGAGGCTCGGCGGCAGCACGGAATCCGGCAGCAGCCCCAGTGCCAGGCCGAGCAGCGGGAAGAGCACGAAGGTCGCCGCCATGACCGCGAGGTGCAGCCGCCATTGCGCCAGCCCCTCCAGCGCCGCCCTGGGCGCGAGGCGCAGCCCGTAGAGGAAGAACAGGAAGGCGATGGCGATATTCGCCACCCAGCCCATGACCTGCGCGCCCTGGCCGTGCGCGGGGAAGACCGAGGCCAGGGCCACGGTGCAGATCAGGGCGAGGACGAAGCCGTCGATGGGGAGGCGGAAGCGCATGCGTCGGAATTGCGCCCTGTTGCAGTATTGTGAAGTCCGCTTACCCCGCTCATTGTAATCGCAAATCGCGATAAGCATGGAGGATGGCATGCTGGAGCCCCTGCTTCTCCGCAGCTTCCAGGCGGTGGCCGAGCGGCGCGGCTTCTCCGCCGCCGCCCAGCAGCTGGGCCTGAGGCAATCGACGGTGAGCGGCCATGTCCGCAAGCTGGAGGAGGCCTGCGGCCGCCGCCTCTTCCTGCGCGACACGCACCGCGTCCAGCTCACGCCGGACGGCGAGGCGATGCTCGGCTTCTCGCGCTCCGTGCTGGACGCCGAGGCGCGGGCGCGGCGGCACTTCATGGCCGGCAAGCTCCGGGGAAAGCTGCGCTTCGGCGCTTCGGAGGACGTGCTGCTGCAGGGCCTCCCCGAAATCCTCCGCGACTTCACGAGGGAACATCCGCGCGTCGACCTCGAGCTCACCGTGGGACAGAGCGGCGAGCTCCACGCGCGGCTGGCGGCCGGCGAGCTGGACCTGCTCTTCGCCAAGCGGCAGGAGGGCGACCCGCGCGGCCGCGGCGTCTGGAAGGAGCCGCTGGTCTGGATCGCCCGGCCCGGCTTCGAGCCGGACCCGGCCGAGCCGCTGCCGCTGATTCTCCTGGCGCCGCCCAGCATCACCCGCATCCGCGTGCTGGAGGCGATGGAGCGCGAGGGCCGCGCCTGGCGGCTGGTGTGCAGCAGCAGCACGCAGACCGGCGTGGACGCGGCTGCGCTGGCCGGGCTCGGCGTGGCGCCGCATGCGGCCAGCCTCGTGCCGGCCGGGCTGGTCACCCTCCAGGGCCCGGGCCTGCCGGCGCTGGGCGAGGTGGAATTCGTGGTGATGGGCGCACGGCGCGGACCGGCGCTGGCGCTCTCCGCGCTGATCGAGGCGAGCGCGGATCGGCTGCGGCGACCGGCCTCCTGATTGTATCCCTTCAGGATACTCTTTGAGGAAAACAGGCTCATTTATCGCCGAAAGGCGTGCAGCTAGATCGAGATCATCACAACGGACCCCGAAAGGCCGCCCCATGAAGCTCTACATCGCCAACCAGACCGGCTCGCAGGCGATCCAGGTCGTCGTCAACGAGCTGGACCTCTCGCCCGAGCTGATCCACGTCGACCTCGCCAGCCGGACCACCTCCAGCGGCGAGGATTTTTCCGGGATCAACCCGCTCGGCTACGTGCCGGTCCTGACCCTCGACACCGAGGCGCAGGACCGGGTCACCGAGGTCAGCGCCATCGCCGCCTACCTCGCCGACCAGCATCCCGATTCCGGGCTGATCCCGCCGCGGGGCACGCTGGAGCGCGTGAGGCTCGAGGAGCTCCTCTCCTTCATCGGCACCGAGATCACGCAGAAGCACATCCCGCTGATGCGCAAGCTCCTGACCGAGGGGGGCGCGGCCTGGACGCGCAACAAGCTGGTCGTCGCCCACACGGCGCTCGACGACAGGCTGGCCGATGGCCGCCCCTTCCTCATGGGCGACCGCTTCACCGTGGCCGACGCCTATGTGTGGGGCACCTGGTGGAGTCCGCGGTCGGGCGTGGAGATCGGCCATCTGAAGCACCTAATGGCCTGGAAGGCGCGCACGGATGCCCGCCCCTCGGTGCAGAAGGCGCTGCGGGACGAGGCGGCGCTCTACGCCAGCCATGTGCAGAAGCGCGCGGCCTGAGCCTGACGGGTGGACCGCGGCGTGCGCCGCGGCCCACCCGCTCATTCCACGGTGACGCTCTTCGCGAGGTTCCGGGGCTGGTCCACGTCGGTCCCCTTCAGCACGGCCACGTGATAGGCCAGCAGCTGCACCGGGATGGCGTAGAGAATCGGCTGCGCGAAGGGATCGATCTCCGGCAGCACGATCACCTTCTCCGCAAACCGCTCCAGGGCCACGGCGCCGGCCGCGTCGGTGAAGGCCATGATCCGCCCGCCCCGCGCCGAGGCCTCCTGCAGGTTGGACAGCGTCTTCTCGTAGAGCGGGCCCGAGGGGCAGATCGCGATCACCGGCACCTGGCTGTCGATCAGCGCGATCGGGCCGTGCTTCATCTCGCCCGCCGCATAGCCCTCGGCGTGGATGTAGCTGATCTCCTTCAGCTTCAGCGCCCCCTCCATCGCGATCGGGAACAGCGCCCCGCGGCCCAGGAACAGCACGTCCCGTGCCTTCGCGACCTCGGCCGCCAGCGCGTGGATCTCCGCGTCGCGCTCCAGCACCTCGGCCGCCTTGTGCGGCACCTCCAGCAGCGCCTTGGTCAGCCGCCCCTCGTCCAGCGTGGTGAGCTCGCGCCGCTTGCGGCCCAGGCCGATGGCCAGGCACGCCAGGACGCAGAGCTGCGCCGTGAAGGCCTTGGTCGAAGCCACGCCGATCTCGGGCCCCGCCACGGTCAGCACGGTCGCGTCGCTCTCCCGCGCCATGCTGCTCTCGGGCACGTTCACGACAGCGAGCACGCTCTGCCCTTTCTCGCGCAGCAGCTTGAGCGCGGCCATGGTGTCCGCCGTCTCGCCCGACTGGCTGACGAGAATCGCAGCGCCTCCCTCCGGCAGCGGCGGGTCGCGGTAGCGCAGTTCGCTCGCCACGTCCGCGTCGACGGGGATGCGCGCGAGATGCTCGATCCAGTAGCGCCCCACCTGCCCGGCCAGGAAGGCGGAGCCGCAGGCGGTGATGGTCAGCCGCGGCACCTTCACGGGGTCGAAGGGCAGCCGCGGCAGGTTCACCTCCAGCGTGCGCGGATCGAGATACTGCCGCAGCGTGTCGCCGATCACCGCGGGGTGCTCGTGCAGCTCCTTCTCCATGAAGTGGCGGTAGTTGCCCTTGCCGGTCGCAGCACCCGAGACCGCCGTGGTCCGCACCTGGCGCGAGACGGGATTGTCGTGGATGTCGAAGAAGCGCGCGCCGTCCTGGTCCAGCACGGCCCAGTCACCCTCTTCGAGATAGGCGATGCGGCGGGTCAGCGGAGCCAGGGCCAGCGCGTCCGAGCCCACGAACATCTCGCCCTCGCCGAAGCCGATGGCGAGCGGCGCGCCCTGCCGCGCGGCGATGAGCGTCTTATGCTCACCGGCGAACATCATCGCCACCGCGAAGGCGCCGTGCACGCGCTTCAGCGCAGCCGCCGCGGCCTGCTCCGGCGTCGCGCCGCCGGCGAGGAGATCGTCGAGCAGCCGGCAGAAGGTCTCCGTGTCCGTCTCCGTCTCGAAGACCTGGCCCTTCTTCTCCAGCTCCTCGCGCAGCTCGGCGTAGTTCTCGAAGATGCCGTTGTGGACCACGGCCACGCGCTCGGTCGCATGCGGATGCGCGTTGCGCTCCACCGGCGCGCCATGCGTCGCCCAGCGCGTGTGGCCGATGCCCGTGGTGCCGGGCAGCGGCGAGGCCTCCAGCACGGCGGCGAGGTTGCCGAGCTTGCCCTCCGCGCGGCGGCGCTCGACATGGCCGTTCACCAGCGTCGCGATGCCCGCGCTGTCATAGCCGCGATATTCCAGCCGCTTCAGCGCATCGAGCAGCCGCGGCGCGGCATCCTCGCGCCCGACCACTCCGACAATTCCACACATGCTAGGCTCCCTTCGGCCGCAGCGCCCTCATCGGACGCTCACGACTTCCCCTTCGCCCCACGCCCCGGCTTGTTCACCTGCCGCCCCCGCGCGATGGCCAATGCGTCGTCCGGCACGTCCTCCGTCACCACGGAACCCGCGGCCGTGATCGCGCGCGCCCCCACGCGCACCGGCGCCACCAGCGCCGTGTCGCTGCCGATGAAGGCGCCCGCGCCGATCTCGGTGCGGTGCTTGTTCACCCCGTCGTAGTTGCAGGTGATGGTGCCCGCGCCGATATTCGCCCCCGCGCCGATCGTCGCGTCTCCCAGATAGGTCAGGTGGTTCGCCTTGGCGCCGGCGCCGAGATGCGCGGCCTTCAGCTCCACGAAATTTCCCACATGCGCGCCCTCGCCCACCTCGGTGCCCGGGCGCAGCCGCGCATAGGGGCCGATGATGGCACCGCTCCGCACCACGCACTGCTCCAGATGGCTGAAGGCGCGGATGAGCACGTCATCCTCCACCGTCACGCCGGGCGCGAAGACCACATGCGGATCCACCACCACGTCCCGGCCGAGCTGCGTGTCGAAGCTCAGCACGACGCTCTCCGGCTGGATCAGCGTGGCGCCGCCGAGCATGGCGGCCTCGCGCAGCCGGGCCTGCACCTCGGCCTCCGCGGCGGCGAGCTCGACGCGGCTGTTGATGCCGCGCAGCTCGGCCTCCGGTGCCTCGACGGCGACGGCGCGCCGGCCCTCGGCATGCGCGGCGCCCGCCACGTCGGTGAGATAGAATTCGCCCTGGCGGTTGTCGTTCGTCAGCCCCGCGAGCCAGCGCGAAAGGTCGGCCCAGGCCGCGCAGACCACGCCGGCGTTGCACAGCCCGATGGCGCGCTCGGCCTCGCTCGCATCGGCCCATTCGACGACGCGCTCGACGGCGCCCGAGGCATCCTGGATCACGCGGCCATACCTGGCCGGATCGGCCGGACGCATCGCCAGCAAGGCGAGATCCGCGCCCGCGCGCGCCTCCACCAGCCGCCGCAGCGTTGCCGTGGTGACCAGCGGGTTGTCGCCATAGAGCACCGCCGCGTCGCCCGAGAACCCCTCCAGCAGCGGCGCCGCCATCCGCGCCGCATGACCGGTGCCGAGCCGCTCGGCCTGCACCACCGTCGCATGCGGCGCCACGGCCTTCTCCAGCCCGGGCATGCCCGGGCCCACCACCACGACCACCCGGTCGAAGACCGGCTCGCAGGCGGCGATCAGGTGGCTGATCATGGGGCGGCCGGCGATGCGGTGCATCACCTTCGGCATCGCGGACTTCATGCGGGTGCCCTGCCCCGCCGCGAGGATGATCGCCGTGCGCATGCCCATGGCCTAGCCGCCCCCATGGCCGCACCGCAACCCTCGCCCGCCTGACGCTTTCTTGCGGCGCGTTTCGGCTGCGGCTACCCAGGCCCCATGCCTCTCGCGATCTTCGACCTCGACGGCACGCTGGTGGACAGCGCGCCGGACCTGCATGCCTCGCTCAACCGGCTGATGGCACGCTACGGCCTGGCGCCCTTCCCGCTGCCCGAGGTCACGAAGATGATCGGCGATGGCGCGCGGGCTCTGGTCGAGAAGGCGTTTTCCGCCCGCGGCGCCCCGTTCACCGACGGGGCGGTGAAGCATTTCCTGGCAGACTACGAGCCGAACAGCGCCGTCCTCACCCGGCCCTATCCCGGCATGGTCGAGACGCTGGTCGCCTTCGGCCAGGAGGGCTGGCAGCGGGCCATCTGCACCAACAAGCCCATCGCCGCGACCTGGGTGATGCTCAACGCCCTGCGCCTCGGCGGCTATTTCGAACTGGTGCTGGGCGGCGACAGCCTGCCCGTGAAGAAGCCCGATCCCGGACATGTACGCGGCGTGCTGGCGCAACTCGGCGTGGACCCGGTCGACGCCACCATGATCGGCGACCACCAGAACGACATCCGCGCCGCCGCCGGCGCCGGGGTGCGCAGCGTCTTCGCCGCCTGGGGCTACGGCGACGGCGCCGGGGCGGACATGACCTGCGCCGCGCCGGCCGAGCTGCCGGACCTGCTCATCGAAAGCTTCGGCGCGCCCTAGAAGGCGATCAGGGTCCGCCCCGCGAGACCTGGTTCAGCACCACCTGGATCGTGCCCCACCAGCGGCTCGCCAGCTCGATCCGGACGGGCAGCATGGGCGCGCCGGGCAGCCTCGGGGTGCCGAAATGCACCACGCTGCGCATCGGCCGCGCGTCCTCCGGCCGCTCCACCGGAACGCCGGCGAGCATCCGGCTCTCGATCACGCAGCTCGGCTGGCCGCCGCCGTCGGCATGGCGCACCGGATCGGTCGCAAGATCGAGCTGCGTCAGGCGGCGCCCGTCGAAGATCCGGGCCTGGGCCTCGCAGCGCCCCGTCTCCCGCACCTGGCGCGAAAGCTGCAGCATGGCCGAGAGCGCGTCCATCGTGCCGGGCAGCGCCTCGGGCGGGAGGGGCGTGCGCTCGATGTCCTGCACAGGCTCCAGCACGGCGATCCGCGGCACGCCGCCGGGGCCGTATTCCATGACGGTCCGGCGGGGGCTGCCGCGCCAGTTGCCGCTGCTGCGATGGAGCCGCGGCACGGGTGTGGAGCCGCGCCAGACGCCCTCGCTGTGGGAGACCTGCTCGCCGCGGAAGAACAGCGTGGCGAGGCCGCGCGCGCGGGTCCGCGTCTCGATCATGTAGGGCGCGCCGGGTCCGCCCATCTCGAGATCCACGCGGGCCTCCATCACCGTCACGCCCGCGACGGTGAAGATGTAGCTGGCCTGCCAGGGCTCCGCCGCCGCGGGGCAGGCAAGAAGGACGAATCCCAGGGTGATGCGCCGCAGCATGGAATGCATAGGTGGGCGCATCCGCAGGGCATGGCAACCGTCTTGACACCCCGCGCCATCCGCCGCAAACGGAGCGCCCTCGGATGGGCGCGTAGCTCAGCGGCAGAGCACTGCCTTCACACGGCAGGGGTCACAGGTTCAATCCCTGTCGCGCCCACCATCCATTTCAATAGCTTAAGGGTCTTCTCCGAAAAGCCTCCCGATCGCGACTCACCAAATACTCACCACGAGCTCGGATCAAACGAAGAGGAAGCCTTCGGGCCGGAGGTGCTCGTAAGGTGAAGGCGCATTGTCCTTCGCCAGCATCCGGCCCATCGCCATGATCAGCGCCACCGGGCCGTCGATCTTGTTCTCCGGACGCTCCTTCCGGGGATAGACGTTGTCCTTAGCGTCGGCCTTCGCCACGACATTCGACAGCATCCAGGTCATGGCCGGATCTCCGTCATGGGCGATTTTCCGGGACCGGATCAGCCCTTCGACCTCCTTCAGCGGCTCCGACATGGTGTTGACGATCTGCCGATACTCGACGCACGGCACCCCATGCCCGGACAGCTCGGTCATGAGCATGGTGGCCTGCCAGGGGTCGAAAGCGACCTCCTCGATCTGGAACCGGCGCGACAGGTCCAGGATGTCGTCGCGGATTCGGCCGAAGTCGATCATGTTGCCTTCGGTGACGATCAGCCGGCCTTCCGTCGTCCAGGTCTGATAGTGCTGGTTCTCGCCCAGCTCGACGGTCTTCTCCGGCAGGTACCAGCGGCCGAAGCACGCAAAGCCGCCCGCCTCTCGCCGGAACAGGATCACTATCGCGGCAATATCGACCTTCGATGCCAGGTCGAGGGCGACGACACAGCGCTGCCCGGCGAAGTCCTCGATCTTCATCTCCGGGACGGCCGATTCATGCCAGCGCTGGATGTTGAAGAAGGCCTCCCGCGCCTGCATCCATTCGTTGAGATGCTTCGTCTTGAAGGCCGAAACCTTACGGGCGTTGGTCACCGCGTCCCGCTGCGCCCGCAGCAGGAAGTCGACCTTCACCGAGACCTCATAATTGGGGTTGGCCTTGATCAGCGCCGCCTCGGTGGTCCAGTCGTCGCCGGGATCTATGCCGTACATGAGGGCGAAGAGCTCGTGGTCCTCCACGACGCCCTCCAGCATCCGGCGCGCCTCGACCACGGCCGCGTAGCATGGGCCGGACACGTTGGCGCCGGCCGTCGTGATGATCAGCTGCAGCGGCTGCTCCCGGGCACCCATGCCCGTCTCCATGCTGGACACCTGATCGTCGGTGTCGTGCTCGTGATATTCGTCATGGATGGCGCAATGCGGCGAACTGCCGTCGCCAGGCCGGCCGACGATGGGCTCGAACCGGCTTTCGGTGCCGAGCACATGCAGGTTGGAGGCGTTTACCGTCAGCCCAACAGCAGAGCACAGGTGCGGCGAGCGCAGCGCCATGATGCGGGCCGGGCGAAAGACCTCCCAGGCCTGCCGTTCGTTGGTCGCGCCGGAATACACCTCGGCACCATGCTCGCCGTCGAAGGTGAGCATGTAGAGCCCGATCGCGGCCGCCCAGATGGATTTGCCGTTCTTCCTCGGCTCGAGGATCAGCGCCTTGCGGAACCGCCGATAGCCGTCCGACTTCCGGAGCCAGCCGAAGAGGCACACCGTCTTGAAGCACTGCCAGGGCTCAAGCTTCAGCCGATCTCCGGCCGCAGCCCACTTCCCCTTCGTGTGCGGCAGCAGCTCAATGAACTTGCAAACCCGCTCGGCCTTCTCGGCGTCGAACCGGAAGGGATAGGCCTTGTTCTTCACCCTAGTCAGGTCGTCGAGATGACGCTGGCAGGCCAGGCGGACCCACTTGTTTGCAGGCTTTGTGCCGGCGACGATCGCTCTCGCATAACGGTTCGCGGCATCAACATGAGCATGCTTGTCGGCTGTCATCGCTCAGCCCAGCAGTGCTTTGAAGGGGTTGGCTTCCGGCTTCCGGTTCACCGACACCTTCGACCGCGCTGCCGGCGTGAGGCCAAACTCAACGAGCAGAGATTGGGCGTGCCGCATCGCCTCGCTGCGCTGGGCAACGGCGGGGTGCCCCTTGATCTGCTGACTGGTAACGCGCCCATCACTGTCATACTCAGCCGAGCTGACGAAAGTTCGGCCACCGTCCTCGATCACGGCGGTGCAGATCTCCACCTCCTCGAGGCGCGACGCCGCAAGTGCCAGCGCTGCCGTGTCGCTCGCCGACGCGATGCCCATGTTCTCGATGACGCTGACCAGGCCAGCGAAGATCTCCATCGCCCTCGTGGAAAGCCATTCCGGAGGAGCAGGAAGATCCGATGCGGCCACCGGCGCGGCGGAGTTCATGCGGCAGGGCTGCGCCGTCCCAGCGACGATCTTCAAGTGGTCGGGGATCCGCTTTCTACCGGCCATCGAAAGTCACTCCCATTCTGCACGCACGGAAAATCGCCTCCCTGAGCGGTCCGAACCCCTATGGACGAAGCTCAGACCGCCCCCTACGGGTCAGCGACCAGCCCTGCTGACGTGGCCGAAGCCGCCTTCCGATTGGACGGCTTTGCGGCTGTTGCAAGGGATGCACAGCGGCTGCCAGTTCGACCGCTCCCAGAACAGCCGCATGTCGCCCTTGTGAGCGATGATGTGATCCACCGCTTCCGATGGCGCACCACAGCGCCGGCAGGTGCGGTTCTGGGCGAGAAAGGCATTCGCCGCAGCATCCCATTCGGGTGTGTAGCCGCGCTGCCTCGCGTTGGGCCTCCGCCGCTCCACGGCAGCCTTCGCCTTCGCGGAGCAGACGGGGCACCGCGAGCCCCGATAGGGTGCATGCCCTTTCGGGCAATGTCTCGGCGCGGACCAAGGCACGACGCTACGCCACCGGCGCGACGGCGGGATTGCCGAGAATGGCCATGGCTGCAATCGGGCTGTTGCCGCTGTCGGCCGCGGCCGGTGTAACCGTCAGACGCGTGTAGCGCTTCGTGCCTCGATAGCCGAGCTTCCGTGTCTCGCCGTCGTCGCCGAAGTTGAAGCCGGCGTCAGCTTCCTTGCCCGTGAGGTAGGCGTCGTCGACGGCCGTGAAGCCGCTGCCCGACGTGTCGCTCTCCTCCAGCAGCACGGTATAGGTCGCATCGGCGTCGCTCAGCGTGCCGGTGACGATCGCATAGACGAGGCTGTTGAAGCCCAGCCTGTCGATCACCGTTCCGACAAGCGGCGTGGTGCCGAGGTTGCTGTTGGCCGCCGGCACGATGACCGGGCGGATCGCAATGTTGGATGCAAGGTCGCGCATCATGTGCGTGGTGTCCTCTCTGCGCTCAGGTTTACGAGGTGGCCGTCTTCAGCTTGCGGAAACGGGCCGCCTGCAGCACGCGGCCGCCGACGCGGCGGGTGGCATGCAGCCGGGTGACACCCTTGCGAGCCTGCGTGTAGGGATCGGAGAGGATCGACAGCGCGAGCCGGTCGACGATCCGATAGGCACTGAAGTCGCCGAAGATGATCGGGAAGTTGCCGTCGCCGATGTCGGGCATGTCGACGAACTCGATCACCGGCTTTCCGAGCAGGGTCTCGGGCTGGCCGGCGACGAGCGCGGGCTGCCAGATGTATTCGCCGGTCGTGCCATTCTTCAGCTTGCGTACGGCGGCCAGCGTGTTGCCGTTCATGGCCCATCGCGCACCCGATGCATTCCGATAGGCCGCCGGCAGGGCGTACAGCAGCTCGATGAGCTTGTCGGTGCTGAGGTTCGTGGCATGGCCGTTGACGGTGTGCAGGATGTCCGCATTCGTCATCACGCCTTCCGGGCGCTTGTCGCCGGCGCCGAGCACGAAGCCTGCGCCTTCCTTCTTGCCGAAGTCTTCGGCCAAGGCGAGGCGCACTTCCGCTTCCGCCTGCCCGCCGCTGTCAGCCAGCAGCTCATTCGAGATGTCAACGAAGGTGGTGATTTTGTTGACCGGCACCTCCAGCATGCCGAAGCCGACCGTCGATTCGTCGCTGTCTTCCAGCTCGTCTTCCCATTGGGCATTCGTGATGGAGGTGCGGCGCGGATACTTCACCGAGGGCGCGCCGGTGGTGCGCACCGAAGCGACGGAGCGGATCGGGCTGAACTCGACGATGTCCCGGATGAACTCGGACGACATCTCGGCCGGGGCCAGATAGCCCGCCTGGGGATCGTTCGAAACCGTGAGGGCCCTGATCTCATCGACCGGCGTCTGGTTGCCGAGGCGGAGATAGCTGCCGAACGCCCTGCGCTCGACGGCAGCGTCGGCCGACGTGTCGGTGCCGTTGCCCGGGCGCTGGCTCCGCACGTCGATGGCGTCCACGCGCTCGGCGAGCGTCCGCAGCTCGGTCGTCATGCGTTCGTCGATCGCGGCGCGGTGCTGATCGACGGCGGAGCGAAGCTCGCCGACAGCCTGCACGGCTGCCGCAAGGTCGTCGCCGCCTTCATTGCGGGTTTCGAGAGCATCATTCATTTTGCCAGTCCTTTAATGGAGGGCGCGGCGCGGCGGGCCGCCTCGATAAATGCCGCTACGCTGGCCCGACCGGCCGCGCCCTTGACGTTGGTGATCCGCGCCTTCGACGCTGCCGGCAGCGCGACGAGGCTGATCTCGACGAGTTCGATATCGGTGAGCACACGGCCACCGTTCGGACCGCGCTCCGCGGAGCGGGTCCGGAAGCCGATGGATAGGCCGTTGATGGCGCCGGCCTTCAGCAGCGCGAGTGCTTCCGCGCCCTTTGCCGTCTCGACCACGAGGCGGCCCGTGACCTTCAGGCCGCGCTCGTCCTCAATCAGGTCGATCCAGACGCCGATGGGCTGGTTGCTGTCGTGATTCCAAAACATGGCAGGGCTGCCGGTGGCCTTGCGCTCGCGCAGCGTCTTCCGGAAGGCGCCGCGCTTCACCGTGTCCCCGTAGGAATCGGGCTCGCCGAAGACGCTGGCGTAACCGGTAAAGGTGCCGGCATCGTCGGTGCTGAAGCGGACCTCCGGAGCGGCGAGCGTGCTGATCTCGCGCTTCATCGTGGTTCCTCCTTCTCTTGGTGAACCGGAGCCGCTCCGGCTTGCCCAGCCTGGAGAATCAGCGCGTCACCGCCGGCGATCGGCGGCAGATTGTCGAGGCGGCGAACTTCATTGGGAGTGAGCCAGGCGCCGCCGGCAGCTTGGCGATAGGCGGTGAAGCGCGCAGCCAGATCGCCGCGCAGCAGATCGTCGAAGACGGCCTCCACGAAGTATTCCCGGCGCTCCTCCGGCTTCAGCAGCGCGCGCTCCAGGGCTGACTTCCAAGCTTCGCTCCAAGGCAGCAGGCAGGTCTGCACGAACTGCCGCATCAGCTCCTCGACATTGCGCCAGGTGGCGCGGTCCAGGTCGCCGATCAGCGTGCCGGGCACCTTGAAGGCGCGGGCGATCTCCTGAATGACGAAGCGGCGCAGCTGTGTGAACTCGAGGTCGACGCTCGAAAACTGAAGCGGCTCGAACGCCATTCCATCTTCCAAGATAAGCGTGCGACCACTGTTGATTGCGCCTGAGAACGAATCATCGAATTGCGCCCGTAAACGCACAAGAGCTGCTTCGCTGAGGGACTTGCTATATTTGAAAATACCTGCAGGTCGCGCCCCGTTTGAAAAGAGCCTGCCCTGGTGCTCGGCCATACTGAGGTCCATGGCGATGGCCTCGCGGCACAGATTGATCAAGCAGATGGTGCGCCCGCCGATCGAGCCGGGCGTACGGACAGTGAGCAAGTCACGCCAGTCGATCACGCGCTCGACGTTGTTCTCTCGCACCTTGAAGCGCGGCTCCGGACCGGTCGTGTCGCGGGTGACGCAACGCGGATCGAGACGATGGATTTCCCGCGCCTGCCCGTTGACGCGGACGACCAGGCCGTAGGCGGCGCCGTGGAGCAGGGCATCGAGCTGCATGGCGGTGCGTGTCTCGACGCCGCCAGCCCAGGGGCACCAGTCGCCGGCGAGGATCCGTGCGGCTGGGTGCGTGCTGTCGCGGTTGCGGGCACCATCGGTGCTACGGTGGTAGAGATGGAAGGGCAAGCCGCCCAAACTTTCCGCGATGACGCGGCAGGCGGCCAGGGTGGTCGGGCTGCGCAAGGCCGACTCGGCGGAGACGGAGATGCCGGCCGCGGTCGGCACGGCCCCGAACAATGAAAGAAGCTCCGGCGAGGGGTTCGCCAGAGCGTTCTTCGTCTCGATGCCAAGGAGTCGCTTCAGCCCTTCGAACATGTAGACAGAGGCACGGTAAGCCGGCGCAAAATGGAAGCGAAATCGATAGTACCTGGGATGTTAGAAGTGCTGGAAAATGCAGGATGTTTCAGTATTTTGCAGGCGTGTGCGCTGGGCGGCTCCTGCTGCCGAATACCTCGGCCCAGGCCAATGCCTCCGCCTCCTGACGGGACATGCCGCCGTCGAACTCGATGATGGCCGCGCGTTCCTCGAAAGCAGCCTGAAGGTCGATTTCACGCCGGACATCGATGTTTTTCGGTGGAACAGGTGGAACAGGTGGAACAAATTTTTCAACGTGCTGATAATGCTTGATAATTCGTGTGCCACCACCTGTTCCACCTGCTGCAGGGGCTGGTGGAACAGGTGGAACAACGCCGGCCCTCCGAGCCAGCGCCGTGAAGCGGGAAAGGTCAGGCATCGCCTTCGTCACCAAGGATGCCGGAGGTGATGACGTAGCAGCGGACCGAATTCGAGAAGCCGGGCAGGCGGGTATTCTTCTGCAGTTTGTTGTCCTCGCCTCGGAGGAGCAGGCCATGCTTGGCGAGCGCCTTCGCCACTGCCACGGCGTCCATGCCCGCGCAGATCTCGGTCCGCCAAACTTCCGGTAAAATCAGATATTCAATCTCGCTGGCCTCATCCCGGCGACGGAACCCAGCTCGGTTAGGAATTCGGACGTCGAGCGGCGCGCCCTTCTCATCCTTCGGCGCAAGGACTCCCATAGCCTCGAAGCGGGAATTGCCATGCAATTCGATGAAGCGCCGCACCGCCGACACGGCGTCGCGTTCCTCTGCCGGCTCGACGCCACCACGCAGCTGCAACCAGCCCTGGAAGCATCGCGCGGCGGCTCGGGCGGCCTCACCATCTGGCCAGGGCAGAACGCCGAACGCCGTCGCCATCGCGCCACCCGCAGCCACCAGGCCGAACCGGGCCGCCACGCGGCTCACCTGACCATCAGCACCGGCCGGTATGTTCTCGGCAATGAACTGGTCGCGATAGCGGCTGACGGCCGGCGCGATGCCGTCGAAGTCCTTCACCAGGATCCGCACAAAAGCGCGCCATGCCTCGCCGTAATGTTCGCCGGCCGCCATTTTGAGGTGACGCGCTAAGGCATCGGCAGACGCGAACCCGTGCAGGTTCTCGAAGATCCCCATGCCCTTACCGGCGTCGGCCGCGATATCGACGACCCGAACTTCTTGACCAGCAGCGGCGCGAAGGCCGCGCCCATCCTCCGCGATTTTCGCCGCAAGGCTGATCTCCCCCGTGGACAGGAAGAGCAGCCTCCATTCCGCCGCAGGGCGAGCTTCACCTGACCGACTGGCACGCGCCTTACCCCGGCTGTTCGCCAACATGTAGGCAATTTGCCCAGCCTCTCGGCCATCGACCTGGGAAATTTCGTCGAGGCACAGCAAGCCATCGCAATGGAGCTTGGCCACGCCCTCGATGCCATTGGCGGTGGCGCGCCAGGGACGGACGAAGCCGCCGATGCCACCACCACCCCAAGCGGAGCCAGCGGCGTGTAGTATCGTGCTCTTTCCGATCGAGGAGCTCCCGCGGAAATGAAAGCCGCCCGATTCTGAGCTGGTTGGATACAGCAGCGGCCCGGCGAACGCAGTGCAGAGGGCAAGCCCCAGCCGGGAGTTGCCAACGGCGTATCGGGCGATGTGCTCCTGCCAGCCCTCCAGCGTGCCGCGCCGGCGGTATGCGTGATCAAGCGCTCCATCATGTTGGAGGAGGTACCGCTCACCCATCGGTCTCACCGAAATTTTCGTTAAAGCCGACGAAGATTCTGCCCTGCCAACCGATATGGCTGACGCAACGTGCCTTGTGATCAGGACGAGCCGTCGAGATGAAGTCATGCAATGCGTCGCGAGCAAAGCGGCCCGGCGCCATGATCAGCCCGAGGGACAGCAGCCGCTCGCGATAGGCGGTGCCGTCGCCCGCCAGCATCGCCATGGGCATCGCCCATTCCTTTACGCGGCCATCGCGATCCGTGATCCGAAGTAGGCGGCCCCATTCGTCGCCGTCGGCGCTGCGGGTCTCTGCGGCAACCTCGAGACGCGAACAGAGCCAACGCCACTCGACGATGGTATCCTCCGTGTCTCGATCCTTCCGCTCGATGCGCTTTCGGACCCCGTCTTCCTCAACACGGAAGGGCCAGCCGGTGAAGGCCTCTGATTCGTCGGACCTCTCAGAGCGACGGAGCTCGTCCCGAGCGGCGTCTAGATAGGGCGCGAGGAATGCCGGGTCGCTTTGGAGGTCCGCCACCCGCTGGGCCGTCCAGCCCTCATCGAGTGCATCGGCGAGATCCCAGCCGTCCGGCATCGCCTCGCCACGAGGCACCCTTTCGCCATCATGCCATCGCCAAGCACCGAGGCGATCAGGATGAAGGTGCAGCAGGCGGGCGGCGCCAACGGCGCGCGCCAACTCGCACACCTTGTCGCCGAAGTCTCGACCGGGATGCAGCGACCTGCCCTTGTCATTAACGCGACCAGGCTCGTCGAAGTCGGTGGCGATCACCACCGTGCGGCCGGCGAGGGGACCAAAGTCCGTGAGATGCGGGCTCTTGGCTCCGTGCGCTGGCGTCGTCGTCACCATCTCGGGAAAGAGCTCCGCGGCGGCGTCGCGCGCTTTTTCGCCTTCTGTGATCAGAACCGCTGCGTGGGGTCGGGCAAGGATCCCCGGCAGACCGAACAGAGGGCGCGGTAAAGGCATCCCCTTCGACCGCCAGCCGCGCCTCCCCTTGCCCAGGTCGCAGAAGGTGACGGGCAGAATTTCCTTCGTCGGCTCGCCATCGTCACCGACGAAATCCCAGCGGCAGACGTAGCCAACAAGCCGCCCCTCGGCATCGAAATACGGCCAAGAGCGCGTGGGTACACCATACCGGGGATGAACGAATTCCATGACAGGCGCATCGGTCGGCACCGGGATGATCGGCGTCTTGCTGCCGGATCTCGGTTGAGAGCGCTTCACGACGCTCGCTTCCTCTTCCGATAAGGGCGCGAACATGCTGGCTCCGTCCATCAACGAAGCCCAAGCATGACTGCAAGGTTTCGCGCCGCATCGAACTGGCTGATCCCGGCGAGGTAGGCGGCGAGCGACACCACATCGCCTCCGCGATCGATCGTGGCGAAGTCGGCCCACTTGCCCGTGTTCATGTTGACGGAAAATGACCCTGGCTTCCGGTCGGATCGACGCGGGTTTCGGCACACCCATTCATGGCCGGCGCGGTGACCGTCCGGGAGCCAGCGGAACAGCAGAGAAGGCAGCACGGCCAGAGCCGCCAAATTGATTTTCCTGAAGTCGATCGTGCCGCGCTCGGTCGGGACGGGATGCATCACGCAGTCGTCGTCGCTGGAAGGCATGGCGAGGGAACTACGCATCGCGCGCGCCGGCGTCGCTGGTGCTGGTCTTGGTCGTACCGAGCTTCGCGAGCGCCCAGGCGTCGAGGCTATCGCGATGATAGAGCGCGGAGCGATTGAACTTCTGAAAATTAGGGCCGCCGCCGGTCGACCTCAGCTTGTCCAGAGTACGCGGCGCGACGGGCACGCCGTGGATGGCGCCGAGGTATACGGCCGCTTCGTCCGCGCGATAGCGGACCTTGTTCCGGAGGGCAGGCGGCAGGCATAGCTCCGCCGTTCCCGCCGAGGCGGGTTCTTTCTCGATCATGTGATTTCTCCAGGTTGCTAGAGGAAAGGACGGTTGGGTCGGGTCAGCTCGAGTCGTCGCGTGAAACGCGAAAGCGCGGCGGCATGCCCTGTTGCGTGATGTTCACTCGTTTCGACCGGGCAGTTTCCAGCGAGCTCAGCCGGATCGTTCGTTGAAGGGTGCGACCTGCCTCCGCTGCAGCGGAGGCTTCTCGTGCCCGGACGCGGGCGCGGGCCGGGTCGCACGGCCGTTCGGAATTAGTGCTTTGTGGCATTGACCGCCTCGCCGAGAAGCCGCAGCGCAAGCCAATCAATATAGACTTCGGCGAACACTCGAACGGGTAACCGGACGGCCTGGGCTGCCGCCTCGACGGTCAGCTCCTCGCCGCGGTCGAAGCGGTCGAAGAGGGCGACACACCGGCGCTCAAAGGCGTCGCTCAGAATCCACTCGCCGCCGCCGGTCGCGAGATAGCTGTCCAGCGGGGTCAGACCGGTCACGAATTTAATCGGCATCACGGTCACTCAGCGGTCGCGATCGTCGCGAGGACGTCGCCGCCGATGATCGCGATGGTGCGAAAGCCGGCTGCGGCAGCATGATCGCGATTGTACGACTTCACGAAGCGTGACTGCACGACCTTCCTACCATCACGGAAGAAGATGGACACATCTTCAACATCGCGAGTGACCTCAATCCTGTCGACGCGACCAGCCAGCGGCGGAGACGCCAAAATGCTTTTCAGCGCCTCGCCGAAAAGGTGTTGTTTTGTCAGCGGGCAAAGCATCAGGCGCGGCGGTGGCTCAATTTGATTGGTCGCCGGGTTCACCCATCCTCCGGTGCTCGATCCTTCGGCGGGCGTGTGCCAGTACCGCCACACAGCCTCAATGGCGCCGGATCGGGGACCGGCCACCAGAGCGCCAATGATCATGAATCCGACTGT
Organism: Roseococcus sp. GW821-FHT12F05; assembly: GCF_058806835.1. Classification (NCBI taxonomy): domain Bacteria; kingdom Pseudomonadati; phylum Pseudomonadota; class Alphaproteobacteria; order Acetobacterales; family Roseomonadaceae; genus Roseococcus; species Roseococcus sp. GW821-FHT12F05. Next base: position 351,953 of record NZ_JBXAQB010000005.1, read on the forward strand.
GAAAGGCGTTGCATCCGCACCGCCGCCCGGGCCGGAACGCGCCGAGCGTAGGCCCTGCTCGGCAGCGCGTTCATCCATCTGCAGCGCGCGTTGGAGCTCATACGCTTCCTGGGGCGACATCCCCAGAGCCGGCGCGGCGAAACGCCCATAGAATTCCCGAAGCTTCACGTCGCAGATCCCGCGTCATTGATATTGGTGATTTTCCAACATAGAGCGGAAAGCGTCAATGTAAATTTGCGGCCGATCCCTGCCCACTACCCTTTAAGATCGGGCAGCCGGCGGATCTGCCCCTCGGCGTGCTCTTGAAAAATCGCAGCCCACAGTGCCCTCTGGAGGAGAAAAAATGGTCGAAGTCCACGGCTATCATCAGCTCCGAGGCAACCTCGTCTATGAGCGCAATTGCTTGCTCAAGGAAATTCGCGATACCGACCTGCCTATCGGAGAGATGAAGGACCTCATTGCGCGACTGGCGGACATCCAAGTCGCGATTCAAGCCGTAGACGCCGCTCACGATGAGGAAGCGAAGGCAGCCCGCCGGTAGGCCTGAAGCGACGCGTGACCTAAACAGCCCAGGTCGCATGCACCCGATGCAGTTCGCTGACCCAGCACGAGAGTAAGTCGCTGGTGTCTCGCCCGAGCCTACTCGCCAGCTCATAGAAGCCAGGGCCGGGCTGCATATCGCCGGCCTTGTGGACGACCAGCACGGTCAGCATGCCACGCCCGGCAACATCCTCCTCGCTGGAGATTTCGCCGAGGAGGTGGAAGAGGCGCGGATCGTAGGGAGCAAAATCCACTGACTGGATCCGCTGGACCAAGTCCGAATATGAGATCATACCCCGGACGCGGGCGTGGTCGACAATCACGGCGATGGCCTCCTGCTTCGCGGCATCCCAGAGATCCTTGGGAACGCCGAATTTGGACTTGCTCAGCATGGCCCCGGCCCCCTGCTGACCGCGCATAATCGGGCTCAGCCCGAGCACCGTAGTGATCGCGCGCGTGCTGTGACAGACACTGCGACAGACACTATCGCAAGGCGTTCGTAGCCCAGAGGGCTGCCTATCAAGGCGGATCGGCGTCTAGGACTTCCAATCCATTCGCGCGAGGATGGCGGCGACGGTGGCATCGTCCAGGCCCGCCGCCTTGGCCTCGGCCGCCGCGCTGATCAGTGCCCCCACTGCACGCGCAGCGGCGCCTTGGTCGAACGCCTGCGTCGCGCGATCTGCGCCGAGGTCCGCCGCGTCAGAAGATCGGTGCCGCGAACATCGGCGATGGCCGCCCACCGCGGCTCGGCCAAGTCAGTCGGATAGGAGAGGCGTTCGCGTCGCATTGAAGGGCGTCCAATAGGGCGACAACCCATGAATCACGCTTCGCAACTCGCCGGAATCCCTCCTCAAACACGCTCTAAGCCATGATATCTTCCAAGGGGATGGCGCCGGAGTTGTGCTAACTTCGTCTCAAGTTACACTGGGATGGCTGCGATGGATTTTGTTTGGCGGTGGAATGGCGAATATTTTGGGTGGCTGGACTATGGCGAGCTCTACACGAGCGATGGGCGCCATGTCGGCCGCCGGAGTAAGGGCCGCATCTATGGCAAAAATAGACAATATCTCGGTGAATTGCGCGATGGGCGACTGATCAGTCGAAGAGCCCCTCAACCCTCAACATCACTTGGATTTATGCCTACTATTAGGATCCTACCGCCAAGTTTGGGGCCAGGGCCGGAACGAAGTCTTGCGATGCCAGAAGGGTTTCAGGATTTTCCGGACCCGGATTCCCTTTGATCAAATTTACCCGGTGGTTGGGACGTGGGTGAGCCGATTATTTTTGACGAATTGGACTGGCGAAATCTGACTGGGCCCGAGAAGAAGGCATTGCGCATTTTCTCCCGCGTTGCGGTCGATTTTGAGCCTTTTGCGAAGGCCGCCGGCCTCTTAGTCTTCGCGCTTCAAGGCGCGCTCGTAGTCGCCCTTCCAAACGGTCACCCCGTTCGATCCGCCATCAATCCCGGAGATGATCCGGTGGACGAGATCACTATCTTCGCCTAGGTCGTGGGCAACTTCGTAGCTCATAATCGAACTGCAAGTGTCAGCCGGCCAATCTGCGATTAGAGCGTTGATGTGGGCTTCCACACGGCCGGCGACGCGGTTGAATTCCTGGCTCTTCCTGCGCTTTTTCGGGTCGGCGCCCCTGTAGCCATCGCGTGGCGCCCTGATCGGGTACTGCTTCATGGTTGCGTCCTCGAGTTTGTGGCCATGACCCCGGGGCAGCTCCCAACATCCGGGTCGAACCGATGGGTAGTGGACATCAGCCGCAAGTCGATAGAAATTGAGATCCATCTGATTTTTACGAGGCCAGCTTGTCTCTCTTCCACTTGTATGTCGACGATTCGGGGTCGCGATACTCTGACAAGCCGCAGGCCCTGCGGGCAGATGGAATGGACTATTTCGCGCTGGGCGGCGTCTTGATCGCAGAAGAAGACATCGGGACTGTGCTTGCCTCGCATGCAGCGCTGTTGAAGCGCTGGGAAATTACTGCCCCCCTCCATTCCACGAAGATCCGAGGGGCCCGCGCCGCATTTTCCTGGCTCTCAAAAGACGCCGCGCAGGCCGACGCGTTCCTGGCAGATCTGGAAGCATTCATCCTTGATGCCCCAATTATCAGTGTCTCCTGTGTAATTGATCGGGCAGGCTATGTGGCGCGCTATTCCGAAAGGCACCCGGAGCCGTGGCTCCTCTGCCAGACCGCGTTTGCGATTCTGGTTGAGCGCGCGGCCAAATTCGCTCGCGAACGCGACGGGCAGCTCGTCGTTTATTTTGAAGAGGCCGGAAAGAGAGAGGATCGGGCTCTTCTGGGCTACATGAAGGCGCTGAAGCAAAACGGCATGCCCTTCGGCGGTTCCGCCGCCGCCGGGTACGAAAGCCTACAGCCTGAGGACTTCCGCACGCTTATTCGCGGTCAGCCAAACCGCGTCACTAAACAGGTTCCAATGGTCCAGCTCGCAGATCTAGTGCTCTACGCCATGGCGCGCGGCGGCTATCATGAGGGTTATCCCCCATTTCAAGCGCTTCACGCCCGCAGCCGCATTATTGATGCTTTTCTCCGGCCTGAGGACATCCCGAGCCGCGGTGTAAAGTACAGCTGCTTTGATACGAAAAAGGCCCGGATCGCTCCGAGCCTTTGACGCGGCCTGCATAACGCAAACCCCGGGGCTTCAGCCCATGAAGGTATAATGCACGGGAGCAGCTTTGGTTCAACGTAAATTTGAGGGGCTGGGCATCGCCTTAGGATAGCACCCGCCTACGGACGATCATCCCCTCATTCCGATCAACTCTCGGTGCGAACGGAGCTCCCCCTACGATCCAGGACCCCGCGACCCAGCGATGGGACGCCGGGGCGGCGGTCTTGCCTCCATATCCTCGCTTCCGTACCTACGCCCGAATGACGCTTGGGGATGGACCGGTCCCTGCCGCGCCTGAGTTCGGCTAGGCGTCTGAGCCGGGCTTCCAAAACTCGGTCCGCCCTGCCGGCCCAAACGACAAGGGGCAGCCCGAAGGCGGCCCCGTCATCTGACACGAAAGGTTCGCCGGCTCTATCGGAGCGCCACATCCCGATCCCGTCGCCGATAATCTTGGCGGCGTCGTCTTTGGAGAATACCTTCATGCCAGTATCATGCCGGTCCAGACGGAATGTAAAAAGTCGCATATCAGCTGAGATTTTGGCTTTCACAGCATGATAGCGTGGCAGAGAGCGGCAATAAGCCGGATGCACTGCTTGAAAGGGGAACGAAATGCTGACCTGGGCTGAGCGATTGACGCTTTGGAATCAGTACGAAATTCTGAAGCGCCTCAATCCGGAAGATGCGCCGGAATATGAAACCAATCAGGAAATCCTCTCGCATGGCTTCGAGCACTGTTATTCCGAGATAAATCCATCGATATATAAAGAGACAACAAAACATGAAATCTCACGCGAGGTTGAAGAAATCCTGAACGTCTTTCGCGCGATTAAGTTATCCTGCATCAAGCTCGACTATACGCCCAAGAGTCACTATGCGTTGTTTGATGGCTTCGACGGCAACGATGATGGCGGCCACTACGGATATGCCAAGTTCATCCGCCGTACACTCGGAAAATGGGATGAGTTGAACGACCGTCCCGACAACTCCCACAGTGGCTCTACGCTTGGACACTATCGGCGTATGCTGCGAATGTGGCGGCGGCTCGGTGAAAATTATCAGCTAACCGAAACTGAGATTGAAGAGATTGCGGAATCTCGATGACGGAAGACGAAGAATACTTCCTCGCCAACACGATGCTCAACGCTCACGAATGGCGGGGCATCGGCCAACTAGCGAATGCGCTGAGCGACCTCGAACCGCTCGCGAAGCGCGGGAGCCTTGGCGAGGTCGTCGCCGACAGGCTGGTCTCGCTCGGCTTGGCGGAGAAGGGACCGTCCTCCGGCAGGTATTTCGCCATCGGCATGAAGGTCGGCTACCGCCTCAGCGAGCTGGGATGGAAGGTGAAGGACCGCGGTCGATACCCGCGCCGGACGCGCTAAGCTCGCCTGTTCCACCGTGTTCCACCTGTCGCAACAGGTGGTGGAACAGGATTTTTTCCTGCGAAATCAATGTTGTTCCACCTGTTCCACCGCGTTCCACCTCAAAACAATGATGACGTGCAGGAATTACGCCTTCCGTCGCCGCATCGGCAGCGCCACCACCTCTGCCTCGAGGCCCGTCATCTGCCGGTGGATCTCATTGGCGATCTTGTTCGCCGCGGCGATCAGGACACTGTCGAGCTTATGGATATAGCGAGAGGTGATGGAATGCCCGGCGTGGCCGATCACGGCGCCGATGGTGTTGGCGGTGAAGCCGAGGTCGTCACCGACGCTGGCGAAAGAATGCCGCAGGGTGTGCGACGTGACGCCTGCCAGGCCTGCCTTGGCCACAAGCCGCTCCACGGCCGCGTTGAGGGCTCCATAGTGGCCGGAGGCCTTCCGCGCGGCCGTCAGCACGTGAGGGTTACCGTCCGCTCGCTCCATCCCGTTCAGCACGTCGATCGCGCGCCTCGCCAGCGGCCGGACAGACGCTCCGGTCTTCGTGTCGCCGAGCCGTAGGGCGCCGCCCTCGGCATCGACCTCGCCCCACCGCAAGGACTGCACCTCGCCGTAGCGGCAGCCGGTGAGGGCGAGGAGCCAGGTGCCCGCGATGGCTTGTGGCAACACGCCCTCGGCTTCGGCATCCGTGATGGCTTTGCCCAGCGCCCGGTACTCCTCCGGACTGAGCCTGCGCTGCCGTTTCTTGTCAGCAGGCCGTTTTACACCGCGGGCCGGGTTGAACTGCAGCACGCCTTCCGAGACAGCATAGGAGAGGATCCCGCCGAGCAGGCCAGCCGTACGGGCCGCCGTGCCGGCGCCGCCTTGCACGATCGCCCGACCGCGCTGCCCGGTCTTCACGTCGGCGGCCGTCTTGCCGGCCGTCACGTCGCGGATGAAGCGGGAGATGTCCGACTGTTGAAGATCGATCACGAGCTTTCGGCCCAGCAGCGGCTTGATGTGTCGCTCGACGCGGCCTCGGTCGGTGTCCAGCGTCGAGGCCTTCTTCGCACGGCCGGCCTTGCCGAGGATCAGGCCCTTGTCGGCGGCCTTGAGGTAGTTGTCGCACAGCTCGGCGACGGTCAGGGACTTCCGGCGGGTGGTTCGCTCCTCAGCGGGATCTTCGCCGCGCACCGTGCTGCCAAGGGTGGCCATGGCCAGCTTGCGCGCCTCCTCGGTGGTGATCCTGCCGTGCCTGCCGATCGTCATCCGGCGCCGGACACCGTCGGCGTTGCGGTAGTCCACAATGTAGGTGCGGTTCCCGGTGGGTTGGATGGCGACCCCGAAGCCCGGCAGCTCGCTGCACCAGACGGTGAACTGCTTCGGCTTTGGCTGGGCCGCCTCGAGCACCGATTTCGTGAGCTTGGCCATGCCTGAAAACCCCTGCCTTGGGAGAACGACTCACCAAATACTCACCACGAAATCGGAAACTCGGGAATATGCTGGCGCTGGCAGGAAAGCTCGAAGTCATCGGAAACGCAGCCTTATCAGTCGGATAGAGTACTCCAGAATATTCCTGGAGTGTTCCGAAAACACGCGACCTAAGCCTTCACACGGCAGGGTCACAGGTTCAATCCCTGTCGCGCCCACCATCCCCCCCTACCTTTGCGTTTCCCGCGCGGCCCGGACGAGCGGCACCAGCGACAGCAGGATCGCGGAGACCAGGATGGCGGTCGTCACCAGCCCCGCGGGCGTCGTGCGCGCGGCCGCCGTGACGCTGGCCGGGCCGAACTTCAAGGTCACGCTCGCCTTCATCTCCTCGGGATGGGTGATCTCCGCGGGCTGCGCGGTCGCTGGGAGTTCGGGGTCCATGCTGTGCCTCGTCCTTCGGTGAGGCAGGCAGCATAGCCGCCGGCAACGCGGTGCGCGCCCCTGCGTTCGCCGCACATGCACCTTCCCGATGCCCCGCTCCGGCTCTCCCTCGACGTCCTGGCCGCGGCCGAGGCCGCGGCGAAGCGCGCCGGAATATCCATGCAGGAGTGGATCGAGCGCCTGGTCCTGCGGGAGGCCAGCCGGCCCGAAGCCTCCTCCGCGCCACAGGAGGTCGGGCCCGAGGACGAGGTGCGCGGCGGGCCGGAAGCCACGGAACAGCCGGCCCATCCGACGGACGACTGAGCCTCATGGCCGGAATCGGCGGCAACCCGCTCCGCACAGCCGCGTTGAGAACATATGCGAATGCATGAAGGAGAACTTAACATGATGAAACGCCACATGCCCGCCCTCGCCATGGCCGCCGCGCTGCTTGCTGCTCCGGTCGCCGGCTTTGCCCAGGGCAGCAGCACCGACACGCCGCGTCCGCCGGGGTCCGATCCCAGCGCCACGGTGAGCCGCCAGACCGGCATGCCCAGCTCGCCGCCGGGCAGCACGGGCAATCCGACCGGCAGCCCGCTGGACCGCACGCCGACGCCGGGCGCCAGCGCCTCGGGCAATGCGGCCAATCCGGCCCATCCGGGGGTCAGCGATCCCGCGACACGCATGGCACGTCCGGGCGTCCCTTCTCCGGGCGCGCCTTCGGCGCCGGGCTCGAACACGAACTGACCGGAAAGGCCAGCCCCGCGATCGCCTCCAGGGGGTCGCAGGACGGGCCGTTGGGAGGAGCGAATCCACCCAACAGTGAAGGCCGGCGAGGACGCCCCTCGCCGGCCTTCATCGATTCTCAGAGGGGGGATTCTCAGAGGGGAATCGTGAGCGTGACGCGCAGGGCCGTCGGTTCGACCGGATGGAAATGCCGGTCGGCGACCCCAGCCGCCTCCCCACGCAGACGCGACTCATAGAAATACTCGATCTGGCTGGAACGGCTGCCGAAGAGGTTGAGCGCGTCCAACTGCGCCCGCATCCCGTTCTCGAAGCGGTAGCCCAGCCGGGCATTCACCAGCGTCGAGGGCCGCGAGCGGACGCTGTCGTCCTCCACCAGCGGCCGGGCGCCGAAATAGCGAAGCCGCGCCGAGCCGAACCAGCCAGCCCCCTCGCCGCCGAAGGTCACGCCGGCCGACGCCACGACATCCGGCGCGCCCGGGATGTGGCTGCCGGCGGGATCGCTGTCGGTGAAGCGCGCGCGCGTGGCCGCAAGGTCGGCGTCGAGCGCGAGCCAGGGCGTCACGCGCCAGCGGTTGGTCCATTCCACCCCGATCCGCCGGGAGGGCCGGCTCGCCTCGGTGGTGCCGGCATCGCCGACGAAGACGATCTCCGAGCCCAGCGTCAGCACGAAGACGGCCAGGCTGCTTTCCAGCCCCTCCAGCCACCGTGCGCGGATGCCGATCTCGGCGCCCTTGCTGCGCACCAGCAGCGGCACGCGCGAGAGCGGCGTCAGCCGGTCCACCGGGTCGACGCCGATGGTGGCGCCGCGCAGGTCGTTGCTGTGGAATCCCGTGCCGGCATTGAGGAAGAGCTCCGTGCCACGCCAGGGGCCCAGCGCCAGCCCGAGCTTGGGGCTCGCGATGAATTCGGTGGCCGTGCCGGAATTCTCAGGCAGCGTGCTGTGGACGCGGCCGGTCATCCCGTCCACCCGCAGCCCGACCGTGCCGCGCAGCCATTGCGTTGCGCGCAGCGTCGCATCGGCCCAGATTCCCGCGCTGCCCTGGCGCACGGCGTCGTCCCGCACGGTGGAGAGGTAGTTCCGCGCCTGTGTGCGCGTCAGGCCGAGGGAGACGTCGTCGTAGCGCGTCTGGAAGCCGATGCGCGTCTCGAGCGGCCGGCCGAAGAGGCGGCCCGGCATCGTATGGCTCGCATCGATCCCCGTGAGCCAGCGCCGCTCCTGCTGGCGGAACTGGTCGCCGTTCACGGGGTCATCGAGGAAGTAGGTGAAGTTGTTGAAGAGATCGAGCGTCGAGCGGACGAGGTAGCCGCTGATCCGCGTCGTCCCGCTCTCCGTCTGCCGGTGCCAGTTGGCGGAAAGGCTGTAGCGCTGGGTGATGCCGCCGTCGGTCGGGTCCATGGTGCCGAATCGGCCGATGATCCCCTCGGAGACGGCGCGGGCCGGGATCTGGTCGGTGGAGCTCCAGCGGCCGGAATAGGCCATGGCGGTGACGGTGAAGCCCTCGGCCTGGCCGCCCTGGCTGTAGCGCGCGAGGCCGTTGAAGCGCCGCAGCTCGTCGGGCCGCCGCCAGGGGCCGTCATAGCCGGCCACCTCGCCCGCCAGCAGGAGCTGTCCCCGCCCCAGCGCGTGGCTGCCGGCCGCGAGGCCGCGCCAATAGCCGAAGCTGCCACCGGTCACCTGTGCGAAAGGCCTGATCGTGTCGCGAAGTGTCAGGTCGAGCGCGCCGGCGCTGGCGAAATCGCCGAGATCGGCGAAGTAGGGGCCCTTGCGGACGCGCATCCCCTCCAGCAGCTCGGGGATGAGGAAGTTCAGGTCGGCATAGCCCTGGCCATGGGCATGGGTGCGCATGTTGAGCGGCATGCCGTCCAGCGTGATGGCGAGATCGGTGCCGTGGTCCAGGTTGAAGCCGCGCAGAAAATACTGGTTCGCCTTGCCCTCGCCGCTGTGCTGCGTGACGACGAGGCCGGGTGCTGCCTCCAGGATCTCGCCGGGCCGGGTGACGGGGCGGGAGAGCAATTCCTCGCCCGAGACGCGCAGCTCGCTGGCCGCCGCGACGGGCTGCAGCGCGGGCGCGACGATGCTGAGGTCCGGCAGGCGGATGGCGGAAGGTGCCTCCTGGGCGGCCGCCGGACCGGCGACGGCGAGGAGAAGGGCGGTCAGGGACGGGGTATGCCGGAAACCCGAGAGCTTTTCGTGAATCACAAACCACCGGACTCCAGACATGTCCGGCAAATCATGACAGGGAATCGTAGGAAGAAAAGATCGAAAATTCCTACTGACGTGGAATGGGTCAGCCCCCGGCCTTCGGGTCGTGGCCATGGGGGCGACGCCCCGCGACCGGCACGACATGCAGGTGCCCCAGCCGCACGCCGCGCTGGGTCACCAGGCTGTCGCCGAAGGCGCGCACCTCCGACACGGTCCCCTTGAGCACGGCCACCTCCAGGCACTCCTCCTCGTCGAGATGCACGTGCATCGTCGCGACCGAGAGGTCGTGGTGGTGGTGCTGGGCACTGGTCAGCCGCCGGGCGAGGTCGCGCGTCTCGTGCTCGTAGACATAGCTGAGCGCGGCCACGCAGGGCGCGTCGCCGTCGCCGGCCGCGGCCTCGCGTGCCTGGGTCTCGCGCAGGATGTCGCGGATCGCCTCCGACCGGCTGGCATAGCCGCGGCGCGCGCAGAGCCCGTCGACGAGGCCGAGCAGCTCCTCGTCGACGCTGATGGTGATCCGCTGCATGAACAGGCTCCGTCGTCGGGGCCCGATCTTCGCGCCAAACCGCCTGGAGTCGAAAGCCTCACCCGCCGAGGGCGGCGAGTTCCCGCTCCAGCTCCGCGATCTCCTTGCGCGTCTGCCGGAGATAGCCGTCGCGCTGGGCGATCTCGGCCTCGGTCTTCAGCTTCCAGCCATAGGCATTGGTGATGTCCTGCCGCTTCTTGCGGATGAGGTCACGGAGATCCACGCGACGCTGGGTGATCTCAGGCGGCTCGGCGGGGGCGGGCTCGGGCGCAGCCAGGGGCGGCAGCTGATCCTCGGCCGGCGGCGGTGGAGGCTCCGGCATCGACCGGGAGACCGGCTCGGGCCCACGCTCAGGCTGAGGCTCGGGCTCAGGCGCCGGCCAGAGCGCGCCGGAGGCCGCGAGCCCCTCGAAGAGCCGGATCAGCACCGACCAGCGCAGCGCCTCAAGCCGCTCCGCCGCCCGGTTGCGGGCCTTCCCGCCACGGAGGCTCCAATCCTCCCGGCCGAGGCGCTCGACGGCGCGACGGAACGCCTCCGCCGCCCGCGCGCCATAGGCCAGCTCGAGGAAGGCTTCCACGTCGCTCGGGCCGGGCCGGTGCAGCAGCGAGCGGGCGTGCTGGCGCCAGGCCCACATCACCTCCCGCGCCGCCAGCCGTGCCGAGAGCCGGTGCATCGCCCGGCGGCTGAAGGCCTCGGCGAACCAGTCGTAGCCCCAGGCCAGATGGTAGAAGACGCGGCAGCCGGCCTCGCGCAGCCCTTCCCGCGCGGCGGGCATGCGCAGCAGGATCCAGGCCGGCCCGGCGAGCGCCAGCGCCACCTCCGGCCGCCGCACGGCCTCCCATATCGGGCCATGATGCGTCAGCGCCGACCAGCATCCCCAGAGGAAGGCCGCCAGCACCAGCGCGTCGAGCACGAAGCCCAGCAGCGCGCCGAGCTTGCCGGCCAGCTTGCGCGCCGAGGGCGCGGCGCGGGGCGGCGGCCCCGCCGCCAGGGCCGGCCGCTGCGACGCGTGCAGCAGCGAGCGCGAGCTCTCCAGCAGCCGCCGGACATCCGCCCGCCGCTCCGCCAGCCCGCTCCGCTCCAGCTGCGCCACCAGCTCCCGCAATTCCGCGGCGGCGCGGTCCTCTGCCCGCCTGCCCTGCACCCGTCCCTCCGTGGGGATGAGGCGCCATTCTGGGAGGCTTTGGTGAACGCCGACTTAAAGGCGCTGAACGGTTCGCTCGGCCTCAGGCTTCGCAGCCTTGGGAACAGTCAGGGGCTCCAGCGCCGGAAGATTGATGACGAAGGTGAGGAAGGCGGCCGGGAAGCCCACCCTCGCCGCGTTGAAATCATCCACGCTCTCGTTGAAGAAGCGCCGCAACGCGTCGATCCTCTTCTCCATCTCCGGGAATTCGGATTGGAGCCGGCGGAAGGTGGCATCGTCCCGGAGCCCGGCCTGGCCGGCGCCCCTCGTGAGGGCTCTCTCGATCGCGGCGCTCAGCGCCGCCTCGGCCTTTCCGATCGCTTCCGGCGAGCGCGCGGACGCGGCCGCCCGGCGCGCGTCGGCCAGCAGGCGGACCGTCTTGCTCTCGGGGCCGAGGGCCCCCTCGATCTTCTCGAGCAGGCGGGAGACCAGATCCTGCCGCTCACGGAACTCGGCGTCGATCTCCGACCAGGCCTCCGTCGCCGCCTCCCGTATCGCGACCAACCGCCGATGGACGATCACCGCCCAGATCAGCAGAAGCAGCGCAACCGCCGGCACAATCCACTCTATGGGCATTCCCGCACCTCATTGCGGCCGCAACACTAGCGCGGCAGCACCTGCGCTGGAATGGGACCGGTGGAGATCCGCGCTTGCACGCGCGGGGCCGATGGCCTAAACGCCGCCGACCCACGGCGGGAGCCATCGCGCCTGCCGCTTCCCCGAAAGCCCGCGCCATGAAGCCCGACACCCATCCCGCCTATCACGACCTGACCGTCATCATGACGGACGGCACGACCTTCACGACGCGCACCGCGGGCGGCAAGCCGGGCGAGACGCTGCGCCTCGACATCGATCCGAAGAGCCATCCGGCCTGGACGGGCGTGCAGCGCATCATGGATACGGGCGGCCAGGTCGCGAAGTTCAACAAGAAGTTCGCCGGCATCGGCATGCGCAAGGGCTGATTCAAGCCCCCTCGCCGCCGAAAAGAGCCGCCCGGTCAAGGACCTGGGCGGCTTTTTCGTTTTTGCCCGAATCCTCTTGAACGGCGCGGCCGGCCGTCACATCTCCCGGACGTCGGGGCGCCCCAGCGGGCTCCGGCGCGGATCCGAGGCCCTGTCGCCCGCATGGGGACGGAGCCGATCGGGACGCTTCAACAGGACCTTGCTCCAGAAGGAGGTTCGCGTATGAACGCCATTGATTTCTCTCCCCTTTTCCGCACTGCCATCGGTTTCGACCGCGTCGCCCGCCTGCTCGACGGCGTGCGCAACCAGGCCGAGACCCAGGCCTATCCGCCCTTCAACATCGAGGCGACCGGCGATGACAGCTACGTGCTGACCATGGCCGTGGCGGGCTTCGGCCCCGAGGACATCGAGATGGTTGTCCGCGACGATCAGCTCTCGATCAGCGGCAAGGCCCCGCAGGCCCCCGAGGGCCAGGAGCGCCGCTACGTCCATCGCGGCATCGCCGGCCGTGCCTTCGAGCGCCGCTTCGTGCTCGCCGACCACCTCGTGGTCCAGGGCGCGCGGATGGAGAACGGCCTGCTGCATGTCGCGCTGAAGCGCGAGGTGCCGGAGGCGCTGAAGCCCCGCAGGATCGAGATCCAGGCGCCGGCGCCGCGCCAGCCCGCGATCGAGCAGGTCGCCCAGGCCGCCTAATTCGACGGCAGGTCTGAATGGGAGGGCCGGCGGGCGACCGCCGGCCCTTTCCTTATGGAGGCCGTGAATCGCCCTTCCGGCTCAACCCGGCCGCTTGAAGAAGGCGTCCGCCGCCGCCCGCTGGTTCGAGCGCGCGGCGATCGCCGCCTCCGCCCGGGCGATCTCCGCCTGGAGGTCCGCGATATAGGCGCGCAGCTCCGTCTCGGCCCAATCCTGCAGGGCGGCGGGGGTGAAGCGCTGGGCCAGCTTCGGCCGCGGCTCCTCGTCGAACATCGCATTCCTCCAATTCGTCACAGGGCTTGGCCCGGGCGGGCCCTGCCACTATAGGGCTTGCGACATAAGGGCTGTCCCCGTTTGGGCGCGTGCCCGTCGCGCAGCCCCTCACCCATGGAAGCACCGTCATGGCCCAGCCGCCCCTGATGCCCAAGGCCACCGCCGTCTGGCTCATCGAGAAGACCTCGCTCTCCTTCGAGCAGATCGCCGATTTCGTCCAGATGCACCCGCTCGAGGTCCAGGCCATCGCCGACGGCGAGGTGGCGCAGGGCATCATCGGCTACGACCCGGTCGCCAACGGCCAGGTGACGCGCGAGGACATCGCCCGCGCGGAGGCCGACGCCAGCGCGCGGCTGACGCTCGCGGCCAACGCCATCCCCGCCGCCAAGGGGCGCGGCAAGGGCGGGCGCTACACGCCGGTGGCCAAGCGCAACGACCGGCCGGACGGCATCGCCTGGCTGCTGCGCAACCATCCGGAGCTCACCGAGGCGCAGATCGGCAAGCTGGTCGGCACCACGAAGGAGACCATCCAGAAGGTGCGCGACCGTACCCACTGGAACAGCGCGAACATCAAGCCGCGCGACCCCGTGATCCTGGGCCTGTGCAGCCAGGGTGCCCTGAACACGGCCGTGACGACCGCGCAGGAGCGTCTCCGCGCCGAGGGCGTCGCCATTCCGACGCCCATTCCCACGCCCTTCGAAACCGAATGATGGCTGGAGGGACCGGCTGCCACCAAGGGTAAGAGCGTTTCGCGCCCCCCGGCGATGCCGCCTCGGCCGATCGCGCCCTAATGGGCGCGGCGGAGCTTCTCCATTTCTTCCTTGAGATGCAGCTTCTCGCGTTTCAGGCGGGTGATGGCATCGTTGTCGGGGCGCGGACGGGCGCCTTCCGTGGCAATGCGCGTCTCCAGCTCTGCGTGGCGGGATTCCAGGGCTCGCACCCTCGGGGCATGCATCATGCAGCGGCTTCCTCTGCTTAGGATCGCCCCTGACGGAAACGCCAGGGGCGTCGCCTGTTCATGCGGCTGTTGCGACCGCATCCAGGCATGCTATCCCCCTTGGCGCCGGGCAGGCGAGTGAATTCGTTCCCCTCGAATGAATCTGCCCCAGGGATGCGGCGGAACTGATGTTGGAAGACCGAGAGGCCCTGCTGCGCCGCCTGCACGAACTGCGCAGCGAACACCGCGACCTCGACACCGTCATCGCGCGCCTCGAGAGCGGCTTCGGCGACCAGCTGCAGATGCAGCGGCTGAAGAAGCGCAAGCTGAAGCTGAAGGATGAGATTTCCTGGCTGGAGGGGCAGCTCGTCCCCGACATCATCGCCTGAGCGGGCCTCAAGTATAATGACTCCATCCGACGTATCGCCGCCCCCTCTGCACCCATTGGTCGGCGTCATCATGGGCAGCCGCTCCGACTGGGAGACGATGCGCCATGCCGACGAGGTGCTGACGGCCCTCGCCATCCCGCACGAATGCCGCGTCGTCTCGGCGCACCGCACGCCGGAGAGGCTCTTCGACTACGCGCGCGAGGCGCGGGGCCGCGGGCTGAAGGTGATCGTCGCCGGCGCCGGCGGGGCCGCGCACCTGCCCGGCATGGCGGCGAGCATGACGCCGCTGCCGGTGCTCGGCGTGCCGGTGGAGAGCCACGCCCTCAAGGGCATGGATTCGCTGCTGTCCATCGCGCAGATGCCGGGCGGCGTGCCGGTGGGAACGCTGGCCATCGGCAAGGCGGGCGCCATCAACGCGGCGCTGCTGGCCGCCGCCATCCTGGCGCTCTCCGACCCCGCGCTGGCGGAGAGGCTCGACGCCTGGCGCGCCCGGCAGACCGAGGGCGTTCCGCATGACCCGGCCTGATCCCCTTCCCCCGGGCTCCACCATCGGCATCCTGGGCGGCGGGCAGCTCGGCCGGATGAGCGCCATGGCGGCGGCGCGGCTGGGCTATCGCTGCCACGTCTTCGCGCCCGAGCCCGATTCGCCCGGCATGCAGGTCGCGGCGGCGCACACGCTGGCGGAATATGAGGACCTCGACGCGCTGCACCGCTTCGCGGAGGCCGTCGACGTCGTCACCTTCGAGTTCGAGAACGTCCCGGTCGCGACGCTGGAGGCCCTGGAAGGGCGGGTGCCCTGCCGCCCCGGCCTCCGGGCGCTCTCCATCTGTCAGGACCGCGTCGCGGAAAAGCGCTTCCTCGCCGGGGCCGGCGTGCCCGTCGCGCCCTGGCGCGAGGTGACGAGCGAATCGGAGCTGGAGGCCGCCATCGCGGAGATCGGCCTGCCGGCGGTGCTGAAGACCACCCGCCTCGGCTATGACGGGCGCGGCCAGGCGGTGCTGCGCCGGCCGGAGGACGCCGCGCCCGCCTTCGCGCGACTCGCACCCCGCCCGCTGATCCTGGAAGCCTTCGTTCCCTTCGCGGCCGAGATCTCCGGGATCGCCGCGCGTGGGATGGACGGCGTGGTCGCGACCTACGATGCCATCGAGAACCGGCATCGCCACCATATCCTGGATCTCTCCTTCGCCCCCGCGCGCCTGCCGGCAGCGGCCGCGGAGGCGGCCCGGGCGCATGTGGCACAGGTGGCAGCCGCGCTGGATCTGGTGGGCGTGGTGGCGCTGGAGATGTTCCTGCTGCCGGACGGAAGCCTGCTCGGCAACGAGATCGCTCCGCGCCCGCACAACTCCGGACATTGGACCATGGATGCCTGCCTGTGCGGGCAGTTCGAGCAACACGTCCGCGCCGTCGCCGGCCTGCCGCTGGGCAGCCCCGCGCGCCACGCAGACGCCGTCATGCGCAACCTCGTGGGGCCCGAGGGCCTCGCCGCCTGGCCCGCACTGGTTGCGCGGGCCGACGTGGTGGCGCATTGGTATGGCAAGGCCGAGGCGCGGCCGGGCAGAAAACTGGGCCATGCCAATCGCCTGCTGCCGCTGAACGCCCTCAGCTCCGCCGACGCCGCCGAGACGTTTTGACCCCCTGTGACGAAAAGGCCAGGGCCCATGTGGCGATTTGGCCACAGCCTCCGGGAATTGCTCCACAAGGTGATGCAATCCCGCGGCCTTATTGTTAGGTTGCCGTCACGCAGCGCGGAATCGTACCCGTCGGGTGCACGCGCAGCGACCGAACAAACGACTTGTATTCAAGGAGAACGAGGATGAGCCTCAAGAAGGCCCTTCTGGCCGCGACCGTTCTGTCGCTGCCCGTGGCCGCCCAGGCGCAGCCGATCACCGGCCTCTACATCGGCGGCGGCGTTGGCGCGAACTATCGCGCGCCGAGCGACGATGGCGTCCGCCTGCGCGGCCCCGCCACGACCATCACCGGCAACTACGACGTCAAGACCAACTGGGGCTATGCCGCGGTCGGCAGCATCGGCTGGGGCTTCGGCAACGGCCTGCGCGTCGAGCTCGAGGGCAACTACCGCAACAACAGCGTGGAGCGGATCACCGGCGCCTCGGCGACCGGCGGCATCGTCCACCAGTACGGCGCGATGGCGAACGCCCTGTACGACTTCAACTTCCTCAACCTGAATGTCGGCGGCATCGGCATCGTTCCGTATGTCGGCGCCGGTGTCGGCTACGTCTGGAACGACTGGCGCAGCGTGCGCGGCCGCATCAACTCCACGACGCGCATCCTCACGGATGACCGTGACGGCCAGTTCGCCTATCAGGGCATCGTCGGCGTGTCCTTCGGCCTCGACGCCATGCTGCCCGGCCTGGCGCTGACCACCGAGTACCGCTACCTCGGCACGCTCGAGCCCGAGCTCGGCACGACGGCGATCAACAATGGCGGCGCTGCGGTTGCGGCCGGCACCTACAAGCCGACCAACAACAACCACTCGGTCCTGGTCGGCCTGCGCTATGCCTTCAACGCGCCGCGTCCGGCTCCCGTGGTGGCCGCGCCTGTCGCCGCCGCTCCGGCTCCGGCCCGCACCTACCTGGTCTTCTTCGACTGGGATCGCGCGGACCTGACCGACCGTGCCCGCCAGATCATCGCCGAGGCCGCCACCAACGCCCGCGCGGTGTCGGCGACCCGCATCGAGGTCTCCGGCCACGCCGACCATACCGGCACCGCCGCCTACAACCAGCGCCTGTCGGTCCGTCGCGCCGAGAACGTCGCGGCCGAGCTCGTCCGTCGCGGCATCAACCGCAACGAGATCACCATCCAGGGCTTCGGCTTCAGCCGTCCGCTCGTCCCGACCGCCGCCGGCGTTCGCGAGCCGCAGAACCGCCGCGTCGAGATCGTCCTGCGCTAAGCAGGACCTTCCTTCGCAGGAATCGGAAAGGGGCGCCGAAAGGCGCCCCTTTCTTTTGTGGTTAAGGTTGACCACGGAGGTGTGACAAAATATGCACGCTCCTGGAAAATGTATGAAATTATGCTGCGATCCGATGAAACCCATGCATACGATAGGGCTAAGTTGGCGTTGATCGCGCGCAACGAGCAAACCCGGACAATGCCGGGCAGGAGAGAGACCGCATGAATTTCCCGAAGCTCTTCATCGCCACGGGCGTGATCGCGCTTCCGGCGATGGCCCAGGCCCAGCCCATCACGGGCCTCTATGTCGGCGCTGGCGCCGGCCTGAACTTCGTCGAGGACAGCACCTTCCTGTCCAACCGTTCGCTGGCGTCCGGCGCCCGCGCCAACGGCTTCCCCACGACCGGCAGGGGCGGCTTCGAGACCGGCCTCGCCGTCGTGGGCTCCGTCGGCTGGGGCTTCGGCATGGGGCTCCGCGTCGAGCTTGAGGGCAACTACCGCCGGAACGACGCGGCTGGGCGCGGATCGGTCAACGGATCCGGCGCCGGCCAGCAATACGGCGTCATGGGCAACGTCCTGTATGACATCAGCCTGCCCTTCGCGCCCTGGGTGACGCCTTATGTCGGCGTCGGTGCGGGCTACATCTGGCGCGACGCCGATGCCGTGGCTGCCGTCAGCCGGGGCCGCGGTGCGGGCCTGGTCTCCAACGACACGCAGGGTGGCTTCGCCTACCAGGCGATCGGCGGCCTCGCCTTCCCGCTCTCGACCGTTCCCGGCCTCGCGGTCACGCTGGAGTACCGCTACCTCCGGACCGAAGATGCGTATTTTGACTCGCGCGCCTTCGCGACCTCGAACGGCTCCACCTTCGCCTCCGGCTCGGTCAAGACCAGTTCCTTCAACCATTCGGTCCTGGCCGGCCTGCGCTATGCCTTCAACGCACCGCGTCCGGCTCCCGCCCCGGCACCGATCGTCGCGGCCGCCCCGGCCCCGGCCCGCACCTACCTGGTCTTCTTCGACTGGGATCGCGCGGACCTGACCGACCGTGCCCGCCAGATCATCGCCGAGGCCGCCACCAACGCCCGCGCGGTGTCGGCGACCCGCATCGAGGTCTCCGGCCACGCCGACCACACCGGCACCGCCGCCTACAACCAGCGCCTGTCGGTCCGTCGCGCCGAGAACGTCGCGGCCGAGCTCGTCCGTCGCGGCATCAACCGCAACGAGATCACCATCCAGGGCTTCGGCTTCAGCCGTCCGCTCGTCCCGACCGCCGCCGGCGTTCGCGAGCCGCAGAACCGCCGCGTCGAGATCGTCCTGCGCTAAGCAGGACCTTCCTTCGCAGGAATCGGAAAGGGGCGCCGAAAGGCGCCCCTTTTTTCGTTCGTGGGCACCGGCCACGAAAAAGGGCGCCTCTCGGCGCCCTTCATGCATTCCCTCCGGAGAGGGGTCTCAGCGCGTCGTGGAAGCGGCCGGCGTGCTCGTGGAGGCCGTGCGGCGCGGCTGGGCCGCGGCAGGCTGCTGCGGGCGCTGGTTGCGCACATGCGTCGTGGCAGCCGGGCGCTCCGGGCAGGGCGGCGTCGTGATGGCCTGCGGGACCTCGCGGGTCACCGAGATCTGCGACAGCTCTGCCGGCGAGCTCGCCGCGGTGGCCTGCTGGAAAAGCCCGCCCTGCTCGCGGCAGAAGAACGACCCTCTGGAGATGCCGACCTGCGACTGGCCGTTCGCGAGGTTGGTGATGTACTGGTCCAGCATGCGCTGGTGCTGGGCGCCCGCCGTCCGCCGGAAATGGCCGGCGACGTTGCGGAAGGCGGTCGCGAGCTCACGCTGGTGGCGCGTCACGAAGGTGTTGTAGTCGTCCTGCTGGCCGCAGGTGAGCGCCACCACCATGAGCTGGCTCTGCAGCGCCCGGATGTCGAACGCCGTCTTCTCCACCGGCTGCAGGCAGGCGCTCTGCGCAAAGGCAATGCTGGGCGTCAGCATGACGGCAGCCAGGCCGCCCAAGAGCTTACGTGAAGGCGTCATCCCGCCCATACTCCCAATCCCGTTGGCCCTCGGCCTGCCGCTTCCTGGCGAATCCAGGCGAACGGCGCGAAGCGGCCTATCAACGTTGCCCTTTACACGGATCGGCGCGAGCCGCGAAGCCCGATCATGCAGCTTTTGGATGTGTCTTAGGTAATTCTGCCAAGCGCCTGTCAAGAAAGGCCAAAGTCTCCTCCACCGTGGGAGGGTTCGGGCGCAGCCAGAAGGCTGTGACCGCGCCCAGGACGCCCATCAGCGTCGCCCGGCGCGTGTACCAGGAGAAGTCGGCCGATTCGTCACCCGCCGCGTACCAGATCGCGGAGGCGCTCCGCGCCGCGCAGCGCAGGCCGAGGGGCAGGTTCCAGGGCAGCGCCAGCAGGGCGGCCGCGCCGCGAAAGGCCTCGCGGTCCGGCTCTAGCGCGAGCAGCCGCAACTCGATCAGCCGGCGGATTCGCGCGGGCGTGCGCAGCGCCGCGAGATCCTCGTCGGCGGCCGCTTCCTCCATCTCCGCATCCACCAGGGCGAACCAGGAATCGATGGCGCCGATCACGCCGCGGGGAAAATGGCTGGAGACCAGCTCGGGCGCGTCGCCGCGATCCTCCAGCGCATGGCGCAGCGCGGCCTCCGTCCAGCCCTCGCGCCCGGCGCGGGCGACGACCGCGCGCAGCAGGTCGGCTTCGCTCATGTGCGGTTCTCCGCGAGGCGGGCGAGCTCCTCGGTGAAGCCCAGCTGCGTGAGGTCCTTCATGCGCGACAGATACAGCACGCCGTCGAGATGGTCATTCTCGTGCTGCAGCACGCGCGCCGAGAGGCCCTCCGATTCGCCGGAGACCGGCTCGCCGTTCTCGTCGAGCCCGCTCCAGGACACGCGGGCGGGCCGGTCCACGCGGCCGCGCAGGCCGGGAATGGAGAGGCAGCCCTCCCAGGCGGCCTCGGTCTCGGGGCCGAGCGGCGCGATGACCGGGTTGAGGAGCACACGCAGCGCCGGCCCGTCGCGCCAGAGGAACAACCGCAGGGGCACATGCACCTGGGGCGCCGCGAGGCCGATGCCGCCCGCATCCGCCAGCGTCTCGGCCATGTCGGCGACGAGGCGCCGCATCTCGGGCGCGGTCGGATCGGCGATTTCGGCGGCCCGGCCGAGAAGAACCGGGTGACCCAGGCGGGCGATCTTCAGGATGGCCATGCGGCGGTATTTCCTCTTTCCTGGCTGGTGATCTGGGTCGTCACTTTCCCGCATTTGAGGGCTTCCCGCCCGCGCGGTGGTTGTGTTATGTCGCTGCCTCGGCCCCGGCGCGACTTCGCATCGGGGTCCTTCCGCATTTCAGGGCCGGATGAGGCCAGCAGGAGATTCGCCCGCGTGCAAGTCGTCGTTCGGGACAACAATGTCGATCAAGCGCTGAAGGCGCTCAAGAAGAAGCTGCAGCGTGAAGGCGTGTTCCGCGAGATGAAGCTGCGCCGGCACTATGAGAAGCCCTCCGAGCGCCGTGCGCGCGAGGCGGCCGAGGCGGTGCGTCGCGCCCGCAAGGTCGAGCGCAAGCGCATCGAGCGCGAAGGCTTCTGAGCCGTGGGGCCGGCCCAGCCGGCCCTCTTCAGGACGACAGGGATTTTGAGCGCCGCTCGGCATGGCCGGAGCGGCGCTTTTGGCGTTGATTCCGCCGGAAGAGCGATGACCGATGGCACCACAACAACAGCCTAGGCCATCGCGAGAACCTGCGCCGCGGCCCTCCGCCCCCCGAGCAGCGCGCCATGCGCATAGGACGGAAACTCCGTGGTCGCGGCCTCCCCGGCCAGGAACAGCCGCCCGGCCACCGGCCGGCACAGCGCCGCGTGGTCCGCCGCGGCGGCGCCCACCGGCAGGTAGCAATAGGACCCACGCGCGTAGATGTCGCGCGACCAGCGGGTGATCCGCGTTTCCGTGGGCGCCGGGACCGACTGGCCGTACATGGCCCGCAGCGGTCGCAGGGCGGCCTCCACCACCTCCGGATCGCGCAGGCGCTCGAGCTGGTGCGCCGCGCCGCCGCCGATCAGCGCCACCAGCACCGGCGCATCGAGATGCGGCGCCATGCTCACGATCTCGGGCGCGGCATTGGGCGCCTGCTCCGCCAGGAAGCGCAGGTAATGCGTGTCGGCCGGCCAGAAGCGCCGGGGGAAGCCAAGCACGATCTTGTTCAGCAGCCCCACCCCGATCCGGGCGATGGCGCCCTGGTGGCCGGCCGGCAGGGGCGGATCGAAGGTCACGTCGCCGCGCTTTAGCACGCCGAGCGGCAGGGTGATGACGGCCCTATCGGCCTCCCAGATGCGGTCCGCCGTGGCCAGGGCGACCCCGTTGGCGTTCAGGCGGACGCTCCTCACGACCTGCCGCGTGCGGATGTCCAGCCCGCGCGCCAGCAGGTTCAGGATGGCGATGTAGCCGGTGGAGAGCAGGTGGTTCTCGGCGGGAATCTCGCCGTCGCCGCCGAACCAGCCGGCCGCGGAGATCTCGGCCGCATCGGCGCCGGCATAGCCCGCGACATAGGCGCAGAGCCAGGCGATGACGCGGCGCTCGCGCGGGGAGCGGGCACGGGTGGGATCGAGGAGCTGCGGCACCGCCTCGGCGAGGCTGACGTCACGGCTGCCGGGCGGCGGCGCCAGCGGGCTGCCATGGGCGATGAGCCGTTCCACCTCGGCGAAGATCCCGGCGCGCTCCGCCTCGGTCAGCACCCGCCCGTCGGCGTCGAAGAGGATCGAGCGGGAATCGTAGGTGGCCATGCGCCGGATGCCGGCGGCATCCGCGAGCGGCGTGAGGGGATTGCCCTCGGGCCCATGGATCCAGGCGCCGCCGAGGTCGAGGGGCGCGCCGGCGAAGCGCACCGTGTGCAGCCGGCCGCCCAGCCGGTCCCGCGCCTCCAGCACGGTGACCTGGTGCCCGGCATCCGCCAGCGCCCGCGCGGCGCCCAGCCCGGCAAGGCCGGCGCCCAGGACCAGGACGGACAAGCGGCGCCCGCTGGCCTTCGCAGGGGCCGGCGGCACGAGAAGAGGCAGGGAGGCAGCGAGAAGGCGGCCGAGATCGCGCCGCCGCAACCAGGTCCGCTCCTGCCGCACCGCGCGCCTCCCCCCCTGAAGGCGCGCAACCTAGACGAGGACAGACGGCAACCAGTACAAATTTCGACCGGATGGGCCCGATTACTTCTGCAGGGCCTGCACGATTTCCTGCGTGACCTTCTTCGCGTCGCCGAAGAGCATCATCGTGTTCGGCCGGAAGAAGAGCTCGTTGTCCACGCCCGCATAGCCGCTGGCCATGCCGCGCTTCACGAAGAACACCGTCTTCGCCTTCTCCACGTCCAGGATCGGCATGCCATAGATCGGGCTCGACTTGTCGGTCTTGGCCGCGGGATTGGTCACGTCGTTCGCGCCGATCACGTAGGCCACGTCGGCTTCCGCGAACTCCGGGTTGATCTCCTCAAGCTCGTGCACCTCCTCGTAGGGCACGTTCGCCTCGGCCAGCAGCACGTTCATGTGGCCGGGCATGCGGCCCGCCACCGGATGGATGGCGTAGGAGACCTCGGCGCCCTCCTTCTTCAGCAGGTCCGCCATCTCGCGCACCACCTGCTGCGCCTGCGCCACCGCCATGCCGTAGCCGGGCACGATGATGATCTTCTGGGCGTTCTTCATGATGAAGGCGGCGTCCTCGGGCGAACCGGCTTTCACCGGCGCGCGGTCCGCCGCGGCACCGCCCGCCGCCGCCGCGCCACTCTCCGAGCCGAAGCCGCCGAGCAGCACGTTGATGATCGAGCGGTTCATCCCCTTGCACATGATGTAGCTCAGGATGGCGCCCGAGGCGCCGACCAGCGCGCCCGTCACGATCAGCAGCGTGTTGCCGATGGTGAAGCCGATGCCCGCCGCCGCCCAGCCGGAATAGCTGTTCAGCATGGAGACGACGACCGGCATGTCCGCGCCGCCGATCGGGATGATCAGCAGAAAGCCCAGCGCGAAGGCCAGGATCGCGATGGCCCAGAAGAGGAAGGCCGAGCCGGTCGCAACGAAGGCGATGACCAGGATCAGCAGCAGCGCGCCCAGCGCGGCGTTGAGCTGATGCTGGCCCTTGAACAGGATCGGCGAGCCCGACATCCGCCCGTCCAGCTTGGCGAAGGCGATCACCGAGCCCGAGAAGGTGATGGCGCCGATGGCAAGGCCCAGCGACATCTCGATCAGCGACTGGGCGTGGATATGCCCCGCCGTGCCGATCCCGAAGCTCTCCGGGCTGTAGAAGGCCGAGGCCGCCACGAAGACCGCCGCCATGCCGACCAGGCTGTGGAAGGCCGCCACCAGCTGCGGCAACGAGGTCATCTGGATCTTGCTGGCCAGGTAGGCGCCCACCGAGCCGCCGATGGCGAGGCCCACGATGATCAGCCCGAAGCCGCCGACATCCATGTGCGAGCTGGCCATGGTCGCGAGGATCGCGATCCCCATGCCGATCATGCCGAACATGTTGCCCTGGCGGGAGGTCGTCGGGTGCGAGAGGCCGCGCAGCGCCAGGATGAAGAGGACCGAGGCGACCAGGTAGGCGAGGCTCGAGATCGTCGCCATGGCGTCAGGCCTTCTTCTTGTTCTGGAACATGGCGAGCATGCGTCGCGTCACGAGGAAGCCGCCGAAGATGTTCACGGCGGCCAGCGTCACGGCCAGGAAGCCGAAGAAGCGGGCCGCGCCGCTCTCGGCCGAGGCGGCGGCGTGGATGGCGCCCACCACGATCACCGAGGAGATGGCGTTGGTCACGCCCATCAGCGGCGAATGCAGGGCCGGCGTCACGTTCCAGACCACGTAGTAGCCGACGAAGCAGGCCATCAGGAACACGGTCAGGAGGAGCAGGAAGGGCTCGGCATGCTCGGCCACGGGCTGCACGGCCACGGCGGCGCTGCGGGCCATCTCGGCGAGCTCGTTGGCGCGCGCGGCCAGGGCCGAGGCCGCGTTGGCGATATCCGTCTGGGTGCTCATTTCGGAACGCTCCTCAAGCCGCGGCCGCGGGGAGAAAATTCTTGTGGACCACGGCGCCGCCGCGGGTGAGCGTCACGCCGGCGACGATGTCGTCCTCGGGCGGCAGCTTCGGCGCCTTCGCCTCCTTGTCCCAGAAGGTGGTCAGGAAGGTGAGGAGGTTGCGCGCGTAGAGCGCGCTGGCGGCGGCGGGGATGCGGCCAGGCCAGTTGGTGTAGCCCAGGATCTTCACGCCGTTGGGGGTGGTGACCATCTGGCCGGGGACCGTCGCGGCGCAGTTGCCGCCGGCATCCGAGGCGATGTCCACGATCACCGAGCCGGGCTTCATGCTGGCCACCATCTCGGTCGTGACCAGCGTCGGCGCCTTGCGGCCCTGCACGAGGGCCGTGCAGACCACCACGTCCTGCTTGGCGATGTGCGCGGCCACGACCTCGGCCTGCTTGGCGTAGAAATCGGCGGAGAGCTGCTTGGCGTAGCCGCCGGCGGTCTGGGCCGACTTGCTCTCCTCGTCCTCGTAGCCGACGAAGCTGGCGCCGAGGGACTTGATCTCCTCCTTGGCGGCCGGACGGACGTCGGTCGCCGAGACGCGCCCGCCGAGCCGGCGGGCGGTCGCGATGGCCTGCAGCCCCGCCACGCCCGCGCCCATGATGAAGGCATTGGCGGCGGGGATGGTGCCGGCCGCCGTCATGAGCATGGGGAAGCCGCGGTCGAAGACGCCGGCAGCCTCGATGACCGCGCGATAGCCGGCGAGATTCGCCTGGCTGCTCAGCACGTCCATGCTCTGGGCGCGGGTGATGCGCGGGGCGAGCTCCAGAGAGCAGGCCTCGATGCCGCCCTGGGCATAGCCGGCGACGGCATCGGCGTCCGCCGCCAGCGTGCCGACCAGCAGCGTGCCGGAGGGCAGCGGCGCATCGGGCGCGCGGACGCAGAAGACGATCTGCGCGCCGTTCAGGGTGGAGGCGGCGTCGGGCGCGACCTCCGCGCCGGCGGCGGCGTATTCGGCGTCGGGGAAGCCGGAGGCCAGGCCCGCGCCCGCCTCGACGGCGACGGTGAGGCCGAGGGCGATGAGCTTCTTCGCGGTCTCGGGCGTGGCGGCGACACGGGTCTCGCCCGCCTTCGTTTCCTTCAGAACGGCCAGACGCATGTCGGCAATACCCCCCGAGACCCAGAACTTCCCTGCTGCATAGCCATGCCGCAGCGCCGCACGCAAGTGACCCGCACGGGACTCAGGCGGCGGCGCCCCCGGGAGATTCAGGCCTCCCTCGGCAACTGCACCACACTGCGGAGAAAATCGGCAGTCCCGTCATTCATGCCGCGGAAGGCGCCGCGGCCGAAACGCAGGGACAACCGGGCCGCACCCGACAGAGCATTCCGGCCGCCATCCGGATGACGGCATTTCTTCACGGCATCGCAACGGAACATCCATCGACAGTTCTGGCCCTATTGGATGCATTCCGGCCCGCAAACGACCACGTCGAGGGGCCTCCGAATGCCGCGATTCACATCCCTGCGCAGCCTGCTCCTGGCAGGATGCGCCGCCCTGGCCTGCGCCCATGGCGCGGCCGCCCAGAGCATCTCCTTCCAGGGCCAGACCTTCGAGAATCAGGGCCTCGCCGGCGTCGGCCGCGTCTCGCCGCAGCTGCGCGACGGCTTCGGCGACACGCTGGGCAGCCTCGGCTCCGGCATGGTGGCCGACCTCTCGCGCTGGCGCCGCAACGGCAACAGCTATTCCGGCGTCTTCTTCATGGTGCCCGATCGCGGCTACAACATCGCCGGCACGATCGACTACCAGGGCCGCATCCAGCAGATGGGCGTCGGCTTCACGCCCCTGGGCACCAGCGGCAGCACCGGCCAGCAGAACCAGATGCAGCTCAGCCTGCAGCAGACCATCGGCCTGCGCGACGGCAACAACGTGCCGACCACGGGCTGGGACCCCAACGGCTTCCGCGCCGCCGGCAACGGCTTCCCCATCCTGCCGACCGGCCCCAACGGCCGCGTGACCATGGACAACGAGGGCATCGTCCGCGCCCGCGACGGCAGCTTCTTCGTCAGCGACGAGTACGGGCCCTACATCTATCGCTTTACGCCCGACGGCCGGATGCTCGGCGCCATCCAGCCCCCCGCCGCACTGATCCCGATCCGCAACGGCATTCCCGCCTTCGCCTCGAACAACCCAGGCGTGGGCCAGTCCACGCCGGTGCCGGCCGATCCCGTGACCGGCCGCCAGAACAACCAGGGCTTCGAGGGCCTGGCCCTCAGCCCCGACGGCCGCCAGCTCTCCGCGCTGCTGCAGAGCGCCACGCGGCAGGATGGCGGCACGGGCGGCAATGCCGCCACCCGCAACAACACGCGGCTGATCACCTACGACATCTCCAACCCCTCGGCGCCGGTGGAGAGCGGGCACTACATCGTCCAGCTGCCGCGCTTCGCCAACACCAACGGCAACGGCGCGACGCTGGTCGCCGCGCAGTCGGAGATGCTGGCGCTGAACCGCACCCAGTACCTGATGATCGCGCGCGACAGCGCCAACGGCTTCACCTATCCGAGCGCGACCTCGCTCTACCGCCAGATCCTGCTGGTGGACACGCGCGGCGCCACCAACATCAAGGGCACGGCCTATGAGGGCACGACGCCGGTCGCGCCCAACGGTGTGCTGGCCGCCGGCATCACGCCGGCCTCGACCACGCCCTTCATCAACATCAACGACAACAACCAGCTCATGCGCTTCGGCCTGCACAACGGCGCGCCGAACAACAGCAACAACCTCTACGAGAAGTGGGAGGCGATGAGCCTGCTGCCGGTGCTGGACCGGCACCGGCCCAACGACTTCTTCCTCGTCGTGGTCAACGACACCGACTTCATCACCAAGAACGGCAGCATGAACGGCGTGCCCTATTCCGACCCCTCGGGGCAGGACGTGGACAACATGTTCCTGGTCTACCGGGTGACGCTGCCGACCTATGTCGATCCGCTGGCCCTGCAGTCGCTCGAGGTCACGGCGCTGCCGCTGGCCCGCGCGACCGGCGAGAGCGCCATGGCGGTGGGCCGCACCCTGCTCGGCCATGCCGATACGCGCCTCTTCGGCCTGCGCACCGGCCAGGACCTGATGCCCCAGGGTGACGGCGCCAACGGGCCGGCCGTGCAGACGCGCTGGAACACCTTCGTCGCCGGCAACTTCAGCTTCGCCTCGCTCGGCTCCAACAGCTCGGCCAGCTACGCCTACGGCCCGACCGGCGGCTCGCTCGGCCGCGCCTCCACCGACCCCTCGGTGCGCGCGGCGACGGTGGGCATGGACTACCGCTTCACGCCGAACATCCGCGCGGGCCTGAGCGTGAGCTACTACGACACCTCGGCCTCGCTCTGGGGCGGCACGCGGATCGACGGCACGGGCGGCGCGATCAGCCCCTACATCACCGCGACGCACGGCAACTCCTATGTCGACCTGCAGTACAGCTACGTCTTCGGCGACTGGGACGTGCGGCGCGACACCGGCATCTACGGCCTGACCGGCCGCGGCAAGCCGGGCGGCGACGGCCACCTGGTGGCGCTCTCGGCGGGCCATAACTTCCGGGCGGGCGGCTTTGTCTACGGCCCGATCGCGCGCTTCACCCACAGCAGCATGAGCGTCGACGGCTACACCGAGAGCGACGCCGTGCACGCCAACGCCTCGGTGCCGCGGCAGACGGCGACCAGCAATATCCTGAGCGTCGGCATGCAGGGCAGCTACCCGATCCAGCTCCAGGGCGGGTGGCGCGTCACGCCGCAGCTCCGGGCGGGCTGGGACTTCGCGCTGAGCGAGGACCGCCGCGACCTGACCATCGGCCTCGCGGAGCGGCTCTTCATGCCGGAGGCCTATGTGACGGGCGCGGTCGGGACGCGCAGCCAGGCCGGCTTCCGCGGCGGCGCCGGCGTGCGCGTGCAGCGCGGGGCGGCCTCGGTGCTGGTGGACTACGATGCGCGCAGCTTCCAGGGCGGCGGCGGGCAGAGCCACGCGGTGACGATCGCGCTGGGCTACTCGTTCTGACGACTTCAGGGGGGGCTTTGCCCCTTCATTTGTAAATGGGACCAGGGGGCAGAGCCCCCTGGTCCTACACCGTCGCCGGCACCCGCGCCTCGGCCAGCGCCGCCGCCTGCCGCTCCGCGAGCTTCGCTTCGTCGAAGCCCTCGATCAGCTCGTGGAACATCCGATGCCAGTTCAGCCGCGCGTCCAGCCGCAGGAAGACGCTGCCCAGCCCGATCGCCGAGCGGTCCATCAGCGGGAACTCGCGCGGCACGCGCACGCCGCCGGTGCGCTTGAGGCCCTGGTGCACCTCCTCGGCGACCTTGCGGCCGAACATCGGGTCGTTCGTCTCGCTGATCGGGCGGATGCGGTCCTGCATCAGCGGCTCGTAGAGGAACTCCGCCCATTTCTTCAGGACCAGCATCGTCTCGCGCGAAAGGTTGCGGAAGCCCCAGATACGGAAGCCCTCGGCGGCCTTCTCGTCGTCGCCGTCGCGCACGCCCTCGTAGAGCATCAGCACGCCCGTGATGAAGCTCGCCGGGAAGACTCGGATGGTGCCGAAATCCAGCAGGTTGATACCGAGGTCCCAGGGCCGTACCTGGTAGTTGCCCAGATGCGGGTCGCCATGGATGACGCCGTAGCGGTAGAGCGGCACGTACCAGGCCGCGAAGAGCGCACGCGCGTAGGCGTTGCGCTCCTCCTGGTCGGCGCCCTCCTCGATGCGCTTGAGGATGGATTCGCCCGGCAGCCAGGTCATGGTGAGCAGCCGGCGCGTGGTCAGCTCCTCGACGGGCGTGGGGACATGCACGTTGGGCTGGCCGGCCAGCATGAGGCCGTAGAGGCGCTGCTGCGCGGCCTCGCGCTCGTAGTCCAGCTCCTCCCGCAGGCGGTCCTTCAGCTCGGCGAAGGCCTCCTCGTTGTCCAGCGCGGTGTCCATGCGTCGATAGAGGCTGAGCGCGATCTTGAGCTGCTTGAGGTCCGCCTCCACCACCGCCGGCATGTCCGGGTATTGCAGCTTGCAGGCGACGTCGCGCCCGTCATGCAGCGTCGCGCGGTGGACCTGGCCGAGGCTCGCCGCCGCCGCCGCCTCCAGCCCGAAGCTTGCGAAACGCGACTGCCACTGCGGGCCGAGCTCGGTCTGCATGCGACGACGCACGAAGGCCGGGCCCATGGCCGGCGCGTTGGACTGAAGGGTGGCGAGCTCCCGCGCATATTCCTCGGGCAGCGCGTCGGGCACGGTGGCGAGGAACTGCGCCACCTTCATCATCGGGCCCTTGAGCCCGCCGAGGATGGCCTTCAGATCCTCGGCATGGGCGCCCTTGTTGGTCTTGATGCCGAGGAAGCGTTGGCCGGCCACGCGCGCCGCGATGCCGGTGACGGCACCGGAGGTGCGCACCATGCGGCGCACCTCGCCGAAGAGGCTACTCTCGCGTTCTTCGGTCAAGAAGACGCCTCCAGCTCGTCGATGAAGCCGGAGATCACGTCCAGGCCCTTCTTCCAGAAGTTCGGGTCCGAGGCGTCGAGGCCGAAGGGCGCCAGCAGCTCCTTGTGGCGGAGCGTGCCGCCGGCCTTGAGCATGTCCATGTACTTCTGCTCGAAGCCCGGCACCGAGCCGTCGCGGAAGACGCCGTAGAGCGCGTTCACCAGGCAATCCCCGAAGGCATAGGCGTAGACGTAGAAGGGCGTGTGCACGAAATGCGGGATGTACGCCCAGTAGCTCGTGTAGTCCGGCGTGAACTCGAAGATCGGGCCCAGGCTCTCGGTCTGGATGGACATCCAAATCTCGCCGAGGCGCTCCGGCGAGAGCTCGCCCTTGCGGCGCTCGTCATGCACCTGCGTCTCGAACTTGTAGAAGGCGATCTGGCGGACGACCGTGTTCAGCATGTCCTCCACCTTGCCGGCGAGGAGCAGGCGGCGCTTCGCCGGATCCTTCTCCGCGTCGAGCAGGGCCCGGAAGGTCAGCATCTCGCCGAAGACGCTGGCGGTCTCGGCCAGCGTCAGCGGCGTGGACGACCGGAAGTAGCCCTGCGCGGCGGCGAGGCGCTGGTGCACGCCATGGCCCAGCTCATGGGCCAGCGTCATCACGTCGCGCGCCTTGCCGTGGTAGTTCAGCAGCAGGTAGGGATGCGCCGAGGGCACCGTCGGGTGCGCGAAGGCGCCGCTGGCCTTGCCGGGGCGCAGCGCGGCGTCGATCCAGGCGTGCTCGAAGAACGGCGCGGCCAGCTTCTCCATCTCGGGGCTGAAGCCGCCATAGGCCTTACGGACGCGGCTGACGGCGTCGGGCCAGGCGATCTTGCTGTCATCGTCGCGTGGGAGCGGCGCGTTGCGGTCCCAGTGCTGCAGCTTCTCCAGGCCGAGCCACTTCGCCTTCATGGCGTAATAGCGGTGCGAGAGCCGGGGGAAGCTGTCGGTGACGGCCTTCACCAGCGCGTCCACCACCTCGTCCTCGACCATGTTGGCGAGGTTGCGCGAGGAGCCGGGGCGGGCGTGATGGCGCCACTTGTCCATCACCTCCTTGTCCTTCACCAGCGTGTTGGTGATGAGGCTGAAGAGGCGGATGCGGCTGCCGAAGGCCTCGGAGACGCCTTTGGCCGCGGCCTCGCGCACCGCGCGGTCGGTGTCGGAGAGCTTGTTCAGCGCGGCGGATACCGAAAGCTCCTCGCCGGAGACCGTCACGGTCATGGTGGCCAGCGTCTCGTCGAAGAGGCGGTTCCAGGCGGCGCGTCCCGTGACCTCCTTCTCGTGCAGCAGCCGCTCCATCTCGTCGGAGAGTTGGTGCGGCAGCCAGACGCGCAGGTCGCGCAGCCAGGGGCGCCATGCGGCCAGCTTCGTGCTGGAGGCGATCTTCTCCTCCAGCACCTTCTCCTCGACGTGGTTCAGCTCCAGCGTGAAGAAGACCAGGTGCGAGGAGATCTCGGTCACCCGCTCCTGCATGGTCTGGTAGAAGCGGCCGTTCTCGCCGCTCAGCGAATCGCCAGCAAAGATCAGCGAGGCGAAGCTCATGGCCCGGCCCAGCACCTCCTCGATCCGCTCGCAGGCCTCGATCGCCGCGGCCAGCTCGTCGCCGGAGAGGCCGGCGAGCTTGGTGGCATATTTTTCCTGGAAGGCGCGGGCCTCGGCCTCGGCGCGGTCCAGGTCAGCTTTCAGCGCCGGGTCGTCCTGGCCCTTGTAAAGGTCCGAGAGGTCCCAGGACGGGAGGGCGGCCTCGCCCGAGGTGGCAGCATCGAGGGGGGAGCGCAGCATTTCGGGAGCGCGGCCTGGGATCATTCGCATTTCTCCCATATATGCGCCCTGACGGCGCGGCCAAGCGGGAAGTCCAGGAATGACAACAGGAATCGAGGCGGCGAAGAGCCTCCCCGCCTTGCACTTCACGCTGGCCGTCGAGGCACCGGACCTGCCGATGATCGGCTACTGGCGCGGCGGCGCCTGGCAGAAGATGAGCCGCGGGGCCTTCGCGCAGAAGGTCGCGGATGCGGCAGCCGGCCTGCGGCGACTCGGCGTCATGCCCGGCGACCGCGTGCTGCTGGTCAGCGAGAACCGGCCGGAATTCCTGGTCGCCGACACCGCGATCATGGCGATCGGCGCCGTCTCGGTGCCGACCTACACGACCAACACGGTGACCGACCACGCCCATATCCTCAGGGATTCCGGCGCGCGGGCGGCCATCGCCTCCACGGCGGCGCTGGCCGGCCGGGTCCGGTCGGCGGCGGAGCAGGTGGCGGGGCTCGACGCCCTGGTCTGCATGGAGGGCGCCGACGGCGCCTCGCTTTGGTCCGAGCTGGAGGCCCCCGCCGACCTGGCCGCCCTCATCGCCGAGGTGGAGCAGATCCCGGACGGGCGGCTGGCCTGCCTGATCTACACCTCCGGGACGGGCGGCCCGCCCAAGGGGGTGATGCTGCCGCACCGCTCCATGCTGGCGAACTGCTCGGCCGTTCGGAAGATCATCGGCCGGATCGGCATCGAGGGGCAGGGCCGCTACCTCTCCTTCCTGCCGCTCTCCCATGCCTACGAGCACACGGTGGGCGGCTACCTCATGCCCTCCTGCGGGGTGGAGCTCGTCTTCTCGCGCGGGGCGGACAAGCTGCTGGCCGATTTCGCCGAGCACCAGCCGCACCTCATCACCACCGTGCCGCGCCTCTTCGAGGTGATCCGCGAGCGGGTCTCCACGCAGGTCGCCAAGGAGGGCGGCACGAAGCAGAAGTTCTTCGACAAGGCGCTGGCGCTCGGGCTGCGCCGGCTGGACGGCCCCCGCCTCAACCCGATCGAATGGGTGATGGACAAGATCCTGGACCGGCTGGTGCGCGACAAGGTGCGGGCCCGCTTCGGCGGGCGGCTCAAGGCGCTGGTCTCCGGCGGCGCCCGGCTGGATCCGGACCTTTCCGGCTTCTTCCTCGCCCTCGGCGTCCCGGTGCTGCAAGGCTATGGCCAGACCGAGGCCGGCCCCGTCGTCAGCGTGAACCTGCCCTGGGACAACGACCGCCGCAGCGTCGGCAAGCCCCTGCCCGGGGTCGAGGTGAAGATCGCGGGCGACGGCGAGCTGCTGGTCCGCGGCGACCTCGTGATGGACGGCTACTGGAACAATCCCGAGGCCACCGCCCGTTCCATCACCCTCACCCCGGACGACGGGCTCCCCTGGCTGCACACCGGCGACGTGGCGGAGCTGCGCGATGGCCGCATCCACATCACCGACCGCAAGCGCGACTTCATCAAGCTCAAGGGCGGCGACATGGTGGCGCCCTCCAAGATCGAGAGCCTGCTCGCCGCCGAGCCCGAGGTGGCGCAAGTGGTCGCCGCCGGCGAGGGCATGGCCGGCGTGGTCGCGCTCATCGTGCCCACCGAGGGGCGCGAGGCCCAGCTGGGCGAGGCGGTGAAGCGGGTGAATGCCCGGCTCTCCACCATCGAGCGCATCCGCCGCTTCGCCGCCGTGGTGGAGCCCTTCACCGTCGAGAACGGGCTGATGACGCCGACCATGAAGGTGAAGCGCCGCCAGGTGATCGAGCGCTATGCCGCGGAGATCGAGGACCTCGCCTGACATTGTGGTAGTCTTCCGGCAACCGAAGGGCGGCGCGGCCGTTCCTTCTGGCGAAATGGTTATGCAGAGGAACGCGAAATGACACGCCGGATCGGATACAAGGCGTTGCTGGCGGCGGCCCTGGCCGGCGCGATGGCGCTCTCGGCCGGGCCCGCCATGGCGCAGCGCCACCGAGACAATGGCTGGCACGGTGGTCCGCCCCCGGGCCGCGGGCATGACCGTGGCTGGGACCGCGGCCGCGGCGGTTATCACGGCGGCTACGGCCGCCGCGACAACACCGGCGCCATCGTTGGCGGGGCGTTGCTCGGCCTCGGCCTGCTGGGCGGCGCGCTGGCCCTGCAGCAGTCGCAGGTCGCGCCGCCTCCCGCCTATTACGCGCCGCCGCCGGGCTATGCCCCGCCGCCGGCCTATGCGCCGCCGCCCGGCTATTACGGCTACAAGTGAGGCAAGACCGATGAAGCTGATCACCACGGGCCGCATCGCGGCACTTGTCCTGGGCCTTGGCCTGCCGCTGGCGGCCGTCGCGCAGGAGCAGCGCGCGCCCTCCGTCCAGGCCCCGCCCGCCGCGGCCAACCAGGCGCGCCGAACCCAGCACCTGACGCAAGAGCAGATGATGCAGCAGGTGGAGACGCATCTGGCCACTCTGCGCACCCAGCTCGGCATCACCCCCGCGCAGGAGCCGCAGTGGCAGGAATTCGCCAAGGTGCAGCGCGACAATGCGATCGCCATGCGCCAGCGGTTCACCCAGCGCGGCACGCAGCTCGCGCAGATGAGCGCGGCGGACAACATGATGGACTACGCGCAGATCACGGAGCAGCTCGCGCAGGAGCGGCTGCGCCTCGCGACGGCGTTCCGCGGGCTCTACGACGCCATGTCGCCGGAGCAGAAGCAGCGCGCGGACGTGATCTTCCGCGCGCCGCCGCAACATCACCGCCAGGCGCGCGGCGGCGCCCGCAACGGCTGAGGCGATGGCCCGGGCCCGGTTCGGGCCCGGGCGTGCGCGTCCATCGGCGTTCCGGCGCGACGCGCGAGAACCTCCACGCGACAGACAAGACGGATTCTCCCACCCCGCTCTGACAAGGTGATGGCACCGGCGCACCGATGCCACGGCCCGGGCAAGGAGAAGGCAAGATGTCGCGCAAGATCGGATACAAGTCCCTGGTCGCCCTGGCCCTGGCCGGCGCGGTGATCCTCTCCGCTACGCCGGCCTCGGCGCAGCACTATCGCCACGGCGGCTACGGCGGCTATGGCGGCCGCGGCTATCACGGCGGCTCCTATTATCGCGGCCCCAGCACGGGCGCCGTCGTCGGCGGTACGCTGCTGGGCCTGGGGCTGCTGGGCGGGGCGCTCGCCCTCTCGCAGGCCGCGCCGCCGCCGGTCTATGCCCCGGCGCCCGTCTACGTTCCGCCGCCGGCCTACGCGCCCCCGCCGGCCTACTATTACGGGTACAAGTGAGGCGGTTGCGCCTCCCTCGGCTCAGACCGGCTCCGCCACCCGCGCCCAGCTCGGGTTGAGCAGCGGCGAGGGCGCGGCCATCCGGGCCCGCGCCTCCAGGTACTCGGCATGCAGCCGGTCGATCAGATCAGCGGCCGGCACGACCTTCTGGATGCCGGACACGCTCTGCCCCGCCCCCCAGATGTCCTTCCACTTCTTCTTCCGGTCGGAGGCGAAGGACATCGCCGACTTGTCCGAGGTCTCCAGGTTATCTGGGTCCATCCCGGCGTTGCGGATCGACGGCTTCAGGTAGTTGCCGTGCACCCCAGTGATGAGGTTCGTGTAGACGATGTCCGACGCGCCGGATTCCGTGATCATCCGCTTGTAGTCGTCCACCGCGCGGGCCTCCTCGGTGGCGATGAAGGCCGTGCCCATATAGGCGAAGTCCGCCCCCATGGCCTCGGCGGCGAGGATGCTGCGGCCATGCGCAATGGAGCCCGAGAGCGCGATCGGCCCGTCGAACCAGGCGCGCGTCTCCTGCATCAGCGCGAAGGGGCTCTGGGCGCCGGCATGGCCGCCCGCCCCGGCAGCGACCAGGACCAACCCGTCCGCCCCCTTCTCGATCGCCTTGTGCGCGAAGACCTGGTTGATCACGTCGTGCATCACATGGCCGCCGTAGGAATGGACGGCCTGGTTCACCTCCTCGCGCGCGCCGAGCGAGCTGATGACCAGCGGCACCTTGTGCTTCACGCAGAGCGCCAAGTCCTGCTCCAGCCGGTCGTTCGACTTGTGGACGATGAGGTTCATGGCGAAGGGCGCGGAAACCCGGTCCGGGTTCGCGGCATCGTGCGCCGCGAGCGTTTCCGTGATCTCGGCGAGCCATTCGTCCAGCTGCTCCACGGGCCGGGCGTTGAGCGTCGGCATGGCGCCGATCACGCCCGCCCTGCACTGCGCGGTCACCAGCTCGGGCACCGAGATGATGAAGAGCGGCGAGCCGATGAGCGGCAGCCGCAGCCGTCCCCTGACCTTGTCGCGCAGATCCATGGACAAGCCCCTCACATGTTGTTGTGCGAAGGTTAGTCCGCCTAACCCAGCCCCGTACAGGCCGGCGAATTGTCCTGGCAGGTCTTGTCAACCAGACATGATTCCATGAGGTTGCACGGGATGGAATC
The DNA here is from genome assembly GCF_058806835.1 of Roseococcus sp. GW821-FHT12F05. Taxonomy (NCBI): domain Bacteria; kingdom Pseudomonadati; phylum Pseudomonadota; class Alphaproteobacteria; order Acetobacterales; family Roseomonadaceae; genus Roseococcus; species Roseococcus sp. GW821-FHT12F05. The sequence continues at coordinate 387,782 of NZ_JBXAQB010000005.1, forward strand.
ATACGGCTCGAGATGGAAGGCTGCCGGAACGGCGGCTCGCTGGACCGCGGCCTTTTTGCCGGGATGTACGAATGGCTGACATGAAGCCGGTCCTGATCGTGGGCGCAGGCCCCGTCGGGATGGTGGCCGCGGCCGCGCTGCTGAGGGAGGGCATCCCCGTCACGGTCCTGGAGGCCGGGCCGACCATCTCGGAGGAGATGCGCGCCTCCACCTTCCATGCGCCGACCCTCGACATGCTCGACGACCTGGGCGCCGCGAAGGACATGATCCGCCAGGGCATCAAGGGCCCGATCCTGCAGTACCGGCAGCGCGACCAGACGGTGATCGCCGAGTTCGACTTCGGCATCCTGGCGGACGTGACGCGGCACCCCTACCGGCTGCAATGCGAGCAGTTCAAGCTGACCCGCATCCTCTACGACCTGCTGAAGGACAGGCCGGGCTTCTCCATCCGCTTCCACGCGCAGGTTGCCGATGCGGTCGACCATGGCGGCCATGTCGAGGCGGTGCTGGAGGACGGCACGCGGATCGAGGGCAGCTACCTCATCGGCGCGGACGGGGCGCACAGCGCGGTGCGCAAGGCGGCCGGCATCGAGTTCGAGGGCTTCACCTGGCCCGAGCGCTTCCTGGTGCTCTCCACCGAGTTCGACTTCGCCTCGATCATCCCGGGCCTCGCCGACGTGACCTACTATGCCGATCCGGAGGAATGGTTCTTCCTGCTCCGCGTGCCCGGCGTGTGGCGCTGCATGTTCCCCGTGGCGCCGGAGGTGTCCGACGAGGAGATCGAGACCGACGCCTTCGCCCGCGCCCGCTTCGCCCGGATCCTGGCCGACCGCGACGACTATCCGGTGAAGCACCGCACCCTCTACCGCGTGCACCAGCGCGTGGCCGAGACCTTCCGCAGGGGGCGCCTGCTGCTGGTCGGCGACGCCGCGCATATCAACAATCCGCTGGGCGGCATGGGGCTCAACGGCGGCGTGCACGACGCGGTGAACCTGGTGGAGAAGCTGGCCCGCATCATTCGCGGCGAGGCGGACGAGGCCGAGCTGGACCGCTACGTCCGCCAGCGGCGCGGGATCACGGTCGAGCACGTGCAGCGCCAGACCATCCAGAACAAGAAGAACCTCGAGGCGAAGACGCCCGAGGACCAGGCGGATTTCCGTGAGCGCATGGCCGAGGCGGCGTCGGACCCGGCCAAGGCGCACGCCTACCTGATGGGCATCTCGATGATCAACAGCCTGAAGCGGGCGGCGGAGATCGAGTAGCCGAAGATGGTGGAAGAGCAGGCCCGAAGGGATTATTCGGAGACTCGCTCATGCCTCACGCCCTAGATCGTTGTTAAGGCGCAATTTCCGCCGATGCGGCGTTCCCGCCCGGCGGGAAGCTGCCTAGGCTGCGACGATCCCGAAAGGAAGCCGATGACGAACCGCCGATTCCTGTCCCTCGCCTTCGCCGCCACGCTCCTCGCCGGGCCCGCCTTGGCCCAGGCCTGGCCGGACCATCCGCTGCGCGTGGTGGTCCCCTTCGCGCCCGGCGGCGTGACCGACAGCATCGGCCGCCTCGCCTCGGAATGGCTGAGCGGCAAGCTCGGCCAGCCGGTGGTCGTGGAGAACCGGACCGGCGCCAACGGCATGATCGCGGTGGAATACGTGGTCCGCAGCCGACCCGACGGCTACACGCTGCTGACCGCCAGCGCCTCGCAGATGGTGATGCTGCCGGCGCTGGCCCAGCTCAGCGTCAACCCGGCGCGCGACATCGCGCCGATCTCCATCGTGGGGTCGAATCCGCAGGTGCTGGCCGTCTCCGCGCGGCTGGGCGTCAGCAACCTGCAGGAACTGCTCGCCTATCTCAGGGCGAACCCGGGGACGCTGAACTTCTCTAGCGGCGGCAACGGCTCCTCCAACCACCTGGCGATGGAGCTGCTGCTGAACCGGACCGGCACCCGTGCCACGCATGTCCCCTATCGCGGCGGCGCGCCGGCGATGCAGGCGGTGCTGGCCGGCGATGTGGGCGCCTATTTCGGCAATCCCTCCGACATCATCCCGCATCTCGGCGGTCCCGCGATCAAGGTCATCGGCATTGCCGGGCCGGAGCGCATGGCCGCGCTTCCGGGCGTGCCGACCATCGCCGAGCAGGGCCTGCCGGGCTTCCAGGCGCAGACCTGGAACGGCATCGCCGCCCCGGCCGGGACGCCGCCCGAGCTGATCGAACGCATGGGCGCGATCCTCGTCAGCGCCTGCCAGGACGCCGCCTTCAAGGCGGCAGTGGAGCGGCTGGGCGCGATCCCGGTCTGCTCGACGCCGGCGCAGATGCGCGCAGCCATGGAGGCGGATGGGCCGCAGTGGCAGGAGCTCGTGCGCGCGGCGGGGCTGAAGCTGGAATAGTATCCAAACGCGTGATTCAGACCTTCGGCGCCTTCGCGCCTTCGGTCACCACGCTTCAGCCCGCCTTGAAGCGGGCCAGGGCATCCCGATCGATCTCGATGCCCAGACCCGGCCCCGTGGGAATTTGGACCACGCCGCCGGAATGCTCGATCGGCTCCTTCAGGATCGCCTGGCGGATGGGGTGCTCGGTGCGGTCGAACTCGAAGATCGGCTGGGCCGGCGCCAGCGAGGTCGGCGTGTGCGTCGGCAGCACGCCCATCAGTTGCAGCGCGGCGGCGAGGCCGATCCCGGTCCCCCAGCAATGCGGGTTGTACCGGACGCCGAAGGCCGCAGCCATGTCGGCAATCTTCTTGCATTCGGACAGGCCGCCGGCGGAGCAGGTGTCGGGCTGGATGATGTCCATCGCGCCCTGCACCAACACCTCGCGAAAGCCGAAGCGGGTGAACTCGCATTCGCCGCTGGCAACCGGGATGGTCAGCGCTGCCTTCACCGCCTTGTGGCCGGCCAGGTCCTCGGGCGGCACCGGCTCCTCGAACCAGCCGATGTCCAGCGGCTCGATCAGCCGCCCCAGCTTGATGGCGGCGACCGTGTCATAGGCGTGGTTCGCGTCGACCATCAGGCCGATGCCCGGCCCGATGGCCTCGCGGACTGCCCTGGTCACGGCGGCGTCCTCGGCGATGCCGAAGCCGACCTTTAGCTTTACCGCCCGAAAACCCTCGGCCACGTAGCCGGCCGCTTCCTCGGGCAGATATTGCAGGGGATCGCCGCTCCGGCGGCGATAGAGGCCCGTGGCATAGGCCTGGACCTCGGTCCGCACCGGGCCGCCCATGAGCTGGTGAACCGGCGCGGAGAAGTGCTTGCCCTTGATGTCCCAGAGGGCGATGTCGATGCCGCTGAGGCCCTGGATGACGAGGCCCTTCTGGCCGTGGTCCCTCAGCCGGGCATAGATGTCCTGCCAGATGACCTCGGTCTGCAAGGGATCCGCGCCGATCAGCCAGGGCGCGATGTGGCGGACCACGGCCTCCGTCATCCAGGCGGGGCCGTAGCATTCGCCCCAGCCGGTGAGGCCCGTATCGGTCTCGATCTCGACGATCATCGCCATGCGCGTGCCGTACCAGGCGCGCGAATAGGCGAAGGGTTCCGCAAGGCTCGCCTCGAGCACGTGCGTGGTCACCTTGCTGATCCTCATCCGCTTCCCCTCCGTGCCGAGGGCGTGCCGGCCTTTCCGGCCGGTCTCGCAGATCGCCCCGCGTCGAGCGGCCAGCTTGGCACGCTTTGCGCCATGCGGCGCTATGGGGCGGGCGGCCCCGCCCGCTCGGGTAGGACGGACAACATGGCCGCGGCGAAGCCAGTCCCAGGCGCCGCATCAAGCCGGCAGGGGTCCGAGGTCGAAATTCACGACCTCGGACCCCTGGCTTCGACCTCAGGCCGGCCGCACGCCCATCGCGACCGTCCGCTCGTCCATCCGCGCGGCGTAGGTCAGCCCGCGCTTCGTTGCCCAGCTGTGGTTGAGCTGGATCAGCGGCATGATCGGCACCTCGCGCGCCACCCAGCGCACCATGTCCTGCAGCGCCTTCTCGCGCGCCTCGTCGTCCACGATGGAGACGGCCGCGTTGGTCAGCCGATCCAGCTCGGGCGAGGAGAAGCGGCCGGAATTGCTGGCGCCTGTCCGGTTCTCGCGGCTGTAGGTCATCATGATGTTGGCGAGCATGTAGCCGGCCTCGGCCGTGGTGCTGCCCCAGCTCGTCAGGCGGATGGCGAAGTCCTGCCGGTTGCTGCGGGCCGAGAAGCTGGCCCAGGGCAGCGCGTCCACCTGGGTCTGCACGCCGATGCGCGTCCAGAACTGCGCGATCGCCTGCGCGATACGGCTGTCGTTCGGGAAGCGGTCATTGGGCGAGTGCAGGGTCAGCTTGAAGCCGTTGGGATAGCCGGCCTCGGCCAGCAGGCGGCGCGAATGCTCGACATTCGGCACCGGCACCGTCACGTCCGGCGCGTAGCTGAAGACGCCGGGCGGCAGCCACTGGTTGGTGGCCGTGGCCTGGCCCTCCATCACGCGCTCGGCGATGTTCTGCCGGTTGATGATGCTGGTCAGCGCCTGGCGGACGCGCACGTCCTTGAAGGGGTTGGTCGGCAGCGGCTGGCCATTGTTGTCGGTGACGAAGGGCAGGCTTCCGTCGCGGGAGAAGTCCGGCATCAGGTAGACGCAGCGCAGGCCCACCGTCTCGGAGACGGAGGTCCGCGGCTCGCGCTTCAGCCGGGCGAGGTCGCTGCTGGCGACCTGGTCGATCATGTCGAGGTCGCCCGAGAGCAGCGCCGCCGAGCGCGCCGCGTCGTTGGCGATGAAGCGGTAGGAGACGCGCGACCAGGGCTCCCGGCCGCCCCAGTAGTCGTCGTTGCGGACCAGCTCGGTGCGGTTGTTCGGCTCGTAGCTCACGAACTTGTAGGGGCCGGTGCCGATGGCCGCCTTGCCGCTGTTGTAGTCCTCGGTCGATGCGCCCTCAGCCGCGTGCTTCGCCACGATGAAGATGGCGGCGAGGTCCGTCGGCAGGATCGGGTTCGGCGCATGGGTGTGGAAGCGGATGGTGTGCGGATCGACGATCTCGATCTGCTTGATGCTCCGCAGGAAGCCGCCGAAGCCGCCGGGGCTGTTCGGGACGTTGGGCGCGCGGCCGTAGGTGAAGGCGACGTCCTCGGCGGTGAAGGGGCGGCCGTCATGCCACTTCACGCCCTCACGCAGCTTGAACTCCCAGAGGGTGGGCTCGATCACGCGCCAGGAGGTGGCGAGGCAGGGCTGGAACTTCGCGTCCGGCGAGCGCTGGACCAGCGCGTCGAAGATGTGCAGCGCCAGCGAGGAATTGGGCGCGGCGTTGAAGAAGTGCGGATCGACGGAGGTGATGGAGCCGCCGGTGGCGATGGTCAGGGTGCGATCGGCCTGCGCCAGGGCGGGCGCTGCGAGAACGCTGGAAACGGCGGCGGCGCCGAGGGCGCGGCGGCTGAGGGCGGTCATGGGGGAGATACTCCGAACTCTAGGGACGGGCTTGTTAGCGACTTTGGAATTCGCTTTCCAGCATTGCCACAGGAGTTCCTGTTATGGTGAACAGGTCAGGAAAAGACGGAGCCAGATCCATGAAATGCGAGATAATGGACGGCAGACCGTCGACGAGAGACGGAATTATAGTCGGTCTCTTAAGTATTTTTTGTAGTTTTATATTCCCTGGAACACTTTTGATGATGCTCGTCACCGGCTGCGCGCCACAGCTGCGGGTGGGAGATCGTCCCACCAGCCTGGATGCGCAACTGGTCGCACTTCGAACCGGCCTCGAGGTGACCGCGCCGAGTGCTCCCTTGTCGCTCACCTATCGCCCAGTGGCGCGGTGCGTATTCGAGCGGAACATGGACGTCATTGGGGATCCTCGGCGAAACCAAAGAGTAGAGATGACCATGCGGGGCGTACGGGATCGGATCCAGGTCGTGTTGTCAGCGACGGGCGACCAGCCAAGCTCCTATCTGATTGGGCGTAATGGCCAGTTGTACGACTATAACGTCACCATGGCGCCGGGATCTTCTACAAGATTGACGAGTGAGAATCGTCAAAATATCTTGGATGACCGGATGCGTGAAAGTCAGAATCTTGTAGGTCGAGGCAGTAGAATTGTGAGTGTGATAGACTCTTTTTCGTATTTTATGCCGGAATTCTCGACACAGCGTTTGGAAGTAAATGGGGTTGCGGCCTTGATTCGCGGATTGGATGGAAAGGAATGGGCGAGATTTCATTTCGCCGGGATTTCCACTTATGCCGGACGTTCCGTGGTCGTGCTGGACCTGATCCGAAACTCCACGGTCGTGGGATTCAATCTGATGGATATGCAGAATTCGGTGCCGATCCTGGCCGCACACAGCGCAGGGAGCCGGGTACGCTACGATCGGGTGAGCTGCGACGGATAGCCGCTCTCAGCGCACCACCACACCAGCCGAGGCACGGCAAGCATCCTGCGCCATCCGCCGCTCGGCGCCGCTGGGCAACAGGCAGGCGATGGTTCCCGGCGCCCCCGCCGTGGGCCGCGCGGGCGTCGGCGCTGCGGCAGGCGGCGTGGCTGCCCGGCTGATCACCGAGCTGCGCTCGGAGAGGATGCTCGGCGGCTGGCCCGCCGGGAAAGCGACCTCAAGGGTAAAATCGGCCAGCCCCGTGGAGACCGCGTTGCGCGCGGGGCTTCGCGCCTCCCAGTCCACAAGCCCTGTCACGAGGCAGATCCGCGCGCCATCGTTGCAGCTCGCGGAGAATCCGTCCGGCCTGATGACGTAGCGGCGGAGCGGCCACCGGCTCACGAAGTCCCTCTTGTAGTCGGCGATCCAGCCTGAGCTCCGCGGGGTGCCGAAGAAGTTCACGCTTGGGGCATAGGCACCGTTGATGAAGGCCATCGCGGCATCGTTGGTCTCGGAGAAGCTCCCGTAATAGCGGCGCGCGAAGGCCCTCGCCGCTTCTGCCAGGGCCTGCGGGGCTGGCTGCATCGGGCGGGGCGGCGGCAAGGCCGCGTAGATCGGGTCCGCAGGGGCCGGTGGGATGGGGCGCGGAACCGGCGGCGCGGCGAGCGCCGGTGGTGATGGTGATGGCAATGGTGCCGCGCCGGTCACCGGACCCGACAGGTACACGCGCTCCCGGCCCAGCTGGCCGTAGGTGCTCGGGTCCTGCCGGTTTCCGGTCGCGTCCAGCACGTCCGCCCGCACCTCCCGGAACAGATCCGAGACTTCAAGCGTGGCAGTGCCGAGATGTTGCAGGAGGGCCGCAGTGTAAGGGCTGTTCCGTCCCTGACCGTCCTCGGCCGTCGTGCCCTCGCGCGCGGAATAGGCCACGAGCACCGAGCCCCTGGGCTCCACCCGCCCGAGGCCCCGGCTCGCCGACCGGGTCGCGCCGGCGCTGCGTTCCATGCGAGCGCGGAACGGATCGTCCCGGCAGGCATCGAGGATCACGAGACCCAGGCGGCGGGCGTTCCGCACCATATCGGTGACATCGCTCAGCCGGATGGCCTCGAGCGGGGCATCCCGATCGGAGCGGAGTTCCGCATCCACAGGGATGAGATAGTTGTCCCCGCCCAGTTCCATGCCATGGCCGGCGAAGAAGACGATGGCATGCTCCGCCCCGTCCGCCGCCCGGCCGAAGTCACGGAGCGCCCGGAGCATGGTCTCGCGGCTGGCGTTGGTGACGAGGCGGACCTGGTAGCCGACGCCCGTCAGCGCCGCGGCGATGTCGGCTGCGTCGTTCAGCGGGTTGGCGAGGCGCACGACCCCCGTCTTCGCATAGGCGGCGTTGCCGATCACCAACGCCACGCGCTGGGCCATCGCCGGCGCCGACAGGCCGAGCACGAGCGCAACCATCAGCAGGCCCAGCCGCGCTGCACGACCCGCCGATGTCGATCCCGATGAAATCATGCGGGAAGACTAGGAAGGCGAGCCGGCTCTTGGAAGAAGGAATCCAGCGAGCGCGATGTCGCTCCCGGCGAAATTCATGACCTGGACAGTAATTTCAGCCAGATCGTCAGGCCAGGCTCCGCCGCCCGATGAAGCCGTGCACCGCCTCGGCCAACGCGGCCGCCACCTTGGCCCGATGGTCCGCCCGGCGCAGCAGCGCCTCGTCCTGCGGATTCGAGAGAAAGCCGCACTCCACCAGCGCCGCCGGCACGTCGGGCGCCTTCAGCACCACGAACTGCGCGCGCCGCAGCGGCTGGTTGAGCAAGGCCACCTCGCCGTCCAGCGCGTTCACCGCGAGCCGGGCCAGCCGCTCCGAACCCGCCCGCGTCTCCTGCCGCATGAGGCTGAGCAGGATGCGCTGCACCTCGGGCGAGACCGAGGGCAGCCGCAGCCCGCCGGCCCGGTCGGCCTGGTTCTCGCGCCGGGCCAGGGCCGCAGCCAGGGAATCGGTCGCCGTCTCGGAGACGGTGTAGACCGAGGCTCCGCGGAGCGCGTGCGATTGCCCCGCCGGCATGGCGTCGGCATGGATGGAGAGGAGCAGCACCGCCTCGCGGTTGCGGGCGATCTCGACGCGGCGGGCCAGCGGCACGAAGACGTCGCTGGTCCGGGTCAGCGCCACGCGGCAGCGGCCGCCTGCCTCCAGCATGCGCTTGAGCTCGAGCGCGAGCGGCAGGGTGATGCGCTTCTCCTGGGTGCCGTTGGTGCCGATGGCCCCGGGATCCGCGCCACCATGGCCCGGGTCCAGCAGGACCAGCGGCAGGCGCGCGATATCCCGCGCCGGCGGCGCACGCCGGCGTTGCGCAGCCAAGGTCTGCGCTTCCGCTCCCGGCGCCATGGCCAATCCAGCCATCGCCGCGAGCCATGCTCTGCGATCGAAAACCCCCATAGGCCGCAACCCCCATCGCGGTGGCGGGACGCTAGCTGAAAAGACCTTGAAAATCCAGAGGACGTGCTTCCTATGCGGGCAATAAGCGTATGCGTTGTGCAACGAAACGTGACCCTGGCCGGCTGCGGGGGATCGACTTGTCCACAGGGCGCCTTGTGAGGCCGCGCCCGGGCGCGTATGCTGCCTTGCCCCAGCGATAGGTGCTGCGGGCGGAACAGGGGCAGACGGCGCGGTTTCGCGCGCCAAGCCCCGGTCGTGGTCCGCCGGATGGACGCCCCTTTTGCGGCGCTCCGAAGAAAGGACCTGCCGGTTCCGCCAGCGTGCCCGCGGTGCAGGCTGGCCATGCCGAGACGCGCTTGTCCCACCTGCCGCAATATCGTCCGCCCGTGAAGGGCGCACATCCGTGGGGGTGAGCCATTGGGCACGACGCCCCGTTGCCTGCCGACCGCGCTTGCGGCGCAGGACAAGCGGGCTTCCGCGCCCCCGAGTGAGGACGCAAGCGCATGTCACGGACATCGCCGCCGATCGGCCCGCACCCGGAATCCACACACCTTTTCCGCCGCCGGCCGGGTGCCCCCATGCCCCGCCGCGGTGCGGAGTTTTCCTCGCATGACCAAGCGCATGTTGATCGACGCGGCTCACCCGGAAGAGACCCGGGTGGTCGTGATGGACGGCCATCGCGTCGATGAATTCGACCTGGAGGCGGCCAACCGGCTGCCTCTCAAGGGCAACATCTACCTCGCCCGCGTCGTCCGGGTGGAGCCGAGCCTCCAGGCCGCCTTCGTGGAGTACGGCGGCAACCGCCACGGCTTCCTGGCCTTCGGCGAGATCCATCCCGACTATTACCAGATCCCCGTCGCCGACCGTCAGCGGCTGATCGAGGCCCAGGAGGCCGAGGCCCGCGAGGAGGCCGAGGCCGAGGCCCGCGAGGAGGAGCGGCGGGCCCAGGCCCAGGCCGCCCGCGCCGCCGCCCAGGCGGCCCGCGCCGCGGCCGCCGAGGCCGCCGGCGAGGAAGCCCCCGCCGAGGAGCCCCTCGAGGCCCTGCCGGAGGAGCTGACCTCCGAGCAGCCCTCGCCCGAGGAGATGGAAGCCGACATCGTCGCCCAGCTCGAATCGCAGGGCCAGCCGGAGACGGTCGAGTCCTCCGAGAGCGACGACGAGAACGGCAGCCGCGTCGAGATCCTGCCCCCCTCCGACGCCCCGCCGCCCGAGACCATCGGCGAGTCCGGCGGCGAGGCGGAAGCCGAGGCCGAGGCCGACCAGGAGGAGCGTCGCGAGCGCCGCTCCACCCCGCGCTTCCTGCGCAACTACAAGATCCAGGAGGTCATCCGCCGCCGGCAGATCCTCCTCATCCAGGTCGTGAAGGAAGAGCGCGGCACCAAGGGCGCGGCGCTCACCACCTATATCTCGCTCGCCGGCCGCTTCTCGGTGCTGATGCCCAACAGCCCGCGCGGCGGCGGTGTCTCCCGCAAGATCACCTCCAGCTCCGACCGCCGCCGCCTGCGCGAGGTGATCGACGAGCTGGAGATGCCGCACGGCATGTCGCTCATCGTCCGCACGGCGGGCGCGCAGCGGCCGAAGCCCGAGATCCGGCGCGACTGCGAGTACCTGCTGCGCCTCTGGGACGACATCCGCGAGCGGACCCTGGCCAGCACGGCGCCCGCGCTGATCTACGAGGAGGCGGACCTCATCAAGCGCTCCATCCGCGACGGCTATGCCCGCGACATGGACGAGATCATCGTCGAGGGCGACGCGGCCTATGCCCAAGCCCGCGAGTTCATGCGCATGCTGATGCCGGAGCATGCCCGCAAGATCCAGGCCTATCGCGACGGCACGGTGCCGCTCTTCTCGCGCTTCCAGGCGGAGTCGCAGCTTGATGCGATGCACGAGCCGAATGTGCAGCTCCGCTCGGGTGGTTATCTCGTCATCAACCAGACCGAGGCGCTGGTCGCCATCGACGTGAACTCCGGCCGCTCGACGCGCGAGCGGAGCATCGAGGACACGGCGCTGCGCACCAACCTCGAGGCCGCCGAGGAGATCGCGCGCCAGCTTCGCCTGCGCGACCTCGCGGGCCTGATCGTCGTCGACTTCATCGACATGGACTCCAACCGTCACAACGCGATGGTGGAGAAGCGGATGAAGGACGCGCTGCGGACCGACCGCGCGCGCATCCAGGTCGGCCGCATCAGCCATTTCGGCCTGCTGGAGCTGTCGCGGCAGCGGCTGCGTCCCTCGCTGGCCGAGACCACCTTCGTCACCTGCCCGCATTGCCTGGGCCGCGGCACCGTCCGCGGGCTGGAGAGCAGCGCGCTCGCCGTGCTGCGCGCCGTCGAGGAGGAATGCGCCAAGCGCCGCGCCGCCGAGATCACCGTGCGCGTGACCTCAGCCGCCGCGCTCTACCTGCTGAACAAGAAGCGCGACCGGCTCGCGGATATCGAGAACCGCTGGGGCGTGACCGTGCTGTTCGATCCGGACGACACGCTACACGGCGCCGAGACCCGCATCGAGCGCAGCAAGGCGCCGCCGCCGCCGATCGACGACCGCCCCGCCGCGCTGCGCATGGACTATGCCGCCGAGGAAGAGGCCGCCGTCGTCGAGGAGGCCGAGGAGGTCGAGGCCGAGGCGTCCGAGGCCGGGATGACGGAGGAGGAGCGGGCCCGCCGCCCGCGCCGCCGCCGCCGGGGCCGGGGCCGCCGCGAAGGCGGGCCGGAGCGCGCGGAAGGCGCCGAAGAGGGCACCGAGGCGCCGGCCGAGGGCGCATCCGAGACGGAGCTGGAAGCCGAGGATTCGGCGCCCGCTGAGGTCGATGCGGAAGCCGAGCCGTCCGAGAGCGACGAGTCGGCACGCCGTCGCCGGGGCCGTCGTGGCGGCCGCCGCCGGCGCGAGGGCGAAGGCCCGGCGACCGAGCGCGAGGCGCCGGAGGCCGCCGCCGGCTACGTCGCCCCGGCGCCGGCCGGCTATGCCGGCCCGACGCCCGCCGATCCCTTTGCCAATACGACGGACAGCCTGCTGGCGGCCATGGAGGCGGCGGAGGCCGCCGCCGAGGCCGCGCTCGCCCCGCGCCCCGTCGTGCCTCCCGTGGAACCGGTGCCTGCGCCGGCGGCGGAAGCGGTGCCAGAGGTCGAGCCGATCGAGGCCGCGCCCGTTGCGGAGGCGGTCGAGCCGGTCGTCGCGGAGCCCGTGGCGGTCGAGCCGGCGAAGCCCGAGCCCATCCCGGAGCCGATCGGCGGCGCCGCGCCGCCGAAGCCCGAGCCTGAGCCGGTGCCCGAGGTCGTGATCGGCCCGGCGATCCAGCCCAAGACGGTCGAGGAAGCGGCCGCGGCCGCGCCCCGCCGTGGTGGCTGGTGGAAGCGATGAGCGGCACGGAGCCGCCGGTCCTCGTTCGTCGCGAGGGGCCGGTGGTTCACGTGACGCTGAACCGCCCTGCCCGCCGCAACGCCATCGGCGGCGGCATGGGCGAGGCGCTCGACGAGCTCATCGCTGAGCTCCGCGGCCATTCCCAGGCGCGCATCGTGGTGCTGCGCGGCGCCGGCGGGCATTTCTGCGCCGGCCTCGATCTCACCGAGATGGCGCAGGGCACGCCCGAGGAGCGGCTGGCGGCGCAGCTCACGCGCAACCGCCGCATCGGCGCGCGCTTCCAGGAGCTTTCGGAGCTCCCGCAGGTGGTGATCGCGGCGATCGAGGGCGCGGCGCATGCCGGCGGCCTCGGCTTCGTGTGCTGCGCGGACATCGCCTTCGCCAGCGCGGATGCGAAATTCTCGGCGCCGGAGACGCGGCGCGGGCTGGTAGCGGCGCAGATCCTGCCGTGGGTCGCGCGGCGCATCGGCCGGCCGAACGCCACGCGCATGGTGCTGGAGGCCAATGTCATCGACTCCGCCACGGCGCTGCGCTGGGGCCTGGTGCACGAGGTCGGCGCCGACCGCGCGGCGCTGGACGCGCTGGTGGCGCAGAGCGTGGCGCTGATCCTGGAGGGCGCGCCGGGTGCGCTCGCCGAGACCAAGGGCCTGCTGGCCGCGCTCGGGCCGCTCGCGCCGGAGAGCTATGCGGAGATGGGGGCCAACGCCTTCGCCCGCACGGGCTCCAGCCCGGAGGCGGCGGAGGGCATCGCGGCCTTCAAGGAAAAGCGGAAGCCGAGCTGGGCGGCATAGCCGCCAGGGGGCAGATCGGAAGAAGGCGAGCAGGCCAACCGAGAATCCGGCCGCAACGCGGAAAGCGCCGCCCAACCGACCTGACATCCCGCGCACCAGTGGCGCGGCGAGCCAGGCGAGCGCCCGGCGCTTGAGGGCACAAAAAAAGCGTTCGGAAGCGGCCCTCGGAACTTACGGCCGCGGGCGCACAGTCTCCGTGCCGCTTCCGAACGCGCCCATGATGGTCCATTGGCCGGACATCTCGCCGTCGGGCTTGATCTCGTAGATGCCCATGCTCGGCTGGCCGCCCAGGCTGAAGGCGGTGGCGAAGACCAGGCCGCTCACCATGCCCACGCCCTCGATCGATTCGGAGCCGATGGTCCAGGTCAGGCGGAAGCTCAGCAGGCCGATCTGCTCCAGCAGCAGGGTGCCGGTGTATTGCGTGCCGTCGGGATTGGCGCCCGTGACGTCATAGGTTCCGGGTCGCTGCGCGGCCGCCGGCCCGGCGAGCCCGAAAGCCAGACCCAGGGTCAGGCCCGCGGCCAAGATCAGTCGCTTCATCGACACAACAGTCCCCTTGGCGAACGGCCGACGGGGACCGGTCGCGTGTCACTTCACGATGGCGACCCTGAGCGAGTTCGTGGTGCCGGGCGTCCCGAAGGGCACACCGGCCGTCACCACCACCTCGTCGCCGGGCTGCACGAAGCCTTCCTGCTGCGCCGCCCGGCAGGCCCGCGCCACCATTTCCGTCATGGAGTGGATATCCTGAACCACCAGCGGATGCACCCCCCAGACGACGGCCAGCCGCCGCGCCGACTGGATGAGCGGCGTGAGGCCGAGAATCGGGGAGCCCGGCCGCTCGCGCGCGGCGCGCAGCGTGGTGGAGCCGGTGCTGGTGAAGGTGGCGATGGCCTTGGCATGGATGGTCTGCGCCACCTGGCGCGCGGCCGCGGCGATGGCGCCGGCGCTGGTGCCCTCGGGCTCGGGACGGTTGGCGTTGGTCTGGGCGCGCCAGTCGGGATCCTGCTCCACCCGGGCCACGATGCGGTCCATGATGTTCACCGCCTCGAGCGGGAACTGCCCGGCGGCCGTCTCGGCCGAGAGCATGACGGCGTCGGCGCCGTCGAAGACCGCGGTGGCGACGTCCGAGGCCTCGGCGCGGGTGGGGGAGGGCGAGGTGATCATGCTCTCCAGCATCTGCGTCGCGACCACGACCGGCTTGCCCAGCGCGCGGGCGGCGCGGACGATGCGCTTCTGAACGAGCGGCACCTCCTCGGGCGGCATCTCCACGCCGAGGTCGCCGCGGGCGACCATGACGCAGTCGGTCAGCGCCAGGATGCCGTCGAGGTTCTCGACGGCCTGGGGCTTCTCCATCTTCACCATGACCCAGGCGCGGCCGTCGCAGATGGCCTTGGCCTCGGCCACGTCCTCGGGCCGCTGCACGAAGGAGAGGCCGATATATTCGACGCCCAGCGGCAGCACGAATTCCAGGTCGGCGCGGTCCTTGGCCGTGAGCGCCGGGATGGGCAGCGCCACGTCGGGCACGTTCACGCCCTTGCGGTCGGAGAGCGCGCCGCCGACCACGACCTCGGTCTCCAGGTGGTCGTTCTCCACCTGGCGGACCACGCGCAGCCGCAGCTTTCCGTCGTCGAGCAGGAGGGTGGTGCCGATGCGGGCGGCGTTGATGATCTCCGGATGCGGGAGCTGGACACGCTTCACGTCGCCGGGCGTGGGGTTCAGGTCCAGGCGGAAGCGGCTGCCGGTGGCGAGCTGGACCCGGCCCGCGCCGAACTTCCCGACCCGCAGCTTGGGGCCCTGGACGTCGGCGAGGATGCCAATGGGACGGCCGGTCTTGCGCTCCACCTCGCGGATGATGGCGATGCGGGCCGCGTGGTCCTCGTGGCTGCCATGGGAGAAGTTGAGGCGGAAGACGTCGGCGCCCTGGCGGAAGAGCTTCTCGATCATCTCCAGCGAGGAGCTGGCCGGGCCGAGGGTGGCGATGATCTTGGTGCGGCGGTGCCGGCGCATGGGGATGCGCGGGCGGACAGAGCCCTCGGGCACACGCGGCGCGGGCGGCGGCGCGCCGGGCGAGCGGAGCGTCTCTGCCTCGATGCCGAAGAGCTCGGCCACGTCGTTCACCCGGTCGGCGGGGACGCGCTTCCACTGGCTGACGGCAGCCGTGGAGATGTTCAGGGCGGAGGCGATGCGGGTGACCGCTCCGCGGCGGGCGAGGATATCCTCGAGGACGGGATCGCGCATGCCGCTAAGTTATCATTCGTAAGCCTTATCGCAAGCGAAATTTCTGTTATCTTAATTTTGGTAAGTTAAGATACCAGGAGGATGCGAACGTCGTTAACGTTGGTGAGGGTCGGCCCCGTCCTGATAAGGGTGCCGGCGGCCTCGAAGACATCATAGCTGCGGTGCTCGGCCAGGGCGGTGCGCGGATCGAGCCCGGCCTTCCGGGCGGCCTCCAGCGTGCCGGGGCCCGCAATGGCGCCGGCGGCGTCCGACTTCCCGTCGATCCCGTCCGTGTCGGCGCAGAGCGCCCAGGTGCCGGGCGCCCCGTTCAGCGCCAGCGCCATCCCCAGCAGACATTCGGTGCCGCGCCCGCCGGCGCCCTTGGTGCCGGGCGCCATGGTCACGGTGGTCTCGCCGCCGGAGAGCAGCACGCAGGGCGCCCCGAGCGGCAACCCGTGCGCGGCCACGCTGCGGGCGATGCCGGCCAGCGCCTGGCCGACCACGCGCGCCTCGCCCTCCAGCGCGTCGCCGAGGATGAGGGGCGCGAGGCCCAGGCCGACAGCCTCTTCGGCCATGGCCTGCAGCGCCATCAGCGGCGTCGCGATCATGCGGAGCTCATGGCCGGCGAGGCGCGGGTCGCCGGGCTTGGGCGTCTCGTCGCTTCCTTCGGCGAGGTGGCGCATCGCGGCCTCGGGCAAGGGCATCCTGTAATGCGCGACCAGCGCGCGGGCCTCGGCGAAGGTGGATGGGTCGGCCACGGTGGGACCGGAGGCGATGACCTCCGGGTCGTCGCCCGGCACGTCGGAGATGGCCAGCGTCAGCACCCGCGCCGGGCCGGCCGCCAGCGCCAGCCGTCCGCCGGAGAAGGCGGAGAGGTGCTTGCGGATGCAGTTCATCTCATGGATGGGCGCGCCGGAATCCAGCAGCGCCTGGTTCACGGCGATGAGCTCCTCCAGGGTCAGCCCCTCGGCCGGCAAGGTGGAGAGCGAGGAGCCGCCGCCCGAGATCAGCGCCAGCACCAGGTCGTCCGCCGTCAGGCCATGGACAGCCGCAAGAATCTCGGCCGCCGCCGCCGCGCCCGAGGCGTCAGGGCGGGGATGCGCGCCGAAGCGCAGCGCGATGCGGCGACGGGCCGGCGGTTCCGACAGGTCGGCGCCATGCGGGGCGATGACGAGGCCGGTCAGGGGAACGTCCGGCCAGGCGCGCTCCACGGCCAGCGCCATCTTCGCCGCCGCCTTGCCGGCGCCGACCACCACCACGCGGCCCTTGCGCGGCGGCTCCGGCAGATGCGCGGCCAGCACCGCCAGCGGATCCGCCGCGCGCACCCCGGCATCGAACAAGGCTCGCAGGGCCGATACCGCCCGTGCCTCGGTCCAGTCTGACGTCATCCCTGCCCTCGTTTTCCAGGGCGCATCATGGCCTCGGCTGCCTGGAGCACGCAATTCGGGCACCCCATCTTCTTGCTGCGTCGCAAACATGCCAAGAAACGGAAGATCATTCCCCCCAGGAGCCCCCATGCGCAGCTATCGCATCGCCGCGATCCCCGGAGACGGCATTGGCAAGGAGGTCATTCCCGCCGGCCTCGAGGTGCTGCGCGCCCTCCAGGCCCGCGCCGGCGACTTCGAGCTGGAGGTGGTCCACTTCCCCTGGGGCAGCGATTTCTACCGCGAGACCGGCCGCATGATGCCGGAGGACGGGCTGCACCAGCTCCGCGGCTTCGACGCCATCTACTTCGGCGCCGTCGGCGACCCGCATCTGCCGGACTCGCTGACCCTCTGGGGCCTGCGGCTGGCGATCTGCCAGGGCTTCGACCAATACGCCAACATCCGCCCCACCCGCGTGCTGCCGGGCCTGCTGAGCCCGCTGCGCGGCGCCGTCCCCGGCTCGATCGACTGGGTCATCGTGCGCGAGAACAGCGAGGGCGAATATGCCGGCCATGGCGGCCGCGCCCATCGCGGCCATGCGATCGAGGTCGCGACCGAGACCTCCATCTTCACCCGCGTCGGCGTCGAGCGGATCATGCGCACGGCCTTCCGGCTGGCCGCCAGCCGGCCGCGCAAGTTCCTCACCGTCGTGACGAAGTCCAACGCGCAGCGCCACGGCATGGTCTTCTGGGACGAGGTGGCGGCCGAGGTCGCCCTGGATTTCCCCGAGGTGACCTGGGACAAGGAGCTGGTGGACGCCATGGCCGCGCGCATGGTGCGCAAGCCGGCCAGCATCGACACGGTGGTCGCCACCAACCTGCATGCCGACATCCTGAGCGACCTCGCCGGTGCGCTGGCCGGCTCGCTGGGCGTGGCGCCGACGGCGAACCTGGACCCCGAGCGCCGCGCGCCCTCGATGTTCGAGCCCATCCACGGCTCGGCCTTCGACATCACGGGCATGGGCATCGCCAACCCGATCGCAACCTTCTGGACCGCCTGCATGATGCTGGAGCATCTCGGCGAGAAGCCGGCGGCCGACCGGCTCATGCGCGGCATCGAGGTCGCGACGGCGAACGGCGTCGTTACGCCCGACCTCGGCGGCAAGGCCAAGACGGCGGAGGTGACGGAGGCCGTCGTGGAGGCCATCCGCAGCGCGAACGACTAGGTTCGCCTAAACGTCCCAGGACAGGACCATCCGGTCGACGCGCCGGATTCCGGAATAGCCCCGAATGACCGGCGCCTCCTCCAGCCGCAGGCCGGGCAGGCGCGCCGTCAGCGCGGCCAGGCCCTCCTCCAGCTCGATGCGCGCCAGCGCCTCCCCGATGCAGCGATGCGCGCCGCCGCCGAAAACGGGGTGCAGGCGCGGGTGGTCCTTGCGCGAGATGTCGAAGCTGTCCGGCTCCTCGTAGACCCGCTCGTCGCGCATCGCCGACATGGTCGAGAGCGAGATGAAGGTCCCGGCAGGGATGACGGCGCCGTCGAGCTCGATCTCCTCGGCCGCCACCCGCGAGACCGTGGCCACGCTGGGCTCGAACCGGAGCGCCTCCGCCACCGCCTCGGGAACGAGCCCGGGATTGCGGCAGACCTCGTCCCACTGGTCCCGGTGCTGGAGCAGCAGGGCCACCGTCATGACGGCGGCCACGCGGGTCGTATCGGTCCCGGCGATGATGAGCTGGAAGATCTGGAACAGCATCTCGATCGGCGAGAGCTCGCCGTCCTCGTCGGCCGCGGCCAGGAAGCTCGAAAGGAAATCCTCGCGGGGTGTCCGGCGCCGGTCCTCGAGCAGGGCGCCGACATAGGCCTGCAGCTCCCGCGCCGCCGCCTCGGCCAGCGGGATCTCGTCGGGGCCGACGGCCAGGTTCACGAAGCGCGTCGCCTCATAGACCAGCCGGGTGGTGGCGGGGATGTCCTCCGGCGGCAGGCCGAGGAGGCCGCTGATGACGCGCGCGGGAAGCTGCGACGCGAAGTGCTCGACGAACTCGACGTGCCCCTGCCGATGCCAGCCGTCGATCAGCCCCTCGGCGGATCGCCGGACGACGGGCCGGAGTTCCGCCATCGCGCGCGCCGCCAGGATCCGCGTGAAAGGCGCCCGCCGGCGGCGGTGGGCCTCGCCATTGGCGGTCAGCATCCCGTGCTCGAAGGCCTCGAACAGCGGGCCCTCCGTGACGCCGAGCATCTTCGGGAAGGCGGTCCCGGTCGCCGGTGCCGTCCGGGGATCCTTGGCGAGCCGCTCGATGTCCGCATGGCGCAGCACGAAGCAGCCGCCGGCCTCATGCGCCACGACCGGGGTCCTGGCGCGATGGAGCCGAAACGTCCTGTGCGGATCGTCCCGCATTTCGGCGTCGGTCAGCCTCGGCTGGTCGCCATCCGCGGCGAGGGTCCGGGAATGCGGTTCGGTATCGCCTGGCATCTGTACCTCCTGTCCGGCGGCATCCTTACGTCGCGCCGGATTTCGGGAGCATGTCCGGCCGGGCCTTCAGCGTTACCGATGTCAGATGTTCCGCCCGCTTGCCACCGGCACGGACGGGTCTCAGATTGCGCGGATACTGGCGAAGACATCGTCAGAAACCGCCGACAACGAAGCCGGTCCCGCCACGGAGTCCGGCTCAACGCCAAGGAAGCCTCCATGATCTCTCGCCGCGCCACGCTCGCGCTCCCGTCGCTGCTCGCAACCCCGGCGCTGGCGCAAGGCGCTTTCCCGCAGCGGCCGATCACCCTGCTGGTGCCCTTCGCGGCCGGCGGACCCACCGACATGATCGGCCGGCTGGTCGCCGAGGGCATGTCGAAGGAACTCGGCCAGCCCGTCGCGGTGGAGAACGTCACAGGCGCGGGCGGCACCATCGCCGCAGCGCGCGTCGCGCAGAGCCGGCCGGACGGCTACAACCTCGTGCTCCACCATATCGGCCTCGCCAGCGCGGCGACCCTCTACCGGCGGCTGCCCTTCGACATCCAGCGCGGGCTGGCGCCGCTCGGCGTGGTCTCGCAGACCGGCATGACGCTGGTGTCCCGGCCGGATTTCCCGGCGACGGACATGGCGGGCTACATCGCGCAGATCCGCGCGCAGGGCGACGTGCTCAACCTCGGGCACAGCGGCCTCGGCGGATCCAACCAGCTCTGCGCCATGCTGCTGCAGCACGTGGCGGGCAAGAGCGTGACCAACGTGGTCTTCCGCGGCAGCGCGCCGGCGATCACCGAGCTCATGGCCGGCCGCCTCGACATCACCTGCGACCAGGCGACGGTGACCGCGCCCTTCCTGCGCGACAACCGCATCCGCGGCTATGCCGTGACCCTGCCGCAGCGCATCCCGGGGCTGGAGCTGCCGACGACGGCGGAGCTCGGCATCCCGCTCACCATGTCGGCCTGGCACGGACTCTATGCCGCGGGCGGCACGCCGGCGGACATCCAGCAGCGGCTGGCCCAGGCGATCCGCGCAGCGCTGCACGAGGAGCGGCTGAAGGCCCGCTTCGCCGAGACCTTCACCACCGTCGCGACCGACAGCGAGGCGGACCCGGCCTATCACGCGACCTTCCTGGCCAGCGAGATCGAGCGGCTGCGCCCGCTGATCCTGGCCGCGGGCCAGTTCGCCGACTGAGGTTTCATCTGCAACAAGGGCAGTAACATTGACCTATCCCGCGTGCAGCGCATGGGTGGATTGCCGAGTTTCCGGGTTCGATCGGCGGGTTGTTGCTCTAATCTCGAACCATACGCAAGATCATTGCGTCACACGGATCACGAACCGACGAAAGCAAGAGCGAGTGCCATGACCGAGATCACCACCACGCTGACCCGCACGCCGGCGACAAAGCCCGCCGACGCCTCCCTGTCCTTCGGCAAGGTCCTCACGGACCACATGTTCATGATGAACTACACGGCGGGCCGGGGCTGGCACGATCCGCGCATCGTCCCCTACGGGCCGATCTCGCTCGATCCCGCGACGCAGGTCCTGCACTACGGCCAGGCGATCTTCGACGGGCTGAAGGCGTTCCGGGGCCCCGACGGCCAGATCCGGCTCTTCCGCGCCCAGCGCCATGCCGAGCGGCTGAACAAGTCCGCCCGGGCCCTCTGTATCCCCGAGCTGGACGCCGACCTCGTGCGCCGGTCCTTCGAGGCGATCGTGGGCGTGGACAACGAGTGGGTGCCGCACGCCATGGGCACCTCCCTTTACATCCGCCCGACCGTGATCGCGACCGACGTGATGCTCGGCGTGCATCCCTCCAGCACCTACACCTACTTCGTGATCTGCTCGCCGGTGGGCGCCTACTACAAGGAAGGCGTGAAGCCCGTCCGCATCCTGGTGAGCGACAACCACGTGCGCGCGGTGCAGGGCGGCCTCGGCGAGGCCAAGACGGCGGCCAACTACGCCGCCTCGCTCTCGGCGCAGATGGAGGCGGAGGCCGCCGGCTACACCCAGGTGCTCTGGCTCGACGGCGTGGAGCGCAAGTGGATCGACGAGGTCGGCACCATGAACATCATGATGCAGATCGGCGAGGAGGTGATCACGCCCCCGCTGGCCGGCACCATCCTGGACGGCGTGACCCGCAACTCCTGCCTGCAGCTCATGCGCGACTGGGGCATGAAGGTCTCCGAGCGGAAAATCTCTATCGACGAGGTGATGGCGGCCGGCCGCGCCGGCACGCTGCGGGAGATGTGGGGCACGGGCACCGCGGCCGTGGTCTCGCCGGTGGGCGAGCTCGGCTACAAGGGCGAGAAGCTCAGCATCGGCAACGGCCACACCGGCATCCTGACGCAGAAGCTCTACGACAGCATCGTGGGCATCCAGTACGGCACGGCGCCGGACCCGCATGGCTGGACCAGCGTGGTGAAGGTGCCTGTTCCGGCTTGATCGAGGAACCGGCGCCGGCCGGCTGACCGGCCGGGCCGTGCTCCCGTGGCGCGGCGAGGCCGGGCGGCCGGAGGCCGCGCCCGGCGCCTGAGGGCGAAAGGTCCTGCTTGAACCGCCGGCCCTTTCGCGTATCTCTGCGGGACAAGGAGTTCGTCCCATGCCCGCACCGCAGCCTGAAGCCGACCTCGCCCTCGGCGCCGCCGCCGAGCTCGACGCCGCCACCCGCGACCGCATCGAGGCCGCGGCCTTCCGCAAGCTGGTCGCGCACCTCCGCGAGCGCGGCGACGTGCAGAACATCGACCTCATGAACCTGGCCGGCTTCTGCCGGAACTGCATGAGCCGCTGGTACCAGGAGGCCGCCTCCGACGCCGGCCTCGCCCTCGAGACGCCCGCCGCGCGCGAGATCGTCTACGGGATGGACTACAAGGCCTGGCAGGCGGCGAACCAGAAGGACGCCTCGCCCGAGCAGAAGGCCGCCTTCAGCCAGGCCATGGCCAAGCACGGGTAGAGGCGCTACCTCCCTCGCCCTTCGACCAGCGATTCGAGAGATTTCATGTCAGACACCAACGACGACGCCGCGGCGAGCCGCAAGCGCCAGGCGGACAGCCCCGATTCGGACGTGGGCGGCATCGCCGCCGACCGGCTGCGCTCCATCGTCGAGCGCATCGAGCGGCTGGAGGAGGAGCGCAAGGCCCTCGCCGACGACATCAAGGACATCTATTCCGAGGCGAAGTCCGCCGGCTTCGACGTGAAGGTCGTCCGGCAGATCATCCGCCTGCGCAAGCAGGAGCCGGCCGAGGTGGAGGAGCAGGAGACGCTGCTCGACCTGTACCGCCGCGCCCTGGGGATGTAGCGCTCCGGCGCGTCCCCCGGGAGATGCGGGCTGTCCGGACCGGAGGCCACGCTGCCTCCGGGGACGCATCAGTGCCCCATGATCAGATCCGGCAGCCACAGCGACAGCCCCGGCACGAAGGTGATCAGCCCGAGCACCACGCACATGGCGCCGAGGAAGGGCATGATCTCCACCGTGTAGCGCTCCATCGGCACGCGCAGCACGGCACAGCTGATGAACATCATCTGCCCCACCGGCGGCGTGATCCCCGCGATGGTGAGGTTGGTCACCAGCACGATGCCGAAATGCACGGGGTCGATGCCGAAGCTGTTGGTCACGGGCACGAAGATCGGCGTCAGGATGATCAGCGCCGCCGTGCCCTCCACGGCCGTGCCGAGCACGATCAGCAGCACGTTGATGAGCAGCAGCAGCATGGTCGGGTCGCGCGTCAGCCCGACCATCCAGGTCGCCATGGCCGGCGGCAGCCGCTCCCAGGCCAGGTAGAAGCCGAAGGCCGAGGCGGCGCAGATCAGCAGCATCACCGAGGAGGTGTCGAGCACCGTCTCGCGCAGCACCACCGGCACCTTCTCCCAGGTGAGCTCGCGATAGACCAGCGCACCGATCCCGATGGTGACGAAGACGGTGATGGCCCCCGCCTCGGTGGTGGTGAAGATGCCGTAGCGCAGGCCCACGATGATGAAGACGGGAATCGCCAGCGCCCAGGCGGCGTCCTTCGTCGCGCGCGCCACCTCGCGCCATCCCACGAAGTTCGGGCGAACGGGCGCGTAGCCGCGCTTCTTCGCGATGGCCCAGGTGGTGCCCATCAACCCCGCCGCCAGCAGGAGCCCAGGGATCACGCCGGCGATGAAGAGCCGGCCCACACTGACATCGGCCAGGTAGCCGTAGATGATGAGGCCGATGCCCGGCGGGATCAGCGCCGTGATGATCGCCGCCGAGGAGGTGATGGCCGCCGCGAAGGCCGGCGAATAGCCGCGCTTCACCATCTCCGGCCCGAAGAGCTTCGACAGCATCGCCGCATCGGCCGAGGAAGAGGCGGTGAGCCCGCCCAGCAAGGTCGCCAGCACCGTGCAGGCCTGGGCCAGCGCGCCGGTGAGGTGGCCGACCAGCGCGTCCGCCAGATGCAGCAGCCGGCGTGTGATGCCCGCCGCGTTCATCAGGCTGCCGGCCAGCACGAAGAAGGGCACGGCCAGCAGCGGATAGCTCTCGGTCGCCGCCACCATCTTCTGGAGGAAGATGTCGATCGGCAGACCGTCCGCCAGGAAGAAGAAGGACAGCGCCGAGATCGCGATGGCGAAGGCCACCGGCACGTTCAGCGCGAAGAGCAGCGCCATCAGGATCGCGGGGATCGCGACGGTCATGCCATCGCCCTTTCAGGGCCGCGCGCCCGGCGCATCGCGGCGAGGTGGCGGACCAGCGCCATCACCGTCGCGAGGGTAATGGGACCGTAGACCACCGTCATCGGCACGCGCAGCACGGCCGTCGGATTGTCCCAGGCGGAGATGGAGAAGCTCAGCCCGATCCAGGCGAAATAGGCCAGGAAGGCAGCGACCAGCAGGTCCACCGCGAGCCGCGTGGCGCGCTGCAGCCGGTCGGGGAAGCGGATCACCAGCATGTCGATGCTGGGATGCGCGTTATGCGCGAAGCAGGCGCTGGCGCCGAAGAAGGTCAGCCAGGCGAAGGCGATGGCGGCCACCTCGCTGGCCCAGACCGCCGGCTGCGCCGTGATGTAGCGGGTGATGACGCCCCAGGTGACGGAAAGCACCGTCACGAGGAGCGCGAACTTCGCCACCGCCTCGTCCGGGTGGCGCAGCGCGTGACGGATCATGCCAGGATGCGCCGCACCGTGTCATGAAGCCCGGGCGTCCAGCGCGGGAAGGCGCGGTAGGTGGCGGCCGAGGCCTCGCGGAAGGCGGGGATGTCCACCTCGGTCATCACCTGCACGCCGGCCTCGCCGAAGCGGCGGACGTAGTCGGCCTCCTGCGCGCGGGTGAGGCGCGTCATCTCCTGCCGGGCGCGGTCGCCCTCCTGGAGGAGCATGTCGCGGATCTCGCTGGGCAGGCGGTTGAAGTAGCCGTTGTTGATCGGCCAGCCCGTCATCGCCTGGAAGTGGCCGGTGGTGGAGATGACCTTGCGCACCTCCTGCAGGCGCGAGCCCCAAAGGCTGCCATAGGGCGCCTCGGCCGCCTGCACGACGTTCTGCTGGAGCGCGTTGTAGATCTCGCTCCACTGCACAGTCGTGGGCCGCGCGCCGAGGCTGCGAAACGTCTCGATCCACATCTGGTTGGGCGGCACGCGGACGGTCATGCCGGCCATGTCGGCCGGCTTGTGGATGGGCCGTTCGGCGATCATGTGGCGCGCGCCGAAATAGCCGCCCTGCATGACCATCCGCAGCCCCGCCTGCTGGAGGCGCCGGTCCACGTCGCGGTACCAGTTGCTGTCGAGCAGCTTGCCGTACTGGTCGAAGTCGTCGACCAGGTAGGGGCCGTTGAGGATGCCGATATCCGGCACGAAGTCGCTGAGATAGCCGGGATCCGTGATGTTCATCACGTTGGCGCCCTGGCGGATCATCTCGTTCACGTCGCGCCCACTGCCGAGCTGCTCGCCGGGAAAAACCTCGATGCGCACGCGGCCGTTGCTGCGCTCTGCCATGTTGCGGGCGAAGTACTCCGCGGCGAGATGCGCGGGCTCCGTGGTGGAGAGGCTGTGGGCGAGGCGGATGCGGATCTGCGACTGCGCCCGCGCGACCGCCGGCGCGGACAAGGCGGCTGCGACCGCGAGCAGGCTTCTGCGCTGCATGGAAAATCCCCTTCCCTGTTGCCGGCCCCGTTTTCGGGGTCCGTCGTCACGACTTGATGGTGTCTCCGAGCTTCCCGCCCTGCGCGGCGCCCCGGTAGAGGATGGCCAGCTGCCGATCGAGGATGCGCGCGTGCCGCTCGACGGCCTCCGGCTCCATCTCCGCCCTCGGCGATTCCTCAAGCTCGAAATGGCCGTGGCGATCGGTGCCGCGCACCAGCAGCGCGCTGTCCTTCTCGCCGTTGAGCTGATGCACGTGCGTCGGCACGTAGCGGATGGCGAAGCCGATGCGCGGATACTCCGCATGGTTCGGCTCGCTGCCATGGACGATGAGCACGTGGTGCAGGCTCATTTCGCCGGGCTGGAGCTGGATATCGACGGCGTCCGCCTCGTCCACCTGCACCGCTACCTCCTGCCCGCGCGAGAGCAGGTTGTCGGCGGCATAGGTGTCGGCATGCGGCACGGGTTCGCGCTGGGTGCCGGGCACCACGCGCATGCAGCCGTTCTCCACCACGCTTGGCGTCAGCGCGACCCAGGCGGTGACCACGTCGGGCGAGGAGAGGCCCCAATAGGTGCCGTCCTGGTGCCAGGAGACATAGGCGGGGTCGCGCGCCTCCTTGCTGAAGAACTGGCTGCCCCAGCAGAGGATGTCCGGTCCGAGCACGCTCTCCACCGCATCGAGCACGGCGGGATGGCGCACCAGCGCGTCGGCCCAGGGGAAGAGGAGGTGCGGCTTCTGGTTCATCCGGCCGGCGAGCCGGCTGCCCAGCCGGGCCTCGGTGGCGCGCAGCGCCGCGAGGGTCCGGCCGGCTTCCTCGGCGGGCATCACGCGGACGGGAAAGACGTAGCCACGCTCGCCATAGGCGCGCGCCTGCTCCGGTGAGAGCGAGCCTGCCATGATTTCCTCCGACTTTCCGTCAGTGGAACATTCGAGGCAGGCCCCCGTCAATCGGTCCGGACGAATCCGTCAGAGCACGATCCGCCGAGGCGGAATCGCCGAAGCGGTGAATCGTCTCTCAGCAAAGGCTGAACCTTGATCCACGCCAGTGGATCAAGGTTCAGAGCGCCTTGATGCCCGCCGCGAAGGCGTCGAGCGTCTTCGTCACGTCGTCCGGCGTGTGCGCCGTCGATATGTAGTACTTGCTGTCGCCCTTCAGGATTCCCGCCGCGCGCAGGTGCTTGTTGAAATGCGCGGCCAGCTTCGTGTCGGCCTTCAGCACGTCGCGGTAGTTGCGGATCGGCCCCTCGGCGAAGACGATGTCGAAGAGCGGCGCCTCGCCGACCACCTGGCCCGGCAGGCCCTTGTCGTTCAGCAGCCTGGTCAGCCCATCCATCAGCGACTGACCGAGCGCGAAGACCTTCTCATAGGTCCCCGGGCGGGACAGCACGTCGAGCGTGGCGAGGCCGGCGACGGAGGCCACCGGATTGCCCGAGAGCGTCCCCACCTGCATGAGGAACCCGTCCTCGCCGACCTTGGCCTTGTCGAAATGCGCCATGATGTCGGCGCGGCCGGCGAGCGCGGAGAGCGGAAATCCGCCGCCGACGATCTTGCCCAGCGTGCAGAGGTCCGGCGTCACGCCGTAGTAGCTCTGCGCGCCGCCATAGGCGAAGCGGAACCCGGTCACGACCTCGTCGAAGATCAGCGGAATGCCGAAGCGCGCGGTCACCTCGCGCAGCGCCTCGAGGAAGCCCGGCACCGGCGGGATCAGCCGCTGGAAGGGCTCGACGATGACGCCGCCGATCTCGTCGTGCTGCGCCTCGATCAGCGCAACCACATGATCAGCGTCGTTGTAGGGCGCGACCAGCACGTCGTCGCGGACCTTGGCGGGGATACCGGGGCTGTCGGGGATGGCGAGCGGGAAGTTGCCGGGGCGCTTGGGCGCGAGGCTCATGAGCCCATGGTCGCTCATGCCGTGGTAGCCGCCCTCGAACTTCACGATCTTGTCGCGACCGCGGAAGGCGCGGGCGACGCGCATCGCATACATGTCCGCCTCGGTGCCCGAGCCGAGGAAGCGCACCTGGTCGGCGCAGGGCAGCGCGGCGACGATCTTCTCCGCCAGCCGGATGCCGTGCGGGTTGTTGGTGAAGAAGGTGGTGCCGAGCGGGACCTGCTCCAGCACCGCCGCCGTCACCTCGGGATGGGCATGGCCGATGAACATGGGGCCGGAGCCGAGCAGGTAGTCGATGTACTCGTTGCCCTCGGTGTCCCAGACATGGCCGCCAGCGCCCTTCACGATGGCGATGTCGCTGGCGAAGTTTCCGAAGTTGCCGGCGGGCAGGACGCGGTGGGCGGTCTCGACGAGCGTTTCCGCGGTGGCGACGTCATTCATGGGCGCACGGCCTCTCCAAGGGTTTGCATCAGGCGATTGGCATTGGCGAACATCGCAACCGAGAGCGTGATGTCCAGGATCTCGGCGTCGTTCAGGCCCTCGGCGCGCAGCTTTGCGACGTCCTCCGCCGTCGCGGCCGAGGGCGTGGCGCCGAGCTTCACGGCGTAATCGACGATGGCGCGCTGGCGGGACGGCATGGGCGTGTCCACGCCCTCGTCCAGCAGGTGCTGCATGAGGTCCTTGTCGCCCTTCATCTGCACGAAGCGCTGCGCGTGGACGCTGGCGCAATAGGGGCAGCCGTTCACGCGGGATTCGGCTGTCGCGGCGAGCTCGCGATCGGCGCGCGGGGCGCCGCGCGGGCCATACATGATCGTGTTGAAGAGCTTCGAGCGCTGCCGCAGCACCTCGGCCTCCTGCACGAGCAGCAGGTAATAGGGCGAGGTCTTCGCCTTCGGGTGGCTTTCCTCCAGCACCTTGATCTCGTCCGGCGTGGCCTTCTCCAGATCGAGGACCGGCGCCCAGGCCTTCCATTCCAGCGTGTCGATGGTGAAGCCGAAATCATGCGTGCTCATCACACAGTCTCCGATGGCCGAAGCGCGCTCTTCGCGCGGAGGTCTGAATCGGGGGCCACTATGCTTCCTCCAGCAATCGCAGGCCGGCGAGCAGCCGCGCCTCGTAGTTCACGTGGGCGATGAGCTGCGAGAGCATCACCACGTCGCGCGGCGCGAGGCCGGCCGCGATGAGCGTCTGGATCGCCTCGGGCGTCGCCTGGTCAGGGGCCTTGGTGAGCATGGTGGCGTGGGCCAGCAGCACGGGGATGCGCGGGCTGTCGCCGGCCTTCGCGCGATGGAGCTCCGCCAGCACGGCATCCTTGTTCAGCTCGGCGACGTGCAGCGCCACGGCGTGGCGCTCCGTCCGCGTCAGCCCGCTCTCGCCTTCGAAGATCGCAGCCTCGCTGGCCTGGGTCGCAAGGCGAACATCCGGGCGCAGGGCCCGCAGCTCGTCCAGCTTGGAGCCGGGCTTGATGCCCATCAGCTCGTCGATCACGTCACGCATTCGGAACAGGCTCCATCAAGGCTTCGGCACGTAGAAGGGCGTGCCGAGAAGTTCGGGCTCGTCATACTCCACCAGCGCCTGCCGGATGGCCGGAAATTCCGCCAGGAAGAGCGCACGCAGGACCGCATCGGCCACCCGCTCGCCTGCGACCACAACGCCAGGGATGTCGCTCGCGATGCCGCCATGGCTGAGATGGGCGCCGTAGTTCACGAAGTGGATGCGTTGCAGCTCCGGCGGCGCGGAGGCATCGCGCGGCTGCAGTTCGAAACCGGGGCCAAGGACCGGGAAGGTCTCGATCTCGCGCCGGCGCAGCTCGGGCGGGGCGTCGCCGATGACGTCAATCCAGCGCCGGACATGCGGCGCGAAGTCGCCAAGCTCCGGCACGTGCAGGGGATCGACGGAAAAGCCGGTGGCGACGATGACGAAGTCGTGCCGCTCCTCGCGCGGATTCTCCCCGCCGACCGCGATCACCGCCTGGTCCTCGTCGCGCCTGGCCCAGCGGGTGGGCGTGGCAAGGTGGACATGGAAGCCCGGCTGCCGCAGCGCACGGTGCACGGTCTCGTGCGGCACGGGCGCCTGCTCGTCGTAGAGATAGACAGCGAGCTTCCACTTCTCCGCCTCAGACAGCGCCTCCAGCCCGTTGTGGTAGTGCGGTCCCGTGCTGCCGCGGCCCTTGTTCACCTGGGGCAGCACGGCGCGGCGGACGTAGAGGTCCGCCCGCGCGGCGCCGCGCTCCAGAGCCGTCGCCGCATTGTCCCAGGCCGAGGCGCCGCCGCCGATGATGCCGATGCTCTTCCCACGCAGCGCCTCGAAGTCGATGGGCTGCGGCGCCAGCGCGGCGAGATCGGGAAACAGCGCGCGATCCACGAAATCCGGCAGGTCCAGCCCGCCTGCGCCGGCGCGGCCCGTGGCCATCACCACGTGGCGCGCGAGCAGCGTGCGCGTGCCCTCCGGCTGCTCAACGGTCAGGCGCAGCAGGCCGTCGGCCGGGCTGATCCTCGTGACGCGGGAGAAATGCGTCAGCGGCAGCTTCAGCACCCGCTGCAGCCAGCCGAGATACTCCTGCCAGGTCCGGTTGAAGATCTTGTAGAGCGCCTCCCAGCTCTCCACGCCGAAGCTGGCCACATACCAGGCGCGGAAGGTCAGCGAGGGGATGCCGAAGCAGGGGCCGGGCAGCGTCTTGGGTGAACGCAGCGTGTCCATGCGCGCCGTGGTGCACCAGGGGCCTTCCTGGCCGGGACCCGCGGCCTCCAGCACGGCGATGTTCGGCATGCCCTTGAAGATCAGCGAGCCGGCCGCCGCGATGCCGTTCATCCCCGCGCCGATCACCACCGCGTCCAGCACCGCGACGCCGTCGCGGATGACCGGCGGAACCCAGTTCTTCGGCGGGAGGTTCAGCGTCTCCAGATCAGCAGCGACCTGCGCCTCCAGGGCGGCGAGGCCGGCCTGATCCGGGGCTTGTGTCGCGATCCGTGTGGTCTGGTTCATGCGGAAAACTCGTCCAGTGCAGGCTTTGCTGCGTTGCGGAAATCATGGTCTGATCGGGCTTCTGTTGTCCATGTGCCCCCGGATTTCCCTGATGTTCCTCACGCGCCGTGCTCTTCTGCCCAGCCTCGCGGCCCTGCCCCTCCTGACGCCGGGCGCGGGCGCCGTGACGCTCCCGCCCGGCTGGCCGGACCGGCCGCTGCGCATCATCCTCCCCGCCGCCGGCGGCGCAGGCACCGCCGATACGCTCGCCCGCATCCTCGCGCAGGAGATGGACAAGCGCCTGCCGCAGCGGACCCTGGTGGACAACCGCCCCGGCGCCAACGGCAATGTCGGCGCGACGGCCGCCGCCCGCTCGGCGCCGGACGGCTACACGATCCTCTTCAGCTGGGCCGGGACCATGGCCACCAACCCGTCCCTCTACCAGAACCTGCCCTACAACCCGCAGCGCGACTACGAGCCGGTGATGCTGCTGGGCAACGTCCCCAACGTGCTGGTGGTGAACAACGCGCTGCCCGTGCACACGCTCGCCGAGCTGACCGAATACCTGAAGGCCCATCCCAGCCAGATCTCCTTCGGCTCTTCCGGCAACGGCAGCTCCATGCACCTGGCGGGCGAACTGTACCGGCAGGCGACGAGCACCGAGATGGTCCATGTGCCCTATAACGGCATCGGCCAGGGCTTCACCGACCTCTATGCCGGCCGCATCCAGGTGATGTTCAACCTCGTGACCGGCGCGCAGCCGCAGATCCGCGCGGGGCAGGTGCGGCCCATCGCCGTGCTGAGCGACCGCCGCTCGATCGTGCTGCCCGACGTTCCCACGACCGCCGAGCTCGGCATGCCCGGGCTGGAATTCGGCAGCTGGTTCTGCCTGATGCTGCCGAAGGGCACGCCCGCGCCCATCGTGCAGGCGCTGAACACGCTGGTGAACGAGATCCTGCAGGATCCGGAGGGCCGCCAGCGGCTGGAGGCGCAGGGCCTCGACATCATCGGCGGCGGCCCGGAGCGGCTGACCGCGCTGCTGGCCAGCGAGCTGGAGCGCCACGCGGCGCTGGTGCGGTTCGCGGGCCTCAGCCTGCAGTAGCCTCAGCCTTCGAGCAGGGCGACGTCCCCGCCGTCGAGGTCGTAGCGCGCCGCCACCACGCGCAGCGCGCCGCTCGCGAGGCGCGGCGTCAGCACCGACTCCTCCTCCCGCAGCCGGCGCGCGGTGCGGAGCGCATGGGCGCGGACCGTCGCGTCCAGCAGGTCGGCGGGGTTGCCGCGCTTCGCCTCCGCCACCGCCGGCAGGATGGGCTCGACCATCGCCATGAGCGAGCCGGGCAGCCGGGCGTTGCGCTCGGCAACCTCGACCGCGGCATCCACGGCGCCGCAGCGTTCATGGCCCAGCACCATGATGAGCGGCACGCCCAGGCTCATGCTGGAATACTCCATGCTGCCGAGGCTGGCCGGCGAGAGCGTATTGCCTGCCACCCGCAGGCCGAAGATCTCGCCGAGACCGACGTCGAAGAGAGTGTCGGGCGAGGTGCGGCTGTCGGCGCAGGTCAGCACGGTGGCGAAGGGCGCCTGGCCCTGCGCCAGCGCGCGGCGCCGTGCCGCGTGTTCCGGCGCGGGCCGGGGAGCGTCGGCCACGAAGCGGCGGTTGCCCTCCATCAGCCGCGCCAGCGCCTGGTCCGGCGTCAGCGTGGTCGGCGGCAGGCCGGAGGCGGCGCGCGCCTGGACGCCACCTGCGAACAGGGATGCGCAGGCGCATCGCAGGGCGAGACGGCGGGACAACGGCATGGGCGGGAGCCTCGGAAGGGGCGGCATTGAGGACACCGGCTTCCCAGTATGGCAAGGCCTCCCGGTATCGGCCGCGGTCAGCGCGCCGTCAGCGTCAATCCGAACATGTCCTGCCAGCCCGCCAGGTTCCGCTGCGGCTTGCGCTGCACCAGCCCCATGCTCAGCGGCGCGCGCGGGGCGGCCGCCAGCTCCAGCACCGTCGCGTCGCCGCGGAGGAAGCGCTGCACCGCGTCACGCGCCGGGGCCAGCGTCGGCCCGGTCAGCGCCGCCGTCGCCTGCTGCGCGAGGCGCTGGCGGAAGGTGTTCTCCGGCGCGCCGTCGCGCTGGGCGGCGGTCCGCACCCAGCGGCGGAACAGCGAGAGGTCGGCATAGCGCAGCCGTGCCGAGATCAGCCGCATGTTCTCGGCGCTCCGGGCGTCCATGTTCTCGCGCACGTTGTCCACGCGGAAGGCGAGGCTCAGCTCGCCCGCATCGCGCAGTTCGATGCTGAAGACGGGCATGTCGAGCACGCCGGTCGCGGTGTCATGCGTGGCCTCCATCCGGGCCTCGGCGCGCAGGCTGGTGTAGTCGAGCCGCTGCATCCATTCGGCATGCGGCGGCGCCGGATTCACCTCCAGCCCGCGCAGCGCGAAGGAGCCGGAGCTCGGCCGGCCGGGCGCCACCTCGCCACGCATGGTGAAGGCGCCGAGCCGCCCGATCACGTTGCCGGCCTGGCTGACGCTGACGCTCTCGATGTCGAGGCTGGAGCGGCCGGGCGGGGTCGCCGGCGGCCGCTGCTCCATGATCGCCGACAGGATCTCGGCCGTGTCGAGCCCGCTGAAGGCGATGCGCGCGATGGCCAGCCGATCCACCGGCCCGGCGCCGCGGAGGCCCACCTCGAGCGCGGTGACATTGGTGGCGCCGGTGCGGCCTGCCCCGAAATTCTCAACGCTGACGGCGCCGATGTTCACCGGCGTGTCGCCCGTGCTGCGCCAATTCTCCAGCCGCAGGAGGTCCGCGGAGACGTCGGTCGGCTTGGGCGGCGCGCCGCCGGGCTGGCGCCGGATGGTCAGCCCCTCCAGGTCGAGCCGGTCCAGCGTGGCCGGCACCTGTCCGCCGGCGATCTGGATGTCGCGCAGCGAGAGCCGCGCGATGCCGTCCTCTCGCAGCCCCTCCAGCCGGGCCTCGGCGATGCGGATGGTTTCGGCGCCCTTGGTCAGCACGACCGCACTCAACGCGGCGCCGCCCTGCACGTCGGTGGCGGTCGCCGTGCCATAGGCCAGCGTCACGCCCGAGCCGAGCATTCGGCGGAGCTGGGTCACCGCCTCCGGCTCCGGCGGCTGCTGCGCCAGTCCGGGCAGGGCCAGGGCCGAGAGGAGGACGGCGAGGATCATCTTGCGCATGCATGGAAGCCTAGCCTCGGCGCGGGCCGGAACGCCACCCCGGACCTTTCCCCTCCGGCGCCACCCCTCTGGCGCCACCCCTCTGGCGCAGCCGCCCCGCATGGACCATGTGTTGGCGCAGGATGACCCAGCTCCCGGCCAAGCCCGGCAATGCCGCCGTCGCCGCCTTCCTGCAGAAGGTGGCCTCGACGCCGGCCGTCCGGGCGGGGCGCGGCGGCGGGCGGCTGATCTTCGCGGTGGACGCGACCGCCTCGCGCCAGCACGCCTGGGACCGCGCCTGCCACCTGCAATCCGAGATGTTTTCTGCCACGCGCGACCTCGGCGGGCTGGCGGTGCAGCTCGCCTATTGGCGCGGCTACATGGAATTCGCGGCGACGCCCTTCCTGACCGACACGGCGGAGCTGGCCCGGCGGATGTCGGGCGTCACGGTGCTGGGCGGGCAGACGCAGATCCTCCGCGTGCTGGAGCACGCGCTGGCCGAGACCAAGCGCGAGCGCGTGAACGCCGTGGTGCTGGTGGGCGATGCCTTCGAGGAGGCGGCCGACCCGATCTGCCATCTCGCCGGCCAGCTCGGGATGCATGGCGCGCCGGTCTTCTGCTTCCAGGAAGGGGGGGACCGGGTGGCGGAGGCGGGCTTCAAGCAGGTGGCGAAGCTTTCGGGCGGGGCCTGGGCGCCCTTCGACGCGAACAGCGCCGACGCCCTGCGCGACCTGCTGCGGGCCGTCGCGGTCTTTGCTGCGGGAGGGCGGGCGGCGCTGGCGCGGCTGCAGGGCGGCGCGGCCACTGGGATCGCGGGGCAGCTCGCGGCGCCCAGGCCATGATGCGACCGGATTCGCCCGCGCGTCATGGCCTAGCCTTTTGTTTTGTCGCGGGATTCAGACCTTCTGCGCTTTCGCGCCCGCGGTCGTCCCGCCCTGAGGGCTGAGGCATGGCCGCGATCGCCATCGGCGGGCTGGTGATGCTGGCGGCGCTCGGGTTGCTCTACGCCTTCGCGAATGCGCGGCCGGCGGCGGTGAAGGCCTCGCTGATCTGGGGCTTCGGGACGCTGGGCGCGGCGGGCTTCGCGCTGATGCTGTTCACGGGCCGCGGGGCCAGCGCATTCTGGGCGCTGGTCATGTTCGGCCCGGCGCTGCGGCAGGCCTGGAAGAGCTGGCGCGCACGGAAAACCTTCAGCCGGCCGGGCGACACGAGCGGCGTCGAGACGGCGACGCTGGAGATGCGGCTCGACCTGGCGACGGGGATCATGTCCGGGCAGGTTCGGCGCGGCGATTTCGCGGGGCGGAACCTCGCCTCGCTGGAGAAGCCGGAGCTGCTGGCGCTGCTCGCGGATTGCCAGGCGAACGACGCCGAAAGCGTGCCGCTGCTGGAGGCCTGGCTGGACCGGGTGCATCCGGACTGGCGCGAGGCTTCGGAAGCGGCGCCGCCTGCCTCGGGCGGTCCGATGACGCGGGCGGAGGCGCTGGCCGTGCTCGGGCTGCGCGAAGGGGCAAGCGAGGAGGAGATCCGGGCGGCGCATCGCCGGCTGATGCAGGCCGCGCATCCGGACCACGGCGGCAGCGACTGGCTGGCCAGCCGGATCAACGAGGCGCGGGATCTGCTGCTGGGGTGACGGCGGCATGGTAAAAGGCCCCTATGTCCCGAGAAGAACGTCGCACCTTGCTGAAGCGCTATTCGAATGCCGAGATCACGGCGCTCGACCTGCGCCGGCAACTCGACAATGACTTTCGGGGAGGTGCTGCGGATGCTGGCGGACGAGGGCCTGCCCCTCCCCCGGATCCCCACGGCAGGACGCGAAGAGAAGATCGCACGGGCACGCGAGTGGATGTTCCAGAAGCACTGATATGTCCATCCACATCAAGATCTTGGTGGTAGACACGGGTCCGCTCATCACCCCGGCCGCCGCGCGATCCCTCGACTATCTGCTCTATGTCGAAGGGGCAGACGAGGTCATCCGGACGCCGTCTTCTACGAAGCCACTTACGACGCGTCGAAGCTCGGCGCGGCCGACATTCTGGCCTGGGTCAAGGCCCACCATGATCGGATCGAGATCGCTCCCACTCAGGCCTTCGTCATCTTCGAGGCGGACCGCCAGACCAGTGCGCGACACGTCGCGCATCGTCGAGCTGAGCACGATGGGTTTCCTTCGCATCCTGGAGGACGAGCGACGCATCCAGTCGGCCGAAGCCGTTCTTCAACTCGCGAGTCTGGCCGGCCGCACGCCCTCCGTTGCCGAGCACCTGTCCCGACACGAGGATGAGGTCCGGCAGACGATCGCCGCGCTTGTCCGGCCGCGTGGGGGCTTGCGGCGCTAAGCCATCGCCCCGCGCGCCGCCACCGGCCAGAGGCATTCCACCCGCCCGCGCCGGACGCCGACATACCAGTCGTAGCGGTCCACGGTCGGGTCGCAATGGCCCGGGATCAGCCGCAGCTTCTCCCCCAGCCGCGGGCGCAGGTCGGGGTCCTCCACCGTCAGCTTCCCGTGCTCGTCGGAGGCGCCGACATAGGAGACGCCCGGACGGTTTAGCACCACGGGATAACCACTGTCCGTCGGCATGGCCTTATGCCCCGCATCCACCACCGCGACGTTCGGCGAGGAGGCGCTCATGACCGTCGCCAGCACGAAGAGCGCGTGCCGGAAGGGCGGCGCCTCGGTGTTGCGGGCGTAGTCGGCGTCCATGAAGGCGTAGGAGCCGGCCTGGAGCTCGGTGTAGACGCCGCTCGCCAGCTCGTGCCGGAAGCTGCCCGTGCCCGCGCCGCCGACCACCGGGCAGTCGAGCCCGCGCTGGCGCAGCTGCTCCACCGTGCGGCGCGAGGCGTCCACCGCGTGGCCGATCGCCGCCGCGCGGGCCTCGGGGTCGCGGATGTGCTGCGCGCTGCCGTGATAGGCCTGGATGCCGTGGAAGCTGAGATGCTTCGAGGCGGCGATCACCTCGGCCAGCGCCACGGCCGGCGGCCCGGCCTCGACGCCGCAGCGCTTGCCGCCCACGTCGATCTCGACCAGCACGGGGATGCGTACGCCGCCGGCCTCGGCGGCCTCCTCGATGGCGGCGATCTGCGCCGGATCGTCCACGCAGACGGAGACCTGGGCGATCTTCGCCAGGGCCGCCAGCCGCGCCAGCTTGCGCGCGCCGACGACCTGGTTGGTCACCATCACGTCCGGGATGCCGCCCCAGGCGAGGATCTCGGCCTCGCCCACCTTCTGGCAGCATTGCCCGATCGCGCCGCGCGCCATCTGCAGCTTGGCGATGACCGGCGACTTGTGGGTCTTGGCATGCGCGCGCAGCTTCACGCTGCTGCCCGCCAGGAAGCCGGCCATGGTGTCGAGATTGTGCTCGAAGGCGTCGAGGTCGAGGATCAGGGCGGGCGTGTCGACCTCGTCCTCGCGCATGCCGGGCTCGGCGGGAGGGGGTTGCAGCATGGGCGTTCCTTGTGAAAGCGCGGGAATTTGAAGGGCATGATGCGGTGATGCTGCGGAATGATCCAGACGTGGTGGTGATCGGCGCGGGCTGCGCCGGGATCGCGGCCGCGCGTGCGCTGGTCGCGGCGGGGAAGAGCTGCGTGGTGCTGGAGGCGGGCGACCGCGTGGGCGGGCGGACCCATACCTCGGAGGTGCTCGGCGCCCCCTTCGACCATGGCGCCACCTGGCTGCACCAGGCGAACGAGAACCCACTCACCGCCTTCATCGGCGAGCACATCGACCACGACACGGTGCGCGGCCGGCACCTGCATCTCGGCGATCGCTTCGCTACGCGCGCCGAGATGGCTGAATATCTTCATGCCCTCGATGCCTTCGAGACCGCGATCATCGAGACGCCGAGCGAGCCCGACCGCGCCGTCTCCGAGGTCGTGCCGAAGGGCGGGCGCTGGAACGAGACCATCGCGCATTGGCTCGGCTCGCAGATCAACGCGGCGGAGCTCTCGCTGATCTCGCTGAGGGACTATGTCGCGGTCGACCTGGAAGGCCCGAACCTGCTGCCGCGCGAAGGCCTCGGCACGCTGGTGGCGCGGCTTGCCGAAGGGCTGCCGATCCGGCTGAACCACACAGTCACCCGTTTGCGCTGGGACGGGCCCGGCGTCACCGTGGAGGGCGATTGGGGCACGCTGCGCGCGGGCGCCGCCATCGTCACCGTCTCGACCGGCGTGCTGGCGGCGGGCGGCATCCGCTTCACGCCGGAGCTGCCCGCTAAGACTATGGACGCGATCCACGGCCTGCCGCTCGGCCTGCTCACGAAATACGGATTTCGCGCCACAAGCGAGGACCGGCTCGGCATGGAACCCTTCCATTCCGCACGCCGCCTTCTCGGTCCCGAGGTCCACACGGCCATGAGCTGGATCTTCTGGCCCTTCGAGCGCGACCAGGTCTTCGGCTTCGTTGGCGGTATCAGTGCCTGGGAGCTCGCGAGGGAGGGCGAGGCCGCGACCGAGGCCGCAGCCCGGGCCGATTTCGCCGCGATGTTCGGCGCTGAGGGTGCGGCGCTGCTGGGCCGGGCCGTGATCACCGACTGGGGCATCAACCCTCTGTTCCGCGGCAGCTACACCCATGCGCGGCCGGGCCATCACGAATCCCGCGCGCGGCTGTCGCAGCCGCTGGCCGGGGGCCGGCTGCGCTTCGCCGGCGAGGCCTGCCATTCGCGCTTCGCCGGCACCGTCGCCGGCGCCTGGCTCTCGGGCGAGGACGCCGTGCGCGATCTCCTGGACAAGCGCCTCGCGGTGACGGACGCTTCCTGAAACGGCGCAACGATGCCGGGTTCGAGGAGAGGTCCATATGCCCATCAGCCGCCGCGGTCTCGCGGCTCTTGCCGCCCTTCCGCTCGCCGCCCCCGCCTATGCCCAGGGCCGCGGCGACCCACGCGTGCTGCGGGTCAAGCTCTTCGGCGACCTGCGGAGCCTCGATCCCTTCATCAGCCCGGAATACATGGCCCGAAACCATGGCTACATGGTCTACGACACGCTTTTTGCGCTGGACTCGAAGATGCGGCCGCAGCCGCAGATGGTGGCGAGCCACAGCACCAGCAGCGACGGCCTGACCTGGAATTTTTCCCTCCGCGACAACCTGCGCTTCCACGACGGCGCCCCCGTCACCAGCGAGGACGTCGTCGCCTCGCTGCGCCGCTGGGCCATCCGCGACGGGCACGGCGCGCAGATGCTGGCCGAAGGCAACCGCCTCGAAGCCGTGGATGCGAAGAGCTTCCGCCTGACCCTGCAACGCCCCTGGGCGCTGGTGCTGGATGCCTTGGCAAAACCCTCGGGCCTGCCGGCCTTCATCATGCCGGCGCGCGTGGCGGCCACGCCGATCACCACGCCCATCACCGACCCTACGGGCTCGGGCCCCTACACGCTGAAGCGCGAGGACTGGCGCCTCGGCGACCGCACCACCTATCGCCGAAACGCCGACTACGTGCCGCGCTCCGAGGCGCCGGACGGGCTGGCCGGCGCCAGGCTCGCGAAGGTCGAGACCATCGAATGGGTCGCCCTGCCCGACGCGACCACGGCGCTGAACGCGCTCCAGACGGGCGAGATCGACATCTTCGAGGAGCTGCCGCCCGACCTTTTCCCCGTGGTCCAGCGCAACCGGAACCTCCGCCTCGCCGCGCAGGACAGCGCGGGCGTGCAGCCGATCTTCCGGATGAACCACGTCGTCGCGCCCTTCGACAACGTGAAGCTGCGCCAGGCCATGCGCCTGCTGGTCGACCCTGCCGAGATGATGCCCGCCTACATGCCCGACCCGGCGCGATGGCAGGACTGCAAGAGCTTCTTCCCCTGCGCCTCGCCCTTCCACACGAACGAGGGCTGGACCGCGCCGAACCTCGACCTCGCGCGCACGGCCGTGCAGCAGTCGGGCTATGACGGCACGCCCGTTGCCGTACTGGATGCGCAGGACAGCACGATCAGCAGCACCTTCGCGCGCGTGGCGGCCGACCGGCTGCGGCGCGTGGGGATGAACGTGGACCTCCAGGCCATGGACTGGGCGACGCTGGTGACACGCCGCCTCTCGAAGAACCCGGTGAGCCAGGGCGGCTGGAGCCTCTTCGTCTCGGCGCCGGCTGCCGTGGACCTGATGGACCCGGTGAGTCACATCGCGCTGCGCTCGGCCGGCGCGCGGACCGCCCTGCCCGGCTGGCCCGACGACGCGGAGATGGAGCGCCTGCGCGACGCCTTCGCGGTCGCGCCGACGCTGGAGGAGCGGCGCCGCATCGCCACCGCGACGCAGCTCCGCGCGCTGGAGGTGGTGCCCTACCTGCCCATCGGCACGATGAGCCTGGTGCGCGGCCATACCGCGCGGATCTCCGGGATCCTGGACGCGGCGATCCCGGTGTACTGGAACATCGCGAAGGCGGCTTAAGATCGAGGAGCTCTGCCCCTCGTTGTCTCGCCTTCGGCGCCAACCCCCGGCTGGAACCTCATGTTCCCGCATCTCGGATTTGTAAAAGGGTCCAGGGCCCAAAGCCCTGGCGGGGGGTGTGGGGGGCGGAGCCCCTCACGTCAGTGCGCCGCCAGGAAATCCAGCACCGCCTTGTTGAAGAAATCCGGGTTGTCGTAATTCAGCCCGTGCGTCGCCTTGGGCACGGTGACGCGCTGCGTGTCCGGCATGTACCGGATCAGCGCGTCGATGATCTTCGCGAAGTTCGGCTGGCTGTCGGCGCCCCCGAGCAGCAGCGTCGGGATGCGGATCGCCTCCGCCGCCGCGCGGGAATAGGGCTTCCGCTGCTCGTTCATCTGGCCGATCAGGGTGCGGGCATTGTCGCGGCTGATGACCTTCTTCTCCTCCGGCCGCTTCTCCCAGGCGCCGGGGCCGCCGGTCTGCTCCGCCACCATGATCAGCCCGCTATCGACGTCGCCGGCCGCGATCTTCTGCGCCGCGGCGTTGAAGCCCGCGGCCTGTTTGCCGGCGGCCGGCACGCCGCCCAGGCTCTCGTCCAGCTCGCCGCCCGGCTCGGCCAGGACCAGCGCCTTGATCAGCTCCGGGTACCGCTCGGCCACGCGGAAGGCGATGTGGCCGCCGCGCGAATGGCCGAGCAGGTAGACCGGCCCCGCCTTCAGCGCCCGGATGAAGCCGGCCACGTCCTCGACATGGCGGTCGATGGTGAAGTTGCCGCCTTCCTCCCAGGTGCCGGGCCAGGCATGCCGCATGCTGAGCGACATCACATGGTACTTCGCGCCGAAGGCCGCCATCTGCGGGCCGAAGCTGCGCTGGTCGCCCAGCGTGCCGTGGATCATCAGCAGCGGCGCGCCGCTCCCGGACTCGGCATAGGATACAGGGTAGCCATCGACTTCGAGGTTCGGCATCGGCGTCTCTCTCCGCAGCTGTTCAGGCGAGCCTAGGCCGGAGACGCGGAGCGGCCAATCCGGCGAATCCTTGCGAGGCAGTCATGCCCGCTTCCTGGGCGAAACCCGCACGCCATCGCATGGAGGAGAGATTATACCGATTGGCCGGCGTCGCGGCCGCGGCCAGACTTCCCTATCCCCTGGCCGGAGCCCTCCGCATGCCGCACCTCCCCCGCCGCGCCCTTCTCGCCGCCACGCTGGCCGCGCCGTCTCTCGCCCGTGCGCAATCCTGGCCCAACGGGCCGATCCGCCTCGTCGTCGCTTCCGCGCCCGGCTCGCAGCCGGACCTGATGGCCCGGCTGGTCGGCGATCCGCTCGGCGCCGCGCTCGGCACCTCCGTGGTGATCGACAACCGCGTCGGCCAGGGCGGCACGATCGGCATGGAGAACGTGATCCGCTCGCGCGCCGACGGGCAGACGCTGCTCATGGGCGCACTGAACCACGCCATCAACCAGAGCCTGTTCCGGCCCGCCACCTTCGACTGGCTGGCCGAGCTGGAGGCCGTGGCGCCCGTCTACAACACGCCCAACGTCATCGTCGTGAACAAGGAGGTGCCCGTCGGCAGCCTCGCCGAGCTGGTGGCGCTGGCGAAGGCGCGGCCGGGGCAGCTCAACTTCGCCTCCTCGGGCAGCGGCACTTCGCTGCACCTGGCGGGCGAGCTGCTGAACCAGATCGAGGGCATCGAGCTGGTGCACGTGCCCTATCGCTCCGCCGCGGCGGCCGCCCAGGATCTCGAGGCCGGCCGCGTGCAGATCATGTTCGACAATTTCGCGCCCGCCATCGCGCGCGTGGACGGCGGCCGCGTGCGCGCGCTGGCGGTGATGAGCGCCGCCCGCGTGCCCCGGCTGCCGGACGTGCCCTGCGTGGCGGAGCTCGGCTACCCGCAGCTGGAGATGCTGGTCTGGGGCGGCATCTTCGCGCATGCCCGGACCCCGGTGCCGGTCCTCGACCGGCTGCACGACGAGATCGCGCGCATCACCGCGACGCCGAATGTCCGTGCGCGGCTGGACCAGCTCGGCTCGCTGCCCATCGTGACGGAGCGTGCCGCCTTCCGGGCGCTGACCGTCGCCGAGACGGAGCGCTGGGCGCGGGTGGTGATCGCATCCGGAGCCAAACCCGAGTAGTCAGGAGGGCATGCTCGCCACGACCCACGCGCATTCTCAAATCAGGCGGGACGCCTGATGGCTCGGAGAATGCGCCAGACAACAAGCCTGGCGCGGGTTCGGTGAGCGCATGCGAACCGAACCCGCGCTAGGCCCCCGGGTGAAGGCGCTGCGCCTCCGCCACGGGCTCACTCTGGAGGCGCTGGCGCAACGCACCGGCCTCACGCGCTCCTTCCTCTCGAAGGTGGAGCGCTCGGCCACCACGCCCTCCATCACCACGGCGCTGAAGCTGGCCGCGGCCTTCGGGATCGGCGTGGGGCAGCTGCTCGGCGAGGCGAAGGACGAGAGCACCGTCTCCGTCCTCCGCGTGGCCGACCGGCGCTCCTTCATGGGCGGCGGGCCGGACGACTACACGCCGCTCGCCCCCGGCCGCCCGCTCAAGGCCATGGAGCCCTTTCTGGTCACCCCACCTATGGAATTCCGCGAAGGCCCGATGGGCCGCCACGCCGGCGACGAGTTCGTGCTGGTGCTGAAGGGCCGGATGGAGCTCTCCTTCGACGGCCGCTCCATCGTCCTGGAGGCCGGGGACACCGCCTATTTCGACGCCTCCCTGCCGCATCGCAGCCGCAGCCTCGGGAGCAGGCCGGCCGAAGTCCTCGTCGTCGTCGCCATGCCCCACGAAGATTCTATATGACACTTTGTGTCCTAAGTGGTATTCGACCCGGGACAGGCGACGAGGTGTTCCGATGGATGGCGATACGGTGGTGCGGCCCAAGGAGGCCTATCACGCCAAGGCGGAAGAGGATTTCCGCCGCAACCTCGGCATCCCCGACTGGACGGTCCGGCAGCGCCTCGCGCTCGCCTGCCGCATGCTCGCCATGGAGGGCCACGGCTCCGGTCTCGCCGGCCAGCTGACGGCGCGCGGACCGGAGCCCGGCACCTACTACACCATGCGCTTCGGGCTGGGGCTGGACGAGATCACCGCCACCAACCTGCTGCTCGTCGACAACGATCTGAAGGTGCTGGAGGGGCAGGGCATGCCCAATCCCTCCAACCGCTTTCACCTCTGGATCTACCGCGCGCGGCCGCAGGTGAACTGCATCGTCCACACCCATCCGCCGCAGACCTCCTCGCTCTCCATGATCGGCGTGCCGCTGAAGCCGTCGCACATGGACACCTCCATGTTCTACGAGGATTGCGCCTGGCTGCCGGAATGGCCGGGCGTGCCGATCGGCGACGAGGAGGGCGAGCTCATCA
Source organism: Roseococcus sp. GW821-FHT12F05 (assembly GCF_058806835.1). Lineage (NCBI taxonomy): Bacteria > Pseudomonadati > Pseudomonadota > Alphaproteobacteria > Acetobacterales > Roseomonadaceae > Roseococcus > Roseococcus sp. GW821-FHT12F05. The sequence goes on from NZ_JBXAQB010000005.1 coordinate 430,511, forward strand.
GCAACGCGCTGGGGAACAACCGCTCCATCCTGCTCGCCCATCACGGGCTGCTGACGGCGACGACGAACATCGAGGAGAGCGCCGTGCTCGCGCTCTTCCTGGAGCGCTGCGCCGGGCTGCAGCTGCGCGCCATGGCCGCCGGCACGATCCGCGACCTGCCGCCGGCGGTGGCACGCGAGGCGCATGACTACCGCCTCAAGCCCAAGCCCGTGCAGGCCACCTTCTTCTACCACGCGCGCGCCGCCATGCGCGCGGGACACGCCGAAGCGTTGGGCTGACAAGCCCATGGATCATCTGGGATAGCCTCCCCAAGAAAGTATCTGCGGCGGCGATTCAGGTTCGGATCGAGTGATCCGAACAATCGCAGTCGAAAACGCCAGCCGCGGCGCCACTCGGGAGACACCGATGCGCCGACGCCATTTCCTTCTCGCTCCTCTCGCCGCGCCGGCCCTGGCGCGCGCGGAGGCCTGGCCGAGCCAGGCCATCACCTTCCTGGTGCCCAACGGCGCCGGAGGCACGACCGACATCGCCGCGCGCCTCGCCGCCGGCGGGATGATGCCGCGCGTCGGCAAGCCCGTGGTGGTCGAGAACCGCCCCGGCGCGGACGGCGCCATCGCCATCCGCGCGACGCTGCGCGCCCGCGACGGGCACACCTTTCTCGCCGCCTATTCGGGCTACGTGGTCGGCACGCCGCATCTGAACGCCGACCTCGGCTACGACGTGCTGGCGGACCTGATACCCATCGGCCAGGTGATGGACGCGCCGCATGCGGTGCTGATCCACCCCTCCATCCCGGCCACCACCCTCGCCGAGCTCACGGCCTGGATCCGTGCCAATCCCGGCACGGTGAACTACGGCTCGACCGGCACGGGCAGCGTGCAGCACCTCGGCACCGAGCTGTACCGCCAGCAGGCCGGCGGGCTGGACGTCACGCACATCTCCTATCGCGCCGTCGGCCCGGCCATCCAGGATCTGCTGGCGAACCGCATCCAGCTCTTCATCACCACCATTCCGCCCGTCGCCGGCCTCGCCCGCGAGGGGCGGCTGCGGGCGCTCGCCGTGACCGCGCCCACCCGCTCGGGCGCGCTGCCCGGCGTGCCGAGCGCCGTGGAAGCCGGCATGCCCGCGCTCGACGTGGTGACCTGGGTCGCGCTCTATGCGCCCGCCGGCACGCCCGCGCCGGTGATCGCGCAGATGTCCGCCGCGCTGCGCGGCGTGCTGGATGATCCCGCGACCGTGCAGCGCATGGCGGAACAGGGCGCCACACCCGGCGCCGGTGGCCCCGCCGAGCTCGATGCACGCACCCGCCGCGAATACGCGATGTGGCGGCAGGTCGTCCGCGAAGGGAACATCAAGCCGGACTGACTGGCACGCGGATTGCTGCACGCAATCCGCGCCGGACCTCCGGCGCGGGAATAGTGAGCATACGGAGCATTTTTGTCGGCCCCGCCGGACAAATTGCCCGTTTCATGTGCGTGCGAGGAAACGCCCCCCGCTCGAGCCAGAGGAGGCATGGATGCGCAGACGGGATGTGTTCGGGCTCGCCGGAGCCACGCTGGCCGCGCCGCGGCCAGGCCGCGCGCAGGCCAGCCAGGTGCTGCGCTTCGTGCCGCAGGCCGACCTCGCGATCCTCGACCCCATCATTACCTCCACCTACGTGACGCGCGACCACGGCTTCATGGTCTTCGACACGCTCTACGGCATCGACGAGGACTACGCGCCCCACCCGCAGATGGTGGAGGGCCATGTCGTCGAGAACGAGGGAAAGCTCTGGCGCATGACGCTGCGCGAGGGGCTGCTCTTCCATGACGGCACGCCGGTGCTGGCGCGCGACGTCGTCGCCAGCCTCCGCCGCTGGCTGCGGCGCGATGCCTTCAGCACCGACATCTCGCCCATCCTCGAGGAGATGGCGGCGCATTCGGACCGCGAGGTCCGGATCCGCCTGAAGCAGCCTTTCCCGCTGCTGCCCGCCATCCTCGGCAAGGCCAACAGCAACATGCCCTGCATCATGCCCGAGCGGCTGGCGCAGACCGACCCGACGCGGCAGATTCCCGAGGTCGTCGGCAGCGGCCCCTTCCGCTACGTGGCCGGCGAGCGCGTGACGGGCTCGCTCAACGTCTATGCGAAGTTCGACCGCTATGTACCGCGACCCGGCGGCACGCCGAACTTCCTGGCCGGGCCGAAGATCGCCCATCTCGACCGCGTGGAGTGGCGCACCATTCCCGATCCCGCCACGGCCTTCGCCGCGCTGCAGGCCGGCGAGGTGGACTGGTGGGCCCAGCCCATTCCCGAGATCGTCCCGCGCCTCAAGGCCAATGCGGCCATCCGCACCGAGGTGCTGGACCCCGCAGGCTATCTCGGCCTAATGCGCTTCAACCACCTGCACGCGCCCTTCAAGGACAATCCGGCGCTGCGCCGCGCGATCCTGATGGCAGTCGACCAGACCGACTGCATGATCGCCGCTGCCGGCGACGATGCGAGCCTGCGGCGCGCGCCCGTCGGCTTCTTCACGCCGGGCCCGATGGTGAGCGATGTCGGCATGGCCGCGCTCCAGGGCCCGCGCGATCTCGCCAAGGTACGCGAGGCGGTGCAGGCCTCCGGCTACCGGGGCGAGCGCATCGTGCTCATGGCGCCGACCGACTACCACAGCATCAACGCCATGACCGAGGTGGTGGGCGACGTACTCCGCCGCATCGGGCTGAACATCGACTACCAGTCGATGGACTGGGGCACGATGGTCCAGCGCTGGAACTCGAAGCAGCCGGTCGAGAGCGGCGGCTGGAGCCTCTACTGCACCACCACGACCGCGGTCAGCAGCGTCGATCCCGCCGATCACCGCTCCATCCGCGGCAGCGGGCCGCTGGCCGCGCAGGGCTGGTGGACCAACGAGCCGATGGAGGCGCTCCGCAACGCCTTCCTCGCCACCGGCGACACGGCCGCGCAGCGCCGCATCTGCGCCGATATGCAGGAGCTCGCCTTCCGCGAGGCGCCCTACGTGCCGCTGGGCGTCTTCTATCAGCCCACGACCTGGCGCCGAAACTTCACCGGCCAGCTCAAGGGCTTCAACCGTTTCTGGAACGTCCGGAAAGGCTAGGGATCGACGCCATGCGCGACCGCAAGATGCACATGATGGCCTATCTGAAGACCGGCCCGACGGCGACGCATCCCGGCGGCTGGCGCCATCCCGAGACGGACCTGAAGACCTTCACCTTCGAGCGCTACGAGCACATCGCCCGCGTGCTGGAGGACGCCTGCTTCGACGGCTGCTTCTATGCCGACACGCTCGGCATCCCCGACATCTACAAGGAGAGCTTTTCGACCTACGTCGAATATGGCGGCCAGCTCTCCTACCTCGATCCGCTGACGATCCTGCCGATCATGGCGCGGGTGACGAAGCATCTGGGCCTCGGCGCCACCCTCTCGACCACCTTCCACCAGCCCTATCACCTGGCCCGCGCGCTGGGCTCGCTCGACCTGCTGTCGAACGGCCGCGCCTGCTGGAACATCGTGACCTCCACCACCGATTTCGAAGCGAAGAACTTCGGCATGGAGAAGATCCCGGCCAAGGACGACCGCTACGAGCGCGGCGACGAGTTCGTCGAGGCCTGCTGCGCGCTGTGGAACTGCTGGGACGAGGATGCGCTGATCCTCGACAAGGCGAGCGGGCATTTCGGCCACCCCGACAAGGTCCGCTACGCGAACTACAAGGGAAAATACGTCAGCACGCGCGGCCCCATGACCATGCCGCGCTCACCGCAGGGACGGCCGGTGCTGATGCAGGCCGGCTCTTCGCCACGCGGGCGGGAATTCGCCGCGCGCTGGGCCGAGGCGATCTTCTGCAACATGGCGAACACCAAGGCGGCGGTGGAGTTCTATGCCGACATCAAGGGCCGCATGGCCAAGCATGGCCGCGAGCCCTGGCAATGCGCCATCCTGCCGGCGATGACGGTGGTGGTCGGCGAGACGGAATCCATCGCGAAGGAGAAGGCGGAGTACCTCAACTCGCTGATCCCGGGCGAGCTCGCGCTGGCCACCACCTCGGCCATGCTGGGCGCCGACATCAGCAAGGCGAAGACGGAGGAGGAGTTCGTCGCGGCGCGCGGCGAGCAGGGCCATGGCGGCCTCGAGGACCGCCACCGCCAGGTCGCGAGGAACGAGGGCATCAGCTTCGTCGAGGCCGTGCGCAAGCCGCGCCCGATGGTGGTCGGCACGCCGGCCATGATCGCCGACCACATGCAGGCGATGTTCGACGCCGGCGGCTGCGACGGCTTCGTGCTCACCGGCAACGTGACGCCCGGCATGTTCGAGGATTTCGGCCGCATGGTGGTGCCGGAGCTGCAGCGGCGCGGGCTCTACCGCACGGAGTACACGGGCGCGACGATGCGGGAGAACCTGCTCACCTGAGCAGAGGGGCCCCGACAACAAAGATGGGTCCAGGTAACGTGTTCCCTGGCGGGTGAGCACGAGAGGGCGAAGCCCTCCCGCAACTACTCCATCCGCAGCCCGAGCGACGCCACCACCGGCCGCAATGCCGCGACCTGCGCGTGCACCATCGCCGTGAACTCCGCGCTCGAATTCCCGCCGGGATCGGCGCCCAGCTCGTCGATCCGCGCCGCCACGGGCGGATGCCGTGCCGCCGCCGCGATCTCGGCCTGCAGCCGGATCAGGATGGGCTCCGGCGTGCGTCCCGGCGCGAAGAAGCCGTTCCAGCCCAGGATCTCCGCGTTGGGAAAGCCCTGCTCGCGCACCGTCGCGATCTCCGGCAGCAGCCGGTTGCGCGAGGTGGAGCGGATGGCCAGCGGCCGCACCCCGCCCGCGCGGATATGCGGCATCGCCGAGGAGAGCTGGTCGCCGCCGAAGGGAATGCGTCCCGCCAGCATCTCCTGCACCAGCAGCGAGGCGCCGCGGAAGGGCACGTGCTCCATCTCGAAATGGCCGTCGCGCTTCAGCACCTCGCCCGTCAGGTGGCCGGCGCTGCCGGGGCCGGTCGAGCCGTAGAAGGGCGGCCGGGGCTGCGCCCGTGCCCAGGCGATGAACTCGGCGAGGTTGGTGGCCGGCACCGAGGGGTGGACCAGGATCACCGTCGGCACCAGCGCGCCGAGGCTCACGCCCACGAAGTCGCGCTCGATGGAATGCGGCGCGCGGTTCTGGAACTCCATCACCGCCGTGGTCGCCGAGAAGGTGGAGTTGTGGAACAGCAGCACCTGACCGTCCGGCGCGGCCTTGGCCACCAGGTCGGCGCCGATGGAGCCACCGCCCCCGCCGCGATTTTCCACGAGGAAGGCAACGCCCATGGTCTCGGAGAGCCGCTGAGCATAGAGCCGCGCGAGGATGTCCGTCGTGCCGCCGGCCGCGAAGGGCACGATCACGCGGATCGGGCCGTTCGGCGTCCAGGACTGGGCGCGCGCAACGGCGGGCGCGGCGAGCAACGCCCCCGCGAGGAGCCGGCGCGACAGCATCACTCGACCCGCAGGTTCAGTGTCTGCACCAGCGGGCGCACCGCCGCGATCTGGCTGTGCACCTGCTGGGTGAACTCGGCGCTGCTGTTGCCGCCGGGCTCGGCGCCCAGCTCCACGATCCGCGCGGCGAGCGGAGGATGCCGCGACGCCGCGGCGATCTCCGCCTGCAGCCGGGCCAGGATCGGCTCCGGCGTGCGGGCCGGCGCGAAATACCCGTTCCAGCCCTGCAGCTCGGCATTGGGAAAGCCCTGCTCGCGCACCGTCGGCACCTGCGGCATCGCCGTCGCCCGCGTGGCCGAGAGCGTGGCGACCGGCTTCAGCGCGCCGCTGCGCATGTTCTGCAGCGAGGAGGAGAGCTGGTCGCCGCCGAACTGGATGCGGCCGGCCAGCATGTCCTGCACCAGCGGCGCCGCGCCGCGGAAGGGCACGTGCTCCATGTTGAAGCCGCCGTCGCGCTTCAGCACCTCGGCCACGAGGTTCATCGTGCTGCCGGGGCCGGTCGAGCCGTAGAAGGGCGGCGTGGGCTGCGCCTTCGCCCAGGCGGCGAACTCGGTCAGGTTGCTGGCCGGCACCTCCCGCGCCACCAGCAGCATCATCGGCACGTTGGCGCCGACGGTGATGGGCGCGAAGTCGCGCTCGATGGAGTGCGGCGCACGGCCGGCATGCTCCATCGCCGCGGTGGTCGTGCTGAAGGTAAGATTGTGGAAGAGCAGCGTTTGGCCATCCGGCGCCGCCTTCGCCACCACATCGGCGCCGATGGAGCCACCGGCGCCGCCGCGGTTCTCGACCACGACGGAGACGCCCAGCGTCTCGGTCAGGCGCTGCGCGTAGAGCCGCGCCAGCACGTCCGTGGTGCCGCCGGCGGGAAAGGGAACGATGACGCGGATCGGGCCGTTCGGCGTCCAGGCCTGGGCACGAAGGACGGCGGGGGCGAGGCCAATGCCGAGACCGGCAGCGGCAAGGGAACGGCGGGCGATCATGCGGACAACCTCCTGTCGGAGCCGCCTCAGGGCGGCTCTCGTTCAGGATAGTTGGCCGTGCAGATTACCGGACGTCAATCCGGAGTTGGCGTTCGATCCGCGCAGGCGATCGAAGTGGTGAATCGGCCGCCCAAAGCTTCAGTGCCCCGCATTCTGTCCGGAGAAATCCGGCGCCGCGAGGCCCGAGGCCTCCAGCTGGTGCACAAGCTGCGCCTTCAGCCGCTCCAGCCCGGCCTCGGTCTTGGCCTCGGCCCGTGCCACCAGCACCGCCTGGGTGTTGGAGGCGCGCAGCAGCCACCAGCCGTCGTCAGTGAGGACGCGCACGCCGTCCACGGCCTGGACCTTCGCCCCGTCGGAGGCGAGGCGGGCCTTCACCTCCTCGATGACCTCGAACTTCCTCGCCTCTTCGCAGTCGAAGCGCAGCTCCGGCGTGTTGATCACCTGCGGCAGGGCCTTGCGCATCTGCGCCAGGCTCTCGTCGCTGCGCGCGAGGATGTCGAGCAGCCGCACCGCCGAATAGAGCGCGTCGTCGAAGCCGTACCACTTGTCCGCGAAGAAGGTGTGGCCCGACATCTCGCCGGCCAGCGGGCTGCCGGTCTCGGCCATCTTCTGCTTGATGAGGCTGTGGCCGGTCTTCCACATGAGCGGCACGCCGCCGGCCTTGGCCACCTCGTCGAACAGCACCTGCGACGCCTTCACGTCGGCGATGATGGTCGCGCCCGGATGCGCCTTCAGCACGTCGCGCGCCAGCACCACCAGCAGCTGGTCGCCGAAGAGCATGTGACCCTCACCGTCCACCACGCCGATGCGGTCGGCGTCGCCGTCGAAGGCGATACCGAGGTCGGCCTTGGTCTCGGCCACCTTGGCGATGATCTGCTCGAGATTCTTCAGCACCGTCGGGTCGGGATGGTGGTTCGGGAAGGTCCCGTCGATCTCGGCATTGATGAGGCGGTGCGTGCCCGGCAGCCGCTTCACCAGCCGCTCCGTCACCGCGCCGCCGGAGCCGTTGCCCGGATCCCAGACCACCGTCAGCGTCTTCGGGCCGCCGGCATAGTCCTTCACCATGCGCTCGATGTAGCTCTCGCTGACATCGACCTCGCGCGAAGAGCCCTGGGATTCCGGCACGACATCCCCGCTCGCCGCCATGGCGCCGAGCGTCTGGATGTCCTTCCCGAAGAACGGCTTCTTGCCGATCATCATCTTGAAGCCGTTGTAGTCCGGCGGGTTGTGGCTGCCGGTCAGCATCACGGCGCCGTCGGCCTTCTGGTCGTAGCTCGCGAAGTAGAGCATCGGCGTCGGCCCGCAGCCGACCCGGATCACCTCCATGCCGGAGGCGACCAGCCCCTCCACCAGGCTCTTCTCCAGCTCGGGCGAGGAGAGGCGTCCGTCACGCCCGACGGCCACGCGGCCGCCGCCGGCCCGCGCCACGATGGTCCCGAAGACCCGACCGATCGCGAAGGCGTCGGCCGGGTGCAGGGTCTTTCCCACGATTCCGCGGATGTCGTACTCGCGCAGCGAGGTCTTGTCGAAAACGTGGGAGAAGGCGGCCATCAGGGTCGTCCGATCGAGTGGTAGGTGAAGCCAGCCTCGCGCATGGCGGGCGGATCGTAAACGTTGCGGAGGTCGAGCAGGATGCGGCCCGCCATCACCGCCGCCAGCTTCTCCGGCGCGACGTTGCGGAACTCGTTCCACTCGGTCAGCAGCACCAGCGCCTCGGCCCCCGTCGCGGCGTCGATCGCACTGGACGCGTAATGAACGGCCTCCGGCAGCAGCGGCTTCGCCACATGCATGCCCTCCGGGTCATAGGCGCGGAGGGTGGCTCCGGCCGCGACCAGCTTGGGCACGATCTCCAGCGAGGGCGCGTCGCGCATGTCGTCGGTCTCGGGCTTGAAGGTCAGGCCCAGGATGCCGATCGTCTTGCCCGCCACCGAGCCGCCGCAGGCCTCGATCACGCGGTCCGCCATGGCGACCTTGCGGCTGTCGTTGACCGCGATGGTCGTCTCGACGAGGCGCAGCGGCGCGCCCAGCGCCTGGCCGGTGCGCGCGAAGGCCAGCGTGTCCTTCGGGAAGCAGGAGCCGCCATAGCCCGCGCCCGCATGCAGGAACTTCCGGCCGATGCGGCCGTCCAGGCCGATGCCGCGGGAGACCTGCTGCACGTCGGCGCCGGCCTTCTCGCAGAGATCCGCCACCTCGTTGATGAAGCTGATCTTCATCGCGAGGAAGGCGTTGGCCGCGTATTTGATGATCTCGGCCGTCTCCAGCCCGGTCGCCACGATCGGCGTCTCGATCAGGTAGAGCGGGCGGTAGAGCCGCCGCAGCACGTTGAGCGCGCGCTCGCCCGCCGCGCCCTCCTCCACGCCCAGCACGATGCGGTCCGGCCGCATGAAGTCGCCGATCGCCGCGCCCTCGCGCAGGAATTCCGGGTTGGAGGCGACGGTGATGTCCACGTCCGGCCGGGCGGCCTGAACGCGCTTCTTCACCTCGCGCCCCGTGCCGACCGGGACGGTCGACTTGGTGACCAGCACCAGCGGCCCCTGCGCCGCGCGTGCCACCTGCTCGGCCGCGGCGAAGACATAGGTGAGGTCGGCATGGCCGTCGCCACGCCGCGTCGGCGTGCCGACGGCGAGGAAGACCGCCTCGGCACCCGCCACTGCCTCTTCGAGGCTGGTGGTGAAGGTCAGCCGGCCCTCCTTGGCGTTGTCCGCCACGAGGTGGTCCAGGCGCGGCTCGTAGATGGGAATGCGGCCCGCCTTCAGGGCCTCGATCTTGCCGGCATCCGTATCCACCAACGCCACGTCCACGCCAAATTCGGCGAAGCAAGCGCCGGAAACGAGACCGACATAGCCGGCCCCGATCATCGCGATTTTCATGCAGGAACCCCCGGGAGCCGCATGGCTGAAACAGCATGCGGAAGCAGCATTTGAAAGGATTGTCCGTGACGGTTCAACACCCTGCGTTCCGCAGCCGTCAAATTTCAAATTCCCGTGATATTCGGCCTCTTCGGGTCAGTGGTACTTGGCCAGGAATTCCTTCACCTGCGGCGCGAGCTCGGGCCGCTTCAGCGCGAAGGCGATCTGTGCCTCGAGGAAGCCCACCTTGTCGCCGCAGTCGAAACGCCGGCCCTCGTAGCGCACGCCATGGAAAGGCTGTTGGCCGATGAGCTTCGCCATGCCGTCCGTGAGCTGCACCTCGCCACCGGCGCCCTTCTCCATCTTCGCGAGATGGCCGATCACCTCGGGCATCAGCACGTAGCGGCCGATGATGGTGAGGTTGGAGGGCGCCTGGTCGATCGGCGGCTTCTCCACGAGGCCCTTCACCGAGACGAGCTTGCCCATGTCCTTCTCGATGTCGAGCACGCCGTACTTGTTCACCCGCTCCATCGGGACCTCCTCGATGGCCACGACGTTGCCGCCGGTCTCCCGATAGGCGTCGGCAAGCTGCTTCGTGCAGGAGACGTCGCACATCATCAGGTCATCGGGCAGCAGGATGGCGAAGGGGTCGTCGCCGATGAAGCTGCGGGCGCACCAGATGGCGTGGCCGAGGCCCATCGGCACCTGCTGCCGCGTGGTGGTGAGGCTGCCGGGCTCCATGGCCAGGGACCGGAGCTCGGCAAGCTCCTTCGTCTTGCTGCGCTCCTCGAGGATGCGCTCCAGCTCGAAATGCACGTCGAAATGCTCGACGATCGCGGTCTTGCCGCGGCCGGTGACGAAGCAGAACTGCTCGATGCCGGCAGCCCGGGCCTCGTCCACCGCATACTGGATCAGCGGCCGGTCCACGACCGGCAGCATTTCCTTGGCGATCGCCTTGGTGGCCGGAAGGAAACGGGTGCCCATCCCCGCGACGGGCATGACGGCCTTTTGGAGCGGCTTCAGCAACGGGGTATTCCCTTTGTTCATTCGCCGCAACGTGTTGCCATGCCGGGACGTGCGGCGGCAAGCCATGTCACGTCAGGTTTCATGCGGATTTCGCGCAACGCGCGAAGGCCGCGCCGCGACGCCGCGGCGGGGTTGTCAGCCCGGGTTCCGGGCCAGCTGCTGGCGCGGCGGCGGTGCTGCGTCGGCCGCGCGGGAGCTGCTGCGTGGCGCGGATTGCGCGGCGCGCGTGGCCGGCCGGGGCGCGGGGTGCAGCTGGCGCTGCCGGGCCGGCGGCGCGGCAACCGTGCGCACACGCGCGGCGGGCTGGCGGGCGACGGG
>NZ_JBXAQB010000006.1:0-313801 GCF_058806835.1 Roseococcus sp. GW821-FHT12F05
GCGCATACCTTCTTCTCAGCCATCTGCATCGCAGCAGCCGTCATCTTCTGGATCTAATCAATGAGTCCTGAGCCTAGCCGCCCGCGCCGCAGACCAGGGCACAAATCGACAAAAACCCGGCAAGTCCTTCACTTGCCGGAACGTCCTCCGCGCCAAGATGCAGGACATCGCACCCTTTACGGGGTGCCGCGTCGCGCACCCGGAGAGACCCCCATGAACCTGACCATCAACGGCGAGACCCACGCGGTCGACGTCCCCGATGACATGCCGCTGCTCTGGGTGCTGCGCGACGTGCTGGGAATGACCGGCACGAAGTTCGGCTGCGGCATCGCGCAATGCGGCGCCTGCACCGTGCACATGGCGGGCGAGGCCGTCCGCTCCTGCCTGCTCCCCGTCGGCCTGATCGGCGACCAGCCGATCTCGACCATCGAGAAGGTCGGCGAGACGCCGAACGGCCGGAAGATCCAGCAGGCCTGGCTCGACAAGGAGGTGGTCCAGTGCGGCTACTGCCAGTCCGGCCAGATCATGTCCGCGACGGCGCTGCTCAACCAGACGCCCCGCCCCACGGACGCGGATATCGACGCCGCGATGTCGGGCAACATCTGCCGCTGCGGCACCTATGTGCGCATCCGCGAGGCCATCCACGCCGCGGCGGAGGCCTCGGCATGAGCGCCGTGCTGGAGCGCGCCGCCACAGGGCGCCGCACGCTCCTCAAGGTCGCGATGCTGGGCGGCGGGCTCGCGCTCGGCTTCCGGCTGTCCAGCCGAAGCCAGGCGGCCGATCCGTCGGCCGACCCCCACGCCTTCGTGCGGATCGACCCCCAGGGCGGCATCGCCCTGGTCGCCCCGAATGCCGAGGTGGGGCAGGGCATCTACACCAGCTCGGCCATGCTGATGGCGGAGGAGCTGGAGGTCGGGCTCGACCAGGTGCGGGTCGAGGCAGCCCCGCCGGACCTGCGCCGCTACATGAACCCGCTGCTCGGCGACCAGGCGACCGGCGGTTCCACCTCGACGCGCGCGGACTGGATGCGCCTGCGCCAGGCCGCAGCCGCGATGCGGATGATGCTGGTCGCCGCCGCCGCGGAGCAATGGGGCGTCGAGCCCGCGAGCTGCCGCGTCGAGAAGGGCGTCGTGCACCACGAGGCGAGCGGCCGTTCCGCGGGCTATGGCGAGCTGGCCGAGGCCGCCGCGCGGCAGCCGGTGCCGAGGGAGATTCCGCTCAAGCCCGCCAGCGCGTTCCGGCTGATCGGCACGCCGGCGAAGCGCATCGACACGCCCGCCAAGGTCAACGGCACCGCCGTCTTCGGCCTCGACGTGAAGGTGCCGGGCATGGGCATCGGCACGCTCGCGATCGCGCCGGCCAAGGGGGCGAAGCTCCTGCGCATGGACGAGGCCGCCGCGCGCCGCGTGCCCGGGGTCCGCGACGTGGTCCGCGCGGGCGACGAGGCCGTGGCCGTCATCGGCGACCACATGTGGGCGGCGAAGATGGGGCTCGAGGCGCTGCGGCCCGTCTGGGATTCCGGGACGCTCGGCGCCGTCACCACCGCCGCGATCGTGGCCTCGATGGAGCAGGCCTCCCGAAATCCCGGCGTGGTCGCGAAGCGCGAGGGCGATGCGGCGGCCGCCATCGCCGGCGCCGCGACGAAGGTCTCCGCCGTCTACGAGCTGCCCTTCCTGTCGCATGCCGCCCTGGAGCCGCTGAACTGCACCCTCCACATCCGCCCCGACGGCGCCGAGGTCTGGGTGGGCACGCAGGTGCCGGTCCGCGCGCAGAAGGCGGTCGCCGAGGCGACGGGCCTGCCGCAGGACAAGGTGGTCGTGCACAACCAGTACATGGGCGGCGCCTTCGGCCGGCGGCTCGACATCGACAGCGTGGGGCTTGCAGCGGCGCTGGTGAAGCAGATCGCCTATCCCGTGAAGCTAGTCTGGACGCGGGAGGAGGACCTCCAGCACGACTACTACCGGCCCTACTACTACGACCGCGTCTCCGCCGGCCTCGACGCCTCGGGCCGGCTGGTGGGCCGCACGCATCGCGTCACGGGCTCCTCCATCATGGCGCGCTGGGCACCGGCTTTCTTCGTCAACGGGATCGACAGCGACGCGGTCGAGAGCACGGCCGAGACGCCCTATGACGAGAAGGCCCTCCTGGTGGACTTCGTGCGGCACGAGCCGGAGGGCGTGAACACCAGCTGGTGGCGCGGCGTGGGCGCGACCCACAACCTCTTCGTCGTGGAGAGCTTCGTGGACGAGCTCGCCCTGGCGGCGCGGCAGGATCCCGTGCAGTTCCGCCGGGCGATGCTGCAGGACCCGCGGGCGCTGGCCGTGCTGAACCTGGCGGCGGAGAAGTCGGGCTGGGGCACGCCATTGCCGGCCGGGCGGGGGCGCGGCATCGAGCTGCAGCTGGCCTTCGGCACCTACCTCTCCTGCGTCGTGGAGGCGGAGGTGAAGGAGGGTGAGATCCTCCTGCACCGCGTCGTCGTGGCGCTGGATTGCGGCATGGTCGTCAACCCCGACACGGTGCGCGCCCAGATCGAGGGCGGGCTGATCTTCGGCCTCGGCGCCGCGATGTACAACCGGATCGACTTCAAGGCCGGCGCGGTGGAACAGAGCAACTTCCACGACTACCGCGCGATGCGTATCAACGAAGCACCACGGATCGAGATCCATATCGTCGCGAGCACGGAGGCGCCCGGCGGCATGGGCGAGTCCGGCACGGCCGCGGCCGCGCCCGCGCTGGGCAATGCGATCTTCGCGGCGACGGGGCGGCGCATCAGACGGCTGCCCTTTGCCGACGCGCTGGGAGGGAGCTGACCATGCGCCGCTGGCTCAAGTTCACCCTCGGAATCCTGGTCGTGCTCGGCCTGGGCGCAGGGGCTTTCTTCTTCTGGCCGGCCTCGCTGCCGCAGGTTGCGGCCAGCCCCGCTCAGGTGACGGGCGAGGCCCTGGTCGCCCGTGGCGCCTACCTCGCGCGCGCCGGCGACTGCGTGGCCTGCCACACCGTGCCGGGCGGGCAGGAATTCGCGGGCGGGCGGCCCTTCGAGCTGCCCTTCGGCACCATCTACGCGCCCAACATCACGCCCGATCGCGAGACCGGCATCGGCGCCTGGAGCGACGCGGAGTTCGTGCGTGCCCTGCGCCGGGGCGTGGGCCGGCACGGCGAGGACCTCTATCCCGTCTTCCCCTACACGGCCTATGCGCTGCTATCGACGGACGACGCGCTGGCCATCCGCGCCTTCCTCGCGACGCTGACGCCGGTGCGCGAGCCCAACCGCCCCAACGAGCTCGGCTTTCCCTTCAACCAGCGCTACGCCGTCCGGGCCTGGAAGGCGCTGTTCCTGCCCTCCGAGTCCTTCCGACCCGATCCCGGCCGTGATGCCGCCTGGAATCGCGGCGCCTATCTGGTGGAGGCGCTGGCCCATTGCGCCGAGTGCCACACGCCGCGCAATGCCATGTTCGCGCTGGATCGCAGCCGCGCCTATGCGGGCGAGGTGCAGGACGGCTGGCTCGCCTACAACATCAGCAGCGACCGCGAGACGGGCATCGGCGCCTGGACGGACGACCAGCTCGCGCAATACCTTTCGACCGGCCACGCCCAGGGGCGCGGGCCAGCCTCGGGCCCGATGGCGGAGGCGGTCTCGCACAGCCTGCGCTTCCTGGAGCCGGACGATATCCGCGCGATGGTAGCCTATCTGCGCAGCATCCCCCCGCAGTCGAGCGGCCCGCCGGTCGTGCAGGCCGGCGTGACGCCGGTCGAGCCGGACCCGTTGGGCGCGCGGCTCTTCGCGCAGGCCTGCGCCGGGTGCCATCTGCCGAACGGGCAGGGCCGACAATCGCCCTGGGCAGGCCTGGCGGGCTCGCGCACGACGGGCGACCCGGCGGGCACCAACCTCGTTCAGGTGCTGACGCGCGGGACGGAGCTGCAGACCAGCCAGGGGCTGATGTTCATGCACGCCTTCGCGGGTGGCTACACGGATGCGGAGCTGGCCGCGCTGGCGAACTTCACCATCGCGCGCTTCGGCGGGCGGCAGGGGCAGGTGACGGCGGCGCAGATCGCGCGGAACCGGGGGCCGGCGCAGCCGATCGCGTCGCGCTGACTTGAGGAGGGCTCTGCCCTCCTCGTTGTCTCCGCTTCGCGGCCAACCCACCCGCCATGGCTTTTGGCCTTGGACCCTAAACTATTGGTTTCCAAAGGCCTCTCGGCCTTTGGCGGGGTGGGTCTGGGAGGGGCAAAACCCCTCCCAGAGAGCTCCGGGCAGTTCATCCATGGTGTCGACCAGCAGGTCCGGCCCGCCGCTCGCCAGCAGGTCGCGGGCGGCGTAGCCCCAGCTGACCGCGACGGCTCGCGCCCCGGACGCGCGGGCGGCCTCGATGTCGCGCAGCTCGTCGCCGATGCAGAGCACGGCGTGCGGATCGGCGCCGGTCCGGCGGATCAGGAGGCGGAAGCGTCGCGCCTTGCCGAAGAGCGAGGCGCCGCATTCGTAATGCGCGATGTGGTCCGCGCTGCCGGCCAGGATGCGGCGGATGTTGGCTTCCGAATTGGAGCTGACGACGGCCAGGGGAATCCGGCTTTCCGACAGCCGGCGCAGCAATTCCGGCGTGCCGGGGAAGAGCGGGATCGACGCCGCGTCCTCCGCCACGCGGCGCCGAATGTGCCGGGCGATGAAGGGGATCTTCCAGGCCGGGATGCGCAGGGACCGGAGAATGGACCGCGTGTCCATCCGGCGCAGTGCCTCCCTCTCCTGATCATCGGTCTCGCGGAACCGGAAGCGCCGGGCCACGCGGTTGAGCTCGCCCGCGAACCAGGGCGCGCTGTCCGCGAGGGTCCCGTCGAAGTCGAAGATGATCAGCTGTGGACACATCGCGCCTCAGCCCATGGCCGCGCCCACTATGTCCCGCTCGTCGGGGGTCATGTGCAGGCCGAGCTTGGTGCGGCGCCAGAGCACGTCGTCGGCCGTGCGGGCCCATTCCTCGCGCTTCATCCAGTCCAGCTCCGCCATGGTGAGGCCGGCCGGAAGGGAGGTGCCCGGGCCGTTGGCGAAGACCTTCACGAGGTCGCTGCCATGGGTGCGCACCAGCCTCGGCAGCGTCGCGGGATCGAGGAAGGGCAGGGCGCGCGCCATCTCGGCGGCGAACTCCGTCCGCGTCTTCCCGCCGAGCTCGCCGCCCGGCAGCACGGCACCGGCGGTCCAGGCCGTGCCTTCCTTCCCGAGCGCATGGCCGATCTTCCCAGCCGCCTCCTCGGCCAGCCGCCGGAAGGTGGTGATCTTGCCGCCATAGACGCTCAGCACGGGCGCCGCCGATGTGTCGAGCTTCAGAACGTAGTCGCGCGTCACCGAGGAGGGGTCGGCCGCGCCGTCGTCAAAGAGCGGCCGCACGCCGGAATAGGTCCACACGATCTCCGCCGGCGTGATGGCGCGGCGGAACTGGCGCGAGACGGCGGCGCAGAGATACTCGGCCTCCTCGGGCGTGCAGACGGGGTGGGACGGATCGCCCTCATGCGGCACGTCCGTCGTGCCGACGAGGCTGAACTGGTCCTCGTAGGGGATGACGAAGACCACGCGGCGATCGTCGTTCTGCAGGATGAAGGCGTGCTCGCCCTGGTAGAGCCGCGGCAGGACGATGTGGCTGCCGCGGATCAGCCGCACCGCGCCCGGCTTCTGCGCATGGGCCAGGTCCAGCGCCCGCTGCACCCAGGGGCCGGCCGCGTTCACGATGCCGCGTACGCGGAGATGCTGAGCCTGCTCGTCCAGGCCGCGCAGCGTGACCTCCCAATGGCCGGCATGGCGGACCGCCCCCTCGAAGAGCGTGCGCGTCCGGATATCGGCGCCGCGCGCCGCCGCGTCACGCGCGTTGAGCAGGACGAGTCGGCTGTCTTCCACCCAGCCATCCGAATAGGCGAAGGCGTGGGTGATCTCCGGCTTCAGCGCCGCGCCCATCGGGTTCTCCGCCGTTCGGAAGGTTTCGGCACCGGGCAGCGAGACGCGCTTGGCCAGGTGGTCGTACAGGAAGAGCCCGGCCCGGATCATCCAGCGCGGCCGCATCTCGGGCCGGTGCGGCAGGACGAAGCGCATGGGCCACATGATGTGCGGCGCCAGCCGCAGCAGGATCTCGCGTTCGCCCAGCGCCTCGCGCACCAGGCGGAACTCGTAATGCTCGAGGTAGCGGAGCCCGCCATGGATGAGCTTGGAGGAGGCGGAGGAGGTGGCCTGGGCGAGGTCGCCCTGCTCGGCCAGGATCACGGAATGGCCGCGCCCCGTGAGGTCGCGCGCGATCCCCGCGCCGTTCACCCCACCGCCGATCACCAGGATATCGAAAGACTGCATCGCCGGAAAATGCCGGTCCGGCGCCGGAATGGAAAGTCATGCGGTAGAAGGAGGGACGAACCATGCCCGGCCCCGCCCGGCCGGACCGCTGCCTCGAGGGGGCCGGTGCCGCCCAATCCACCCCCCCCCCCGGCCCGGTGTTGCCTCAGCGGCGCGGCTGCGCCTGAGGGCGGCAATCAGGCATGCCCGACCGGGCCCAGCCCCTCCAGGCTGGTCGCACGGACGACCGAGGCGAAGAGCCGCAGCGCATCCGGCCCGCCGCGGTCACGCAGCGCGCCGCCCTCCATTTCCAGCGCCAGCAGCTCGGCATGCTCGGCCAGCGTCTCGGCGGCGCGGCGCAGGGCCTCGCGGGCGAGGACGAGCTGCAGCTCGTCCGGCATCTCCTTCCAGTCGGGAGGCATGGGATGGTTCATCCTGCTGCCCGCCCTTCTGGCGGTGGTGTCGAAGCCCGGCAGATCGCCAGGCAGGATTCTCTAGATGGAGTCGCCTTAACAAACTCTTTCACGAGAAGCGGAGGGAGGCCTTTCCAAGCCCCTCGAAGGCGACGACCACGGAGCAGGGTCCTTCCAGCCAGATCGGCGGCGTCACCGAGCCGAGCCAGACCACCTGTCCCTTCTTCAGCCCTCCGAACACCTCGGCCGCGCCGGAGCCGGCCAGCCAGGCCAGCGCCTCCATCGGGTGGCCCAGCAGATCGCGCCCGTGGCCGGAGCCCTTGGAGACCCCGTCCACCGTCATCTCGCCTCTGATGGCGCCGAGGTCGAGGTCTTTCCAGGCGGCATGGGGCGCGCCCAGCACGCCGGCCGCATGAAACACCTGGTCGGCGATGAGGGTGGGCGTGCCGAGCTCGGCGAGGTCGCCATAGCGCTTCTCGACGATCTCGATGGCCGGGAAGACGTCGGCCACGGCGGCCTCGGCCTGGGCGCGGGCGGTCGGGCCGAAGGGCAGGTCGGCGCCGAGCCGCACGCCCACCTCGCACTCCACGCCGACGTTCAGAAAGTCCTGGAAGGGCAGGGTGACGCCGTCGGCGTTCAGGCTGCTGGCGGGCACGAAGCCCGCGGCCGGGTGCGTCAGGCCGAGATAGTCCTGCATCTGCTTCGTGGTCGCGCCGATCTTGAAGCCGGCGGGCGGCACGGCGCCCAGGCTCTTCGCGACCTCGAACTGGACGGCATAGCCCTCGGCGGGCGTCTTCGGGGCGTCGGCGCCGAGCGGCGCCAGGATCCGCTTCGCCTTCCAGGCCTCCAGGATGAGCTTCGCCGCTGGACTCATTGCTTTCACTCCCTTGCCAGTTCGTAGAGGGCGACCGCCGCGGCGGCCGAGACGTTCAGGCTCTCCATGGCGGGACGGATGGGCAGCCGCACCAGCTCGTCGCAGCTTTCCCGGGTGAGGCGGCGCATGCCCTCGCCCTCGGCGCCCAGCACCAGGGCCACGCGGCGGCCGGTCAGGCCGGATTGCGCGAGGGTAACAGGGCCGGAGGCCTCCAGCCCGACCACCCAGAGGCCGGACTTCTTCAGCACCTCCAGCGCGCGGGCGAGGTTCACCTCGCGCAGGATCGGCACCGCCTCCAGCGCGCCCGAGGCGGCGCGGGCCAGCAGGCCCGTCTCCTGCGGCGCGTGGCGGTCCTGCACGACGATCGCCGCCGCGCCGAAGGCCGCGGCCGATCGCAGGATCGCGCCGACGTTGCGCGGATCGGTCACCTGGTCGAGCACCAGGACCGGGCCGGTCGTGTGCTCCAGCAGCTTCTCCATGGGCGGCGGGTCCAGCGGCTCGGCGAGGAGGGCCGCGCCCTGGTGGATGGCGTCGGGCGGGAGCAGGGAATCGAGGCGCGGCCGCTCCACCAGCTCGGGGACGACGCGCCAGGGGGGCGAGAAGCGCTCGGCCAGCTCCTGCTCGGCCGTGCGGGTGACCAGCAGGCGCCGCAGCCGCCGTTCGGGATTGGCGAGGGCGGCCGAGACGGCATGCAGGCCGTAGAGCCAGGCGCCGGCCTCGCCGACGGAGGCGGCGTCCGGGGTGGGGCGGGGCCGGTGGCGGTGATGGCGCATGCCGTCATGAAGCGCGGGCGCGTCGCCCTGACAAGGGCGCGGGAATGGCTCGCTGACAAGGGCGCGGAAATGGCTCGCCGACAAGGGTGCGGGAAATGGCCCGCTGACAAGGGTGCGGGAAACAGCTCGCTGGCAAGCGGTGGCGCGCTGCTCTAGAAAGCCGCGCGGCGCGCCGGGTTAGCTCAGCGGTAGAGCAACCGCCTTGTAAGCGGTAGGTCGTCGGTTCAATCCCGACACCCGGCAGGCGACCGATCAGGCCTGCATGTCCAGCAACTGCCCCTCCGCCTTGCCGCTGACCGCTGTGCTGGCCTGGGCCGGAAGGATCGTGACCGTCATCCACGGATCGCCCTTCTGCGCGGCCGTGATCCTGATCTGGGTGACCGGGGCGCCGCCGTCCTCGCCGCCGCCCGCGGAGGGAGGGGAAGCCCCGGTGCCGTCCTCCGCCGCCTTTTCGATCATCCTGGAAACGGCCGCGGCGATCCTGTCCTTCGCCGAGGGCCCGAGGCCCGCGGCCGCCTGTTCGGGATCGATTCTCGGAACGAGCGCCTCGCGCAGGAGGTCGCGCCCGAAGACGACCTTCCCGTCGCTCGTGGTGATGGTGCCCAGTGAGTTCGGGTCGTCGGACATGAGCGCTGCGGCCAGTTCCCGCCCGCTCAGGGCGAAGCCCATGCCTCCATGGCCCGCCACGTCCCAGGTGATCAGCGCGACGTCCTCCCCGGTCGCTCGCACGGCCGCGATGTCGCCCGCCAGGTTGCCGACGCCGGCCATGGCCTCGTCCGCGGGGCGATTCCCGATGAGCGGGGCCATGGCCTGCAGGACCGCATCCAGCTCGTCCGCGGGCAGGCCGCCGCGCTTTCGCTCCGGAGCCTCGCCGGGAACGAGCGGGGCCGCTGCCTGGCTGCCCCGCCGCCCGCCCGCCTCCGGGCCGTGCGCAAGAAGCTGGAGCGCGCCGGAGACGAAGGAAGGGCCGGACGAGATGCTCATGCGACATCATCGCCGCGGGCCGTTAAGCTGGGGTGAACACGGGCCGATCCTGGTCTCCCGCACCGGATCGGCTTCGTCACATTTCCTCACGGGAATCGCGCCGCCCGGCATGCCCGCGTTACACGCATCCCCCATCTTCCACATCAACGGGGACGCATCCCGCGATGCCCCGCCGACGGAGAAAACGATGAAACTGGCCCAGACCCTGGCTTTCGGCGTGGTGCTGCTTGGCAGCGGCGCGGCCCTGGCCCAACCCGCGGGACCCGGCCCCTCGCCGGGCGCGCGCATGTTCGAACTGATGGACGCAAACCGTGATGGCCGCATCTCCTGGGACGAGTCCTGGGCCTTCGCGACCTCGCGCTTCAACGCGGCCGACGCCGACCGCAGCGGCGGGGTGACGATCCAGGAATTCGGCACGATGCGCTTCATGGGCGGTGGGCCCGACGTCGCGACGCCGCCCGGGCCCCGGCCTGGCCAGGCCGAGCGGACGGAGCGCATGCGCGGCGCCATGTTCCGCGGCTTCGACGCCAATAGCGACGGCATCGTCACGCTGACGGAGATCCAGCCCTTCGCCCAGGCGCGCTTCCGCGCCATGGACGCGAATTCCGACGGCGCGATCACCCGCGACGAGCTGCCGCAGCGCGGCCCGCGCGGCGGCCACCACCGCGGTCATCGTGGCGAGCGCGGCGCGCCGGCGGCTCCCGCCGCTCCGGCCGCGCCCGCGCAGTAGCGCCTAGCCGCCCAGCCTGATCCTCTCCCCGATCAGGAAGGGCGCCCCCGGGGCGGCCTGCGTGAAGACGCAGACCGCCCCGACCTTTCTCGAAACCCCGGCGATGCCGGCGAAATGCGCCTCGGCGGCGGGGCGGCAGATGTCGCGCTCCTCCGGCGTGAGGCGGCGCGTCAGCGTCATGTGGAACTGCCACTCGCCCATGACGTAGGGATAGCCCCAGCGGGCTAGCATCGCTTCGTGCGCTTCGCTGAGCTTCGCCTTGCGGCGGCGTGCCAGCTCGGCTTCCGTGGGCGGAGCGCGATGGGCATCGAGCGCTTCGACGGCGCTGTCGGCCAGTGCGTGCAGGGGCGGACAGGGCTCCGTCTCACGCAGCGCCAGAAATCCCTTGAGATCCTGCACCGAGAGCGGCGGCAGCTCGAAGGGCGCGGCGGCGGCGGCCCAGCGCGCCACCTCGGCCAGGAAATCCGGGTAGCCCATCGCCAGCCGGAAGGGCGGCTTCAGCGTCGCGTGGAAGCCGTAGTTGCGCGGATCGGCGGTGATGCCGGCGATGTCCGGAAGCTCCGGCTGCGCGAGCGTGGCGCCCGTCTCGGCATCACGGCCGAGCCAGGCGCTGGCGGCCGGATGCAGCGGATCGTCGAGCTCCGGCGCGTAATAGACGGCGACCCGTGCCACCATCGTCAGGCAACCCGCTCCCCGCCGCGCCACACCTGTCGCACCACCGGCATCGCATCGTGCTGCGTGATCCGCACGAGGTCGGCGCGCAGCCCCGGCACCAGCGTGCCGCGATCGGCCAGCCGGCACATGGCGGCCGGCGCGGAGGTGATCATGGCGATCGCGCGCGGCAGCCCGACCTCCTTCGCGACGATGAAGGCCGCCTCGATCATCGCCGGCGGCACGTAGTCGCTGGCCAGCACGTCCATCGCGCCCGCCCGGACCAGATCCATCATGGCCACATTGCCCGAATGGCTGCCGCCGCGGACGATGTTGGGCGCCCCGCCGACCACGCCGACGCCGATGCGCGCGGCCTCCTCGGCCGCCTCCATGGTCACCGGGAATTCCGCCACCCGGATGCCGTCCTCGGCGTTGCGGCGGACCTGCTCGGCCTCCTCGTCGTCATGGCTGGCGAGCGGGATGTCGCGGCCGGCGAAGAGCGAGAGCACCCAGGACCGCTGCTTCTCGCGCAGCTCCGCGCGCTGCTCACGGAGCTGCGCGATGCGGCGCTCCACCTCGTCGTCGGTCATCCGAGTTTGGCGGATGCGCATGGCGCGGTAGCGGGGGATGTCGCGGTACTGGCCGACGCCGGGGGAGTGGTCCATCAGGCTGACCATGGCGATGAGCGGATGGTTCGCCACCGGCTCCAGGGCCCCCGGCATGTCGCGGGCCGGCAGCTCGCAGCGCAGGTGCAGCAGGTGCTCGGACTTCATGAGGCCCGAGGTCGACATGGCGGTCAGATCCTCGACGCCGTCGCGAAAGGTCTGGTCGCGGCCCTGGTCGAAGCCGAGGTCGCCGAGGCAGAGCGCGTCCAGCACCGTGGTCACGCCGGCGGCGGCGCATTGCGCGTCGTGCGAGACGAAGGCGGAGCGCGAGGGCCAGCGGGCATTGGCGCGCGGCAGGACCTGGCGCTCGAGGTTGTCGGTGTGCACGTCCACCACGCCGGGGATGAGGATGTCGCCCTGGCAGTCGATGGCGGAGGCGCAGTGCGAGGGGCCCGGCTGGATGTCGGCGATGAGCCCGTCGCGGATCGTGATGGTGCCGTCGAGGACCGCCTCGGGCAGGACGAGGCGGGCGTTGGTCAGAATTGTTTCACTCATGCCGCGTCTTCTAGGGGGAGAATCTCGTGGAATCGATCCGCCACCCGGTCGCGCACTTCGATGTCATGGAAGATTCCCACAAGCGCGGCGCCCCGCGCCTTGGCCTCGCCGATCAGGTCGATCACCACCTCGCGGTTGGCGGCGTCGAGGCTGGCGGTGGGCTCGTCCAGGAGCAAGATCGGGTAGTCGGGCGCGAAGCCGCGGGCGAGGTTCACCCGCTGCTGCTCGCCGCCCGAGAAGGTGGCCGGCGGCAGGCCGTGCAGGCGCGGCGGAAGGTTGAGGCGGGTGAGCAGGGCGGTGGCGCGCTCGCGGGCCTCGTCGGGCGCCATGCCGCGGTCGATCAGCGGCTCGGCCACCACGTCGCGGGCGGAGACGCGGGGGATGACGCGCAGGAACTGCGAGACATAGCCCAGCGTCTCGCGCCGGATTTCCCGCACCAGCCGCGCATCGGCGGCGGCGAGGTCGGCGAGGCCGCCGCGATGGGCGAGCATGATCCGCCCGGAGTCGGCCCCGTAGTTGCCCTGGAGGCACCGCATCAGCGTCGACTTTCCTGCGCCCGAGGGGCCGGTCAGCGCCACGCACTCGCCGGGCATCACGACCAGCGCCTCGGATTTCAGCACCTGGAAGCCGATGCCGCCCTGGAGGTGCAGGGTGAAGCCCTTCGCCAGGGCTTCCACTTGGAGGGCCGCGCTCATGCCGCGAGCACCGAGGAGACGAGGAGCTGGGTGTAGGCGTGGCGCGGGTCGTCCAGCACCCGGTCGGCCAGCCCCTCCTCGACGATGCGGCCGTGGCGCATCACCACGATGCGGTGCGCCAGCAGCCGCGCCGCCGCGATGTCGTGGGTCACGAAGAAGACGGCAAGCCCGAGCTGCGAGACCAGCCCGCGGATCAGGTCCAGCAGGCGGGCCTGCACGCTGACGTCGAGGCCGCCGGTCGGCTCGTCCATGAAGACCAGCCGCGGATTGGTCACGAGGCAGCGCGCGATCTGCAGGCGCTGCTGCATGCCGCCCGAGAAATTCTTCGGCGGCTCGTCGATGCGGGCGGGGTCCATCTCGACGCGCGCCATCCAGTCGGCAGCCTCGGCGCGGATATGGGCGTAGTTGCGGTCGCCCGCGGCCATCAGCCGCTCGCCGACATTGCCGCCGGCCGAGATGCCCATGCGCAGCCCGTCGCGCGCGTTCTGGTGCACGAAGCCCCAGTCGCTGCGCATGAGCTTTCTGCGCCCAGCTTCGCTCAGCGCGTGGATGTCGTGCGCCTCGCCGTCGGCGTCGCGGTACAGGACGGTGCCGGCATCGGCGTTCATGTTGCCGGCCAGCACGCGCAGCAGCGTGGATTTTCCCGAGCCGCTCTCGCCGACGATGGCGACCACCTCGCCCGGGAAGATCTCGATGTCCACGCCATCCAGCGCGCGCACGGCGCCGAAGCGCAGATGCAGGTTGGCGGCTTCCAGCAACGGCGCGCTCATATCCCTTGGGTCTCCGCGCAATGGTCGGTGTCGGAGCAGACGAAGATGCGCCCGCCCTGGTCGTCGGCGATGATCTCGTCGAGGTAGCTGGTCGCGCTCCCGCAGGCCGAGCAGCGCTGCGGCGCGCGCATCGGCTTGAAGGGATGGTCCTCGAAATCGAGGCTGTGCACCGTCGTGTAGGGCGGCACGGCGTAGATTTTCTTCTCGCGTCCCGCGCCGAAGAGCATCAGCGCGGGCGAGTTGTGCAGCTTCGGATTGTCGAAGCCCGGGATGGGCGAGGGCGACATGAGGTAGCGCCCGCCCACCATCACCGGGTGGTTGTAGCTGCTGCCGCTCTCGCCCTGCTTGGCGATGTCCTCGTAGAGCTTCACCTGGGCCAGCGAGTAGTCGCCCAGCGCATGCAGCCGGCGCGTCTCCGCGAGCCGCGGCTCCAGCTTGAAGAGCGGCTCGGGCATCGGCACCTGGAAGACCATCACCTGGCCCTCGGTCAGCGGCCGCTCGGGGATGCGGTGGCGCGTCTGGATGATGGTCGCCTCGGCCGTGCGCGTGGTCGTCTCCACATTCGCAACTCGGGCGAAGAAGCGGCGGATGGAGACGGCGTTGGTCGTATCATCCGCGCCCTGGTCGATGACCTTGAGCACGTCGCGGGGGCCGAGGATCGCCGCCGTCACCTGGATGCCGCCGGTGCCCCAGCCATAGGGCAGCGGCATCTCGCGCGCGCCGAAGGGGATCTGGTGGCCCGGGATGGCGATGGCCTTGAGGATGGCGCGGCGGATCATCCGCTTCGTCGCCTCGTCCAGATAGGCGAAGTTGTAGGCGTTCTCCGGCGCGTTGCGGGGCGTGATGGCGTTCATTCGGCGGCTTCCTGGATGGGCGCGGCATCGCGGTCCGCCTGCCAGCGCGCGCGGATGCTGCGGAGCTTCTCCAGCTCGCTCTGGAAGTCGACGTGATGCGGCAGCTTGAGGTGCTCGACGAAGCCGGTGGCCTCGACATTGTCGGCATGAAGAAGGACGAACTCGGCGTCCTGGGCAGGGGCGGTGGCCTCCTCGCCCATTTCCTGGGCCATGAGGGCGCGGTCCACCAGCGCCATCGCCATGGCACGGCGCTCGCCATGGCCCATCGCGAGGCCGTAGCCGCGTGTGAACTGCGGTGGGTTGGCCGCGCTGCCGGCGAACTGGTTCACCATCTGGCACTCGGTGACCGTGATGTCGCCGATCGAGACCGCAAAGCCGAGCTCGGAGGGGGCCATGAACACCTCGACCTCGCCCATGCGCAGCTCGGCCACGAAGGGATGCGCGTTGCCGTAGCCGCGCTGGGTGGAATAGCCGAGGCCCAGCAGAAAGCCCTCGTCGCCGCGGGCCAGCGACTGCAGCCGCAGCGGGCGCGGCGTGGGGAAGGGCAGGGGCTCGCGGGTGAGGTCGGGCGGCGCCTCGTCGCCACCCGCGATGTCGCGCGACATCAGCCCCTCGCGCGCCAGCAGCTCGGTGACGCGGGGCATCGTGGCGGAAGCGGCCTCGGCCTCCTCCGGCTCGGCGGGCGGCAGGCCTTCCGCGGCCAGCGCGAAGTCGAGCAGCCGGTGCGTGTAGTCGAAGGTCGGGCCCAGCACCTGGCCGCCCGGCAGGTCCTTGTAGGTGGCGCTGATGCGGCGCTGGACGCGCATGGCGCCGGTGTCGATGGGCTCGCAGGCGGCGAAGCGCGAGAGCGTGTTGCGGTAGGCCCGCAGCAGGAAGGCGGCCTCGATGAGGTCGCCGCGCGCCTGCTTGATGGCCAGCGCGGCGAGGCCGCGGTCGTGGCAGGAGCCCTCGGCCATCACGCGATCCACGGCGAGGCCGAGCTGCTGCTCGATCTGCTCGGCGGAGAGCTCGGCCAGGGATTCGTCGCCGCGGCGGCGCTGGGCGAGCCAGGCGTGGGCAGCGGAGATAGCGGCGTCGCCGCCCTTCACGGCCACATACATCAGCCAGCCTCCTCGATGCGGGTGGAGCGCGGCAGGGCGGCAATTCGCGCCCCCGTGCAGAGGATCAGGTCCACGCCGCAGGGAAAGCCCTTGCGGTTGGCGGCCCATTGCGCGGCGAAGTCGGCGGGCAGGCCGGCGGCGGCGAGCCGATGCTCGTGCTCGATACCGGGGCCGGTCAGGCGCCAGCCCGCGCCTTCCGTGAGCGCATCGAGCTGAAGAATCAGCGTTGCGCTGTCCTGCGGCACCTCGTCCGTGCCCGCGTCGAGCGCCGACAGCTTCGGCATGGCGCCGGTGGCCAGCAGGAACTGCGCCTTCGCGGCGTCGGCCACGAGCGGCGCGCCGGTGTGGAAGGCGATCCACTCGC
Source organism: Roseococcus sp. GW821-FHT12F05 (assembly GCF_058806835.1). Taxonomy (NCBI): domain Bacteria; kingdom Pseudomonadati; phylum Pseudomonadota; class Alphaproteobacteria; order Acetobacterales; family Roseomonadaceae; genus Roseococcus; species Roseococcus sp. GW821-FHT12F05. Next base: position 15,670 of record NZ_JBXAQB010000006.1, read on the forward strand.
GCGCCTCGCCGGTGGCGTCGGTCCAGACCGGCGTCTCGGCATCGGCCAGCGCCAGCAGCGCGGCGGCGGCGGAAGGGGCCAGCGCCTCTGGCAGGTCGGGCAGCACGTCGCAGCGCTGGATGCGCCCGGGGCGGGCCATGGCGTCCATGAGCGACCGGAAGGCTTCCTGGGCGCCGAAGACCGAGTCTGTGAAGGCGGGCTTCATCGCATGGCCGCCAGTGTCGCGAAGCGGACTTCCGTGGCCGCGGCGCGGCGGGCGGTCAGCGCCGCCGCCTCGGCCTGCGTCGCGCGCAACGGTTCCACCACCGCGTCGAGCAGCACGGACCGCAGGGCGTCCTGCTGGAGCGCCGCGTCCAGCGCCGCCGCCAGCTCCGCCGCGCGCCGGTCGCGCCCGAGCCGCCAGCAATGGCCCAGCGTGCCATCTGCCAGGCTCACCGAGCAGCGCGTCACCGTCGCCTCGCCGAGGTTGAAGGCCGCGCCATCCCCGCCGGCGCGGCCGCGCAGCATCGTCAACCCGATTTCGGGCCCACGGATCACGCGATGCGGGGGCAGGGCAGGTGCATCTGCCAGCCGGGCTTCCATATCCTCGACCGAGGCTCGGGCGAGGATAGACATCCATGCGGAACGGTCTATCATTTGTATAGACGACTAAACGTCTGACCCTGTATGGTCAAGCCGAAACTGCCACCCCGGAGTTGCGAGTTGGTTGAAACTTCCATGACGCGCGACACGACACCGCTGGACCGCGGGGCCGGCGTCGCGCTCTGGCGCCAGATCGGCGCCGCCATCGAGGCCGCGATCAAGGCCGGCCAGCACGCGCCCGGCGAGCGGCTGCCCACCGAGGCCGAGCTCTCGGCCCGCTTCCGCGTGAACCGCCACACCATCCGCCGCGCCATGGAGGAGCTGGAGGGGCGCGGCATGGTCCGCGTGGAGCAGGGCCGCGGCAGCTTCGTCGCCGAGGACGTGCTGGACTATCCGCTGGGCCCGCGCACGCGCTTCAGCGAGATCATCCGCTCCCAGAACCGCGAGCCGGCCGGGCGCCTGCTGCGACTCGCGGAGATCCCGGCCGATGCCCGAATCGCCGAGCTGCTGGAGATCCGCCCCGGCCGCCTCGTGGTCCTCGCCGAGCGCATCGCCATGGCCGACGGAAGGCCCGTCGCCCTCGGCGCGCACCATTTCCCGGCGCAGCGCTTCCCCCGGATCATGGCGCTGCTCCGGGAAGACCCGTCCATCACCCGCGCGCTGGCGGAGTCCGGCGTGCCGGACTACCGCCGCCGCATCACCCGAATCACCGCCCGCATGCCGACGGCGGAGGAGGCCGAAGCCTTGCAGCAGTCCCGTTCCCGACCCGTCCTGATCAACGAGGCGGTCAATGTCGATGCCGAAGGGAGGCCCGTGGACGCGACGCTGACGCGCTACGCCGCCGGACGCGCGCAGCTGGTGGTGGAGTCCTGAGCATGTCGTGGAGCATTGCGGGCGGGAACGTCCTGCGCGAGGGCGCGCTGGCGGCCGGAGAGATCTCGCTGGCCGAGGGTAGGATCGCCGAGGGCAACGGCGCTGATCGGAGGTTCGACGCGACGGGCCTGATGGTCATGCCCGGCCTCATCGACATCCACGGCGACGCGCATGAGCGTGCGATGCAGCCGCGCCCCAACGTGGACTTCGCCGCCGACTTCGCCATGCGCGACGCGGCGTCGCAGCTGCTCGCGAACGGCATCACCACGGCCTATCTCGGCGTGACGCTCTCCTGGGAGCCGGGGCTTCGCTCGCTGAAGGCCTTCGAGGCGACGCTCGGCGCGCTGCGCAGCCCGCCGCCGGGGCCGGAGATGCGCGTGCACCTGCGCTTCGAGGCCGACAACTTCGAAGCCGAGCCCGCCGCACTCGCCGCCATCGAGGCGGGCGAGGTCCATCTCCTCGGCTTCAACGACCACACGCCGAGCATCCGCAAGAAGCTGGGCAACCCCAAGGAGCTCGGGAAATACGCGGGACGCGCGGGCGTGGGCGAGGAGGAGTTCAAGGCCCTCGCCGAGGCCGCCTATGCGCGCCGCGGCGAGATTCCGGAATCCCGCGCCCGCATGTCGGCCGCGGCGAAATCCGCCGATATCCCCATGCTCAGCCATGACGACGCGAAGCTCGAGGACCGCGCGCTGTTCCGCGCGCTCGGCGCCGGCATCTGCGAGTTCCCCGTCACCGAGCCCGTCGCGGAGAATGCGCGCGAGGCCGGCGAGGCCGTGGTCATGGGCTCGCCCAACGTGGTGCGCGGCGGCAGCCACCTCGGCTGGGCCAGCGCGGCCCCGCTCGCCGAGCGCGGCCTCGTGACCGTGCTCGCCAGCGACTACCACTGGCCCGCCTTGCTGGCGGCGCCCTTCCGCATGGCCGCGCGCGGCGCGATGAACCTGGCCCAGGCCTGGGCGCTGGTCTCGACCAACCCGGCCGACGCGCTGGGGCTGAAGGACCGCGGCCGCATCGCGCCGGGCCTGCGCGGCGACGTCACGCTCGTCACGCCTGGGGGCGCGCTCGCCGCGGTCTTCGCGAAGGGCGAGCTCGCCTGGCTGGCGCCGGCGGCGGCCGGCCGGATCGGCTAACTACCCCGCCCGCTCCACCTCGCAGAAGTCATGCCCGCCCGGCTCCAGGTTGCTCCGGAGCCGGGTGCAGGCCCCCAGCCGCAGCCCGTAGGATGCGAGCACCGGCGCGGCCCGCTCCGGCGTCAGGTCGCTGCCGAGCAGGACCCGGAAGGGGCCCTGGTGGCCCGCGATGGCCTCGCGGATGCGGCGCGCCAGCCCCGTCCCCTGCTCGGGTCGGACCAGGTTGTTGTAGATGCCTACGGCGCGGATGCCCGGCGGCAGGAAGGGCACCACGTAGCCCAGCCCGTCATCGCCCGCGATCAGCAGCATGCCGTCCGCCGGCATGGGCGGCGGATCGAGCCGGATCACCTGCGCGCCGTGGCGGACATGGCCCCAGTTGGGCAGCTTCGTCGTGAGCATGACGGCCAGCGCCGCCAGCCCCGTCAGGCCGGCGGCGCGCCAGGGCGCCCGCGGCATCAGCCGCGCGAGCGCCAGCAGAAGCAGCACGCCGGACAGGCTCTCCACGACCAGCAGGTAGCGGTAGATCCCGAAGACCTTCGCCCAGAGCGCATAGGCGCCGAGGCAGAGCAGCAGCAACAGGATCACCGGCCGCTCCGCGCGCAGTGTCTCGCGCCACGGCCCGCGCATCGCGAGCCCCGCGCCGACCACGAGGGCGGAGAGATAGCCGGCCGCGATGCGCGCGTCGCGCATGGTCAGCTCCGTCACCAGCCCGGCATTCGGCCGCAGCCAGTAGAAGGGGTAGAACAGCGCCTGCGCCCAGTCGCGCGGCAGGAAGCGGTCGTCCGACAGGCGGACCGGCGCGAAGTCCGGCGCCCGGAAGATGTCGTTGTACATGGGGAAGACGGGGCTGCCGTATTCCCGCCAGAGCTGCAGCGCGAAGGGCCCCCAGAAGAGCAGGAAGCCCAGCGCCATCGCGAGGCCCGCGACAACGGCGGCGCGCAGCCCGAGCAGCGTCAGGATCAGCAGCCCGAGCGGCGCGGCGTAGAGGATGTTGGTCAGCTTCAGGCCGAGCGCGGCGCCGCAGATCAGCCCGGCCAGCAGCATCTGAACCCTCAGCCGCCGCCGCTCCGGCTCCGGCGGGTCGGCCGCGCGGAGGGTGAGCCAGAGCGACACCATCACGAGGGCGCCGATCGCGACGTCGTTCATGGTGCTGCCGACGGATGGCGCCACGGCCACGCCCGTCATGCCCATGAGCGTCACGACCGCCGTGGCGAGCGCCGCGGGCCAGCCGGGCCCGAGGGCCCGCCGCGCCATGATCCAGGCGATCTGGCCGAGGGCGAAGGCGTAGATTCCGGCCGGCAGGCCCATCAGGAAGGCGACGCGCCGGGGATGGTCGTTGAAGGCCTGGACCAGCGCGTAATAGGGCAGGTTCGGCAGCGGGTTGAAGAAGGTCTGGAACTGCGCCGGCACCAGGTCGAAGCCCAGCCGCCCGTGCAGGAAGGCGAAGGCCGTGTAGAGGTGGTAGTTCCGCAGGTCCCAGTTGGAATCCGTGCCGAGGCGGACGGACTGGAAGCCGGCCAGCCCGCAGAGGAGGGCGAGCAGCAGGGCCTGCGGCCCGATCCCGCCGCGTTCCACCCAGGCGCGCAGGCCGCGCCACGACATGTCCATGCCTCGACTCCCCGGTGCCACGGCCAGCCGGAGCCCTAGCAGGCTCATGAAGAACCCCAAAGGGGACGGAGAGGGCCCATCGGAGGAAGGTCCAGGAAACCGTGAACATGCATGTTCACTCCGGCGGGCGAGCGCGGGAGTGTGGAGCCCGTTCGCCGGCCCCTTGCGGCTTGCGCGGCCGCCGGCCGTCCAGTAGTGCCAGCGCCGGCATGATCCCGAACCCGCCCGACGCAGGCCGAATCGCCGTCCTGGTGCCCTGCTACAACGAGGCCGCGACCGTCGCGCAGGTGGTGCAGGACTTCCGCGCCGCCCTGCCGGGGGCCGAGATCTACGTCTTCGACAACAACTCGACGGACGGCACGTCGGAGATCGCCCGCACCGCCGGCGCCACCGTCCGCCGCGAGGAGCGCAAGGGGAAGGGCAACGTCGTCCGCCGCATGTTCGCCGACGTGGAGGCGGACCTCTACATCATGGTGGACGGCGACGCGACCTACGACGCCTCGGCCGCGCCGCGCCTCGTCCGGGCGGCGCTGGAGGGCGGCTACGACATGGTCAACGTCGCCCGGGTCGAGACGGCGCAGAAGGCCTATCGGCCGGGCCACCGCTTCGGCAACCGGCTGCTGACCGGGCTGGTGGCCCGCGTCTTCGGCACGGGGACGGCCGACATGCTCTCCGGCTACAAGCTTTTCTCCCGGCGCTTCGTGAAGAGCTTCCCGGCGATGAGCGGCGGCTTCGAGATCGAGACCGAGATCATGATCCATGCGCTGGAGCTCGGCATTCCCGTCGGCGAGATCTCGGCGCCCTATGGCGAGCGGCCCGAGGATTCGGCGAGCAAGCTGCAGACCTGGCGCGACGGCTTCCTCATCCTGCGGATGATCGGCCATCTCGTCCGGCGCGAGCGGCCGCTGGAGTTCTTCGGCCTCGCCGCGCTGGCGATGGTGCTGTTCTCGCTGCTGCTGGGCCTGCCGCTCGTCTTCGAGTTCTGGGAGACGGGGCTGGTGCCGCGGCTGCCGACGGCGGTGCTGTCAGCGGCGATCATGCTCGCAGCGCTGCTGTCCTTCGCGATCGGGCTGGTGCTCGAGGCCGTGACGCAGGGCCGGCGGGAGATGAAGCGGCTGGCCTACCTGGCGCTTCCCCCGCCGCGCTGAAGCCGCACGGTCGCACCGCTTCTCAGATCGGTGCGCCGCCTCAGATTCCGGCCGCAAGGCGGCCGGCGCCGCCCAACCGACTTGGGTGCCTGGCACTCCAATGGCGCGGCGAAGCCAAGCGCGCGGCGCGCGCGCCCGGCGTCTGAGGGAGCAGAAAAATCAAGCCGCCTTCTTGCGTTCCAGGATCTCGATCGAGACGTCCTCCGGACCGCGGATGAAGCTGATGCGGATTTCCGGGCGGAGCTGCGTGGGCTCCATGGTGAAGGTCACGCCCTTGGCCTTCAGATCGGCATAGGCCGCGTCGAGGTCCTCCACGATGAAGCCGAAATGGTCGATGCCCGCATAGGGCGCCACCGGCGCCGGCGCGGACTTCGCGTCGGTTGCGATGAGGAAGATGTCGGTGCCGCCGACCTTCATGTCGACGCGCGGCTTGCCGTTCTGCATCGAGCGGATGATTTGCGCGCCGAGCACGCGCTCGTACCAGGCGGCGGTCGCCTCGACGTCGGGCGTGCGCAGGTGAATGTGATCGAAGCCGTATTTGACCATGGACAAGTCCTCCTCTGTCGCCGGGGAGCATGCGGCAGGGCCGGCGGTCCCGCTAGGGGCGGTCAGCAATCTCCCTCCACGAAGCGGCGCAGCCGGCCGAGGGCGGCGTCCCATTGCGCGGAGACCGCGTCGAGACAGGAGCGCGCCTCCGCCACGGGGCCGGGCCGATAGGTGAAGCGCCTCTCGCGTCCGACGCGCAGGTGGCCGACGAGGCCGGCCTCCTCCAGCACGCGCAGATGCTTCGTCACGGCCTGGCGCGTGAGCTCCGTGTCCGCCGCGAGGGTCGCAATGGAGCGCGGCTCTCCGTCGGCCAGCCGCGCGATCAGCGCGAGCCGCGTGCGGTCGCCCAGGGCCGCGAAGATGGCGGCCGCGAAGATGGGGGCCGCGGAGACCGGCGCCGGGTCAGCCGGCGACATGGGCCTCGATGTTCCGCAGCTGCGTGGCCCAGCCGCCGTCGTTCATGCGCCACGCCTCGTCGCGGCGATGCGCCGGGATGCGGTCGAAGCCGGATTCCACCACGGTGAGCCGCGTGCCGGTGTCGATGGCCTGCAGGGTGAACTCCACCAGCGTGGGCGGCTCCTGCGCGTAGTCCACGCCGGGCTCCACGGCATAGGGATGCCACGTGTAGGCGAAGTAGCGCTGCGGCTCGATGGCGACGACCCTGGCCTCCATCACGAGGTGCTCGTAGCCGGGATAGGTGACCTGGCCGCGCACGGTCCCGCCGACGGTGAAGGGGGATTCCAGCGCAACGCGGAACCAGGCGCCGAACTCGCGGTGGTCCGTGAGCGCGCGCCAGACGCGGGCGAGGGGCGCCTTCAGATCGATGGTCTTCTCGATGCGGTCGGACATGGGCAACCTCCTGGTTGCCTGTTCGATGCCATGGCGGTCGAGAATATGCAACTTATTAGTTGCATATCGGGAAATGCAGGTCCCGTGGATTTCCCGAATTGAGCCGCGCCCGCGGCTCGGCCATGAAGGGAGCGAACAGCCGCGGGAATTCCGGATGCCGAGCCAGAGGAAGGTCATCGCCGCGGGGGCTGTCGGCAACCTGCTCGAATGGTACGACTTCGCCGTCTACGGCTATTTCGCCGCCGAGATCGGACGCGCCTTCTTTCCCCATGAGGAGCCGGTGGCGCAGCTTCTCGCGGCCTTCGGCATCTTCGCCGTGGGCTTTCTCATGCGCCCATTGGGCGGCGTCGTGGTGGGCTATGTGGGCGACCGGCTCGGCCGCCGGGCCGCGCTCAACCTCTCGATCCTGGCGATGGCGGTGCCGACCTTCCTAGTCGGGCTGCTGCCCGGCTACGCCACGCTGGGCCTCGCGGCACCCATCCTGCTGGTCGCGCTGCGCATGATCCAGGGCCTCTCCGTGGGCGGCGAGTACACGACCTCCATCGTCTTCGTGGTGGAGCACGCCTCGCCGGGGCGCCGCGGCCTGAGCGGCGCGGTGGTCGCGGCCGGGGCGGTCGCGGGCATCCTGCTGGGGTCGGCGACCGGCGCGGCGCTGACCGCGCTCCTGCCGGCGGATGCCCTCGCCGTCTGGGGCTGGCGCATTCCCTTCCTGGCCGGGCTCGCGGTCGGACTGCTGGGCTTCCTGCTGCGGCGGGAGGTCGGGGAGGTCGCGGTCCCGGCCACGGCGCAGCGCCTGTCCCTGCTGGAGCGCCTGCGGCGCAACCGCGTGCTGGTGCTGCGCCTCGCCGCCGTGTCGATCTTCAACGGCACGGCCTTCTACCTGCCCTTCGTCTATGTCGTGAGCTGGCTGCAGACGGCGGACGGGCTGGCGCCGGAGCAGGCTCTCGGCATCAACACGATCAGCATGACGGCGCTGGTGGCGGTCATCTTCGTCGGCGGATGGCTGTCAGACCGGATCGGGCGCCGGCCCGTGCTGCTGGCCGCCTCGGGCCTCGCCTGCCTGGGCGCCGTGCCCTTCTTCTGGCTGATGCACCATCCGGAGCCCGGCCTCGTGCTGCTGGGGCAGCTCGGCTTCGTCCTGGCCACCGGCCTGTACCTGGGCGCCCAGCCCGCCTTCCTGGTCGAGGCGGTGCCGGCCGAGGTCCGCTGCACGGCGATCGGGCTCGGCTACAACGTCATGCTCGCTTTGGTCGGCGGGACCTCGCCGATGGCGGCGACCTGGCTCGTCTACCGCACGGGCTATGAGAACAGCCCGGGCCTCCTCATCGCCGTCGGCACCGGGCTGTCGTTCCTCGCCGTCCTGGGCCTGTCCGGGCCGGCGAGGCAGGGCGCCGGGATGGCGGAGCCCCGAAGGTCGCCCGCGGCGCCCTGAGCCGGCGTCAGTTCCAGCGCCGCGTCTCCTCGATGCGACGGCGGTCCGCCTCGACGCGGCCGCGCTCCTGTTCCGCCGCCAGGCGCTGACGGTCGGCGTCGCGCCGGTTGTGGTCCTGCTCGGCATGGCGGTGGCGCATCTCCTCGCGGCGGCGCCGGGCCTCCTCCTGGCGGCGATGCGCCTCCTGGGAACGTCGGCGGCGCTCCTCCTGCTGCCGGCGCGCGGCGTCCTGCTGCTGCCGCCGGCGCCCATCCTCCTCGCGCCCGTGATGTTCCACCTGCCAGCCCTGCGCGAGGGCGGCCGGGGCCGCAGCGATGGCGACGCCTCCGGCCAGAAGGGCGAGCAGGGCGCGGCGGTTCGAAAGGCGTTCCATGGACGTGACCTCGTGTGATGGCTGGAAGGGTAACGCCAGCCCTGCGACGAGGTCGCGGCCCTGCCGGGGCGAATTCAGGGCAGCTTCTACCGGATCGCGCCCGTCTGCCGGATGTAGGGGGCGATATCCTCGCTGACGGCCAGCGCGTCGATCGTGTCCGCGCGGTAGCGGAGCACCCAGTCGCGGCTCCGGAAGACCTCGTTGGGGACGGTCACCGTCACCTCCCAGCGCCCGTTCACCACGGGCTGCCGGTTCTCGTCGTGGAGGGTGAGGACCGCCGGCGCGCCCTGCGGCGCGCGCTCCCGCGTCGCGAGGACCTGGATCAGCGAGTAGCGCGGGGCGCCGGGCAGGGCGTCGATGCGCAGCGTCAGGATCCAGCTGTCGCCCCGGCGCTCGGCCACCACCAGGGCCCGTGTCGCCTGCCGGGCCTCGGGGCTGGCGGCGACGGGGAATTCCAGCCGCGTGGCGCGCGGGGCCCCAGGAAGGATGTCGTGGCCGCAGAGCCCGGCCTCCTCGCAGCTCCGCTTGAGCTCCGGCGGCAGGCGGTCGGTGGCGTCGAGGACGAGCACCGCGCCCAGGGCCAGCAGCAGCAGGACCAGCAGCCGGACGAGCCACCGCCCGCGGCGGCGGCGCGGCGGGCTTTCGGTGGTCTCCGACATGCGCGTGTCCTCCGCTTCCCTGGACCGGCATGCCAGGGGTTCGGCTCCGCTTCAACCCATGGTTGCCCTCCGCTCCGCGCCGGACCGCCATCGAGGAAGGCCGGCAGGATGAGCGTGTTGCTGCAGGCGGAAGGGCTCGCGGCCGACGAAGGACATGCCGAGGATGCTGGTGAAGCTCAGCCCGGGGAGGGCGCGGGCCGCGAAGGCCTCGGCATCACCGGCGGCCCAGGCGCGGTCCTGCTCGGCGATGAGTGCCTCGATGATGCGCCGCTCGGCCGCGTCGTCTGCTATGTCCAGAATCAAGGCGGTTCCCTTCCGGTGGCGCCGGCGCTTTGGCGCTTTCCTTCCGGAGGCGGAACCATGGAAGCCAGGAGACGAGACATGGCCACGGATCCCGTCGCGCTCATGCGGCGCAATCTCTTCGAGGTGTTCGGCAATCACGACGGCGAAAGCCGCCGCAGGGCGATCGGCGAGCTCTTCACCGAGGACTGCGTCTTCTCCGATCCGCACGGCCGGCAGGTCGGCCAAGATGCGCTCGACCGCGCTGTCATCGCCCTGCATGAGGCGACGCCAGGTTTCGTGTTCCGCGAGATGGGCGAGGCCCAGGCGATCCCGGATGCGGGACGGCTGAGCTGGGGCTACGGCCCGGCGGGCCAGCCGCCGGTCGTCACCGGCCAGGACCTGGTCGTCTTCCGCGAGGGCAGGATCGCCGCGCTCTATACCTTCCTCGATCAGCCGGGCGCCTGACCGCCCCCCGGCTCATCCAGCCCCAGCCGCATATGGGCGGGCAGGTAGAGCGAAAGCTTCTCCGGCGCTTCCCAGCTCTCGTCGTCGAGCCGGACGAAGCCGTTCGCGGCGAACAGGTCCTGGCAGAGCCGGTTCTTGCCGGTCTGCCGGAGCCGCGCGCGGACGGCCCCCACCTTCTGCCAGTTCCGGATCGTGCCGAGCGCGGTGCCCAGCAGCGCGCGCTCCACCTCCATGCCGAAGACGCGGCAGCTCATCACCACCTGCTCGATCACGTTTCCCCGGAGCACCGCCACGGCCACGATGCCGTACTGGGTGTACTTGTCCCGCGCGGCGAGGTGCAGCAGGCAGCCGCCTTCCGCGAGGAAGCGCTGCATCCCCGCCGGGCTCCAGCGCTGGCCCGTGGTGTTGTACTGGTTGGTCTTGTTCAGCAGCTCGAAGCAGCGCCCGAAGGCGGCATCCGCCTCCGAGGAGACGGCGCCGAGCCCCACCCGCAGCTCCAGCCCCGCCAGGTAGGCCGCCGGATCCAGCGCGGTGCGCTCCTCCTCCCGGCGGATCTGCGCCTGGACCATGCCGGTGCGCGTGAGGGCCTCCGCGTTCACCTCGGCCCGCTGGGTTTCCGCCGACCACAGCAGGATGCGCCGCCATTCGGCCGCGGGGGCGTCGATCACCCGCAGCTGGGGCAGGGCCTGGCGCACCTCGCCCCGCTCCAGCGGGTTGTCGTCCACGAAGACGGCGCTCTCGGGCAGCAGGTTCACCGCCTCGAGGATCTCGCGGATGTTCCCGGCCTTCGGGGCCCAGTTGATGCGGCGGGCCACGAAGTTCTCGATGGGGAAGAGGCCCTGGTAGAGCCGCTTCCAGGCGTCGAGCACGACCGCCTCGTCGTTCCGGCTGACCAGGGCGACCAGGACGCCGCGCCGCCACAGCTGGTCCACCGCCTCCAGCACGCCGAGCGGCCAGCCCTCGGTCATCTCCGGGCCGATCCGGCTCTGCTCGGCGGCGATGCCGCGCCAGAGCGTGTCGTCCAGGTCGAAGAGGACGATCTTCACGCTGTCCTGCTGCAGCACGGTGCGGTGCATTGCCAGCACCTCCGCGAAGACCGTCTGCACGAAGGACCGGGTCCGGCGGGTGTAGATCAGGTCGACCTCGCCCACGTTCTCGATGCGGTTCGCATCCTGCCAGAGCCCGATCGGCACGAGCACGCCGCCATGGTTGCTGTGCAGCACGCTGTCGTCCTGCACGTAGCGGCGGCCGATCGTGGCGCTGATGGCGTCGATGTCGACGCACTGCACGCCCGGCCTGCCTTCGCACAGGGTCCAGAGGTGGCGGTTCAGCTCCTCGACCATATGGGCGAGGTTGCAGAGGGAATAGCGCGGCAGCATCCGCCCCGTGATGTTCTGCTGGGGCACCAGGAAGTTCGCCACGTAGCAGCGCAGGCCATGGGCGCGGTGGTACGCCAGCGCCTGCTCGAGGTTCCGGCGCAGCCGCTCGCAGGCCTCGCGGAACACGGTCTGGTGCCGCGCGAGGTCGTCGGCGCGCAGGCCGAAGAAGGTGCCCTCGTGCAGCACGCTGCGGAGCGGCAGCTGGATGATGGCGAAGTCGATCTCCGCGGCCTCTCCGGCGGTCAGCGGCGGCAGGGAGGAGGCGTGGTTGAAGGGCATGTGGTCGACCGCGAGGTCGATGCCCTGGCCGGCCGCGTATCCGGGCAGGATCCTCGGCCATTCGTCCATCAGGCAGGAGCCGATGAGCACGACCTTCATCCGGCGCGCCCCGGGCCGCGACAGGGCATCCGGGACCCTGTAGCGCGCGTCGTCGAGGCCGGGGCGGTCCTCCTGGATGCCGATCCGGGTCTCGAAGTTCCGCTTGAATTCCTGGGAGCCGAGGAGCTCGCGCGTGTAGGCGGCCGCGGTGAGCGCCCGCGCGGCGGTGCCGCTGACATAGGTGGGATCGCGGCTGGGACGCTCGAGGATGAGCTGGAACAGCCGCTCCACCTCCTCCTCGGTCAGGATCTTGTTCGCATCCGGCACCACAGGGGTCGGGGAGGCCGTGAGCGATCCTGTGTCCATGGCCGGTTCCTGCCTGTTCGCGGACAATATGGAGCAATGCGCCGGGCGTGGGCAGCGGCATGCCGCACCGCGGCATGCGGCTTCGCCGGCCGGCGCCCGGCCGGGATGATGGAGGCCGGACCCAGGCCGGGCCCGACGGGAATCAGGGTTGAGCGTCCTTCTGGAGGTCGATGCAATGGCGCATCACCTCCGCGCCCGACACGTTCCATGTCGTGATGCCGCCGACCATCATGACCTGCACGAGGCCCTCGGCCAGTTCCGGCAGGGTCAGGCCCAGCCGCATCGCGGCCGCCGCGTGGTTCCTGGCGCCCGTCGTCTGACCCGCCAGGGTGTCCAGCAGGGCGAAGATCAGCTCCTTCGTCTTGAGGTCGAGCGCGCCGCCCGCTTCCCGGTCCCGCATGACGAAGGACCGCATCAGGCCGTAGCCCGCGAAGGCGCCTGGCGCGTGCTCCGCCATCAGGGCGAAGTTCGGCGGCAGCCGGCCGAAGGTCGCCATGAAACTGTCGATGCCCTGCTGGATCGCGTCTTCCGTGATGTCGGCCATGTCTTCTCCGTGCCCTATGCGCCGTCACGATGGAGGCTTATCCCGGGCACGTCATCCACCCGCGCGGGCGGCCTCGCGGCAGGTCGCACGTCGTGATTACCGCGTCCCGGCTCCGGACAAGTCCGGAACCGGCCGTCACGGATTCGCGGGCTGGAGGCGCTGTCGCGCTGACCGATTTTGGATCGTTCCCCCAAACCTCCGTCCCGCCGGGAGTCCGGAGAACCGCTCAGGGTGATCCAGGCGAAAGAATACTCTACCTGGTGGAGAGCCGCACCCAAAACAGGAAGACCCGCCATGGCCGATCCAGCCGCGACCAACCCAGCACCAGGAGAGCGTGTGCTGCGGACCTCCAAGCCGGAAGAGGGATCGGGCAAGGGGGATCTTTGGGCGCTGGTCGGGGCGGTGGGCTACCTTCTGCTCGGGATCATCGTGCTCGGCTGGATCATCACCTAGGAATTGCCGATCGCTCAACGGGCTCGCTGGCCCATTACCGGCTGATCCCCAACGCCAGCGCGAACGCGATGATCGTCAGGATGATGACGATCATGGAGAGGCGAAAGCCGGACATGGGATCTCCTTGCGCAACAGCCGCGACAAGATAGAGCCGGATTTGGTTGGGCTTCACCTCTTCCGGCCCCTCCTAGGCGATGGCGATGCCTGGTGGTCCCGCTGCTGCACGAGTGGTGCGAACCGGCAGGCTCGAGGAAGGGGGCGGGAGGGGTGATGGGTCATTCAGCCAGGGCAGTCACGATTGAGGTCTGGCTTCCCGCATCCGGTTGCAGGTTTGTACGACGCTCCCGATCGGGCTGCGTGGGTGAAGTTTGCGGGCGATTTCGTGGGCCGGAAGCCCCATCGCGCTGAACGTCGGGTTTTCTGAGGGTCCCTGGCTCCGTCTGACGTAATAGGGCGCGGCCAGCGCGCCGGCGCGGACGTTCTCGTTGCGGGTGATGAGGGCATGGCCCACCTCGAGGAGCGCATTGTCCCCGGTTGGTGAGGCCGAGGATCCGTCGGCGCTCGTCCAGCCAGGACACGGACTGGAACTGCCGGCTCTGCTCACCGGCGGCATTCTGGCCGGAGAGGAAGCTGCCCGAGGAACCCATCTGGCTGACGACGATCATGGGCCTCAGGCCGTAGATCGAGGGCCGGTTGTTCGGATAGCTCTCGTCGAAGACGGTCGCGGCCTCCGCGCTGCTTGCCACGGTAGGCGGCGGACCTGGAAACTACGGGTCCGACTTCACCAGACGGACGGGATCTTCGGGGGCACCATCTTCAGTCGGACAACGCGCTTGGCAATTCCACACACCTCGACGCGGTATCGCGCCGCTGTAACTTGGCTCGTGCATGGTACAGCCCGATGGTCGATCATGACTGCAAGCAGGAATGGGCGAGATGCACCTCCCTCAGCCAGTGCTCTTGTTCTGGGGAAAGGCGCGACCGGGAGAGGACTCGCGAAGTACATTTCATCCCCTCGTCTGCCATTCCCTGGACGTTGCTGCCGTCGCCATGGAGCTCGGAAATCCAGTCGGGGGCTTGCCCGCCTCAACCCAGGCCTTTCTCGTCGCGCTGCACGACATCGGCAAATTCTCCCGCTCCTTTCAGGCCAAGGCGCCCCAGGCCTGGCCGGCCGGGGCGCTGGGTTCCTTCCGATCCCAGCCCGCCGATCCCGGCCATGACACCAGCGGTTTCGCCCTCCTGCGGGACGAGCATCTCGCCGACCTGCTCGCGCCCCTATTTCCCGGCTGGCACCCGTCCTGGACCGACAGCCTGCTCCGCACCGTGACCGGTCATCACGGTCGGCCGCCGGGGGAAGACCGGCCCACGGAGGCGCAGATCGGGCCCGACTCCCGCAAGGCGGCCACCACCTGCGCCGAGGCCTTTTGGGACCTCCTTGCGCCGGAGCCGGTGACGGCCAGACTCTGGAAGCGCCATGGCCAGGCCCTGGCCTGGCGCCTCGCCGGCCTGACCACGCTGGCCGATTGGATCGGCTCGGACTCCGCCCATTTCCCCTATGCGACGCCCGAGGCGGCGGCAGACCTCCCGGCCTACTGGGCCCAGGCCCGCCGGGCGGCGAAAGAGGCTGTAGCGGCGAGCGGCCTCGCGCCGGCCCGCGCCGCGCCGTTTCGGGGGATCGCGCGCCTGCTGCCGGCGATCCGCGAACCATCCCCCCTGCAGCGCTGGGCCGCCGACGCCGTGCTGCCGGAGGGGCCGGTCCTCGCCGTGCTGGAGGACATGACCGGCGCCGGCAAGACCGAGGCCGCACTGCTTCTCACGCACCGGCTACTGGCCGAAGGTCGCGCCGACGGCCTCTTCGTCGCGCTGCCGACCATGGCGACGGCCAATGCCATGTACCGCCGCATGGCCGCGGCCTATCGCCGCCTCTTCGCGGAGGGCGCCGCGCCCTCGCTGGTGCTGGCGCATGGGCGGGCGGCGCTGGATGCGGGCTTCACGGCCTCCATCCTGCCCGGCATGGCCGATCCCGATGACCTGTCGGGAACGGACCCGGCCGGGGAGAGCGCCGGCGCGCAATGCGCCGCCTGGCTCGCCGACGACCGGCGCAAGGCGCTGCTGGCCCAGGTGGGAGTGGGCACCATCGATCAGGCGCTGCTCTCCGTCCTGCCGGTGCGCCACGCGCCGTTGCGCCAGCGTGGCCTGGCCCGGAAGGTGCTGGTGATCGACGAGGCGCACGCCTTCGACCCCTACATGCAGGAGGAGCTGGCGCGGCTGCTGCACTTCCACGCGGCGCTGGGCGGCTCGGCGATCCTGCTCTCGGCGACGCTGCCTTTGAAGCTGCGGCAGCGGCTGTCGGACGCCTGGCGCGACGGGCTCGGGGTGCTGAGGGCGCCGCTCTCGGCCATGGAATATCCGCTGGCGAGCCTGGTCGCGGGATCTGGCGTGCGGGAATGCCCGGTCCTGCCGCGCCCCGGCACCGCGCGGCGCGTGCCCGTGACGCGGATCGGCACCGAGGCGGAGGCCTTTGCGCGCATCCGCGCGGCGGCGGCGCGGGGCGCGGCGGTCGCCTGGGTGCGCAACACGGTGGACGAGGCCATCGCCGCGGCCGCGGCGCTGCGGGCCGAGGGGCTGGAGCCGCTGCTCTTCCACGCGCGCTTCGCCATGGTGGACCGCCTGCGCATCGAGGAGGAGGTGCTGGCGCGCTTCGGGAAGGACGGCGATCCGGCGCGGCGGAAGGGCGTGCTGGTGGCGACCCAGGTGATCGAGCAGAGCCTGGATCTGGACTTCGACCTGATGGTGACGGACCTCGCGCCCGTGGACCTGCTGATCCAGCGCGCGGGGCGGCTCTGGCGGCATGGCTGGCGCGCCGGCCGGCCCTTGGAGAAGGCGGAGCTGCTGATCCTGTCGCCCGAGCCGGTGGCGGCGCCGGGCGCGGACTGGCTGGCGGAGCATCGCGGCACGGCGGCGGTCTATCGCGACCCGGCCCGGCTCTGGCGCGGCGCGCGGGCGCTCTTCGCGACGGGCGCGATCGCGGCGCCGGAGGGGCTGCGCGCGCTGATCGAGGCGGCGGCGGAGGGCGAGGAGCCGGACGGGCTGCGCCGCGCGGCGCAGGAGGCCGAGGCGAAGCGCCTGACGGCCATGGCCCAGGCCGAATGGAACCTTCTGGACTTCGAGAAAGGCTACGCAGCCAGCGCCGGCCTCTGGGCCTCGGAGGAGCGCACGCCGACGCGGCTGGAGGAGCAGGAGCAGGTCACGCTGCGGCTCGCGCGGCTGCAGGACGGGGCGGTGGTGCCCTATGCCGAGGATGCGGACGCGCGGCGGGCCTGGGCGCTGTCCGAGGTGGTAGTGGCGAAGCACCGGGTGGGCGAGGTGGAGGTGCCGGAGGCGCATCGCGCGGCGGCGGAAGAGGTGCGGGCGCGGTGGGGAAAGTGGGAGCGGGATTCGCCGCGGATCAGGCTGGCGCTGTTGGTCGGCGGAGGTGGGGAAAGCGCGAGTGTAGTCGGTAGTCCCTTGTCCTATCACTCAAGAACTGGTTTTTTACTGATTTATTCTCGAAGCATCATAGAATAATTCAAAATTCATATAATAATAGGAGTATGAAGGGGGAAGCGAGTGGTCGAGGTACCGCAGAATCTTCTAAAGGCGGCATGGCTTCCCGCCTGCCGTGCATCGGGCGAGTGCCTTCTGATCCGTCCGACCCAGATGGTGGAAGTTCTGGAAGATGATCCGGTCGTCGCCATCGCATGGCCCCGTGCGGACTTCCGCATCGCCACCCTGGAATTCCTGATCGGCCTCCTCGCCACCGCCTTCCCGCCGGAGGACGAGGTCGCCTGGACCGAGCTCTGGCACTCTCCGCCCACGCCCGAGGCGCTGGAGTCCGCCTTCGCCCCCTTCGCCCATGCCTTCAACCTGGACGGCCCCGGCCCGCGCTTCCTCCAGGACCTCGAGGATCTCACCTCCGATCCGGAGCCAGTCGAGCGCCTGCTCATCGAGGCGCCGGGCGGTAGCACCACCTCGAAAAACACGGACCTCCTGGTGAAGCGCGGCCGCGTCGCCGGCCTCTCGCGCCCGGCGGTTGCCATGGCGCTCTACACGCTGCAATCCTGGGCGCCCGCCGGCGGCGCCGGCAACCGCACGGGCCTGCGCGGTGGCGGTCCCTTGGTGACACTGGTCCGGCCCGAGCGCCCGAGCCTCTGGCACCTGCTCTGGGCCAACGTCCCCTGCGGCAAGCCCCCCGCGCCGTCCGAGCATTCGCACGTCTTCCCCTGGCTCGCGCCCACCATCACCTCCGAAGGTGCCCGCGTGGTGACGCCGGGGCCGGAGGCGCATCTGCTTCAGGCCTTCTGGGGCATGCCGCGCCGCATCCGGCTGGATTTCGAGGCGCTGGACGCGCCCGCCGCCTGCGACCTCACCGGCATGCCCGACACGGTCCGCGTCACCGGCTGGCGGCAGCGGCCGCGCGGGGCGAACTATGCCGGCTGGAAGCACCCGCTCTCGCCGCACTACCAGACCAAGCCGGGTGCGGGCTGGCTGCCGGTGCATCCGCAGCCCGGCGGCATCGGCTATCGGCATTGGCTCGGCCTGGTCGTGGAGGAGAAGGGGCAGCGCCAGCCCGCCGCCGCCATCGCCAACTGGCGCGAGAACCGCCAGCGTGCGGCCCGCGAGGGCCGGAACACCCGGCTCCTCGCCGCCGGCTTCGACATGGACAACATGAAGGCCCGCGCCTTCGTGGAATCGGAGATGCCGCTGCCCGGCGGTCCGCCGGAGGAGCGCCGGCGCCTCGATCAGCTTGCCGTCGCCTTGGTACACGCGGCGGAGAAGGCCGCGGGCCTCCTTCGGTCTGCCGTTCGCCATGCGCTCTTCGCGCCCGGCGCCACCGTCAAGCTCGACGCCGAGGGGCTGGCCAGTCTGCGCGAGCGCCTCTGGGCCGCGACCGAGGCGGATTTCTTCGAAGCCCTCCGCACCGCGGCGGAAAGGCCCGGCGTGCTGGGCGGCGAGGAGAAGGAACGCGCCGCCTGGGCCGACCGCCTGCGCCGCGTCGCCCTTCCGCTCTTCGACGAGGCCGCGCCGCTGGATCCCGAGACCGGCGCGGAGGCCCCGCGCATCGCCGCCGCGCGGAAAAGCCTCATCTTCGCCCTCACCGGCTGGGGCAAGGCGGGGAAGGAGCTCTTCACGACCCTGTCCCTCCCGCTGCCCGAGTCCGCCCGGAAAGGAAAGGCCGCATGATCGCCGAGCCCGGCAAGGCCCGCCTCTGGTGGTGGCGCCTGCAGCCCAAGCCGGATACCGGCGACCCCGGCAACCGCGCCGCGCTGGCGCGGCTGCGTCGCCGCGCCAGCCTCGCCGAGGCGATGATGGACGAGAACGCCATCGCCCTCTTCCGCGAGGTCGGGGCCGAGGGCTCGGAGGAGCTGCCGAAGGTCGCGCTCCTGGCCGTGGTCCTTGCGTACGTCCGCGAGGACCGGCGCGGCGCGCCCGTCGCCCGGCTGCTCGGCCCCGATCGGCCGGACGCGCCGGAGACCGCGCTCATGTCCCCGCTCCGCTTCACCCGCCTGCTGGAGGCCGCCACGCCCGACGACCGCCTGACCGCTTTCCGCCGCATGGTGGCCCTGGCCGGCGGCGCGCTGCCGGTCACCGATCTGTCCCGCTCGCTGCTCGGCTGGACCGAGTGGCGCCGCCGTCGTTGGACCTATGCCTACTGGGATGCCGGCCCCCCCAGCGCCGACACCCCCGAAGAAACCGAGGAAACCCCCGCATGAGCCGCTTCCTGCAGCTGCATCTGCTCACCTTTTTCCCGCCCGCCAACCTCAACCGCGACGACCTCGGCCGGCCCAAGACTGCGGTGGTGGGCGGCGCCACGCGGCTGCGCCTCTCCTCCCAGGCGCTGAAGCGCGCCTGGCGCACCTCCGAGGCCTTCCGGGCCGCGCTCGACGGTCATATGGGCGAGCGCACCCAGCGCCTCGGCGAGGCCATCCGGGACCATCTGCTGGGCAAGGGCGCCGACGAGGCCAAGGCGGTGAGGATCGCGCGCGAGATCGCCCCCGTCTTCGGCAAGCTGAAGCCGGAGAAGGACGCGAACCCCACGCGCACCGAGCAGCTCGCCTTCATCGCGCCGGAGGAGCGCACGGCCGCGCTGGCGCTCGCCGACCGGCTCGCCGCCGGCGAGAAGGTGGTGGTGAAGCCGGACGAGATCCTCGCGCGCACCGACACGGCCGCCGACATCGCGCTCTTCGGCCGCATGCTGGCCGACAACCCGGACTTCAACCGCGAGGCGGCCGCCCAGGTCGCGCATGCCATCACCACCCACCGCGTCACGGTGGAGGACGACTACTACACCGCCGTGGACGACCTGAAGACGCCGGCCGAGGATGCCGGCGCGGGCTTCGTGGGCGAGGCGGCCTTCGGCTCCGGCGTCTTCTATCTGTACATCTGTGTGAACACGGAGCTGCTGGTCCGGAACCTCGGCGGCGAGACGGATCTGGCCACTACGGCGCTCGGCGCGCTGGCCGAGGCGGCGGCCACGGCCGCGCCGCGCGGCAAGCAGAACAGCTTCGCCGCGCATGGCCGCGCGCACTACGTCCTGGCAGAGAAGGGCGACCGCCAGCCACGCACCCTCGCCGGCGCCTTCGCCAGGCCGGTGCAGGGGGAGGATCTGATGGACGCCTCGATTGCCGCGCTGACGGGCTTCCGCAAGGCCATCGACCAGGCCTACGGGCAGGCGCCGGAGGCCGAGAAGGTGATGCAGGTCGGCGTCGAAGGCCGCCTCGCCGACATCCTCGCCTTTTGCCGTGGCTGAGTTCCTCACCTTCGCCCTGGTCGCGCCGCTGGCGAGCTTCGGCGACCTCGCGGTGGGCGAGCGCCGCTCGGGCTTCGACCGGCCGGCCCGCTCGGCGGTGCTGGGGCTGGTCGGCGCCTGCCTCGGGCTGGAGCGGTCGGACGAGGAGGGACAGTCGGCGCTGGCGGCGGGCTACGGGCTGGCCCTGCTCTGCCGCAGCGCGGGCCGGCTGCTGGCCGACTACCATACCGCCCAGGTGCCCTCCTCGCAGCGCGGCCGGCGCTTCCGCACGCGCGCCGAGGAGCTCGACGCGCCGGAGCTCAACACCGTGCTGACGCGGCGCGACTATCGCGTCGGCGCTTGGCACCTCGCCGCCCTGCGGGCGCGGGAGGGGGCCCGCTGGCCCCTCGCTGCGCTGGCCGGGGCGATGGAGCGCCCCGCCTTCACGCCCTATCTTGGCCGGAAATCCTGCCCGCTCGGCCTGCCGCTCGCCCCCGCCATCGTTGATGCCGAGGATGCCGTGGCGGCGCTGCTGCGGCGCGAGGCCGAGGGCGGGGAGGCCGGCTTCCCGCTGCTGGCCGATTCCCCGGCGACCAGCCGCCGCGTCGTCCTCGACGCCGACCTGATCGACGACGGGGACCCGCGCATCCTGCGCACCGAATGGCGGCGCGACGAGCCGGTCTCCCGTGCGCGCTGGCAGTTCGGCCTGCGCGCCGAGGCGGTGGTGGCGCCATGACGCTCCACCTCTCGCGCCTCACCCTGCGGCGCGACGGCTCGGCGGCGTCGCTGGCCGCGCTGCTGCTGCCGGACGGCGAGGCGTCGCAGCGGCTGGATGCGGGCCATCGCCTCATCTGGAGCCTCTTCGCCGACGGGCCGGAACGCCGCCGCGATTTTCTGTGGCGCGAGGAACATCCTGGGCGATTCCTCACCCTCTCCTCACGTCTGCCGGTGGATGCGCACGATCTCTTCCGCGTGGAGTCCAAGCCCTTCGAGCCTAGCCTCCAGGCGGGCGAACGGCTGCGCTTCTCGCTGCGCGCCAATGCCACCGTCTCGCGCGGCGCGAAGGGCGGGCGCGGCCAGCGGCACGACGTGGTCATGAACGCCATCCGCGACATCCCCAGGGGCGAGCGCGCGGCATCGCGTCAGGACGCCGTCCTCACCGCCGGCCGTGCCTGGCTGGCCGCCCAGGGTGAGCGGCACGGCTTCGCGCCGGTGGGCGAGGTCGGCGTGGACGGCTACGAGACCATCCGCCTGCCGCGGTCCGGCCAGCGCAAGCCGGCCAGCTTCGGCGTGCTCGACTTCGAGGGCGAGCTGACCGTGCGCGACCCCACGACCTTACTTGCCCAGCTCTCGCGCGGTTTCGGCCATGCGCGGGCCTTCGGCTGCGGCCTCATGCTGATCCGCCGGGCCTGAGATGAGCGGTCGCGCGCTGCCCGGGCTGCCGCCGCCGCGTCCGATCCCGATGCGCGAGCGCGCCTCCATCCTCTTCATCGAAAAGACACGGCTCGACGTGCTGGATGGTGCCTTCGTGCTGGTCGATGAAGCCGGCATCCGCACGCACATCCCGATCGGTGGCCTCGCCTGCCTGATGCTGGAGCCGGGCACGCGGGTGAGCCACGCCGCCGTGGCGCTGGCCGCGCGCGCCGGCACGCTGCTGATCTGGGTGGGTGAGGCAGGTGTTCGGCTCTACGCCGCCGGGCAGCCGGGCGGTGCGCGCTCGGACCGGCTGCTCTACCAGGCGCGGCTCGCGCTCGACGACGAGGCGCGGCTGCGCGTGGTGCGGAAGATGTATGCGCTGCGCTTCGGCCAGGAGCCGCCGGCGCGGCGCTCCATCGACCAGCTGCGCGGCATCGAGGGTGTGCGGGTGCGCGAGATGTACAAGGCGCTCGCCAAGCGCTTCGGGCTGCGCTGGGAGGGCCGCCGCTACGACCCGGACGAATGGGATGGCGCCGACACGATGAACCGCTGCCTCTCGGCCGCGACGGCGGCGCTCTACGGCGTGACGGAGGCGGCCGTGCTGGCGGCCGGCTATGCGCCGGCCATCGGCTTCCTGCACAGCGGCAAGCCGCAGAGCTTCGTCTACGACATCGCCGACATCCTGAAGTTCGACACGGTGGTGCCGGAGGCCTTCCGGGTGGCCGCGGCGGCCGAGGCGGGGCGGCCGCTCGACGGGCGGCCGGTGCTCGATCCGGTGGCCGAGGTGCGGCGCCGCTGCCGCGACGCCTTCCGCCGGGCGGACGTGCTGGCCCGCCTGATCCCGCTCATCGAGGAGGTGCTGGCCGCGGGCGGTCTGCCGGTGCCCGAGGCGGCGCCGGAGGCCATGCCGGTGGCGATTCCGCCGGCGGAGGGCGGGGGCGATGCTGGTCATCGTGGTTGAGAACGCCCCGCCGCGGCTGCGGGGGCGGCTGGCGGTCTGGCTGCTGGAAGTGCGCGCGGGGGTCTATGTCGGCGCCTATGGCCGACGGGTGCGCGAGATGATCTGGGGTGAGATCTGCGCCCATATCGAGAACGGCAATGCGGTGATCGCCTGGGCGGCGCCGGAGGATGCCGGCTTCGCCTTCGACACCTGCGGCGCGAACCGGCGGGTGCCGGTGGACCTTGACGGGTTTCGTCTGGTTTCCTTCGGGGCTGAGGCGGCACTTCCGGCAGAGCCGGGGCCGGCCTCGCTGCCGCAGCGGCGGCGCGGCCGGTAGCGAGAACGGATGTTCCAGTCGGTGGGTTGATTGACAGTCGAATCTGGATTGTGAATCAAATGCTTCTGGGAAGAGTGTTCCCCGCGCAGGCGGGGATGAACCGTCGGAGGCGAGGTCCATACACGCCCGGATCGCGTGTTCCCCGCGCAGGCGGGGATGAACCGGCCACCACCGCCGTGTCGCGATAATCGATCTCGTGTTCCCCGCGCAGGCGGGGATGAACCGTCACCACGCCGCCAGCGCCCGTCAGGGGCGGCGTGTTCCCCGCGCAGGCGGGGATGAACCGAGGGTCACGTTTAGGAGGCGAGCTATGGCGAGGTGTTCCCCGCGCAGGCGGGGATGAACCGGACCAGCCCCCGACCCTGCAGCCCGCCTCGGCGTGTTCCCCGCGCAGGCGGGGATGAACCGCTTTTATTCAGGAGAACCCGCCGTTCGAGCGGGTGTTCCCCGCGCAGGCGGGGATGAACCGACCCGGGCGACAGTACGGACTACTTGGTCCCGGTGTTCCCCGCGCAGGCGGGGATGAACCGGACTTGACCGACCGCTTCATCAGGACCGCGCCGTGTTCCCCGCGCAGGCGGGGATGAACCGAGCTGCAGCTCGACCTTCGTGAACGCGGCGCCGTGTTCCCCGCGCAGGCGGGGATGAACCGCCTGAGCCGCCGCCGATCGACACTCGCTGGTGGTGTTCCCCGCGCAGGCAGGGATGAACCGGGGAACGACCCTTTCGCGCTCACCATCGACGAGTGTTCCCCGCGCAGGCGGGGATGAACCGTGGCCGGCGAGGCCGCATTGCCGATGGCGGTCGTGTTCCCCGCGCAGGCGGGGATGAACCGATCCAATCGACCCGGCCTCGCTGGCGGCGGCGCATTCTCCGCACACGCATAAAGAACCGACGCCTCCACCGCCGGCTTGGCGCAGCCGATAGCGAAGCGCTTCGGAACTCGCGTCGCTGCGAGCATTCGAGAGCTGCTGGCGATCCTGCATGGTAAGCACCTCCACCTATGACGCCTTCCACCCATGCTCCCGCCGTTGCGCGGGAAGCGGCCGGACGCGCAACCGCAAGACGGCTTCGCCGTCGACGGCAGGGCTACTTAACCCCCCCTGGCTAGCACCCTGGATCTCGCGATCTCGGAGACCATGCAGTTGCTCACCAGCGTTTTCGCCCTGTCAGCCCTCCTCGCCGTCTCGCCGCACAAGCCCAGCGCCGCTGCATCGCGACTGACGATGATGCCATGCGCTGCGGCGCCGAACGCATCCGCAATCAGGGCCTGGACGCGCCGGATGCATAGCCGCTGCTCAGCCGATATCCGGGCGGCCCACGCCGCCCAATAGCGTCTCGCCGAGCTGATCGCTGGCGACCTGAACCTCGAGCGCCACGGCTGCGACCAGACCGCCGCACCGGGGCCGTCCGCGACCGGTAGGGGAACGAGGTGGCGGCCGCCCTGGTGCGCGAGGGGCGCGCCGGACCCTACGACGGTCGCAGCCGGCGACAGGGGTTGTGCGATGGAGCATCCGGAAAGGCAGGCGACCTGCGGCACGTCGCGGGCATCCATCACCATCCACTAAAAGCCACTCCAAGCGCGCCGCTTCTGGTGGGGCCGAGATAGGCGCTTCGGCCTAGCAAATTGCAAAATCTGACGAGTTTCGGGGTCCCTGGCTCCGGCGGTAGGATTCGAACCTACGACCAACGGATTAACAGTCCGCTGCGCTACCGCTGCGCCACGCCGGATCGCCTTGGGCGGGAGCCTCTAGCAGCCGTTCGCGGGATGCGCAACACCGCCTCCCGGTCGCAGGGTCCACACGCGCCGCGCTTGTGCCGCAACCGGCCCGCGGCGCAGGATCGCGCCGGTGATTCCCACGAGGTCATCCCTGTCCCGCCTCCTGGCCTGGCTGCTCCTGCTGCTGTCGCCGGCGGCGGCCCAGGAGGTGGGAATCGCCGTCGGCAGTGCCTTCACCGCGCTCGATCCGCACTTCCACAACCTCATCCCCAATGCCGCGCTGAGCCAGCATGTCTTCGACCGGCTGCTCGACCCCGATGCGGGGATGCGGCCCACGCCTGGCCTCGCGCTCGAATGGCGGGCTGTCTCGCCCACCGCCTGGGAGTTCCGCCTGCGCCCCGGCGTGCGCTTCCACGACGGCACGCCCTTCACCGCCGACGACGTGGCCTTCACCTTCCAGCGCGCGCCCGCCGTGCCGAACAGCCCGTCCTCCTTTGGCTACTTCACCCGTCCAGTGCGGCGCATCGAGGTCGTGGACGCGCTGACCGTCCGATTCGAGACCGACGGCCCCGCGCCCCTGCTGCCCGCCTTGCTCCAGGGCCTGCCGATCACCGGCCGCCGACAGACGGAAGGCCGCACCACCGCCGACTTCAACGCCGGCCGCGCCGCGATTGGCACCGGACCCTACCGGCTCGTCTCCTTCGTGCCGGGCGAGGCGGCAGTCTTCGCGCGCAACGAGGACTGGCACGGCGGTCGCCCGGCCTGGAGCCGCGTGACCTACCGCTTCATTGGCCAGGATGCGGCCCGGCTTGCGGCGCTGCGGGCCGGCGACGTGGACCTCATCGACCAGGTGCCCACGCGCGACGTGGGCGCGGTGTCGCGCGATTCCCGGCTCGCGCTCTTCACGCGCCCCGGCCTGCGCGTGCTCTACCTCTCCCTCGACGGCTTCCGCGATGCCACGCCCTTCGCCGCCGATCTCCAGGGCCGGCCGCTGGCGGCGAATCCGCTGGCCGACCTTCGCGTGCGGCGGGCGCTCTCGCTGGCCATCGACCGCACGGCCCTCATGGCGCAGGTAATGGACGGGCAGGGCGTGCCGGCCGGGCAGTTCGCGCCCGCCGGCGCCGTCGGCCA
Source organism: Roseococcus sp. GW821-FHT12F05 (assembly GCF_058806835.1). NCBI lineage: Bacteria > Pseudomonadati > Pseudomonadota > Alphaproteobacteria > Acetobacterales > Roseomonadaceae > Roseococcus > Roseococcus sp. GW821-FHT12F05. Next base: position 40,990 of record NZ_JBXAQB010000006.1, read on the forward strand.
CGATCCCGCGCTGCCGCCCGACCCCTTCGATCCCGCGGAAGCCCGCCGCCTCCTCGCCGAGGCCGGCTTTCCGCAGGGCTTCGCCCTCACGCTGCACGGGCCCAACGACCGCTACGCGAACGATACGCAGATCCTGCAGGCGATCGCGCAGATGTGGACGCGGGTGGGCGTGCGGACGCGCGTGGAGGCACTGTCCTCGGCGGCCTATTTCGGGCGCGTGGCGCCGCGGCGGGAGTTCAGCGCAGGGCTGTTCGGTTGGGGCACCACGACGGGCGAGCCGGACAGCCCGCTCGCCAACGTCCTCGCGACCTTCGACCCGGCGCGCGGCCGCGGGGCCTTCAACGTCGTGCGCTGGTCGCGCCCGGATTTCGATGCGGCGCTGGACCGCGCCCTCGTCACGCTCGACCCCGCCGGGCGCGAGGCCGCCTACCGCGAGGCCATGGGCCTCGCGATGCGCGACCTGCCGCTCCTGCCGCTGCACCATCAGGTGAACATCTGGGCGGCCCGGCGCGGACTGGTCTTCGAGCCGCGCGCGGACGAGGTCACGACGGCGATGGGAGTCAGGCCGGCGCCTTAGGCTGATGCGAGAGGGCTTCGCCCCCTCGCGCTCCCCTACCAGGGACTACAAGTCCCTGGACCCTATGACTTTAGGTTCCGTCCTGCCCCGACAGCAGCGCCGCCACCCAGCGGCTGCCCTCGAACTGCCGGCAGACCGTCAGCGCCGCGATCAGCACCGGCACGCCGATGAAGGCGCCCGGCACGCCCCAGAGGAAGGCGCCGAAGAACACCGACAGCAGCACCATGAAGGGCGAGACCGCCAGCCGCTTCCCCGCCAGCAGCGGCTCGATGTAGCTGCCCGAGACCGACTGGATGACGTTCAGGCAGAGGAACACCACGACAGCCGTCTCCCAGGATTCGAACTGCAGGATGGCGAAGATCGTCGGGAAGAGCGTCGCGACCAGCGGCCCCAGGAAGGGGATGTAGTTCAGCACGAAGGCGATCACGCCCCATTCCGCCGCGAGGTCGAGCCCCATCAGCCGCGCGAAGCCCCAGACGGCCAGGCCCACCACCACGCTGATCAGCGTGCGTACGGCCATGTAGCTGCGGAACTTCTGGCCCGTCTCGATCGCCGCCAGCCGCAGCCGCGGCGCGACGTCGCCGGGGATGCGCGCGAGCTGGCGGTCCACCGCCGTCACCTCCAGCAGCCCCAGCACCAGGAAGACGACGGTCACCACCGAGAAGGCGAGGATGCCCTGCAGCCGCCCCGTCACCTCCTGGGCGATCAAGATGAGCCAGCGTGAGCTGAGCCCGTCCGAGAGCAGCCCCGCGACGGCGATGCCCTGCTCCTCGAGCCAGGCGATCTTGCGGGCGTAGAGCAGCTGGATCTGCGCCGAGTTGGTGATGACCCACTGCCCCACGCCCCCGAAGGCCCAGGCGATGAGCAGCGCCAGTGTCATCACGGTCACCAGGGCCACCAGCATCGCCGCCAGCATGGCGAGACCCGACGGCACGAAACGCGCCAGCCGCCGCTGCACCGGCCAGACCAGCGCGATGAGGAAGATCGCGAAGGCCACGGGCGCGAAGATGGATTGCGCGAGGTGCAGGGCCGCCGCCAACAGGATGGCCGCGCAGAGACCGATCATCATGCGAAGGCGTGTCCTACCCGTCCGGCGGGCGGAAGCTCGCATCCATCTCCCTGCCGGGCAACATGAGCCGCGGCGGTAAGGGCGCCATGCCCAGGATTTGGGACGGGAGGCGCAACCCTGGGACGGATTGCCGGTCACGCGGGGGCTGCCGAGGCGCTAGGATCAGTGAGAGGCTTGGGGATGGGCGGGTCAAGGATCGGGGCCAGGTCGCCGGATCCCATGGGCTCCGTCGCGGCCATGTGCCTTCGATTCGCGCTCCGTCGTTCCCCCAAAGGAGTGGCGGCACCGTGGCGAGAAGCAGAATCACCATCAAATCCGACACCACCAAACCGGCAGCCGATACGCCGCCTGTCGCCGAGCCCAAGGCCCGAGCGGCGCGCGGGCCGCGTCCCGCCAAGGCCGAGGCGGCCGAAGCCGCGCCGCCCACCGTGGCTGCGCCACCCGTCGTGGCCGTGACACCCGCACCGGAAGCCGTCGGCGCGCCGGCGCTTCCCGCTCCCGAACCCGTCACTGCTGCTTCGGCAGAGGTCCCCGAGGCTGTCCCCGAGGGCCGCAAGCCGCTCCTCGTCGATTTCGCGCTGCAGGGCGGCGGCTCGCATGGCGCCTTCACCTGGGGCGTGCTGGACCGGCTGCTGGAAGAGGAATGGCTGACCATCGAGGCGGTTTCCGGCACCTCGGCCGGCGCCATGAACGCCGCCGTGATGGCCGACGGCTTCGCCGCCGGAGGCCCTGCCGGCGCCCGCGCGGCGCTCGCCAAATTCTGGCGCGCGGTCTCCGACTCGGCGGCCATGTCGCCGCTCAAGCGCGGGCCGATGGACGTCCTGCTCAACCGCTGGACGCTCGACAATTCGCCCGCCTATGTGGCGATGGACATCATCTCGCGGCTCTTCTCGCCCTACGACATGCCCTTCGGCTCCAAGAACCCGCTCGAGGACATCCTCGCCGCCCACATCGATTTCGACCGACTGTCGCGCGCGCCCATCAAGCTCTTCATCACCGCGACCAATGTGCGCACCGGCCGCGGCCGGGTGTTCCGCAATGCGGAGATCACGCCCAAGGTCCTGATGGCCTCGGCCTGCCTGCCGCAGATGTTCCAGGCGGTGGAGATCGACGGCGACGGCTATTGGGACGGCGGCTTCGGCGGCAACCCGACCATGACGCCGCTGATCAACGAATGCGTCTCCGACGACACCATCCTGATCGGCATCAACCCGGTCGAGCGGCCGGGCATCCCGCGCTCCGCGCGCGACATCCTCAACCGCTTGAACGAGGTCTCCTTCAACGCGGTGCTGCTGAAGGAGCTGGAGATGATGGCGCTGCTGCGCCGGGCGGCGAGGGTGGCGGTGGAAGTCCACAAGTTGGCCGACGCGGCGCATTGGGCGGAGATGCGCCTGCATCTGATCAACAGCGATCTGGTCACGGGCCTCGGCTCCTCCTCGAAGCTCAACGCGGAATGGCCGTTCCTGACCATGCTGCGCGACGAGGGACGGCGGGCCGCCGAGGCCTTCCTGCTGGAGAAGGGCGAGAACCTGGGCACGCGCTCCTCGGCCGACATCGACCGCCTGTTGCAGGGCCATTGAGCCGTGGGCCTGCTCGGAATCCTGGCCGGCCTGGCGCTGCTCGTCTTCCTGGCCTTCCGGGGCTGGAGCGTGCTGCTGCTGGCGCCGATCGCGGCCCTCATCGCCGCCTGCTTCGCGGGTGAGCCGCTGCTGGCTCACTGGACGCAGACCTTCATGGGCAGCGCCTCGGGCTTCATCGCGCAGTTCTTTCCCCTGTTCCTGCTCGGCGCGCTCTTCGGCAAGCTGATGGAGGACAGCGGCGCGGTCTCCGCCATTGCGCGCTGGATGACCGACAAGCTCGGCGTGCGGCGGGCCGTGTTGGCCGTCGTGCTGGCGGGTGCGGCCGTCACCTATGGCGGTGTCAGCCTCTTCGTCGCGATCTTCGTGCTGACGCCGATGGCCCAGGCGCTGTTCCAGACGGCCGGCGTACCGCGGCGGCTGATGCCGGCGACGATCGCGCTGGGCACCTCCACCTTCACCATGTCGGCTTTGCCGGGGACGCCGGCGATCCAGAACGCCATCCCCATGCCCTTCTTCGGCACCACGCCCTTCGCGGCGCCGGGCCTCGGCCTCCTGGCCTCGGCGATCATGCTGGGCTTCGGGCTCTGGTGGCTGCAGCGGGCCGAGGCGAAGGCGCGCGCAGCGGGCGAGGGCTTCGGCGACCCCACTCCCGTGGCCGTGGATGCGGCGGCCGACGACCCCATCCTGCGCGAGCGCGCCTCCGTCTCGGGCGCCTTCGATCCGTCCGAGGTCCACAGCAGCGAGGACGCGCCGGGCGAGCCCCCCATCTGGATCGCGGCGCTGCCGCTGGTCGTGGTGGTCTTCGTGAACCTGCTGATGTCCTTCTTCGTCCTGCCGCGCTTCGATGCCGCCTTCCTCGCCGAGCCGCGCTGGGGCGGCACGACGCTCGCCGCGGTGGCCGGCGTCTGGTCGGTGGCGGTGGCGCTGGCGGCGGCGATCCTGGTGATCCTGGCCTGCAGCGCCCACCGGCTGCCCTCGATGCGCGCCACCATGGACGCCGGCGCCAATGCCGCCGTCCTGCCGATCTTCGCGGTGGCGAGCCTGGTCGGCTTCGGCGCGGTGGTCGCGGCCATGCCGGCCTTCGAGCTGGTGCGGGCCTGGGTGCTCGGCATCGGCGGCGGGCCGCTGGTCTCGCTGGCCGTCGCGACCAATGTGCTGGCGGCGCTGACCGGCTCGGCCTCGGGCGGGCTCACCATCGCGCTGGACGCGCTGGGGCCGACCTACATGCAGATCGCGGCGGACCAGGGGATCGATCCCGGCCTGCTTCACCGGGTCGCCGTGATCGGCGCGGGCACGCTGGACAGCCTGCCGCACAACGGCGCCGTCGTGACGCTGCTGGCCGTCTGCGGGACGACGCACAGGCAGAGCTACATCGACATCGTGATGGCCTGCATCGTCGGCGCGCTCATCGCGCTCGCCGTCGTGATCCTGCTGGGAAGCCTGGTGGGGTCGTTCTAGGCGGACGAGGGTTGAACCCTCGCCGCCGATCGGGAAGGAAGGAAGAACGTCATGGGTGTCCCATTCGCGGCCGAGCGCCGCCTGCTGGCGGAGGACGAGATCGGCCAGGTGATCCGCAGCCACTACCCCGAGCTGGAGGGGCTGGAGCGCGAGGAGCTGGTCGGCCTTGCCCGCTGGCTGCGCTCGCAGCACGGACGTATCAGGGACACGCTGCGCGACCGGCGCCGCATCCATCGCGGCAAGGCCGAGCCGCGCGGCAGCGCCACGGAAAGCGCCGGCGAGCGCTCGATGGCCGAGAAGAAGCAGGTCTTCGCCCGCGGGCTGAAGCGCGTGAACGCCCGGCTCGGGCTGCTCCGTGCGGAGGAGAAGCGGGCCCGCGCCACCGCGGCCCTGCGCGAGGCCCTGGCACGGCGCGGACAGACGGCCATCCACCATCCCGAGGCGGGCGCGACCGCGCGCGGCGGCATGCGGGCGCTTCCCAGCAGGCGCCGGCGTGGCATCGTGAGCGGCGGCCGCGTCGGCAGCGTGTCGCAGGCGGGCCGTGACGCGCAGGCCGCGCGCGACAGCCGCGGTTGAGGGGAGCATCGGGGAAGGTAATGGGGCGCTGGACTCTGAAGTGGACGAGGCGGCTGTCGCTGCTCGCCGTCGGCGCCTTCTGCGCCTTTCTTGTCATCCGCGCGGTGGACAGCCAACGCGGCCCGCCGCTCGAGCTCTGGCACAGCTTCGTGCCCGAGGACCTGCACGCCGAGCGCATCGACCAGCTCGACTGGGCCGGCTACCTCGCGGCGGAGGAGCGCACCTTCCAGCAGGTGCGCCGCGAGGTCACCGACCATCTGGAGCCCGAGCGCCAGACGCCGGACAACCGCTACTTCGCCGGCAGTCCCATCTATCCCGGCCATTTCACCCAGGACTGGAACCGTTCCTACGTCCTGGAGCCGGATGGCCAACCACGCGGCGCCGTGGTCCTGCTCCATGGCCTGACCGACGCGCCCTACAGCCTGCGCCACATCGCCGGCCGCTACCGCGACGACGGCTTCGTGGCCATCGGCATCCGAGTGCCGGCGCATGGCACGGTCCCCTCCGCACTGACCGACACCGTCTGGGAGGACTGGGCCGCCGCCACGCGGCTCGCCATGCGCGAGGCCCGGCGCCGGGTCGGGCCGAACGCGCCGATCCACATGGTCGGCTTCTCCAATGGCGGCGCGCTGGCGATGAAGCAGGCGCTGGACGCGATCGAGGATCCGCGCGTCGTGCGGCCCGACCGGCTGGTCCTGATCTCGCCCATGATCGGCATCACCGCCTTCGCGCGCTTCGCCGGGTTGGCGGGGCTGCCCGCCATCCTGCCGTCCTTCGCCAAGGCGGCCTGGCTGAGCCGCATCCCCGAGTTCAACCCCTTCAAGTACAACTCCTTTCCGGTGAACGGCGCGCGCCAGTCGCACCGGCTGACCCAGGCGCTGCAGCAGCAGATCCGCACGCTCTCCCGCGCCGGGCGGCTGGAGGGGCTGCCGCCCATCCTCACTTTCCAGTCGGTGATGGACTTCACCGTCAGCACGCGGGCGGTGATCTCGGCGCTGTACGAGTTCCTACCGGCGAACGGCAGCGAGCTCGTGCTCTTCGACCGCAACCGCAACACCAAGCTCGGCCCGCTGCTGCGCCCGGCCTTCGACGCGGTGCTGGCGCGCATGGTGCCGCCGGCGCCGCGCAACTGGCGCCTCACCTTCGTCACCAACGCCAGCGAGGACGAGGCGGAGATGGTGGAGCGCACCGTCGCGGCCGGCGCCACGGAGGAGGAATCGCGGCGCCTTGGCCTGCTCTACCCGCGCGACGTCTATTCGCTCTCGCATGTGGCGCTGCCGTTTCCGCCGAGCGACTCCCTCTACGGCAACCAGCCCGGGCCCGAGCCGGAGTTCGGCGTGAGCCTCGGCGCCATGGCAGCGCGCGGTGAGGTGGGCGTGCTGATCCTGGCGCTGGATTCGCTGATCCGCATCTCCTGGAACCCCTTCTACGACTATCTCATCGCCCGCATCGGCGAGGTGATCCCTCCGCGGGACGCGGTAGTCCGATGATCAGGAGTTTGGGACGCCAGGCGCAGGCTTGGGATGCCGTGCCAGTCCCACGGCGTGACCCAGGCGCTAACCAGGACAGGAGGAAAGATCCTCGGGGGAGGCCCATGCTGTCAGCCGCACGTGTCCGGACGCTCGGATTGCTGCTCCTCGCGGGCCTCGCCGCCTGCGACGACGGCACGCCCGCCGCGGCGCCGGATATCCGGCCCGTCCGCGTCATGACGGTCGAGGGGCGGGCAGGGGGCGAGGTCGTCTCGCTCACCGGCACCATCCAGGCCGAGACCGACGTGAACCTCGCCTTCCGGATCGACGGCCGCATGATCGAACGCTCGGTGAATGTCGGCGACCGCGTGACGGCCGGCCAGGTGGTGGCCCGCCTCAACCGCGACAACGAGGAAAGCAACCTGCGCGCCGCCCGGGCTGCGCTCGCCGCTGCCAATGCGCGCGTGGTCGAGACGCGCAACAACTACTCCCGCCAGCGCCAGCTTCTGGCCAGCGGCTTCGCGACCCGCGTCCGCTACGACGAGGCGACGCAGCAGCTCCAGTCCGCGACCTCGGCCGCGGATTCCGCCCAGGCGCAGGTGAACATCGCCGAGAACCGGCTCGGCTACACGGATCTCGTCGCCGATTCCAACGGGACCGTGACGGCGCGCGGCGCCGAGCCGGGCGAGGTCGTGCAGCCCGGCCGCATGATCCTGCAGATCGCCCAGGATGGCGGCCGCGACGCCGTCTTCGGCGTGCCGGCCTCGGTGAAGGACCGCGCGCCGGAGAACCCGGTCATCGAGGTCTTCCTGACGACCGATCCCACCATCCGCGCCGCGGGCCGCGTGCGCGAGGTCTCGCCGCGCGCCGACCCCGTCACCGGCACCTTCAACGTGCGGGTGGGCCTGTCTGATCCGCCGGCGGGGCTGCGGCTTGGCTCGACCGTGACGGGGCGCATGCGCATCGGCGGCGGCGACGGCTATGAGATCCCGGCCAGCGCGCTGACGCGCATCCAGGGCAACCCGGCGGTCTGGGTGGTCGATCCCGCCGCGCAGACGGTCTCGCTGCGCCAGGTCGAGGTCGCGCGCTTCGATCCGGCGGGCGTGGTGATCGCCTCCGGCCTCGCGGTCGGCGACATCGTGGTCACCGCGGGCGTGCAGGCTTTGCGCCCGGGGCAAAAGGTCCGGCTGCTCGGCGCCGCGTCGTGATCGGGCCGAACCTCTCCGAATGGTCCATCGGCCGAAAGTCGCTGATGGTCTATTTCATGCTGGTCGCGGTCATCGCGGGCGTCATGGTCTTCATGAAGCTGGGCCGCAACGAGGATCCCGCCTTCACCTTCCGCACCATGATCGTCCAGGCCGCCTGGCCAGGGGCGACGCTGGAGGAGACGCTGCAGCAGGTGACGGAGCGGCTGGAGCGCACGCTCCAGGAGACGCCCAACATCGACAGCCTGCGCAGCTACACCAGCGCCGGCGTCACCACGATCTTCGTGGACCTCAAGGGCTCCACGCCCGCCTCCATCGTGCCGGACATGTGGTACGAGGTGCGCAAGCGCGTGGGCGACATGCGCGCCCAGCTGCCGCAGGGCGTGATCGGCCCGGGCTTCAACGACGATTTCGGCGACACCTTCGGCATCATCTACGGCTTCACGGCCGACGGCTTCACCCATCGCGAACTGCGCGACCAGGTGGAGGCCGTGCGCTCCCGCCTGCTGCTGGTGCCTGACGTCTCGAAGGTGGAAATCCTCGGCGCGCAGGACGAGCAGGTCTTCATCGAATTCTCCACCGAGCGGCTGGCCGGCCTCGGCCTGAACTTCCAGGCGCTGATATCAGCGCTCCAGGCGCAGAACGTCGTGCGCCCCGCGGGCGTGGTGCAGACGGGCGACGAGCGGCTGACCATCCGCGTTTCCGGCGCCTTCGAGAACGAGGCCGACATCCTCGCCGTGAATTTCGTCGCCGGCGACCGGATCATCCGGCTCGGCGACATCGCCGAGGTGCACCGCGCCTATTCCGACCCGCCGCAGCCCATGTTCCGCGTGAATGGCCAGCCCGCGATCGGCGTGGCCGTGGCCATGCGGGAGTCCGGCGACATCCTGGCGCTGGGGCGCAACATCACCGCGGCCATGCGGCGCATCACGGCCGACCTGCCGATCGGCATCGAGCCGCACCTCGTCGCGGACCAGGCGGTGACCGTCGATACCGCCATCAACGAGTTCACCGACAGCCTGTGGCAGGCGATCCTGATCATCGTGATCGCGAGCTTCGTGAGCCTCGGCGTGCGGCCGGGCTCGGTGGTGGCGCTGTCCATCCCGCTGACCCTGGCCATCGTCTTCCCGCTGATGTCGCTGGCGGGGATCGACCTCCAGCGCATCTCGCTGGGCGCGCTCATCATCGCGCTGACCCTGCTGGTGGACGACGCGATGACCACGGTGGACGCCATGATCCGCCGCCTCGGCATGGGCGACACGAAGGAGCAGGCGGCGACCTTCGCCTACCGCACCCTGGCCGCGCCCATGCTGACTGGCACGCTGGTGACCATCGCGGGCTTCGTGCCCATCGGCTTCGCGGCGAGCTCGGCCGGCGAATACACCTTCTCCATCTTCGCCGTGGTGGGCATCGCGCTGATCGTGTCCTGGTTCGTGGCCGTTCTCTTCGCGCCGCTGATCGGTCTGGCGATCCTCAAGGCGCCGAAGCCCAAGGTCTTCGGCAAGCCCGAGAAGGTCGGCCTGATGATGCGGCTCTACACGGGCCTCCTGCTGGGCGCGATGCGCCGCAAGATCGTCACGATCCCGCTGACCTTCCTCGTCTTCCTCCTCGCCGTCTTCGCGATCCGCTTCGTGCCGCAGCAGTTCTTCCCCGCCTCGGACCGCACCGAGCTGGTGGTGGACCTGACCCTGCCGCAGAACGCCTCCATCTTCGCGAGCTCCGACGTCTCGGCGCGGCTGGACGCCGTGCTGAAGGACGATCCGGACGTCGAGCGCTGGAGCACCTATGTCGGCCGCGGCGCGATCCGCTTCTACCTGCCGCTGAACGTGCAGCTGCCGAACCCCTTCTTCTCCCAGATCGTCGTCGTGGCGAAGGATCTTCCCGGCCGCGACCGCCTGCGCGACCGGCTCGAGCACAAGCTCGCCGAGGAATTCCCCAACCTCGTCGCCCGCGTCTCGCCGCTGGAGCTCGGCCCGCCCGTCGGCTGGCCCATCCAGTACCGCGTGACCGGCGCCGACCTCGAGCAGGTGCGCGAGATCGCGCTACGTGTGGCGCAGGTGGTCTCGACGAGCAGCGGCGCGCGGCACGTGAACTTCGACTGGATGGAGCCCTCGCGCCAGTTGCGCGTGCGGGTGGACCAGGACCAGGCGCGCATCCTCGGCCTCAGCTCGGCCCAGGTCTCGGCGGCGCTGAACGCGGCGGTGACCGGGCAGGTGGTGACCCAGCTGCGCGACGACATCTACCTCATCAACGTGGTGGCGCGGGCCACGGCGGAGGAGCGGCTGTCGCTCTCCAACCTGCGCTCCATGCAGGTGGCGCTGCCGGGCGGGCGCTCGGTGCCGCTCAGCCAGTTCGTGACCTTCGAGTACGAGCAAGAATACCCGCTGGTCTGGCGGCGCGACCGCGTGCCGACGCTGACCGTGCTGGCGGACGTGCGCCTCGGCGTGCTGCCGGAGACGGTGGTGAACGAGATCGCGCCCCGCATCGCCGAGCTCAACGCCACGCTGCCGGCCGGCTACCGCGTGGACACCGGCGGCATCGCCGAGGAGAGCGCGGAATCCAGCGCCTCGGTCGCCGCCGTGGTGCCGCTCATGATCGTGCTGATGCTGACGGCGCTGATGTTCCAGCTCCAGAGCTTCCAGCGGCTCGCGATGGTGGTGGCGGTGCTGCCGCTGGGCATGATCGGCGTGGTCGCGGCGCTGCTGGCTTTCCGCCAGCCGCTGGGCTTCGTGGCGATCCTCGGCATCCTCGCGCTGCTCGGCATGATCGCGAAGAACGCGGTGATCCTGATCGTGCAGATCGAATCCGACCGCGCCGAGGGGATGCCCATCTGGGATGCGGTCGTCGCCGCCAGCACCTCGCGCTTCCGGCCGATGATGCTGACGGCGATCTCGACCGTGCTGGGCATGATCCCCATCGCGCCCACGGTGTTCTGGGGGCCGATGGCCTTCGCCATCATGGGCGGCCTTCTCGTCGCGACCCTGCTGACGCTGGTCTTCCTGCCGACGCTCTACGTCGCCTGGTTCCGGGCGCGCGAGCCGCAGCCGGCGGTCGGGGGCGACTGAGATGGCCGCGGCTCTGCTGAGATTCGCGGGGCTGCTGGCGGTCTGGGTCGTGATCGGGGGCGCGGACCTCCCGGGCCTGCTGGTCGGGATCGCGACGGCGGCCATCGCGACCTGGTTCAGCCTCCGCCTGCTGCCGGTGGGGATGTTCCGGCTGCATCCCGCCGCACTCGCCCTCCTGCTGCTGCGCTTCCCGCTGCAGGCCTTGCGGGCCGGAACCGAGGTCGCCTGGCGGGCCTTCGACCTGCGGCTGAAGCCCGGGCTCGTGCCCTATGCGCCGGCGACCGCGCCGTCGCCGCAGCGCGACGCCTTCCTCACCTGGTCGAGCCTGCAGCCCGGCACGCTGTCGGCCGGCGAGGACGAGGCGGGCGCCGTGCTGGTCCACGCGCTCGACGCCACGCAGCCGATCGCCACGGTGATGGCGGCGGAGGAGGCGCGCTTCGCGCGGGCCATCGGTGGCTGAGTTTCTCCTGCTCATGTCCGGCTGCGTGATGCTGACGGTCGCCGTCGGGCTCTGGCGCGTGCTGCGCGGCCCCACCGATGCCGACCGCATGATGGCGGCCCAGCTCCTGGGCAGCGGCGGGATCGCGGCGCTGCTGCTGCTGGCCGCCGGCATGGGCAACAGCGCGATCGTGGATGCTGCGCTCTCGCTCTCCGTTCTGGCGGCCTTCGCCTCGGTGGCCTTCGCGCTGCACGCGCCGGGCGGCGATCGATGAGCGTCCTGGGCGATGCCTTCACGGTGGTCGCCGTGCTGGCCGGGCTCTTCTTCCTGGCGGCCGGCACGCTCGGCCTGCTGCGCTTCCCCGACCCGCTGAGCCGGCTGCACGCGCTGACCAAGGCCGACGGGCTCGGCCTCGGCCTCATCGCGCTCGGGCTGATGCCGCAGGCGGGGAGTATCCTGGGCGCACTGAAGCTGCTGCTGATATGGGCGCTGGTGATGCTCGCCGGCGGCACGGTTGGCCAGATGATCGCCCGCGTCGCGCGCCGGGAGCAGCCATGAGCGCGCTCCTGCTGATCGACCTCGCGCTGGCCTTCTCGGCGGTGGGAGCGGCGCTCTGGACGATCGCGGCGCGGCGGGCCTTCGATGCGGTCATCGGCTTCATCGGCTTCGGCCTGCTGCTGTCGCTGGCCTGGGTCCGGCTCGGCACGGTGGACGTGGCGCTGACCGAGGCGGCCGTCGGCGCGGGGGCAGGGGGCGTGCTGCTGCTCGGCGCCTCGGCCCGGCTGGGCGCACGGGCGATGGCGGAGGCCAGGGACGTGCCGATCCCGGCCCTGCGGATCGCGACCGGCCTGCTCTGCGCGCTGCTCGCGGGGGCGCTGGGCTGGGCCATCCTGAGCCTGCCGACCCCGGCGCCGAGCCTCGCCCCGCTCGCCGCCGCGAACCTCGCCGCGACGGAGCTCGGCAATCCGGTCTCCGGCGTGCTGCTGGCCTGGCGCGCGCTGGACACGCTGCTGGAGGCGGTGGTGCTGGTGCTGGCTGTGATCGGCGTCTGGTCGGTGGCCGGCGACGGCGCCTGGGGCGGCATCCCCGGCCCCGTCCAGCCGCTGCGGCACGACCCGGCGCTGCGGCTCATGGCGCGGATCGTCCCGCCGATCGGTGTGGTCATCGGCGTGCACATCGTCTGGACCGGCGCCGACGCGCCCGGCGGCGCCTTCCAGGGCGGGACGGTGCTGGCCGCCATGTGGGTGCTGGCCTGGATGGCCGGCCTCGTCCGCTCGCCGGCAGTGACCTCTCGGACGCTGCGGATCTGGGTGATCACGGGGCCAATCGTCTTCGTCGCGATCGGGCTGCTCGGCAGCTTCGTGGCGGACGGCTTCCTGGCCTATCCGGCCGCCCTCACCAAGCCGCTGATCCTGGTGGTGGAGGCGGCGCTGACCTTCTCCATCGCGGTGGCGCTGGTCCTGCTGCTGGTCGGCCCACCCGAGGCGGCGCCGTGAGCGAGGTCGCGATCTTCGGCCTGACCGCGGCCGCGCTGGTCGGCATCGGGCTCTACGGCGTGCTGATCCACGCCGAGCCGCTGCGGCGCATCCTCGCCTTCAACCTGCTGGGCGGCGGCGTTTTTCTCGTTTTCGGCGTGGTGGCGCGGCGCGGGGCCGGCGGTGGCTTCGACGGCGATCCCGTGCCGCAGGCCATCATCATCACCGGCATCGTCGTCGCCTTCGCGGCCACGACGCTCGCGATCGCGCTGCTGCTGCGACTGGCGACCCTGCGCCGGGACGCCGCGGATGAATGAGGCCAGCCTGCTGCCGCTCGCCGCCATGCTGCCGGCGGTGGCGATGTCGCTCGCCTTCGCCAGCGGCGCCCGCGTGGCGGAGCGGCTGGCGCTGTGGACGCCGCCGCTCGGCCTCATGGTTGCGCTGGCCATCTCGGCGGCGCTGCTGCGGGACGGCGAGCCGCTGACCTATCATCTTGGCGCCTGGGCGCCGCCGCTCGGCCTCGCGCTGTGCGCCGACGGGCTCTCCGCGGCCCTGCTGCTGACGACGGCGCTGGTCCTCGGCGCCACGGCGGTCTTTGCGCGCGCCGAATTCGGCACGTTGGCCGGCGAGCGCGAGACACGCCGCAAGCTGATGTTCTGGTGCCTGCTGCTGGCGCTCTGGACCGCCATGGCCTGCATCCTGCTGAGCAACGACCTGTTCAACCTCTTCGTCGGGCTGGAGCTGCTGACCTTCGCAGCCGTGCCGCTCGCCGCCCTCGACGGCAAGGCGGAGGTGCTCGCTGCGGCGCTGCGCTACCTGATGTTCGCGCTGCTCGGCTCGGTGCTGTACCTGCTGGGCGTGGCGCTGCTCTACGGCAGCTACGGCACGCTCGACATCGGGCTCCTGCGGGGAGCCGTCCGGATGGACACGCCCACCATCCTCGCCGCCACGCTGATGACGGCGGGTCTGATCGCGAAATCCGCGCTCTTCCCGCTGCACCTCTGGCTGCCACCGGCCCATGCGGGCGCGCCGGCGGCGGCGAGCGCGGTGCTGTCGGCGCTGGTGGTGAAGGGCTCCGTCTACCTGCTGATCCGGCTCTGGCTCTTCGTGATGCCGGCGGCGGCCGTGGGCGCGGCAACGCAGATCCTGGCCGGACTAGGCTCCGCCGCGATCATCCTGGCCAGCCTGGTCGCGTTGCGGCAGGCGCGGCTGAAGCTGCTGATCGCCTATTCGACCATCGCGCAGATCGGCTACCTCTTCTTCATGTTCCCCCTGGTGCTCGCGGGTGGCTCGGGGGCCTGGCTCGGCGGGGTGCTGCAGGCGGTCTCGCACGCTTTCGCCAAGGCCTCGATGTTTTTGGCCGCGGGCGTGGTCTCCAAGGCGCTGGGCCATGACCGCATCGCCGGTCTCGGCGGCGTCGCGCGGGCCATGCCGATCCCGGTGATCGCCTTCGCCCTCGCCGGACTCTCGCTCATGGGCATCCCGCCGAGCGGCGGCTTCACCGCGAAATGGCTGCTGCTCCAATCGGCGCTGCAGACCGGGCAGTGGTGGTGGGCCGTGGTGATGCTGGGCGGCGGGCTGCTCACCGGCGGCTATGTCTTCCGGGTGCTCGCGGCATCGATGGGGAGCACGGACACGCCGGTCGCCGCCTCCGGCATCGGCGTGCAGGAGAAGGTGGTCCTCTTTCTGGCGCTGGTCTCGGTCGTGATGGGGCTGCTGCCGCTCTATTCCTTCGGGCTGGTGCAGGTGGGGCGGCCGTGAGCGCGGACCTCCTCCTCGCGACCATGCTCGTGCCGCTTCTGATGCTGGCCACCTGTCTCTCGGGCGGGGTCCGGCGCCTCATGCCGCGGCTGCTCTGGCTGGCGCCGCTGCCCGGCCTCGCGGCCGCGCTCTTCGCCGTCGATGCGCCGCCCGCCGTGCTTGACGCCGACCGGCTGCGCTTCACCCTGGAGCTCGGCCGCCCCGCGGCGCTGCTGCTCGGCGTGGCGGCCCTGCTCTGGAGCGCCGCCGGTGCCTATGCCGCCGCTTACCTCCCCCGCGAGGAAGCCACGCAGCGCTTCGCCTGCTGGTGGCTGCTGACGCTTGCCGGCAGCCTTGGCGTCTTCGTGGCCGGCGACCTCGTGACCTTCTACCTGGCCTTCGCCATGGTGAGCCTTTCCGCCTACGGCCTCGTGATCCACGACCGTACCGAGCGCGCCTGGCGGGCGGGCTCGATCTACCTGCTGCTCGCCGTCCTCGGCGAGATTCTTCTCCTCCTCGGCTTCGCGGTGCTGGCGGTGGCCTCGCCTGGCGACAGTATCGCCATCGCGGATGTCACGGCGGCGCTGCCGGCCTCGCCCTGGCACGGCGCGACCATCGCGCTGCTCATCTTGGGCTTCGGGCTGAAGGCGGGCATGGTGCCGCTGCATGTCTGGCTGCCGGTCGCGCATCCGGCGGCGCCCATGCCGGCCTCGGCGGTGCTGAGCGGCGCCATCGTGAAGGCCGGCATCATCGGGCTGATCCGCTTCCTGCCCTGGGACGCCGGCGTCCCCGTCCTGGGCGAGGCGCTGACGGTGCTGGGCTTCGCCACGGCCTTCTACGGCGTCGTGATCGGCGTCACCCAGGCCAATCCCAAGACCGTGCTCGCCTATTCCAGCGTGAGCCAGATGGGCGTGGTGATGGCCGCCCTCGGCGCTGGGCTGGCGGCCGGGCAGGGGGCGGCAGCCCCGATGGATGCGGCCTTCTACGCCTCGCACCATGTGCTGGCGAAGGGCGCCTGCTTCCTCGCGGTCGGCGTGGCCTATGCCGTCGGGCGGCGCCGGATGGGCTGGGTGATGATCCCGGTGCTGCTGCTGGTTCTGAGCTTCGGCGGCTTCCCGCTGACCGGCGGCGCGCTGGCCAAGGCCGCGGTGAAGGAGCAGCTCGGCGACGGGCTGCTCGGGACGCTCTCCGCGGTCTCGGCCGCCGGCACCACGCTGCTCATGCTGCATTTCGCGCGACGGCTGGCCGCCGGCATGGAGGAGGAGGGGGCCTGGCCGGGCCGAGGCATGCTGCTGCCGTGGCTGGGCATGACCGCCGCTGCTATGGCGGTGCCCTGGGCGCTCTTCGGCCAGGTGGGCCACCTTGCCGACGTCCTGAGCACGGATGCGCTGTGGAAGGCCCTCTGGCCCATGCTGATCGGCGCGGTGCTGGTCCCGCTGCTCGGCCATCTGCCCGCCGTGCCGGAGGGCGACATCCTCATCCCCGCCGAGCGCGGCTTCCACCGGGCCGCCGGGCCGCTGGGATCAGCGGCGGATGGGCTGGAGCGCGTGCTGAACTGCTGGCCACAGGCCGGCCTCGCCCTGCTGCTGCTGCTGCTCGGCTTCGGGCTGGCGCTGGCCTGACCTTCCCTTTCTTAAGCGGGCATTTCGCGTATCCTGTCGGCGAATTCAGGGAGAGCCACCATGGACGGCATGCAGCCCGAGGCGACCACGCCTCTGCTCACCATCGAGGGCGCGCGCGCCACCATCCGCCTGAACCGCCCGGCCGTGCACAACCGCATCGAGCCGGCGGACCTGCTGAAGCTGCTGGATCACTTCCGCACCATCGACGCGGACACGGACATCCGCGTGGCGGTCCTCACGGGAACGGGGAAATCCTTCTCCTCCGGCTACCATCTGGGCGACCTCGCGAGCCGGCCGGGCGCCGAGGTGACCGTGCAGGACGAGGGGCCCTCCTTCGAGGCGGTGGCCCTGGCGCTCGAGAACCTGCGGGTGCCGGTGATCTGCCGGCTGAACGGCGGCGTCTACGGCGGCTCCACGGATTTCGCGCTCTGCTGCGACTTCCGCATCGGCACCGAGGCCTGCGAGATGTTCATGCCGGCCGCGCGGATCGGCATCCACTACTACCCCTCGGGGATGCAGCGCTATGCCAGCCGGCTCGGGCTGAACGCGGCGAAGAAGCTGTTCCTGACGGCCGAGAAGATCCTCGCGCCCGAGATGCTGGCGATCGGCTACCTGACCGAGATGGTGCCGGCCGACCAGCTCGATACCAGGGTGGACGCGCTGGCGGACCGCATCGCCTCGCTGGCGCCGCTGTCCGTGCAGGGGGTGAAGCGGAGCCTCAACGAGATCGGGCGGCAGGACTTTGACGCCGAGGGCGCGCGCTGGCGGGCCAAGGCCAGCCAGGAGAGCGAGGATCTGAAGGAGGGCCTCGCGGCCTTCCGCGAGAAGCGAGCCCCCGTCTTCAAGGGCCGGTAAGAGGGTCAAGGGCCAAAAGCCCTTGCGGGGGTCGAGGGGGCGGCGCCCCCTCGCATCAGTACAGGGCGCGCAGTTCCTCGAAGGCCCGCTCCAGATCGAACTCGTCATTGTAGCCGTGGAAGCTGACGCGGATGCGCCCGCGTCCGTTCCAGGTCAGCACGCCCTGGCTCTCCAGCGCCTTCACGGCCTTGGCGGCCTCCGGATGCGGCAGGCACACGCTCGCGCCATGGAACTCCGGCGTCATCATCGGCAGCTGCGCCTCCAGGCAGCGGCGCCGCAGCTCGCCGGCGAGGCCCGTCACATGCGCCTCCACCCCCGGATGCTCCGCCAGGTAGTCCAGCGAGGCGTTGAGCGTGTAGACGCCGGCGTGGTTCGGGTTGCCGCGGCAGAAGCGCATGGCCGTGGGCACGAGACCGACCGGGTTGCGCCAATCCGGCCGCGCCTGGCTCGCCATGGAGTACCAGCCGGCGCTGTCAGGCGCCCAGCCCGGCTGCCGCGTCCGGTTCCAGTAGGCGACGGCGATGCCGGAGATGCCCAGCAGCCACTTGTAGCTGGCCGCGAAGGCGAAGTCGGCGATCCCGGCGTCGACCGGCATCCAGCCCGCCGATTGCGTGTGGTCCACCACCAGCAGTGCGCCCACCTGGTCGGCGAGCTCGCGCATTACGGGCAGATCGGCGCGCTCGGCATTGAGGAAGCTCGTGCTGCTGACGGCGATCACGCGCGTGCGCGGCGTGACCGCGGCCGCGACGCCGGAGACGCCCTCGGCCACCCGCAGCGTCACGCCCGGCTGCAGCGCGAAGGGCGCGGCCAGCGAGGGGTATTCGATATCGGGCAACACGACCTCGTCGCCCTCGCGCCAGTCGAGGCTTCCGGCCAGCATCGAGACGCCCTCGGCCACCGAGGAGACCAGCCCGATGTCGTCGACATCGCAGCCCCAGGATCCCGCGAGACGCTGGCGCAGTCCGAGGATTTCCTCCTCCTGCCGGATGTCGCCGGCCGGCCCGTCAGACTTGTCGGCGAGGTAGCGCACGATGGCATCGGCCGTCGTGCGTAGCACGGGCGTCTTCCCGCCTGCGCAAAGATGCGCGACGCCGGGGGTGATGTGGAAATCGTCAGGGGAGAAGAGCGCTGGCATGCGCCCAGCATGGACGCCTCTGCGAAATTCGCGCAATCCCGGCGGTGCAGCATGGCGGAATCCCGCCTATAAGGCCGAACATCCTCTCCCCTGGGATATCGGCCGCGCATGTCCATCCACGTCGCCCTCACGCACAAGACGACCTACACCTACGACCGCGCGGTCACGCTGGGCCCACAGACGATCCGGCTCAGGCCGGCGCCGCATGCGCGCACGCCCATCCTGGCCTATTCGCTGAAGGTCGAGCCCAGGCCGCACTTCATCAACTGGCAGCAGGACCCGCAGGGGAACTTCCAGGCGCGCGTCGTCTTCCCGGAAAGGGTGACGCATTTCGACGTGACGGTGGACCTCGTCGCCGACATGGCGACCATCAACCCCTTCGACTTCTTCCTTGAGCCCGAAGCCGAGAACTTTCCTTTCGTCTACGACCCGGTCCTCGACCAGGAGCTGGCGCCCTTCCGCAAGCTGGAGACGCCTGGCCCGAAGCTGACGGCGCTGCTGGCCGAGATCCCCCGCACCGAGCGCCGCATGGTGGACATGCTGGTCGAGGTGAACCAGCTCGTCCAAAGCAAGATCGCCTACATCGTCCGCATGGAGCCCGGCGTCTGGGAGCCGGAGAAGACGCTCACCGAATGCCGTGGCTCCTGCCGCGATTCCGCATGGCTGCTGGTGCAGGCGCTGCGCCATCTGGGCTTTGCCGCCCGCTTCTGCTCGGGCTACCTGATCCAGCTCGTCGCCGACCAGAAGCCCGTCGACGGCGGCCCCGAGGGCCCGACGGCCGACTTCACCGACCTGCACGCCTGGGCCGAGGTCTATCTGCCCGGAGCCGGCTGGGTGGGCCTCGACGCCACCTCCGGCCTGATGGCGGGCGAGGGGCACATCCCGCTGGCCGCGACGCCGGAGCCGCAATCGGCTGCGCCCATCTCGGGCCTCGTCGAGAAGGCCGAGACCGAGTTCGGCTTCGAGATGGCGGTGACCCGCCTGCGCGAGACCCCGCGCGTCACCAAGCCCTACACGCCCGCCGTCTGGGCCGCGATCCAGGCCGCCGGCGTGAAGGTCGATAAGGCCATCCAGGCCCAGGGCATCCGCCTCACCATGGGCGGCGAGCCCACCTTCGTCGCCGCCACCGACCGGGACGCGGCCGAGTGGAACACCGACGCGCTCGGCCCGACCAAGCGCGCCTATGCGGGGCGGCTGCTGCGGCGGCTGACGCCGCTCTGGGCCAAGGGCGCGGTGATCCATACGGGGCAGGGCAAGCAGTATCCGGGCGAGCCGCTGCCGCGCTTCGCTCTATCGGCGCATTGGCGCAAGGACGGCGAGCCGGTGTGGCGCAACCCCGCGCTGCTCGCCTCGGACGACGACAAGGGCACCGCCACCGCCGCCGAGGCCGAGGCCTTCGGGAAGATGCTGGCCGAGCGGCTGCAGGTGCCGCCCGACCTCCTGCGCGCCGCCCATGAGGACATCCACTACTACCTCTGGCGCGAGAGCCGGCTGCCGGCCAACGTCGTCGCCGAGGACGCCAAGCTCGCTGACAGGCTGGAGCGCGCCCGCTTCGCCCGCCTCTTCCGCGGCGGGCTGACCGCATCCGCCGGCTCCGTCCTGCCGCTGCGCCGCGTGGTACAGGGCGGCGAGCGCCGCTGGCAGTCGGGCCGCTGGTTCTTCCGGGACGACACGCTCTTCCTCACCCCCGGCGACGCGCCGATGGGCCTGCGCCTGCCGCTCTCCTCGCTGCCCTGGATCGATCCGGAGCAGCTGGCGATGGAGGCGGATTCCATCACCGATCCCTTCTCGCCGGAGACCGACAAGGCGCTGCCGCTGCTCGATCAGCTCCGCGCCTCGCTGCGCCTGCCCGCCGGGCTGGAGGGCGAGCTCACCGCCGACCAGCGCCCCACGCCGCAGGCCGCGCCCGAGATCGGCATGGACGACCCGGCCCAGGTCCGCACCGCGCTCTGCGTCGAGCCGCGCAACGGGCTGATCCACGTGTTCTTCCCGCCGCTCTTCGACGTGGAGGACTGGCTCGGCCTCGTCGCCGCCGTCGAGGCGACCGCGGAGGAGACGGGCCAGAAGGTGTTTATCGAGGGCTACCTGCCGCCCTCCGACCCGCGTCTGCCGCATTTCTCCGTCACGCCCGACCCGGGCGTGATCGAGGTGAACATCCACCCCGCGACCTCCTGGCCGGAGATGGTGGAGCGCACCGAGCAGCTCTACGAGGAGGCGCGCCAGGTCGGCCTCGCCACCGAAAAATTCATGCTGGACGGCAAGCATGTCGGCACCGGCGGCGGCAACCATGTGGTGATGGGCGCGGCCCGGCCCGAGGACAGCCCCTTCCTCCGCCGGCCGGACCTGCTGCGCAGCCTCGTCTCCTTCTGGCACAACCACCCTTCGCTGAGCTTCCTGTTCAGCGGGCTCTTCATCGGCCCGACCAGCCAGCACCCGCGCGTCGACGAGGCGCGGATGGATGCGCTGCGCGAACTGGACATCGCGTTCCTCGAGCTGGACCGCATGGGCGGCAATCCGCCGCCTTGGATGACCGACCGGCTGTTCCGAAACATCCTCGCGGACATGACGGGCAACACGCACCGCACCGAGTTCTGCATCGACAAGATGTACGACCCGAATTCCTCGACCGGCCGCCTCGGCCTCGTGGAGTTCCGCGCCTTCGAGATGCCGCCGCATCCGGAGATGAGCCTCGCGCAGATGCTGCTGATGCGCTCGGCGCTCGCCGCCTTCTGGCAGACGCCCTACCGCCAGTCGCTGGTGCGCTGGGGCACGAGCCTGCACGACCGCTTCATGCTGCCGCACCACGCCGAGCAGGATTTTCGCGGCGCGCTGGAGGAGCTGGGGCAGTTCGGCTTCCCGCTCGACGCCGAATGGTTCGCGCCGCACCTGGAGTTCCGCTTCCCGCAGATCGGCAAGGTCGCCGTCGAGGGCATGGAGCTGGAGCTGCGCGACGCGCTGGAGCCCTGGCACGTGCTGGGCGAGGAGCAGGCCGCTGGCGGCACCGTCCGCTACGTGGACAGCAGCGTCGAGCGCGTGCAGGCCAAGGTCAGCAACTGGGTGCCGGAGCGCTTCCTCCTTGCGGCCAACGGCGTCGCGGTGCCCATGCAGCCCACGGGCCGCGCCGGCGAGTTCGTCGCGGGCATCCGCTTCAAGGCCTGGGATCCGCCGTCGGCGCTGCATCCCTCGGTGCATGGGCAGGGTCCGCTCGTCCTCGACGTGCACGACCGCTGGACCGGGCGCGCGATCGGCGGCCTCACCCATGAGGTCGTCCACCCCGGCGGCATGGCCTATGAAAGCTTCCCGGTGAACGCGAACTCGGCCGAGGCGCGCCGCCGCTCGCGCTTCAAGCCCTTCGGCCACCAGCCCGGCGCTGTTGTCGTCGCCGAGCCCGTGCGCAGCCTGGAGCATCCCTGCACGCTGGACCTGCGCGCCTTCGCCGGCCAGGCGACGAGCTGATGGCCGGGCGCGGGGCCCTGGCAGACCTCCTGGCCGGCGGCCCCGACGAGATGGTCTCCGGCGCCGGCCGCATCCGCGGCCATTGGCGCGCCCTCATGGGCATCATCGGCAGCCTCGGCCGCCCGGCGCTCGCCGAGCGCGGCGAGCGGCTCTCGCGCGCCATGGCCGATGACGGCGTGGCCTCGCTGCTGCCCGGCGCCGCGGGCGAGCTGTGGAAGCTCGATCCCGTGCCGCTGCCCATCATGGGCGAGGAGTTCGAGGCGCTGGCGGCCGGCATGGCCCAGCGCGCGCGACTGTTGGATGCAGTCCTCGCCGATCTCTATGGCCCGCAGGAGCTGTTGGCCGCCGGCCACATCCCCGCGCCGCTGATCTTCGGCAGCCCCGCCTTCCTGCGCACCGCGCGGCGCAGCTCCGGGCTGCCCCACCGGCCCATGCTGCACCTCTACGCCGCCGACCTGCTGCGCCGGCCCGACGGCAGCTGGGCCGTGCTGCAGGACCGGACCAGCCTCTGCTCCGGCCTCGGCCAGCTGCTGGAGAACCGGCGGCTGCACAGCTCCGCCATGGCCGAGGCCTTCGGCGCCGCGCAGCCGCGCAGCACCTCGCCCTTCTTCGAGCTCTGGCAGGAGGCGCTGATCCGCCTCGCGCCGCATGGCCGCCGCGACCCCGCCATCGCGCTGCTCTCGCCCGGTACCAAGGACCCGCACTGGTTCGAGCACGTGGTGCTCTCGCGCGAGCTGGGCTGCGCGCTGGTGGAGACCGGCGACCTCACCATGCGCGGCGGCGTGCTCTTCCTGAAGACGCTGGCCGGGCTGCAGCCGGTGGACGTGGTCCTCTCGCGCGTGGACGCCGCGACGCTCGATCCGCTGGACCAGCCCGAAGCCAATGCCGCCGGCGGCGTCCCAGGCATCCTGGATGCGGTGCGCCACGGCGCGCTGACCCTGCTGAACGCGCCGGGCGCCGGCCTGGGCGAGGCGCCGGCCCTGGCGGCCTACCTCGAATCCCTCTGCCCGCGGGTGCTGGGCGAGACGCTCATGCTGCCCTCGCTGCCGACGCACTGGCTGCCGCCGGACGCGCCCGTGCCGCCGCTGCCCGAGGGCTACGCGGCCTGGAGCTTCCGTCCGGCCGGGCAGGGGGCGGTCTCCGAGGTGACGACCCGGCCCTTCAACCCGCCGCCGGCCGGGCTGGCCGCCACGGCGCTGCCGCTGCTGCCCGTCGCGCCCTCGCTGGTGGGCTCGGTGCTGACGCCCACGCCCTTCGTGCTGCGCCTCTACGCCGTCTCGGACGGGACGCAGTGGCATGTGCTGCCCGGCGGCATCGCGCGCGTCGCCAAGGCCGGGACCGCGCTCACGGGGCGGTTGCCCGGGGGGGGCTGGTGCAAGGATGTCTGGGTGCCGGCCGATCCCTCCGAGGCCATCATCGGCCCGGCCGCCCAGAGCGGCCCGCCCATCGCCATCAGCCGCACGCCGGGCGCCATCCCGTCCCGCGTGGCGGACAACCTGTTCTGGCTCGGCCGCTACGTGGAGCGGCTGGACCGCGCGGCCCGGCTGATGCGCGCGGCCATCGCCCGGCTGCGCCGCGGCGCCGTGCTGCCGCGCGAGCTGGCGGAGCTCTCCACCCTCGCCACCTGCCTGTGCGAGGCGCAGCTCATCGACGAGGAGGCGCGGCCCAGCGCCGGCAGCCTCACGCCGCTGGCCAGCGCGCTGGAGCGCACCGCGCGCCCCGCCGTGAAGCGGCTGCTGAGCCGCATCGGCGGGCTGGTGGAATCCGTGCGCGACCGGCTGACCGCCGACATGCACGCGACCTTCAAGCAGACCCTCCGCGCGGCCGAGGAGGCCCTGGACGAGGCGCCGGCCGAGCTGTCCGACCTCGCCCGCGCGCTGCTGCCCTCGCTGCGCTTCGCCAATGCCGTGGCCGGCATCGCCTCCGAGAACATGGTGCGCGGCGGCGCCCGCCTCTTCCTGGAGCTCGGCCGGCGGATGGAGCGGGCCCAGGCCGTGGCCTCCGAGGTGGCCATGGCGCTGGACACGCCGCCCGCCCGCATCGAGGCTGGACTGCGGCTCGTGCTGGAGCTCTGCGACAGCGTCATCACCTATCGCAGCCGCTACCTCGCCATCCTCCAGCCGGCGCCGGCGCTGGACCTCGTCCTGGCCGATCCCTCCAACCCGCGCGGGCTGGCCTTCCAGCTCAAGGCCATCCGCGCCGCCCTGGCCGAGGTGGCCGGCTTCGCGGAGGAGGACGGCCCGGCCCAGGACGCGGAGCGCCTGTTGATCCAGGCCGAGGGGGTGACGGCGCTGCTGCTCGCCGCCCCCGACCAGGCGGTGGAGGCCACCCGCCTGCTGCCGCCGGTACTGCGGGAGATGGCGGGTGCGATCGGCGAGCTCTCGGACGACGTGGCCCGCCGCTACTTCGCCCTGCTGCCCGCGGCCCGCGCGGTAGGGGTGGATACCGGCGAGGCGGCGGTCATCGAGGCCTGAGAGGCCGTTTGGAAACTCCGGCGGCAGAGGATTCGCGAGGGATTTTCCGGGCCCGGAAGGCGCCGGACGCGGCCGATGCTGTGTTGCTTCGGCCGCGTCCGGCGTCGTGCGAACAGCACGCCTTCGGCATGACGCACCCGGCGCGGAAAAGATCCCCGAAGCCGACCCGCAGGAGTTTCCAAACGGCCTCTGAGGCTATTACGCTCATGGAAGAACGGCTCTAGCCTCCGGCAGTGTCCGACGTTGCCCCCACCTATAGCCTCTTCACCCCGCGCGAGGTCCGCGGCATCGTCCTCGGCCTGATCCTCTCGCTCTTCCTCTCCTCGCTCGACCAGACCATCGTGGCGACGGCGCTCTCCGCCATCGCCACGGATCTTGGCGGGTGGGAACTGATGCCCTGGGTGGTCTCCGCCTATCTCATCTCCTCTACGGTGACGACGCCGATCTACGGCCGCCTCTCGGATCTCTATGGCCGCAGGCCGGTGATGCTGGCGACCGTCAGCTTCTTCGTCCTCGGCTCGATCCTGGCCGCGCTGGCGCCGACCATGCTAGCCTTGATCGCCGCGCGGGTGGTGCAGGGGCTGGGCGGCGGAGGGATGCGTGCCCTGGCTCTGGCCGTGGTGGGAGACATCCTGCCGCCCAGGGAGCGGGGCAAGGTGCAGGGCTACCTTTCCGGGACCTTCGCCACGGCCAATATCCTCGGGCCGGTGCTGGGGGGCCTGTTCGTCGATACGCTCTCCTGGCACTGGATCTTCTGGGTGAACCTGCCGCTTGGCGCCGCGGCCTTCGGCGCCACCTGGTTCCAGCTCCGCCGGCTGCCCCTGCCGGGCAAGACGCCGAAGATCGACTGGCTGGGGGCGGCGCTGATCCTCTGCGCCTGCACCCCGCCGCTGCTCGGCATCACCTTCGTGCAGCGTGCCGGCTCCTGGGCGGCGCCGGATGCGCTGCTCTGCTTCGGGCTCGGCCTCGTGTTCCTGGTGGCCCTGGTGGCGCGGGAACGGGTGGCGGAGCAGCCCATGCTTCCCCTGCAGCTTTTCGCCAACCGCATCTTCACCGCCGCCATCTGCATGACCGGCCTGGCATCCATGGTGATGATGTCGCTGGTGATCCTGGTGCCGCTGCACTACCAGACCGTCGCCGGTCTCTCCGCCAAGGAAGCGGGCCTGCGGATGATCGCGATGACCATGGGCACGGTCAGCGGCAGCTTCGCCGCCGGGCAGGCCGTCAGCCGGACCGGGCGCTACCGCGCCCTGCTGCTGGGCGGCACGTCGGTGGCGACGGCGATGTGCCTCTTCGTGGCGTGGTTCGGCCTCGGCCATTCCCTGCTGGTGGACTCGCTGGTGACGCTGGCGCTGGGCCTGGCCTTCGGCTGCTGCTTTTCCCCCACCACCATCATCGTCCAGAACGCGCTGCCGGCGCGGGATGGCGGGATCGGCATCTCCTGCATGATGTTCTTCCGCCTGATGGGGGGTGCCTTCGGGGTCGCCTTCCTCTCCTCCCTGCTGCTCGGTGCCTTGCCGGCCGGGGCGAGCGGGGCGGCGGCGGAGCCCGCCTTCGCCAGGGTGTTCGAGGCGGCGGCGGCGATCGCCGCCCTCGCGCTGGTCGCCAGCCTGCTGCTGAAGGAGATTCCGCTGCGCGGGCGGGACTAGAGCCTTTTCCGTTCGCAAGGGCTCACTACAAAGCCTCTAGCTTGTTGTATTAGGAGCTTGATGAGTTCGCACCCGCTCACTCGTCACGATCCAGTCTTTTGTTCCATCACAGGATTCAGGCCTCCGGCGCCTCCGCGCCTTCGGTCATCCCGCTTTAGGCTGAGAAGCATGGCGGCGCCGCGCTGCATGCGGCAAAATGGGCGGATGACTCGTCCGCTTCCAGCCCACGCATGATCTACTGGCTCCGCCATCGGACGGCCTATGACTATGCGCGCACGGTGGACCTCGCCTCCCACCTGCTGCACCTGAAGCCGCGCACCCTGGCCGGGCAGCGCGTGCTCTCGGCGCGGCTCACCTGCCTGCCCGCGCCGGACCATCACACCGAGACGCACGACCATTTCGGCAATGCCGCGACCCGGCTCTTCCTGGTGGCACCGCACACGGCCTTCGAGGTGACGGCGGAATCCCTGGTCGAGGTGGATTTTCCCGCCCCGCCGCCGGCCGCGCAGACCCCGCCCTGGGAGGCGGTCGCGGCCGCCGCCGCGGGCGCCGAGACGGCGGACTTCCTGCTGCCGACGCTCTACATCCCGCTCCTCGCCGACGCCACCGCCTATGCCGCGGCGAGCTTCCCGCCCGGCCGGCCGGTGCTGGAGGGGCTGCTCGACCTCAACGCCCGCATGCGCCGCGACTTCACCTTCCAGGCGGGCGTGACCAGCATCACCACGCCGATCGCCGAGGTGCTGCGGATGCGGCGCGGCGTCTGCCAGGACTTCTCGCAGGTCATGCTCGCGGGGCTGCGGGGCCTCGGCCTGCCGGCGCGCTATGTCTCGGGCTATGTGCGGACGCGGCCGCCGCCGGGCCAGACGCGGCGGCGCGGGGCGGACCAGTCGCATGCCTGGGTCTCGGCCTGGATCGGCGACGAATGGGTGCAGCTCGATCCCACCAACGGCATCGTGGTGCGCGACGAGCATGTGGTGCTGGCCTGGGGCCGGGATTTTTCCGACATCTCGCCGCTGCGGGGCGTGCTGCTGGGCGGCGGTGCGCATCGGCTGGAGGTGAATGTGGATCTGGAGCCGGAGACGGAGCGCGTGGCCTGAGGTTCCCTGGGCGGGGCTTTTGCCCCTCCCACACCCACCCCACCAGAGGCCGAAAGGCCTCTGGAAACCAATAGTTTAAGTATTGGGGTCCCGGGGCATAAAGCCCTGGCGGGTGGAGTTTGAGGAGGGCAGAGCCCTCCTCAAGTCGTTTCATCCGCAACGCAACATACCTGTTCCGAAATGAATAGGTCGCGGGGCCAGCCGTAAGCAGCAGCGTGCTTCACGAGGACCCCCCATGGCCACGATCGACAACATCACCGCTCCCGCCGACATCGACCGGGCCGTGGCGGCCCTGACCCTGGCCTTCAGCACCGATCCTGCCGGGCGCTGGCTCTATGGCGGCGACCCCCATCTCTACCTGGCCCATTTTCCCGCCTTCGTGCGTGCCTTCGGAGGCCGGGCCTTCGAGGCCGGGAGCGCCCGTGCGATCGGGGGCGGCATCGGCGCGGCGCTCTGGCTGCCGCCCGGCATCCATGTCGATGACGAGGAGCTGGGAGCCGTCCTGGGGCGGACGGTCGCGCCCGAGAGGCTGAGCGCCATCGGCGCCGTGTTCGAGCAGATGGCGCGGTATCATCCGGAGGGACCGCACTGGTACCTGCCGCTCATCGGGGTCGACAGCCGGCACCAGGAGCAAGGCCATGGCTCGGCGCTGCTCGAGCATACCTTGCGGCAATGCGACCGGGACCGGACGGCCGCCTATCTGGAAGCCACGAATCCGCGCAACCTCGGCCTCTACGAGCGGCACGGCTTCGAGGTCCTGGGCACGATCGCGGTGGATTCCTCCTGCAGCATCTCACCGATGCTGCGCCTCCCCCGATGACGGCAGATCCGGGGAGCTAGGCTCCGCCCAGCAGCAGCGGCCGGAACGCCTCCGGCCCTGCCAGCATCCCCGCCACGGCGGAGATTCCCGCGTCCACCGCCCGCGCCACCGCCTCCACGCCGCCGCAGCGCTCCAGCGCCGGCCCGGCCGGCTTCAGCCGCAGGGCGGGGTGCGAGCCGGGCTGGCCGGCGATGTTGGTGGTCAGGATGCCGTGGCCCTGCATCAGCAGCATGCCCAGCGCGGCCGTCGCCTCGACGGGCACGATCGGCGGCGTGGCGATCCCCGCCCGCGCGCAGGCCAGCGCCAGCACCTCCTCGGGCGAGACGATCGGGCCGAGGTCGGAGCGCTGAACGGCGTCGCCCAGCCGGATGGCGAGGGCATCGGCGAGGGCAGCCCCCTGTTCCGCCTCGTGCCGCAGATCGTCCGGCGTATAGGCCTCCAGCCCGCGCAGCGTGCCGGCCGCCACCGGCGCGCGGGCCTCCATGCCGATGAGGCTGGCGGTCGCGATGATACCAGCCATCAGCGCCGCGTCGCCCGCCATGATCCCGGCGCGGGGCCCGGGCATGCCGGCCTTGTCGCCGTTGGTGACCACCAGATCGGCGCCGTGCGCGAAGGCGGGCGCGCCGCCGTGCAGCACGGTGCGGATGCGGGCGCCGTAGGCGTCGTCGACCAGAACGGGCAGCCCCGCGCGATGGGCGAGCGCCACGGCCTCCGCGATCTCGGCCTCGGGCATGCGGGCGAGGCTGCTGGTCACGGTGGTGATCGCGACCACGGAGGCCGTCGTCGCCAGCAGCGCCGGCAGGGCTGAGATGCCCTCGATCTCCTCGAAGCCGGCTCCTGCGATCATCGCGCCCCGCCGCAGCGAGGGATGCGAGCGGCTGCCCATCGGCACGACCGAGATCACGCGTCCCTGCGGCGCAAGGGTCAGGATGCTCGCGACCAGCGCCGCGCTGCCGCGGTTGAAGACGAAGCAGGCGGCCTCCGGCGGCGCGGCGAGATGCGCGCGGATGGCTGCCGCCAGCGCCGGGCCATAGAGCGAGGGGCCCACCCACTCCTCGGCCAGGGTGGGGATATCGGCCTCGCGGAGCAGGAAGTCGCGCCGGTTGCCGGTGAAGATGCCGACGCTCTCCATCCCGAGCCGCAGCACGCGCTCCCGGATCAGCGCGACGCCCTGCTGCTGGCGGCGGCTGTCCTTGGTGGCGGAAGCGAGGATGGTCCCGCGGGCGAAGCCGGCCGCGGGGTCGATGGGGTTGCCGAAGCGGTCGTGCGGGGTCATTCGATCTTGATATGCGCGGCGCGGACGAGCTCGCCCCAGCGGGCGAGGTCGGAGCGGATGAGGGCGGAGAAGGCGGCGGGGCCGGTCGCCTGCGGGATCAGCCCCATGGTGGCCATGCGCGGCCGGATCGCGGGATCCTGCACCGCGCCCGCCACCGCCGCGGCGATGCGGTTGACGATGGGCTCGGGCGTGCCGGCGGGGGCCAGCAGCCCCCACCAATGCGCGGCCACGAGGTCGATGCCCTGCTCGCGGAAGGTGGGCGTGTCGGGCAGCTCGGCCATCCGCTCGGTGGTGGCGACGCCGAGCGCGCGGATGGTGTTGTTCTGCAGGAAGGGCGCGGCCGTCAGCATGGTGGTGAAGGCCACCTGCACCTGCCCGGCCGCGAGGTCGGTGATCGAGGGGCCCGAGCCGCGATAGGGCACCTGCACGAGCTTCGTCCCGGTCAGGCGCTGGAACAGCTCGGACATCAGATGCGTGTTGCCGCCGATGCCCGCGAGCGCGATGGAGTACCCGTCCGGCCGGGCGCGCGCGAGCTCGGCGAAGGCCTTGGCGTCGGGCGCCGGCAGGCGCGGATTGGCGAAGAGGATCATCGGCGCCACGCCCACCACCGAGACCGCAGAGAAATCCGCCACGGGGTCGAAGGGCAGGTTCGGCATGAGATGCGGGATGACCGTGTGCGGCAGGTCGACCAGCAGCAGCGTGTAGCCGTCGGGCGCCGAGCGCGCGACGGCCTCGGTGCCGACGACCCCCGTGGCGCCGGCGCGGTTGTCGATGACCACCGACTGGCCCAGCGCCGCCTGGAGGCCGGGCGCCACCAGCCGCGCCGTCACATCCGAGCCGCCGCCGGGCGGGTAGGGCACGATGATGCGGATGGCGCGATTGGGCCAGGGTGCCTCCTGCGCCAGGGCCGGGGATGCCAAAGCGGCCGGTGCCGCGAGCAGTGCGCGGCGGCGGAGAAGATGCGGCATATTGCGGCCCTTCGCTTGTGAACGTGCCATCAGCGTGAACCCAGCAGCCGTTCCCAGCGAGTGAATTCGGCGCGGACGACCGCATCGCTCTCCTCGAGGGTGCCGCCGAGGATGTTGTCGGCGCCGAGCTCCGCGAAGCGGCGCTGCGTCGCCTCGGTGCGCAGTGCGCGCGCGATCGCCTGGCGCAGGGTCTCGCGCACCGCGGGCGGCGTGGACGAGCTGACGAAGACGCCCTGCCAGACGGAGAACTCGTCGTCGACGCCGATCTCGCGCCAGGTCGGGATCTCCGGCGCGAAGCGGCTGCGCCGAGCCGAGGTGACCGCGACCGCCCGCGCGCCGCCGCCGCGGGCCGTCTGGAAGCCGGTGGTGCCGGTGTCGAACTGCAAGGCGATGCGGCCGGCCACGAGGTCGAGCGTGGCGGGCGCACCGCCGCGATAGGGAATCTCGGTCATCGTGGTGCCGGTGGCGCGCAGGAAGAGCAGCGCCGCCATCTGCAGCGTGCCGCCGCCGCCGGTGGTGCCGTAGTCGTACTTGCCGGGGTTGGCGCGGACCAGCGCCACGAACTCCTGCCCGCTGGTGACCGGCAGGTTGTTGGCGACGAGCATCGCCATGGGCGTGTCGATCAGCAGCGTGACGGCCGAGAGCGCCTGCGCGGGATCGAAGGGCGCGTTGGGCGTGAAATGGCGCAGCACGGCGAGGCTGTTGTTGTTCACCAGCATGGTGTGGCCGTCGGGGGGCGCGCGGACCACGACCTCGGAGCCGACCACGCCGCCGCCGCCCGGCCGGTTCTCGACGACCACGGGCTGCGGGAGCAGCGCGCCCATGGCCTCGGCGATGACGCGCGCCGTGACGTCGGTGGCGCCGCCGGCGGCGAAGGGTACGATGATGCGGAGCGGGCGTTCGGGGAAGGATTGCGCAAGGGCGAGGCCCGGCGCGACGAGCGCGAGGAGGAGAACAAGGGGCCAGGCCCATTCGGGGCCGCGATGTCTTGTCATGCGAGGCTCCTTTGCCGTGGTGGAAACGAGGCGCGCAGCGCGGCGGTGGCTGCTGCGTCCAGCGTGCCGGAATCGTCGGTGACGACGCCATAGAGATCGCGCGCGGCGGCTGCCGAGACCTTGCCCTGCCGCACGTCGCGCGCGACCGCCTCCGGGTCGCGCTCGCGCGGATCGCCGTAGCCGCCGCCACCGGGCGTGACGATGCGCAGCAGCGCGCCGTCCGCGAGGCCGTATTCCGAAGCCGTGGAGGGCAGGCGCGGCCCGGGCGCCGCTTTGTCAGGGTCGAGCAGGAAGGCGCCGAGCGTGCCCTCGCCCCCGCCGTCGAGGCCGAGCGCGGGAAAGACCTGGCGCGCGCTGCGCAGCGCCAGCACGGCCTCGGTCGCGGTGATGCGCAGGTCGCGCCGCACGCCGAGGCCGCCGCGGTGCCTGCCGGCGCCGCCGCTGTCCGGGATCAGCTCGTAGCGTTCCACACGCATGGGGAATTCCAGCTCGGTCACCTCGACCGGCAGGTTGGAGGTGTTGGTCATGTGCAGCTGCATGACATCGAGCCCGTCGCCCTTCGCCGTGCCGCCCTGGCCGCCGGCGAAGTTCTCGTAGTCCACGTAGAAGCGCTTCCGGGCCGGATCCGGCCCGGCCAGGATGATGCCCTGGTAGGGGCCGCCCGCCGCCATGGCGAGGCCGGGCGCGGCCTGGCCGAAGCACTGCAGGATGGCGTCGGCCAGGATCATCGAGGTCAGGTTGCGCGAGCCGACGCCGCCCGGCGGGCGCGGGTTCACCACGCTGCCCTCGGGCGCGATCACGCGGATGGCGCGGTAGAGGCCCTCGTTCACGGGCATGGCAGGGTCGATCACGGCCTTGGTACAGAAATACACCGTGGCCATGAGATGCGTGTAGGGAACGTTCTTGCCCGAGGCGATCTGCGGCCCGCAGCGCGAGAAGTCGAAGGTGAGGCCGTTCCGGCACACCATCAGCGTCACGCCGAGGCGCACCGGGCGGTCGCTGATGCCGTCCTCGTCGAGGAAATCCTCGGCCTCGTAGACGCCCTTCGCGAGGACGGAGCCGATGCGGCTGCGCGCCCGGCGCTCGTTGGCGTCGAGCATGGCGGCGATGGCGGCCTCGGTCTCCGCCGTGCCGTAGCGTGCGTAGAGCGCGAGCATGCGCTGCACGCCGCGCGTGTTGGAGGCGATCTGCGCCTTGAGGTCCCCGTCGGAGAAATGCGGCGTGCGCGTGTTGAGCAGAAAGAGCTCCCAGACGTCGCGTCGCGGCACGCCGGCGTCGATGAGCTTCATGGGAGGATAGCGAATACCCTCCTGGAAGATGGAGGTGCTGTCGCCGGCCTCGCTGCCCGGCACGCGGCCGCCGACGTCGGAATGATGCGTGACGGAGGCGGCGAAGGCGACGGGGCGGCCGTCCACGAAGATGGGCGTGGCCAGGGTGCAGTCGTTCAGATGCGTGACGCCGACGATATAGGGGTCGTTGGCAAGGAAGGCGTCGCCGGGCTTCAGCTCGTCGAGCGGGAAGCGCTCCAGGATCGCGGGCACGAGGCGCAGCGTGGAGCCGAGATGGGCCGGCGCATGCGTCGCCAGGGCCAGCGTGCGGCCCTGGAGGTCGACGAGCGCGGTGGAGCAGTCCGCGCGCTCCTTCACATTGGGGGAATAGGCGGTGCGGATGAGGCTCGCGCACATCTCCCAGGCCGCAGCCTCGAGGCCGCTCGCGATGATCTCGGTGCTCGCGGCGGTCATGCGGCCCCGGCTTCGAGCAGGAGGTTCAGCTGCGCGTCCACCGTGCAGGTGAAGCCGGGCGGGACGATGGTGGTGGTGTCCATCTGCTCCACGATGACGGGGCCCTGCAGCACGTCGCCGGCCTGGAATGCGTCGCGCTCGAAGACCGGCGTCGCGACGAAGCCGGTCGCGGGGAAATGCGCGCGGCGCTCGCCGATCGGGAGCGGCGGTCCGAGGCGGTGGGCGAGGGAAGGGGCCGCAGCCTCCGCCTGGCCTGTCGGCAGCATGGCGCGCAGCCGGAAGGTCACGAGCTCGATGGGCTTGTCCGGCTGGTCGTAGCCGTAGAGGCGGCGATGCTCGGCGTCGAAGCCCTGGCGCACGGCGGGGATGATGCCCTCGGCCGTGGGCGCCGCCGGCAGCGGGATCTGCAGCTCGAAGTTCTGGCCCTGGTAGCGCGCGTCCACGACATGCTCCATGGCGAGGCCGGCCAGCTCCTGGCCGCTGCGCGCCAGGATCGCCCGCGCGCGCTCCGCGAGGCCGGCGAGGATCGCCGCCGCGGCTGCGCCGCCGCCGTCCTCGCCGTCGCGGATCAGCCGGGTCTGGCTGAGGTCGACCTGCACGTCCTTGGTCAGCACGCCCATGGCGCAGAGCAGGCCGGGACTGGTCGGCACCAGCACGCGCATGCCGAGCTCGACGGCCACCTCCGCCGCGTGCAGAGGCCCGGCGCCTCCGAAGGCGACGAGCCAGAAATCGCCCGGGTCGAGCCCGCGCTCCACCGAGACATAGCGGATGGCCTGGGCGATGTTGGTGTTGGAGATGGCGATGATCGCGGCGGCCGCCTCCTCGACACCCAGGCCCTTCGGTTCCGCCACGACGCGCCGGATCGCCTCGGCCGCGGCGGAGGCGTCGATCGGCAGCCGCCCCGCCAGCAGGTGCGTGGGATTGAGCCGGCCCAGCACGACATTGGCGTCGGTCACCGTGGGCTCGGTGCCGCCCTTTCGGTAGCAGGCCGGTCCCGGCTTGGCGCCGGCCGAACGCGGCCCCACGCGCAGCAGCCCGCCCGCATCCACCCAGGCCAGGCTGCTGCCGCCGGCGCCCACCGTGTGCACGTCCACCGCGGCGGATCGGATGGGCAGCCCGTCGATCTGGCGCGTCTGCGTGACCTCGGGCCGCATCGCGCGGATGAGGCAGACGTCGGTGGAGGTGCCGCCCATGTCGAAGGTGACGAGGTTCGGCCGGCCCGTCGCGCGGCCCAGATGCAGCGCGCCGCTGACGCCGCCGGAGGGGCCGGAGAGCAGCGTGTCGAGCGGCCGCTCCGCCGCCAGCTCGGTGGAGAAGACGCCGCCGCCGGAGGTCATCACCCAGGGCGGCACGGTGATGCCGAGGCGCTCCACCGCGGCGCGGAAGCCGTTGAGGTAGCGCCGCATCACCGGCATCAGCGCGGCATTGACCACGGTGGAGCTGAGCCGCTCGTACTCGCGGAATTCCGGCAGCAGGTCGGTCGCGACGGTCAGCGCCACGTCGGGCCATTCCGCACGCAGGATCTCCGCCGCGCGGCGCTCGTGCGAGGGATTGGCATAGGCGTGGAGGAAGCAGATGGCGACGCTCTCGCAGCCCGCCGCGCGCAGCGCGCCGATGGCGGCGCGCAGGCCGTCCTCGTCGAGCGGCAGCAGGACGGAGCCGTCGGCCGCCATGCGCTCGCGCACCTCGAAGCGCAGCTCGCGCGGCACCAGCGGCAGGGGGCGGCGCGCGAAGAGGTCGTAGACATGCGGGCGGCGCTGGCGCGCGATCTCCAGCAGGTCCCGGAATCCCCCGGTGGTGATGAGCCCGGTGCGGGCGAGCCGACGCTCCAGCAGCGCGTTGGTGGCGACGGTGGTGCCGAGGCCGACGAAGCCGACCTCGGCCGCGCTGCGCCTGGCGAGCGCCAGGATCTCCCGGATGCCCTGGACCGGGGCGCGGTCGGGGTTCTCGGGCGTGGAGGAGAGCTTGTGCCGCACCGTCGCGCCGGTGGCGCCGTCCGAGAGGAAGACGTCGGTGAAGGTGCCGCCGACGTCGAGACCGATCCTGAGCGCGCCCAAGGTGCCAATGGTGGTGCCGATAGCCTGGAATTCCTTATACTGGCTTCACAACATCGCTATTCATGATTGTCCGGCTGACACTACAAATTGGCGGCGGAAGCTTGTCAACGACGAAGGAAGTGTAACGGATGCGGGACCTGCCCTGGAATGCCTTCTTTGCCGATGGCCTAGCGGCGGCGGATCCGGAGCTGGAGGCGCTGATCGCCGCGCAGCGCGCGCAGAATGCGGCGACGGTGAACCTCGTCGCCTCCGAGACCTATTCGCCGCGCGCTGCGCTGGAGGCCGAGGCCTCGGTGCTGGTGGACAAGAACGCCTCGGGATATCCGCCGCGCCGGGGCTTCGGCGGCGGCGCTGTCATGGATGCCATCGAGGAGCTGGCCTGCGCGCGCGCCCGGGCGCTGTTCGGCGCGGAGCACGCGAACATCCAGGCGCTGTCCTCCACCATCGCCAATGTCGCCGTGCTGCGCGGGCTGCTGCGACCGGGCGAGCGCATCCTGGCCTTCGACCCTGTAGCGGGCGGACATGGCAGCCATGGCTCGATCCGTCACATCTCTGGGCAGGAGCATGAGGTCGCATTCTTCGGCGTGCGCGAGGACGGCGCCGTGGACTACGAGGGCGCAGCGGCGCAGGCCGTCTCGTTCCGGCCGCGGATGATCGTGGCGGGCTCCAGCGCCTATCCCCTGCCGCTGGATTTTTCGCGGCTGGCTGATATCGCGCGGAAGGCGGGGGCGCTGATGTTTGCGGATATCGCGCATGTCTCGGGGCTGATCCTCGCGGGGCTGCACGAGAACCCGGTGCCCTTCTGCGACGTGGTCACCAGCTCGACGCACAAGACCATGTGCGGACCGCGGACGGGCGGGCTGATCCTGTGCCGCGCGACGCATGCGGCGGCGATCGACGCGGCGCTGGCGCCGGGGCTGCAGGCGGCGCCGGGCGGGCACATCATCGCGGCGCGGGCGGCGCTGTTCGGTCTGGTGGCACGGCCGGAGTTCCGCGTGCTGATGGGGCGGGTCGTCGACGGCGCGAAGGCGCTGGCCGAGGGACTCTCGGCGGCGGGCGTCGGGCTCTATGCGGGCGGGACGGCGACGCACATGGTCGTGGCGGAGGTGCCGGGGGCGGATGCCGCGCTGAACGCGGCGCTGTTCCGGCATGGGATCGTGGCGAACACGACGACGTTGCCGGGGCGCATGGGGCTGCGGCTGGGCTCGACGCCGATGGCGATCCGCGGGCTAGACGCGGCGGGCTTCCGCGCGCTGGGGCTCGGGCTGGGCCGCTTCCTTCTCGGCGGGGCGGAGGATGCCGGCTTCGCGGCGGAGATGACGGCCCTGGCGCGGCGGTGCCCTGTCCCCTCCGGCCTCGAATAGTCGCGGTCTGCGGCTCCGGCGATGCCGGCGCCCGCAGCATGGGCGCCGGGATGATCGCGCGCCTCCGCTGGCGCGCCGGGCCCTCCCGCATCAACCCTGCAGCGCGATCCGCCAGCGCAGCGCCGTCCCGCCACCATAGACCGTCGGCCGCTCGAAGGATCCCACCAGCGCGCCGCCGTTGTTCCGGATGACGCAGATCGACGCTTCGTTGTCGGGCTGGCAGGTCAGCTCGACATAAGGCAAGCCCAGCGGCCGCAGCTGCTCCAGCATCATCGCCAGCGCCCGGGTGCCGATCGCCTCGCCGCGCCGCCAGGGCACGACGGCATAGCCGACATGGCCGAGCACATGCGGCAGCAGCTCCACCGTGCCCCCCTGCCAGCGCGCGGCGATGCTGCCGCAGGTGACCTCGCCGTTCCAGATCCAGCGGCGGAAGCCGGGCAGCCTCGGCACCATCGTCCCGTCGGGCAGGGCGACCGGCTCGCCCACGCCCCTGTGATCCTCGAAGCCCGCCAGGACCTCCGCCTCGTTCCGGGCGATCGCCGCGATCTGCTCCGCCGCTTACGCCTCCAGCCTGGGCGGAGCCCAGGGCCCGCAGGTGGAATCACCGGAAGCGTGGATCATGCTCTCAAAACAAGAAGCTGGAGGCTTTGCAGCGAGCTCCTGCGAACGGGGAACGCTTAGCGGCACATCAGCACGGGGACGTCGCTGTTCTCCAGCACGTGCCGCGTGACGCCGCCCAGGATGAGCTGGCGCAGTCGTGAATGGCTGTAGGCGCCCATGCAGAGCAGGTCGGCCCCGAAGTCGCGCACCGCGCCCAGCAGGCCGGCGCCGACATCCTTGGTCATCGGCTTGAACTGCATCGCCTCGGCGCTGATCTCGTGCCAGTGCAGATAGGCCAGGATGCCCTCCACCTTGGGCCCGCGCCGCTGGTACTCGTCGGCGTAGAGGATGCGGCGGGCATCGGCACGGTGCAGCCAGGGCAGGGCGGCGTCGATGGCCGCGGCGGATTCGGCCGAGCCGTTCCAGGCGCAGCAGACCCGCGTGCCGATGGTGACCGGCGCCACGCGCGGCGCGATCAGCACGGGACGGCCGCTGTCGAAGAGCACGGCGTGCAGCGCGTCGGAGCTGGAGACGTCCTCGTCGGCCTCGGGATGCGGCACCACGGCCATGTCGTAGAGGCGCGACTGCTGGGCGACGATGTCCTCCTCGCGGCCCGCGATGGATTCGAAGGAGAGGGTCGGCCCCTCCGACTTCAGCGCGGTCTCTGCCGAGTTGGCGATGGTGATGCCGCCGGCCGTGGCGGCGAAGCGCTCGAAGAGCGCGCGGACGCGGCCGGCGCGGTCGCCGCTCTCGCGCTCGGTGGCGGCCATCATCTCCTCGATCATGGCGCCGGACAGGCCCTCGCCGGCGAGCGGCGCCACGTCGCGCGCATCGACGCGGACATGCAGGCAATGGACATGCGCGTTCCAGATGCGGGCGACGAGCAGCGCGGTGGCGAGCGCGGCTTCCCCGGCGGCGGTCCCCGTCATCGGCAGAAGCAGGCGGCGATAGGCCATGTTGGTGTCCCCCGAACCCGAATGTTCCGGCGCGGTTATGGCGGGCCGGAAGGCAATGAGTCCAGCATCTTGCGTGCGGATGACTCGGCATCGGATGTGGCGTCGACGCGCGTCCAGTCCAAGGGGCCGGCTTCACGTGCGGCCATCATGTCGAGCACTGCGACATCGGCGTCGGAAGCGTCGCCGATACGAGACGCCACGCGCGCGCGCAGAGTGTCGAGCGGCGCTTCCAGCCAGAAGCCGAAGAAATCCGGCCAGGCTTCGGCGATCGCTTCTCGCTCGTGAGGGGCGAGATACGCGCCGTCGGCGACGACGGAGCAGCCGGCATTGAGCGCGACACCAGCGAGTTCACGCAATTCGGCGAAGACGCGCGGGCCTTCGCCGGGATCGTAGGCCTCCTTCGGAAGCCGGACCTCGGGCAGGACGCCGTGGCGGCGCTTGCGGATCTCGTCGCTGCGGAGCTGGACGGCGCCGGGGGAGGGGCCGAGCTCGGGCGCGACCAGCCGTCCGACCGTGGTCTTCCCCGTCCCCGGCAGCCCGCCGATCGCCACCAGGACCGGCCTGGGCGCCGGCTTCAGCCAGTCGAGCGCGGCTGCCAGCAGCGGCGCGGGATCGCCGCCGGACCGCGCCGTCACATGCGCGCGGATGAAGGCGCGCAGGGAGAGCCAGAGCGGCAGTCCCCGCAGCAGCGCCACGTCGCCGGTGCGGGCAAGGTAGCGGTTCAGCACGCGGTTGGCCGGCCCGCGGCCGTGCCGCAGCGCGAGGTCCATCACCAGGAAGGCGAGATCGTAGCCGGTGTCGATGGTGGCCAGCGCCTCGTCGAACTCCAGCGCGTCGAAGGGAGTGGGTCGGCCGTCGAGCAGGCAGAGGTTTCCTAGGTGCAGGTCGCCGTGGCAGCGGCGCAGGAAGCCATGATGCGCGCGCTCGGCCAGCCAGGGCTTCAGCCGTTCGTGGAGCGCCAGCGCGGCCTCCGCCCAGCGCAGCACCTCCGCGCGCGGCAGGCCCGCGGAAAGCCCGGCCTCGCGGTTGCCCGTGATGGTCCGCGTCATGTCGCCGTCGCCCTCGCGCCGGGGCGCGGCCGCGTGCAGCGCCACGACAGCATCGGCCATGGGGTCGAGCAGCGCCGGCTCGCAGGGGCGCTCGGAGAGGAAGGCGTCGGCGGGGAGGCGGCGCATGCGTAGCACCCAGTCCACGGCTTCGCCTTCGCCGCCGAGGCGCAGGCGCCCGTCCGGCCCGCGCGTCAGCTTTTCGACGCCGAGGTAGAGCTGCGGCGCGTGCGGCGCGTTCAGTGCGTGCTCGAACTTCACGAGACGCTCGCGCTCCTCGAGCCGGGTGAAGTCGAGGAAGCCGATATCCACCGCCTTCTTGAGCTTCAGCGCTTCCTCGGGCCCGAGGAAGACGGCCGAGATATGCGTCTCCTTGGGAGGGCCGCCGGTCAGTTTCTCCAGGAAGGCCGCGGCCTCCCGCTGCCCGGCGGGGACCGCCATCAGGGATGCTCTCCGGGGACCGCCATCAGGGATGTTCTCCGGCAACGGCCATCAGGGGTAGAGGGCTTCCTCGCGCCAGCCGGCGCCGTCCGCGAGAAAAACGCGGCGCTCATGCAGGCGGAAGGGCATGTCGCGCCAGAACTCGATGCGGTCCGGCAGGATGCGGAAGCCCGACCAGAATTCCGGTCGCGGGATCGTGCCCACCCCGAACTTCAGCGTGTATTCCGCCACCGCCTTCTCCAGCGCGAAGCGCCCTTCCAGGGGCCGCGACTGGCGCGAGGCCCAGGCGCCGATCCGCGAGCCGCGGGCGCGCGTGGCATAATAGGCGTCGGCCTCCGCATCGGTCACGGCTTCCACGCGGCCCTCGACCCGGATGCTCCGCCGCAGCGACTTCCAGTGGAAGCACAGCGCCGCGAAGGGATTGGCCGCCAGCTGCTCGCCCTTGCGCGATTCGAGGTTGGTGTAGAAGACGAAGCCCCTGTCGTCCTGCCCCTTCAGCAGCACCATGCGCGCCGAGGGCCGCCCCTCCGGCGTCGATGTCGCCAGGCACATGGCATTGGGATCGTTCGGCTCGGACGCCTCCGCCTCGGCGAACCATTCGGCGAAGAGGGCAAGGGGATCATGGGGATCGGGCATGGCGCTTCCTTAGACCGGATCGCCGAAGGCGTGAATCCGATCCGGACATGAGATTAGGATGACACCGGCCAATTCCATCGGCCCCGGACTGCCGGACGGGGCCTTGCCCGGTTGTGGGGCATGTGCCACCACAACTTCCGCCCCCGCCACCTGCTGCGGCTCTGCCCCGCGCCAAGACACGGAACGCTATGAACGAAGACGCCGCCCCCGCCACCCTGCCCACCGGGACGCTGATGCAGGGCCGCCGCGGCCTCATCATGGGCGTGGCGAACGACCGCTCGATCGCCTGGGCCATCGCCCGGGCCTGCGCGGCGCAGGGCGCGGAGATCGCCTTCACCTACCAGGGCGAGGCGCTGGAGAAGCGCGTCCGCCCGCTCGCCGCCAGCATCGGCAGCGAGATCGTCATCCCCTGCGACGTCGCCAGCGACGAGGACCTGGACGCCGCCTTCGGCGCCATCGAGGAGCGCTGGGGCAAGCTCGACTTCTTCGTCCACGCCATCGGCTTCGCGGACAAGCAGTACCTCCGGGGCCGCTTCCTCGACACGCCGCGCGAGGCCTTCCTCCAGGCGCTCGACATCTCCTGCTACTCCTTCGCGGCCGCCGGCCGCCGCGCCGCGGCCCTGATGAGCGAGGGCGGCTCGCTGCTGACGCTGACCTATCTCGGTGCCGAGAAATGGGTGCCGCACTACAATGTCATGGGCATCGCCAAGGCCGCGCTGGAGGCCAGCGTGCGCTACATGGCCGCCGACCTCGGGCCGGACGGCATCCGCGTGAACGCGATCAGCGCGGGGCCCATCAAGACGCTGGCCGCCAGCGGCATCGGGGACTTCCGCTACATCCTGAAGTGGAACCAGTACAACTCGCCCATGCAGCGCAATGTCGGCCTCGACGAGGTTGGCGGCGCGGGGCTGTACCTGCTGTCGCCGCTGAGCACCGGCGTCTCGGGCGAAGTCCATCATGTGGACTGCGGGTATCATATCATAGGGATGAAGAACCCCGAGGCGCCGGATCTCACCATCGACAAGGGATGACAGCGGAGGGCTTCGCTCCCCGCACCCCCACCAGGGGCCTTTGAGCCCCTGGACCCCGCGTAATTTTATGTCGTATGGATACCGGACGGAATGACACGTGCCGGTAACGGTGCTGAACCGGAAGGAAACCCCATGAATCGCCGCAACATCGTCGCCGGGACCGCCGCCGGCGCCCTGGGCGTCGCCGCGCTCGCCGCCCCCGCTCTGGCCCAGGCCATGCCGGAGATCCGCTGGCGCTGCGCATCCTCCTTCCCCAAGTCGCTGGACACCATCTACGGGGCCGGCGAGCACGTCGCGAAGCGCGTCCTGGCCCTGACCGACGGCAAGTTCCAGATCCGCGTCTTCGGCGCCGGCGAGCTGGTCCCCGCGCTGGAAGTGGCCAATGCCGTCACCGGCGGCACGGTCGATTGCGGCCACACCGCCTCCTACTACTTCGTCGGCAAGGACCCGACCTTCACCTTCGACGCCACCTGGCCCTTCGGCTTCAACTTCCGCCAGCTCAACGCCTGGATGGAGCATGGCGGCGGCCGCGACGTGCTGAAGGAATTCTTCGAGCCGATGAACATCGTCTCCATCCCCGCCGGCAACACCGGCGCGCAGATGGGCGGCTGGTTCCGCAAGGAGATCCGCACGCCGGAGGACCTGCGCGGCCTCAAGTTCCGCGTCGGCGGGTTCGCGGGCAACGTGCTCGCCAAGCTCGGCGTCGTGCCGCAGCAGATCGCCGGCGGCGACATCTACCCGGCGCTGGAGCGCGGCACGATCGACGCCGCCGAATGGGTCGGCCCCTATGACGACGAGAAGCTCGGCTTCAACCGCGTCGCGCCCTTCTACTACTACCCCGGCTGGTGGGAGGGCGGCCTGAACCTCTCCTTCTACAGCAACAAGGCGAAGTACGAGGCGCTGCCGACGCTCTACAAGGAAGCGCTGGAAAGCGCCTGCCGCGACGCCACCATCGAGACCATCGCGAAGTACGACACGGTGAACGCGCCCGCGCTGCGCCGGCTGATCGCCGCCGGCACGCAGCTCCGGCCCTTCCCGCGCCCGGTGCTGGAGGCCTGCTACCGCGCCGCCAACGAGCTCTATGCCGAGACCTCGGCCGCGAACCCGATGTTCAAGAAGGTCTACGACCACGCCAAGGCCTTCCGCGACACGACGCTGCCCTGGTTCCGCGTCGCCGAGAACACCTTCGACAGCTTCAACTACCTGATGCAGGCTCAGGAGCAGCAGCGCCGCTGAGAGGAGTGACGATGGGCCCGCTTCTCGGCGTCAGCCATGTGATCGATGTCGTGAACCGGGCCGTCAGCCGGCTGGCGGTCTGGGCCGTGCTGCTGGCCTGCGTGGTCAGCGCCGGCAATGCCGCCGTGCGCTACCTGCTCTCCTACAGCTCCAATGCCTGGCTGGAGGTGCAGTGGTACCTCTTCACCGTCATCGTCATGCTGGGCGCGGGCTACACGCTGCTGCGCAACGAGCATGTCCGGGTCGACCTGGTCTACGGCAACCTGCCGCAGCGGGCGCGGCTCTGGGTGGACGTGTTGGGGCTGATTCTCTTCCTGGGCCCGGCCATGGCGCTGCTGGCCTGGATGACCTGGCCCTTCTTCCTCGACAGCTGGACGCGGCATGAGACCTCGTCCAATGCCGGCGGGCTGCTGCGCTGGCCGGTGAAGCTCATCCTGCCGATCGGCTTCGCGCTGATCTTCCTGCAGGGCGTCTCCGAGCTCATCAAGCGCGTCGCGGCGCTGATCGGGGCGCCGACCGACGAGGTCGAGCTGGTCGCCGAATACGTCAGGCCCGAGCAATAGGACGGCGCCCCGAATGACCCTTGAGCTCATGCCGCCGATCATGTTCGGCGGGCTGGTCGTCTTCCTGCTGATCGGCTTCCCGGTCGCCTTCTCGCTGGCCGCGACAGGGCTCTTCTTCGGCTTCCTCTCCATCGAGATGGGCTTTTTCACCTCGGCCTATCTGGGGAACCTGCCGCTGCGGATCTTCGGCATCATGTCGAACGACCTGCTGCTTTCGATTCCGTTCTTCACCCTGATGGGCGCGGTGCTGGAACGCTGCGGCCTAGCCGAGGATCTGCTGGAGGGCACCGGCCAGCTCTTCGGCAAGGTGCCGGGCGGGCTGGCCTTCGCGGTCATCCTGGTGGGCGCGGTGCTCGGCGCCATCACCGGCACCGTCGCCGCCTCGGTCATCGCCATGGGCATGATCTCGCTGCCGATCATGATGCGCTACGGCTACGACATGCGGATCGCGACCGGCGTGATCGCGGCCTCGGGCACGATCACCCAGGTCATTCCGCCGTCCCTGGTGCTGATCATCCTGGGCGACCAGCTGGGACGCTCGGTCGGCGACATGTATGCCGGCGCGATCGGCCCCTCGATCCTGCAGATCCTGCTCTTCATGGCCTTCATCGCGGGTGTCGCGATCTTCGCGCCGCACAAGGTGCCGCCGCTGCCGCCCGAGGCGCTGACGCAGCGCGGCTGGTCGCTGATCTGGCGCGTGGCCAAGGGCATGGTGCCCTCGATCGTGCTGATTTTTCTCGTGCTCGGCACGATCTTCCTGGGCCTGGCCACCCCGACCGAGGCGGGCGCGATGGGCGCGGTCGGTGCCATCGGCCTGGCCGCCATCAACGGCCGCTTCACCTGGTCGCTGCTCTACCAGGCGATGGAGAGCACCATGCGGATCACCGCCATGGTGATCTTCATCCTGGTGGGCTCCACGGTGTTCAGCCTTGTCTTCCAGGGCGTGGACGGCGGGCTGTGGATCGAGCATCTGCTCTCGCACATCCCCGCGGGTCAGGTGGGCTTCCTGATCTTCGTGAACATCTTCATCTTCTTCCTGGCCTTCTTCCTCGACTTCTTCGAGATCGTCTTCATCGTGATCCCGCTGCTGGCGCCGGTGGCGGCCAAGCTGGACATCGATCTCGTGTGGTTCGGCGTGCTGCTCTGCGTGAACATGCAGACGAGCTTCATGCACCCGCCCTTCGGCTTCGCGCTCTTCTACCTGCGCGGCATCGCTCCGAAGGAGGTGCGGTCGAGCGACATCTACTGGGGCGCGATCCCCTGGGTGCTGCTGCAGCTGATCCTGGTCGCGGTCGTGATCTTCTGGCCGCAGAGCGTGACCTACTGGCTCGACCGCGGCACCGGCGTCGATCCGTCGACGGTGCGGATCGAGGTGCCGATGCCGGACATGGGCGAGGAGGAAGCGGCGCCGCCGACCTTCTGAGCGGCGCCTGTCGAAGGGGGCCTTGCCCCCGAAGGCGTTACCGCATCGGCGGCGAGAACATCATCCCGCCCTGGTTCCACAGCGCGTTCAGCCCGCGCGGCAGCCGCACCGCGCTGTTGGCGCCGAGGTGCCGGTCGTAGATCTCGCCGTAGTTCCCGACAGCCTTGATCGCATTGTAGATCCAGCGCCGGTCCATCCCCAGGGCCGGCCCCAGGTCGCCCGTCTGGCCCAGCAGCCGCCGGATCGCCGGACGCGGGCTGTTCAGCATCTCATCCACATTGGCCTGGGTGACGCCCAGCTCCTCCGCCTCG
Organism: Roseococcus sp. GW821-FHT12F05; assembly: GCF_058806835.1. Lineage (NCBI taxonomy): Bacteria > Pseudomonadati > Pseudomonadota > Alphaproteobacteria > Acetobacterales > Roseomonadaceae > Roseococcus > Roseococcus sp. GW821-FHT12F05. The sequence goes on from NZ_JBXAQB010000006.1 coordinate 85,396, forward strand.
ATGAGCCCGTAGGCGACCCATTTCACAATGTCGAACCACTGGTCGTCGCCATGGCGCACCGCGGCGGCATAGGGTTCCTTGCTGATGCGGTCCGGCAGCAGCGTGTAGGCCGCGGGATTGGGGAAGGCGGCGCGGATGGCGGCGAGCTGCGAGGAATCGCCCGTGAAGCTGTCGCAGCGCCCGGCCTCGAAGGCGCGGCGCGCCTCGTCCTTGTCGGCGAAGATCACCGGCGTGAAGCGGATGTTCCCGGCGCGCGACCAGTCCTGCAGGTTCAGCTCGTGCGTGCTGGCCGAGGTGAAGCAGATCGAGGCGCCATTCAGCTGGTCGGCCCGCGTCACCCCGCTGTCGGAGCGCACGAGGAAACCCTGGCCGTCATAGAAGTTCGGCGCGGCGAAGTTGAGGCCGTTGGTGACGTCGCGCAGGTAGGTCACGGTCGTGGTGCGGCTGAGCAGGTCGATCTGGCCGGTGGAGAGCGTCGGGAAGCGGTTCTGGCCGGTGAGCGGGTGCCAGGCGACGCGGCGCGCATCGCCCAGCACGGCGGCGGCCACGGCGCGGCAGAAATCGGCGTCCATGCCCTGCCACTCGCCGCGGCTGTCGGGCTGGGACCAGGCGGGGTCGCCGGTGGAGATGCCGCAAGCCACCTGGCCGCGGGCGCGCACGGTCGTGAGCGTCGGGCCGGTCGAGACGGCGTTCTGGGCCTGGGCGGTTGAGGCGAGGAGCAGCAGGGCTGCGGCGAGGCGCTTGAGCATGAGGGGCGTCCTGAGGGGCCGGGGGCACCCTTTCCTGGACCATCGGGCGGCGCGATCATAGCCCTGACGGCCACGCTTTCATTCGCCCCGGCGCGGGCCCTGCCCGTATAGGAAGCACAGCTGCAGGAAGCATAGGGCGCTTGGCCCGAGGGAGAATGCCATGGGTATCATTGCGGTGCTTGTCGTCGGCGCCATCGCCGGCTGGCTTGCGGGGCTGGCGGTCAAGGGCGCGGGCTTCGGTCTGCTCGGCAATATCCTGGTCGGCATCATCGGCGCCTTCGTGGCGGGCTACTTCTTTCCCGGGCTGGCGATCGGGCTCGGCGGCGGGATCATCGGCGTCATCCTGGCCTCGGCCGCGGGCGCGGTGGTGCTTCTGGTCGTGGTGGGGCTGATCCGCCGCATTGTGTGAGCGCAATGCCGCCGCAAGGCCTCCAGCAGGGTTAAGGCGGGACAAGAAGGAGTCCCGCCATGTGGAACCGCATTCCGATGATCGCCCTGGCCTGCGCCATGGGCCTGCCCGCCACCGCGACCTGGGCGGCCGACAAGGCCAGCAATGTCGCGGTCCGATTCTCGCCCGGGGCGACGGCCGCCTCGTTCAACGGCCGCGTCCGGGGCAACGACACCGTGGACTACCGTCTGAACGCGCAGGCGGGGCAGGCGATGACCGTCCGCTTCCGGCCGGGCAGCAACCATGTCGAATACGTGGTCCTGCCGCCGGGCAGCGACACGCCGATCCATGACAGCCAGGCGGCCGGCAACGAGTTCACCGGCACGCTGCAGGCGAGCGGCACCTATATCGTGCGGGTCTTTCTCGCCCGCGGCGCGCCCCGCCGGAATGCGGGCGCGGGCTACACCATCGCCTTCGGCATCGACGGGCGCGGCGCGCGGGTGGCCGAGGGGCCGCCGCCCGGCCCGCCGGCCCGGCAGGATTCCACCGATCGCGGGCCGCCGGGACGTCCGGACGCGCGGCAGGTCGCCGGGCTGGCGCGGGGCGACGTGCTGACCGTCCGCACCGGGCCGTCCTATTCCTCGCGGACCGTGCTGCGCTTCCCCGAGGGCGCCATGCTGCGCAGCTTCGGCTGCCAGGAGGTGGCGGGCGCGACCTGGTGCAGCGTCGCCCCGGCCGATGCGCAGCGCCCCGTGGGCTGGGCCTCGGCGCGCTACCTGCGCGAGGTCGCGGCGCCGGCGCGTGACGCCCGGGTGCCCGGCACGCCCTATCAGGCGACGGGGCAGGTGGATTGCCGCTTCCAGGGCCAGCCGCCGGTGACCTGCCCCTTCGGCGTGCGCCGCCACGGCCCGCAGACGGCGACGGTGGACATCACCCTGCCGAGCGGCCAGCGCCGCTCGCTGGTCTTCCGCAGCGGCCAGGTCTCGACCGAGGGGCGCGAGCCCGTCGTCGCCAGCCGCGAGGGCGACAACATGGTCGTCACGGTGGACGGCAGCGAGCGCTACGTGATCCCGGATCTCGTGATCCGGGGAGACTGACCAAGACAGCCGTTGGCACCACTGGTGTTAGGGTCCAGGGCGAAAAGCCCTGGCGGGTGGAGTTTGAGGAGGGCAGAGCCCTCCTCAAATCAGTGGGTTCAGGCCGCTTTCGCCTCGCGGCGGTACCTGGTCAGCAGGAACTCGGTGTAGCCGTTCGGCTGTGCTGCGCCCTCGAGCACCAGCGCCGCCGCGGCCTGGAAGGCGACGCCCGAGAAGTCGGGCGCCATCGGCGTATAGGCCGCGTCGTCCTTGTTCTGCTTGTCCACGACGGCGGCCATGCGGCGCAGCGTCTCCATCACCTGGTCCTGGGTGACGATGCCGTGGCGCAGCCAGTTGGCGATGTGCTGCGCCGAGATGCGCAGCGTCGCGCGGTCCTCCATGAGGCCGACATTGTTGATGTCCGGCACCTTGGAGCAGCCGACGCCCTGGTCCACCCAACGGACCACGTAGCCGAGGATGCCTTGCGCGTTGTTGTCGAGCTCGGCCTGCAGGTCCTGCGCGGGCCAGTTGGTCTGCGTCGCGACCGGCACGGTCAGCAGGTCGGTGAGCTCGGCGCGGCGGCCGCCCTCGGCGATCTCCGCCTGGCGCGCGGCCACGTCCACCTGGTGGTAGTGCAGCGCGTGCAGCGTGGCGGCGGTGGGCGAGGGGACCCAGGCGGTGTTCGCGCCGGCCTTGGGATGGCCGACCTTCTGCTCCAGCATCGCCGCCATGGCGTCGGGCATGGCCCACATGCCCTTGCCGATCTGCGCCTTGCCGCGCAGCCCGCAGAGCAGGCCGATATCCACGTTCCAGTCCTCATAGGCCTTGATCCAGGCCGTGCCGCGCATGTCGTTCTTGCGGATCATGGCGCCGGCTTCCATCGAGGTGTGGATCTCGTCGCCGGTGCGGTCCAGGAAGCCCGTGTTGATGAAGGCCACGCGCTCCGCGGCCTCCTTGATGCAGGCCTTGAGGTTGACGGTGGTGCGCCGTTCCTCGTCCATGATGCCCATCTTGAGCGTGTTGGGCGCGAGGCCGAGCAGATTCTCGACGCGGCCGAAGAGCTCCACCGCCCAGGCCACTTCCTCGGGCCCATGCATCTTGGGCTTCACGATGTAGACACTGCCGGCGCGGCTGTTCAGCCGCTTGCCGTTGATGTCGTGCATCGCGATCAGGCTGGTGACCGCGGCGTCCAGGATGGTCTCCGGAATCTCCGCGCCGTCGAGCGTCGCGGCATCGGTCATCATGTGGTGGCCGACGTTGCGCACCAGCATCACGGAACGGCCGGGCAGGGTGAGCGTGCCGCCGTCCGGCGCGGTGTAGGTCCGGTCCTCGTTGAGCCGGCGCGTGATGGTCTTGCCGCCCTTCTCCAGATCGGCGCTGAGGTCGCCCTTCATGAGGCCGAGCCAGTTGCGGTAGACATCCACCTTGTCCGCGGCATCCACGGCCGCGACGCTGTCCTCGCAATCCTGGATGGTGGTGAGCGCGGCCTCCATCACGAGGTCCGAGACGCCGGCCGCATCGGTCTTGCCGATCTCGCTGGCGCGGTCGATGTGCAGCTCCAGGTGCAGGCCGTTGTGGCGGAAGAGCAGCACGGAGGGCGAGCCGGCCTCGCCGACGAAGCCCACAAACTGGTCCGGCCGCTTCAGCGGCACCGAGCCGCCGCCCTGCAGCGCCACGTCCAGCGCGCCCGACTTGATCGTGTACTTCAGCGCCTCGGCATGGCCCGCGCCCATCAGCGGCACGGCCTGGTCGAGCACCTTGCGCGCGAAGGCGATGACCTTGCCGCCGCGCGTCGGGTTGTAGCCACGGCCGCGCTCGGCGCCGTCGGCCTCGGGGATAGCGTCCGTGCCGTAGAGCGCGTCGTAGAGGCTGCCCCAGCGCGCATTGGCGGCGTTCAGCGCATAGCGCGCGTTGCTCACGGGCACCACGAGCTGCGGGCCGGCGATGCCGCCGAACTCAGGATCGGTGTTGGCGGTGGTGATGGCGAAGTCCGCGGGCTCGGGAACCAGATAGCCGATCTCGCGGAGGAAGGCCTCGTAGGCGGGAACGTCGATGGGCTTGGCGGGATTCTCGCGGTGCCAGGCGTCGATCTTCGCCTGGAGGTCGTCGCGCCCGGCCAGCAGCGCCGCATTGCGGGGCGCGAGGTCGCGCAGGATGGATTCGAAGCCGGCCCAGAAGGCGGCGGCGTCCAGGCCCGTGCCGGGCAGCGCCTCGGTCTCGATGAAGCTCTTCAGTGGTTCGGCGACATTCAGGCTCATCGGGGCGCTCCGTGGGACGTCTTTCCGGAGGAGGCTTAACCGGCAATCCCCTGGCGGGAAAGGGGCGGCCGGCTTGCCGAATTCAGCGGTTAAGGCCCAGGATAGCTTACCGAAACGAAGGACGCGCCCATGGACCTCCCTCCGCACACCACGCAGCACTGGAACGTGCGCAAGCCCGCCGGCCGGGGCGAGAAGGGGATCGTCGCCAGCCAGTCGCGCGACGCGGCCGAGGCGGGCGTGGCCATCCTGCGCGCCGGCGGCACGGCGGCCGATGCGGCCGTCGCCGCGGCCTTCGCGCTGGCGACGGTCGAGCCCTGGAACTCCGGCCTCGGCGGCATCGGCTTCACGCAGGTGATGCAGCCGGGCGGCCCGGCCGAGACCTTCGACTTCGGACCGGTGGCGCCGCGAGGCCTCGACGCCTCCGCCTATCCGCTGACCGGGAAGATGAAGAACGACCTCTTCTCCTGGCCCGAGGTCGTGGGTGACATCAACATCCACGGGCCGAAATCGGCGCTGATCCCCTCGGCCGTCGCCGGCTACACGCTGCTGCACAAGCGCTACGGCCGCATGCCGATCAAGGACGTGCTGGCGCCGGCCGTGGCGCTCGCTAAGCGCGGCTTGTCGCAGGACTGGTTCACCACGCTCAAGATCGCCAACAGCGCCTCCGTGCTGCGGCTCTACGAGGAGAGCGCGCGCATCTATCTGCCCAACGGCCTGCCCCCCGTGCCCCCCTACCAGGGCGCCTCGGGCCACTTCCGCCAGGGCCGCCTCGCCGACACGCTGGAGCGGCTGCAGACCGCCGGCCTCGAGGACTTCTACAAGGGCGACATCGCCGCCTCGATCGCCGCCGACATGAAGGCGATGGAGGGCTTCGTCACCGCCGCCGACCTCGCCGCCTGCGAGGCGCGCGTGCTGCCGGCCATGGAAGCCACCTTCCGCGGCCGCCGGCTCATGCTCGCCAACGGCCTCACCGCCGCGCCGACGCTCAAGCGCCTGCTCGCGATGATGGAGGACGCGCCCTACGGCGCCGTGCCGGACGCGGCCTGGTACGCCTATCTCGCGCGCTCCCTGCGCACCTCCTACGCCGAGCGCCTCGCTGGCCTGGGCGACGACACGCCCACTGAGGCCGAGCCTGTCGGCGCCGACAGCTGCACCACGCATCTCACCGTCGCCGACAAGGACGGCATGATGATCGCGATGACCACGACGCTGCTCTCGTCGATGGGCAGCCGCGTGGTCCTGCCCGGCACCGGCGTGCTGATGAACAACGGCGTGATGTGGTTCGACCCCGAGCCCGGCAGCCCCAACGCCATCGCGCCGGGCAAGCGGCCGCTGTGCAACATGTGCCCGGTGATCGCGCTGGACACGAAGGGCAATCCGGAGATCGCCCTGGGCGCCTCGGGCGGCCGAAAGATCATGGCCGCGGTGTTCCAGCAGTACACCTACGTCGCCGATTTCGCGATGGAGCCGGAAGCCGCCGCGCACCACCCGCGCCTCGACGTGCACGGGCCGGAAGGCGTGATGGCCGACAAGCGATTGGGAGAGGCGACGCTCTCCGCGCTGGCGGCGGATGCCGAAGTCGAGCTGGTCGAGCACACGGTGGCACCGGGCAACTTCGCCTGCCCGAACCTCATCCTGCAGCGCGGCGGGATGCGGGTGGGCGTGTCGGACGTGATGTCGCCCTGGTCGGCGGCGATCGCGGAGTAAAAACAAGATCGAGGGGCTCCGCCCCTCGGTTGTCTCGCCTTCGGCGCCAACCCCCGCCAGGGCTTTTGGCCCTGGCCCCCTTTACCCGTGCAGCCCTGGCGCCTCGTGGCCCGTGCGCGCCACGTATTCGGTATAGCCGCCACCATACTGGTGGATGCCCTCCGGCGTCAGCTCCAGAACGCGGTTCGACAGCGCCGCCAAAAAGTGCCGGTCGTGCGAGACGAAGAGCATGGTGCCCTCGTATTGCGAGAGCGCCGTGATCAGCATCTCCTTCGTCGCCATGTCCAGGTGGTTCGTGGGCTCGTCCAGCACCAGGAAGTTGGGCGGGTCGTAGAGCATCTTCGCCATCACCAGCCGCGCCTTCTCGCCGCCCGAGAGCACCCGGCAGCGTTTCTCCACCTCGTCGCCCGAGAAGCCGAAGCATCCTGCCAGCGACCGCAGCGAGCCCTGCGCCGCCCGCGGGAAGGATTCCTCCAGCGCCTCGAAGACGGTCTGATTGCCGTCCAGCAGCTCCATCGCGTGCTGCGCGAAATAGGCCATCTTCACGCTGCCGCCGAGCGTGACGCTCCCCTCGTCGGGATCGGTGGAGCCCGTCACCAGCTTCAGCAGCGTCGACTTGCCCGCGCCGTTCACCCCCAGCACGCAGCAGCGCTCGCGCCGGCGCACCAGCAGGTCCAGCCCCTCGTAGATCACGCGGTGGCCGTAGCGCTTGTGAACGCCGCGCAGGTTCACGACATCCTCGCCCGAGCGCGGCGCCGGCTGGAATTCGAAGCTCACCACCTGCCGGCGCTTCGGCGGCTCGACGCGCTCGATCTTGTCCAGCTTCTTCACGCGGCTCTGCACCTGCGCCGCATGCGAGGCGCGCGCCTTGAAGCGCTCGATGAACTTGATCTCCTTGGCCAGCATCGCCTGCTGCCGCTCGAACTGCGCCTGCTGCTGCTGCTCGTTCATGGCGCGCTGCTGCTCGTAGAACTCGTAGTCGCCGGAGAAGGAGGTCAGGCTGCCGCCGTCGATCTCGATCACCTTGTTGATGATGCGGTTCATGAACTCGCGGTCGTGCGAGGTCATCATCAGCGCGCCCTCGTAGCCGGCCAGGAACTGCTCCAGCCAGATGAGGCTTTCCAGGTCGAGGTGGTTGGAGGGCTCGTCCAGCAGCATGACGTCGGGGCGCATGAGCAGGATGCGCGCCAGCGCCACGCGCATCTTCCAGCCGCCGGAGAGCGCGCCCACGTCGCCGTCCATCATCTCCTGGCTGAAGCTGAGGCCGGCCAGCACCTCGCGCGCGCGACCCTCCAGCGCGTAGCCGCCCAGGTCCTCGAAGCGCGCCTGCACCTCGCCGAAGCGCTCGATGAGGCTGTCCATCTCGTCCATGCGGTCCGGATCGGCGAGCGCCGCCTCCAGCTCCGCCAGCTCGGCCGCGACGGTGCTGACGTCGCCGGCGCCGTCCATGACCTCCGCGACCGCGCTGCGGCCGGACATCTCGCCCACGTCCTGGCTGAAGAAGCCGATGCTGACGCCGCGGTCGACCAGCACCTGGCCCTCGTCCGGCGGCTCCTGCCCCGTGATCATCCGGAACAGCGTGGACTTGCCGGCACCGTTGGGCCCGACGAGCCCGATCTTCTCGCCCTTCTGGAGGGCGGCCGAGGCCTCGATGAAGAGGAGCTGCTGGCCGTTCTGCTTGCTGATGTTGTCGAGGCGGATCATGGAAGGGCGAGGGCCGGGAACAGTTGCGGCGCGCTTATGCCCAGCCGCGCCGCCCGAGGATAGGCCCGGCACGCCGCTTGCGATGACAGTCCCGGGACACCCCTTCCGGTCGGGATTGCCAGCACCCTGCGCAATCCTTCGGCAGGAAGGCTGAACGGGAGATTACAAAAAATGCATCGTCGCGCCCTTCTTGGAGCCTCTGCCGGACTTCTCGGCACGCCCGCCCTCGTCCGCGCCCAGGGCGCCGCGTGGCCGACCCGCGGCTCGATCCGCCTGGTCGCCCAGTTTCCCCCTGGCGGCCTGGTCGACACCATCGCCCGCCTCATGGCGCCGTCGATGAGCCAAGCGCTGGGCCAGACGGTCCTGGTCGAGAACCGCGCCGGCGCGGGCGGCGTCATCGGCACCGACTATGTCGCGAAAGCCCCCGCCGACGGCTACACGCTGCTGGTCAGCCACGCCTCGGTGCATGTCTTCTCCACCGCGACGCTGCCCTCGCTGCCCTTCGACCCCATCGCCGACTTCACCCATATGGGCCTGCTGGTGGAGGCCTCGAACGTGCTGCTGGTGAAGGCCGATTCGCCCTACCGGACGCTGGAGCAGTACGTGACGGCGGCGCGCACGCAGCCGGTGCGCTTCGGCTCCTCGGGCATCGGCTCGGCGCCGCATCTGCTGGGGGCGATGCTCTCCGGCGAGGCCAACGCGCCCAACCTCGACCACGTGCCCTATCGCGGCAGCGCGCCCGCGCTCCAGGACCTGATGGGCGGCCAGATCGAGAGCATGATCGACCCGGTCACCACCAACGTGCAGATGCTGAAGGACGGCTCGCTGCGCTGCCTCGGCATCTCCACGCCGCAGCGGCTGCCGGCGCTGCCGGGCATCCCGACCTTCGCCGAGCAGGGCTTTCCCCGGCTCACCTCGGCGCAGTGGCTCGGGCTCTCGGCGCCGAAGAACCTGCCGCAGCCGATCGTGCAGCGGCTTTCCGCGCTGATCCCGCAGATCCTGGCCCGGCCCGAGCTCGTCGCGCGCTTCGAGGACCTGCAGACCATGCCGCCGGCGACGCCGGTGATGGGCACGGGCTTCACGGACCGGATCAGGGCCGAGATCACCGAATGGACCACGGTCGCGCGGCGCTACAACATCTCGGCGGCGTAGCGGCCGAGGGTCAGGCGGCGGCGCGGTGCTCCTCCCGCGCCGCCGTCCAGACCTCGCGCGCCGCATCGGCGTTCATCGCCGCAATGGCCAGGCCCACGGCCAGATCCGGCCAGGCCGAGCGCCAGACGAAGGCGGTCGCGAGCCCCGCGGCGATGATCGCGACATTGGCCGCCGCGTCGTTGCGCGCGGAGAGGAAGGCCGCCCGCGTCAGGCTGCCGCCGTGATGGCGGTGGCGCGCCAGGAGCCAGGCGCAGGTCAGGTTGACGGCCAGCGCGCCGAGCCCAGCCAGCGTCAGCGCCGCCGGCTCCGGGGCGGCGGGCAGGTTGAACTTCTCCCAGGCGGTCCAGAGCGTCGCCAGGCCCGGCACGAGGAGGATGCCCGCCAGCAGCATGCCGAGTCGCGCCCGCTGGCGCGCCGTCCAGCCGAGCGCCAGCGCGATCAGCAGGTTGATCGAGGCGTCCTCCAGGAAGTCCACGCTGTCGGCGAAGAGCGAGACCGAGCCGATGGCCAGCGCCACGGCGAACTCCACGCCGAAATAGCCGAGGTTCAGCAGCGCGACGGCGATGACGGTGCGCCGCAGGGCCGGGGTCAGGCTGTCAGCGGGCACGCCGTTGTTCCTTCAGGGGCTGCCGGCCCTTACGCCGCGAGCGGCATCCGGTCCTTCCGGCATTGCATCAGCGGCTGGATCTGCGTGCCGAACATGTCCATGCCGCCCAGAAAGTCGTCGAAGCACAGCATGATCCCGGCCACGCCCGGCATGGCCGCCACCTCGTCGAGCATGCGCGCGCAGCTCGCCGGGCTGCCGACGATCGTCCCCATGTTGAAGTTGATCGGCGAGGGGTTGCGCTGCACCACCGCCGCCATCGAGGTCGCCTCGGTGTTCACGTCATGCGCCGCATGGCCCAGCAGGTGCTGCAGCGCCGCGCGGTCGGCGCCCTTCTCGTAGCTGTCCCATTTGGCCATCGCCGCCTCGTCCGTCTCGGCCGCGACCACCATGAAGAGCATGTAGGCGCCGACGTCGCGCCCGGTCTTCTGCGCATGCTCCAGCACGCGCGCCGGCACGGAGGCCGATTTCGTCGGCTCGTTCACGCCCTCGCCGAGGCAGAAATTATAGTCGCAATACGTGGCGCCGAACTCCATCCCGCGGTCCGACTGGCCGGCGCTGACGATCTTCGGCCGCTGGCTGGGCCGGGGGCTCAGCTTGCACGCATCCATCTGGAAATACTCGCCCTTGAAGTCGGAATGCCCCGTCTCCCAGAGCTCGTGCAGGATCTGCACGTATTCGGTGCTGTAGTCGTAGCGCTTGCCGAAATGGGCGTCGCCGGGCCAGAGCCCCATCTGGCTGTACTCGACCTTGTGCCAGCCCGAGACGATGTTCACCCCGAAGCGCCCGCCCGAGATGTTGTCGATCGTCGCCGCCATGCGCGCCACGATCGCCGGGGGAATGGTCAGCACCGCCGTTGACGCGAAGAGCTTGATCCGGCTTGTCACCGCCGCCAGCCCGGCCATCAGCGTGAAGCTCTCGAGCCCATGGTCCCAGAACTCGGTCTTCCCGCCGAAGCCGTGCAGCTTGATCATCGACAGCGCGAAGTCGAGCCCGTAGCCCTCGGCCTTCTGCACCACCTGCTTGTTGAGCTCGAAGCTCGGCATGTATTGCGGCGCGTTCTCCGAGATCAGCCAGCCATTGTTGTTGATGGGAATGAAGACGCCGATATCCATGCGCTGATCGCCCTCTCGCCTTGCACCGGCCCTGCCGGCCCTGCTGCCGGGGCAAGCAAGGCATATGCCATGCGCCACGGCCAGCCCGGGGTGACCGGGCGGCATGACCACGCTGGACAGCGGCCGCGCGGGCGAACAACATCGCGCCCGAATCTGCCCCGGGACCGCCCGGCGGCGGCCACCGCCTGGAGGACCAGCCATGAAGCTCACCATGCCGGAGGAGATCATGCTCCTCCTGCTCGACGACAAGACGGGCCGTCCCATTGGCCTGCCCGCGCCCGCCGGCGACTATGCCATCGCCAGCGCCATCCTCATGCAGCTCTCCCTCGACAACCGGATCGACACCGACCCCGAGCGGCTGATGGTCACCAGCCACAAGCCCTCCGGCGACCCCGTGCTGGACGAGGCGCTGACCATGATCTCGACCAATCTCGGCATGCGCGACAGCCGCCACTGGATCGTCGAGATCGGCCGCCAGGGCGACCATTACCGCGCGATGATCCTCGACCGCCTCGTGGCCAAGGGCGTGCTGAAGAAGGAGGAGGGCCGCTTCCTCTGGGTCTTCCCCGACCGCCGCTATCCCAAGGCCGCCGAGGGCGAGACCGAGGTGCTCGAAGTGCGCGCCCGCCTGCGGAAGGTGCTGCTGGAGGACGACATCCCCGAGCCGCATGATTCGCTGATGATCGGCCTGGCGCGCGCCAGCGGCATCATCCCGCTGATCCTGACGCCGGCCGAGCAGGAGACCGTCGGCAAGCGCGTGGATCAGGTGGCCGACCTGGAGGAGCTGGGACGCACGCTGTCGGCGGTGACGCGCGAGGTCTATGCGATGATGCTGGCCTTCGCCGGGGCGCATTGAGCGCCGGCGAAGACCGGATCTTTCGCCGCTTCGGCGCCGCCCGGCGCTGAAGGGCGTTCCGCCTAATCCTCCAGCGCCTCGCGGATGCCCCGCATCCAGGCCGCGGCGCCGGAGGACAGCATGGCGATGTCGGTCTGGGTGCTCATGAACTGCGAGCCCCGGCGGATCGCCGCCGCCTGCGCCTTCGGGTCGCGGTTGCCGCCCATGCCGAAATACTTGCCGTTGGCCTTGCAGGCCGCCTCCACCCGGGCGACCGCGGCGAGCAGCGCGGGATCGGCGTATTGACCGGCCTTGCCCATGTCGAGCAGCAGGTCGTTCAGCCCGACATAGATCACGTCGATCCCCGGCACCGCGGCGATCGCCTCGATGTTCTCCACCCCCTCCTGCGCCTCGATCATGCAGACCAGCAGGGTCGCCGCTTCCAGCGCCGGCAGGGCCTCGGCCGGCGGCAGCGGGCGGAAGTCGAAATGCGGATAGGTGCCGGTCACGCTGCGCCGGCCGAGCGGGGCGAAGCGCACCGTCCGCACCGCCCGCTTCGCCTCCTCGACGGTGTTGACGTCGGGATAGATGATGCCGGTGACGCCGTTGTCGAGCAGAGCCTGAACGTCCGGATCGTGCACGCCGCGCACCCGCACCATCGGCGCGATGCCGATCGCCAGCGCCGCCTGGGCGATGTGGCCGAGCGTCTCCAGCGTGAACAGCCCGTGCTGCACCTCAAGGAACAGGAAGTCGTAGCCGTTCGCCTTGGCGATGCGCGCGATCTCCGCCGAGCGGATCAGATGCACCGCCAGGCCCAGGGCGCAGCCGCCGGCAGCCAGCTTCCGCTTGACCGGATTTTCCAGAATGATCGCCAACGACGCAGCCCCCAACATATGTCGCCTGGACTTGTAGAGTTGGGGGCCCCGCGCACAAGCGGGCACATGCAGCCAGGGACGCGCGGTATCCGGTCGGCTAGTTGGCCGCCGCCGTGCTCGCCTGCCGCAGATAGGCGATCAGGTTGTTGCGCTGCTCCTCGTTGCGCAGCCCCACATAGGACATCGACCCGCCCGGCACGATGGCCTTGGGATCCGTGATGTAGGCGCGCAGGTTCTCCTCGTTCCAGACCAGCCCCGCCGCCGCGCGCTCGCGCATCGGCGCGGAGTAGCGGAAGCCCTCGACCGCGCCCGCCGCCCGGTCCCAGATCCCGAAGAGGTTCGGCCCCACGCCGTTGCGGCCGCCCTGGTTGATGGTGTGGCAGGCGCGGCACTGGTTGAAGACGCGCTGCCCCGCCTCCGCGTCCTGCGCCATCGCGCCCATGGGCGCGAGCGCCAGCAGACCTGCCATCATCATCGAGAACCGCATCCACCCACTCCCATCACCTTGCCTGCATTGTGGCCCCTCGGGCCGATCCGGCAAGCCGGGGGCGAGGTGGACGGCGCTGCCGCTTGCCCGCATCCTGGCCGTCCAGGGAGAACACCATGACCGGCAACCGACTGAAGGTCTTCCTTTCGCACGGCACCGACACCTTCGCCGGTTATTTCGGCGACCACGCGCTGGGCGAGCTGCAGAAGCACGCGGACGTCGTCCGCAACACCACCGACCGCAATCTGCGGGACGCCGAGCTGGCCGAGGCGGCGAAGGGCTGCCAGGCGATCATCGCCTTCCGCGGCTCGCCCGGTACCGAGGCGACCTTCGCGGCCTCGCCGGATCTCGTGGCCTTCCTGCGCTGCGCGGTGGACATCAGCACGATCGACGTGCCGGCCGCCTCGTCGCACGGCATCCTGGTGACGCGCGCGACGCCGGGCTTCGTGGATGCCGTGGCCGAGCTCGGCATCGGCATGATGGTGGACCTCGCCCGCGGCATCTCGCGCATGGGCCAGGCCTATCGCGCGGGCGGCGATCCGGCGGCGGTGCGGAACGTGCAGCTCTCGGCCTCGACGCTGGGGATCATCGGCTACGGGCGCATCGCGAGGCGCGTGGAGGAGATCGCCCGGGCGCTCGGCATGACGGTGCTGGTGCACGATCCCTATGTCCGCCCGGAGACGAGCCTGGAGGAGGTGCAGGCGCAGGCCGATTTCCTCCTCTGCCTCGCCATCTCCAGCCCGGAGACCGCGAACCTGATGGACGCCGCCGCCTTCGCGCGGATGAAGCAGGGTGCCTTCTTCATCAACCTCTCGCGCGGGGAGCTGGTGGACGAGGAGGCGCTGGAGGCGGCGCTCGATTCTGGCCATCTCGGCGGCGCCGCGATGGATGTCGGACGTGCGCCCGACCAGAAGCCGAGCCCGCGCCTGGCCCGCCGCCCGGACGTGGTGGCGACGCCGCATATCGGCGGCGTGACACCCCAGGCGGCCTATCACCAGGCGATGGACACGGTGCGGCAGATCGCCTCGCTGGCCGCCGGCAAGCTGCCGGACGGGGCGGTGAATGCGGCGGAGGCGCATCGGCTGTCGCGGCTGGGGATCAGCTGAACCGCACCAGATTCTGGCCGGGCAACGGCCCGCCCGGGAACTGCATCAGCCGCGCTCCCGCCGCCAGGGGGCCGAGATCCATCGGGAACGCGCCCAGCCGCTCCATCAGCGCCGCGACCTCCGCCCGCGCGGCGGCGTCATCACCGGACAGGAACAGCACGCGCTTCCCGCCCGCGGGCGGCTCGGCCGCGAGCAGCCCCGGCGCCAGATGGTTGAACGCCTTCACCACGCGGGCGCCGGGCACGAGCCCGGAAAACACCTCCGTCGAGGCACGGCCGTTCAGCTCCGCCGGCCGGAAGAGCGGCGCCTCGATCGGGTTGTTGGCGTCGATCGCGATGCGCCCGGCGAGGTCCAGCCCCGCCAGCGCGGCCGGCAGCCTCGACCAGTTCACCGCGACGAGGACGATGCCCTGCGCCGCGGCCTCCTCGCGCGTGCCGGCGCGGATGGAGCCGGTCGCGATGCCGGCCAGCGTCTCCGGCCCGCGGCTGTTGGCGATCACCGCGGGAATGCCGTGGCGGGCGAGAAGGGTGGCGAAGGCCTGGCCGATCCGGCCGGCGCCGATGATGCCGATGCTCATCTCGATCTCCGTCACGCCGTGAAGCCGCCATCGGCGACGATCTCCGCGCCGGTGACGAAGCCCGCCTCCGGGCTGGCCAGGAAGGCGACGGCGGCGGCGATCTCCCGCGGCCGGCCGTAGCGGCCGATCGCCATGCCGGGGCCGACGATCTTCGAGACCGGCCCGCCATCGGGGTTCATGTCCGTGTCGGTCGGACCGGGATGCACCGTGTTGACCGTGATCCCGCGCGGCCCGAGGTCGCGCGCCAGGCCGCGGTTGAAGCCGGCCACGGCGCCCTTGGTCAGCGTGTAGAGCGAGGCACCGCCGAAGGCGGCATAGCGCGTCATGGAGGAGCCGATCTGGATGATCCGCCCGCCCTCCTTCATGTGCCGGGCGGCCTCCTGCGTCGCCACGAAGACGCCCGTGACGTTCACCGCGACCATCCGCTGGTAGTCCTCGAAACCGATGGTCTCGATCGGGCCGCCCAGCGCGATGCCGGCGTTGTTCACGAGGATGTCGAGCCCGCCGAAGCGCGCGACGGTGCGCGCCACGGCGGCGCGCACCGCCGCGGGATCGCCGGCATCGGCCTGGAGGGCGAGCGCCGCGCCGCCGGTGGCCCCGATCTCAGCGACGAGGGCCTGCGCCTTCTCCGGCGAGGCGCTGTAGGTCAGTGCGACCTGGGCGCCGTCGGCGGCCAGCCGCCGCGCGATGGAGGCGCCGATGGAGCGCGAACCGCCGGTGACGAGGGCGGTCTTGCCGGCGAGGGGGAGGGTATAGGTCATCGAAAGGCTCCTGGCTTGGTGCCTCCGATATCGCGCCGCCACTCCATTCCAATTAGCCGGAAATGAATGTTATCATTCTCAAGCAATTCTTGAGAATGCGGGATGGAAACCCTCACCAACCTCGAATCCTTCCGGCTCAGCGCCGAGGCCGGCGGCTTCTCCGCCGCCGCGCGGCGCCTCGGCCTCACGCCCGCCGCGGTCAGCCGCAACGTGGCGATGCTGGAGCGCAACCTCGGCCAGCGGCTCTTCCAGCGCAGCACCCGGCGCCTGACCCTCACCGAGGCCGGCGAGCGCTTCCTGCAGGGCATCGCCTCGCCGCTGGAAGGGCTGCAGGCCGCGATTGCCGACGCCTCCTCCGGCGAGGCGGAGCCCTCCGGCACGCTGAAGGTCAGCGTCAGCCTGGGCTTCGGCCTCGAGCACATCCTGCCGCTGCTGCCCGGGTTCCTCGCGCGCCACCCGCGCATCCGCCCCGACTGGAGCTTCGAGAACCGCCAGGTGGACCTCATCGCCGAGGGCTTCGATGCGGCCATCGGCGGCGGCTTCGAGCTCTCGCCCGGCATGATCGCGCGCAGCCTGGCGCCGGCGCACATCATCGCCGTCGCGTCGCCGGCTTATCTCGACGGCAGGCCGCCCGTCGCCGATCCCTCGGGCCTCGCTGCGCTGGACGGCATCGTGATGCGCTCGCCCAGCACCGGCCGCATCCGCCAATGGGTGATGCGCGACGCGGCGGGTGAGGAGATGGCCGCCCTGATGGACGAGCGCACCATGCTCTCCGACACGGCCGCCGTCTGCCGGGCGGCGGTGCTCGGCCTGGGCGTCGCGCTGGTCGCCGTGCCGGACGCGCTGCCGCATCTGGAAAGCGACGCGCTGCGGCGCGTGCTGCCGCGCTGGTACGCCGATGCGGGGGCGATCTCGCTCTACTACGCGCACCGCACGCTGATGCCGGCCAAGACCCGCGCCTTCGTGGACCATGTCAGCGAATCGTTCCGGGAACAGCGGCTGGCCGAGCGCTTCGCCGGCAGCCTCGGCTGATTGACGCGCGCCCGCCGCGCGGCACCAATGGCGGCCCCAGGAGGAACAAACCCATGGCTGAGACGACCCTCTTTCCCGGCACCGTCGAATGGACCGGCGAGAATCCCGGCATCTCCCTGAAGGAGGACCCGAGCGGCCCCTTCACCACGCTGGCCTCCTTCTTCCGCGTGATGCTCTCGCCGCACGGGCGCGGGCATGCGCTGGTGCTGCTGCAGTCGCCGCAGGAGGGCTCGCCGGGCAATCTCTGCCTGACCGACAACGAGCCGCTCGCGCGCTGGCTGATCGCGGAATACGTCTCGAACTTCGGCGCCTGGCGCGGGCTGGCCGGGCTGTCCTCCCTGACCTTCCGCAAGCTCGACAGCGTGGAGGCGGATGGCGACGCCATCACGCGCTACGGCGAGACGGTGAAGGCCGGCGACGTGACGGTGAAGCTGGACTGGTCGGGCCTCGGGAAGCCCTTCTGCTTCGCGCTGTCGCCCGCGCAGTCCGCTACCGGCAAGCACCACATGCCCAGCCTCTTCGTCGGCTGCGACAAGGCGACCGTCACGGTGAACGGCCAGGTCCGGCCGGGCGCGCCGATCCCGCGCGACATCGCGGGGCAGCGCATCTCGACGGCGATGCTGGCCTTCTCGGAGACCTGGATCCGGGCCTGATGGCGCTCGATTGGTCCGCCGTCGCCGCCCATGCGCTGTCGCTTCCGGACACGGAGCCCGGCACGTATTTCGGCAAGCCGACGGTGAAGGCGAACGGCCACGCGCTCATCAGCCCCGGGCGCGAGGCGGGCAGCTTCGTGCTCCACATCGGCGAGGACGCGAAGCTGATGCTGCTGGAGACCGATCCCGCGACCTTCTGGCAGACGCGGCACTACCAGGGCTGGCCGGCCCTGCTGGTGCGCTACGACAGCCAGGACCCGGAACGGGTCCTGGCGATGATCGGCGCCTCGCGGGACTGGGCGCTCAGCCGCAAGCCGCCCCGGCCGCCGCGGCGCGGCAGCCGCTGACCCCGGCGGATCAGCCGCTCCTGACCTTCCGATAGGTGTCCTTCCGCGCGATCAGCCCGTCGCGGATCTCGAAGAGGTCCACGCCGCGGACCTCCGTCATGCGCCCCTCGCGGTCGGTGCCGCGGAAGGTCCACTCGCTGAAGGCGCGGTCGCCCGCGGGCACATGCACGGGCGCCTCCCACCGCGCATCCGGCCAGATTCGCCAGGCGGCGGGGAAGGCCTCGCGCAGCGCCGGCTTGCCCTGGTGGCGGGTGCCATGCGCCTCCGGTCCCGCGGCAGTCTCGAAGACGCAGTCCTCCGTCACCAGTGCGAGCAGCCCCTCCAGGTCGTGGCGGTTCCAGGCCGCGGCGAAGGCCGTCAGCAGGGTGAGGTCGTCCATGTCCTGAGCGCCTCTACTGCTGCGGAATCACGCGGATCAGGTGGTTCGGCTGCCAGCCGGGCATCAGCTCCATCCGCCGCTGCCACCAGCGCGGCAGGCCCGTCGGATCGGTCTTGCGCTGCACGTAGAAGCCCTCCAGCGGCGCCATGAAGTCCCAGAGCCGCCGCAGCTCCTTCACCGGCGTGTCGTGCAGGTCTACGCGCAGGTCGGCCAACGGGAAATCGTCCGTCCCGTAGACGAGCAGCGCGGCCGAGGTCAGCCCCTCTTCCTGCCCGCCGGAACGTGCCCCGGCCTCCAGCGCGCGCATCAGCCGCTCGGCGAGGGGCAGGCCGCTGCCCTGCGTGGCCGCGAAGGCCTCGAAGGCGTCGTCCACGCAGCTCGCCGTCACAACATTGCCGGCGCAGAGAAAGCCCTCGCCCAGCCGGTGTCCCGCATGCGCCGGCGCCCGCTCGCCGGTATGGGCCGCGACGCTGCCAGCCCGGTCCACCAGCGAGACCTGCCGGCTCGGCCAGTGCGGGTCCTCCGCGGCGAGCCGCGCCAGCGCGGCCTCGGCCGTCATGCCTTCCGCGAGCAGCTGGCCCGCCAGCGCCCGATGGAGCGGCGAGGCCACGCATTGATAGGCCACGGCCCCATGCCCCGGCACGACGAGCGGGACGTTGGCGCCCACATTGGGCGAGTAGGTGGCGACGCCGACGCCGTACTGGCCGCTGCGCGGGCAGCGCGCGGCGATGGAATAGGTCATGTCGTTCCTCCCAGGGATTATCCGGCGCTTCCCGCCGGGCGGCCGGCGCGCGCGCGATCCCAGTCGCGCTGGAATCGCGCGCGCAGGGATTCCGTGTCCGGCGGGCCGAGGATCGCGCCCGTCCGCTCCACCCGCTCGCGCACCGCGGGCTCGGCCAGGATGGCGGCGATCTCGGCGTTGAGCCGGGCGACGATGGCGGCCGGCGTGCCGGCGGGCGCGAAGATCGCGTTGCTCGCCAGCGCGTCGTAGGCCACGCCGGATTCCAGCAGCGTCGGCACGTCCGGCAGATCCGGGACGCGCTCGGCCGTGGCGACGGCGAGGAGCCGCAGCTTGCCCTCGCGCACCAGCGGAAGCTGCACGGGTGCTGAGCCGATATTCATCTGGATGGTGCCGGCGACGAGGTCGAGGTCCAGCGGCGGCAGGCCGCGATAGGTGAGGTGCTCCATCCGGCTGCCGGCGGCGCGCTCGATCGCCTGGCAGCCCTGATGGTCGTTGCCGCCCTCGCCGAGATTGCCGCAATTGGCCCGGCCGGGATTGGCGCGCAGCCAGGCCAGCAGCTCCGGCATGGTCCGGGCGGGGACGGCGGGGTTCACCGTGAGCACGCTGGGCAGGCCGGCGACGAAGGCGACCGGCACCAGCTCCCGCATCGGATCGAAGCGCAGGTCCGGCGTGTTGGCGGCGACCACCAGGATGGCGCTGCTGTGTATGAAGAGCGTGGAGCCGTCAGGCCGCGCGCGGGCCACGGCCTGGGCGGCGATGAGGCCGCCGGCGCCGGTCCGGTTGTCCGGCACCACCGGCACGCCGAGCCGCGCCGAGAGCCGTTCCGCCACCAGCCGGGCCAGGATGTCGGTGATGCCGCCGGCCGAATAGGGCACGACCAGCGTGATCGGCTGGCTCGGAAAGCCCTGGGCGCTCGCCGCGGCGGGCGCGGCGAGAGGCAGGGCGAGGGCGAGGCGGCGGCTCAGCATGCGTCGGGACACTCCGCGGGGGACACCCGAAGCCTAGGGAGGTCGAGACCTGCTTCCCATGATAATATAGCGGAGCCAGACTTCACCGAATTCGCAGGCTTGGACGCCATGGACCTTCGCCAGCTCACCACCTTCCTCGAGGTCGCCGAGCAGGGCAGCCTGCGCCAGGCAGCCGTCCGGCTGCGCATCGTGGAGACGGCGCTGAGCCGCCAGATGCGCCTGCTGGAGGAGGAGTTCGGCACCGCCCTCTTCCGCCGGCACGGCCGCGGCCTCGCGCTCACCGAGGCCGGGCGCGTGCTGCGCGAGCGCGCCGCGCCCCTGCTGCACGGCCTCGCCCAGCTTCGCGCGGACATGCGCGCGTTGAGCGGCGCGGTCTCCGGCCGCGTCACCATCGGCCTGCCCTGGCTGCTGCTCGAGCGGCTGAGCGCCGGCCTCGCGCGCGGCTTCATCCCGGCGCATCCGGCGGTGAACATCCGCTTCGTCGGCGGCTTCGCGGACCATCTGCGCGAGGTTCTGCTGGCCGGCGAGGCCGACCTTGCGCTGGTCTTCGATCCCGCGCCGGCCCGCGCCATGGCGCTGACGCCGCTGCTCCAGGAGGAGATGGTGCTGGTGGCGGCCCCGGCCGCCGGCTACCGCGCCGACCGGCCGCTGCCCTTCCGCCATCTCGGCGAGGTGCCGCTGGCGCTGCCGAGCCCGAAGAACCCCTTCCGGCAGCGGCTGGAGGCGCTGGCCGCGGCGCGCGGCCTGGCGCTCGACGTGCGCTTCGAGGTGGAGGCGCTGGCGCCCCAGAAGGCCCTGGCGCTGGGCGGCGTGGGGCAGATGCTCGCCTCGCGGCAGGCGGTGCGGGAGGAGCTGGCACAGGGGCGGCTCTGCGCCGCGCCGCTGCGCGGGCCCGCGATCACGCGGATCCTGTATCTGGCCGAGCCGACCGACCGGCCCGCCTCGATGGCGACGCGCCGGCTGACGGAGGCCGTCCGCGAGGAGGTGGCGCGCTGGCTGGAGGCGGGCGATTTCTCCTTGCCGCCCGGATCCCCTCGGCCGGCCGGCTAAACCGCATCCACCCGCGCGAAGCGGATCGTGACCCGCATCCCACGGCCCGGCGACGACACGACGTCCACGCTCGCTCCGGCATTCTGCTGGAGCGACTGCACGATCATCGCGCCCAGCCGGCCCGGCTTGGGCCATTGCACGCCCTCGGCGAGGCCGATCCCGTCATCGGCGATGACGACGCGGCAGCCCTCTGCATCGACCAGGCTGTGCAGGGTGATCGTCCCGCCCTCGCGCCCCTCGAAGGCGTGCTTCAGCGCATTGGTCAGCAGCTCGTTGACCACAAGCCCCGCCGGCATCGCGACATTCACCGAGACCGGCCAGGCATCGACCTTGAGGTCGAGCCGGATGCCCTCCACCGCATGCGCGCGCATCACGGCGGCGGCGATCTGGCTGAGGTAGATGCCGAGGTCGATCGTCTCGCCCTCGCCCTGGTCGGCGAGCGACCGGTAGAGCAGCGCAAGGGATTCGACGCGCCCGGCCAGGCGCTCGAAGGCATCTCCCGCGGCGTCATCCGGAATGTTGCGCGTCTCGAGCCGGATCAGCGCGGTGATCATCTGGAGGTTGTTCTTCACGCGGTGCTGCAATTCGCGCAGGAGCGTGTCCTTCTCCTTCACCCGCTTCTCATAGGCTTCGAGCTCGGCCGGATCGCGCTGGCGGCTCTGTGCCAGCGCCAGGAGGCGGAAGACCGGCGCGCCGTGGTCGTTCTGGATCAGGTTCAGCCAGACATCGACCGTCAGCGGTGTCGCGCCGTGCAGGATCTGGAACAGGCCCACATAATCATCCTGTCCGGCCTTGGCCGCGACGGTGTCCAGGGCCTCGATCAGCTTGCGCTCCCCGTCGGCGGCCGCGGCGACGGCGGCCACCAGGCTCCATGGCCGGCCGACGATCTGCGTCGCGTCCTCGCCGGCGAGGCGCTGGAATTCGGGGTTGGCGTAGGTGATCCGCTCCTGCGGATGCAGCTCCGCCACGGCGATCGCGAAGGGCAGGTGGTCGAGGAACTGCTTGAACCGGTCGCTGTCCAGCGCTTCCGCGAGGTCCGGCGTATCGAGCAGCTCCCCGAGCGGCGTCAGTTCGTCGTCGGAGGTCGTCATGGGCCGAATGGAACCTTCATGGACTGGTCGTCGCGACGCGGAAGGGCACTTCGATCTCCGCACCAAGCCTTGTTTCGGCCTTTGCCAGTGTCCCTGCAAGCGCCGGGCGGCCCCGGTGGGCTGGGGCTCAGGAGAATTCCTTGGCATAGGACTCGGGCGAGAAGCCGACCAGCAGGCTCTTCCCGTCCGCCAGCACGGGCCGCTTGATCATCGAGGGCTGCGCGACCATCAGCGCGATGGCCTTGCCCTCGTCGATGCCTTCCCGCTCCGCCTCGGGCAGCCTGCGGAAGGTCGTGCCGGCTCGGTTCAAGAGCTTCTCCCAGCCCACCTGGCCGGCCCAGGCCTTCAGCGTCGCGGCCTCGATGCCCGAGGCCTTGTAGTCGTGGAACGCGTAGGGCACGCCCCTGGCGTCCAGCCAGGCGCGCGCCTTCTTCATCGTGTCGCAGTTCTTGATGCCGTAGATCGTCGTCGTCACGTCGTCGTCCTCATGGGCGCCTGTCCAGGAAGCCGCGGACGGTCGCGACCGTCGCGGCGGGTTGCTCCTCCATGAGCCAGTGCCCGGCATCGGGGATGACCGCCCCGGTGACGTTCGTCGCTCCGGCCCGGATCACCTCGGCCATCGCCGTCCCGAAGGATTTCTCCCCGCCCACCGCCAGCACCGGCATGGTCAGCCGACCATTGGCCAGGACGGCGCGGTTGTCGATGGCGTCCTGGTCGAAGGCGGCGAACTGCGCGAAGCCCGCGCGCATGGCGCCGGGGCGGGCGTAGAGCGCCGCGTAATGCTCGCGGCTGGCCTCGGTGAAGCGGGCGGGGTTCGCGGAGAACTCGTTCCAGAAGCGGTCGAGGTAGATGCGCTCGCGGCCCGCCACCAGCCGCTCCATGTCCGGCCCGCCGAACCGGAAGTGCCAGAGCAGCGGGTTCTTCAGGATCTCCTCCCAGGGCCCGACGCCGGGGACGGGCGCGTCCATCAGCACGAGCTTCGTCACCCGCTGCGGATGCCGCGCGGCCAGCGCGAAGGCGACCATGTTGCCGATGTCGTGTGCCACGACCTCGGCGCTCTGAATCCGCAGCGCATCGAGCAGCCCGGCCATGTCCTCGGCCTGGACCATCTTCTCGTAGCCGCGCTCGGGGATGGAGGAGAGGCCCATGCCGCGCAGGTCCGGCACGATGACCGTGTGGTCGCGGGCCAGGTCCTCCGCCAGCGCGCCCCACATGTCGCCGGTCTCGCCATAGCCGTGCAGCAACAGCACGGCCGGGCCGGTGCCGCCGGTGCGGACATGCAGCGTGACGCCGTTGGTGGGGATCTCGCGGGTCTGGAAGCCGGCGGGGAAGGGATGCACCTGCGCCAGGGCCGGCGCGGCGAGTAAGGTGAGGCCGCCGAGAGCGGCCAGCATTCTGCGGAACATGGGGTGGACTCCGGTCTGGCGTCGCCCCTCGGCGGCGTCTTGTGGGCGAACACTAGGCGTCCTGGCGGGTTCGGGAGTAGAGGGCGAATTCACGACGAAGCGTCCGGGATTTCCGAACGATGATGAGGCTGGACGGCATCGCCACCTTCGTGGCCGTCGCCGATGCGGGATCCATCAGCGCCGCCGGGCGCCTGCTCGGCCTGTCGAAATCAGTGGTGAGCGAGCGGCTGTCGGAGCTGGAGCGCCTGCTGGGCGGCCGGCTCGTGAACCGCACCACGCGGCGCCTCACCCTGACCGAGGACGGCCAGGCCTTCCTGGAACGCGCCCGCCGCATCGTCCGCGACAGCGAGGAGGCCGCGGCCGAGATGGCGGCCCGGCGCGGCCAGCTGGTGGGGCGGCTGCGCGTCTCGGCGCCGGTCACCTTCGGCTCGCTGCATCTCGGTCCCGCCCTCTACCCCTTCCTCGCGAAGAACCCCGGCATCGAGCTGGCGCTGGAGCTGGACGACCGCTTCGTCGATGCCGCCGGCGAGGGCTTCGACGCGGTGATCCGCCATGGCGCCGTGCAGGATTCCTGGCTGATCGCCACGCGCCTCGCGCCGAGCCGGCGGCTGCTGGTGGCCTCGCCCGCCTACCTCGCGGCGCATGGCGCGCCGCGCAGCCTGGAGGAGCTCGAGGCGCACCGCGCGGTGCTCTACACCAACCGCGCGCAGGACTGGCGCTTCCTCGGCCCCGAGGGACGGGACATCGGGCCGGCCGCGGTGCATCCGCGCAGCGTGCTGCGGGTGAACAACGGCATCGTGATGCGCGACGCCGCGATCGCCGGGCTCGGCGTCAGCCTGCTGCCGAGCTTCATCGCGCATGAGGCGATCTGCGACGGGCGGCTCCGGATCGTCGATGTCGGCGAGCGGACCGAGCCGGCGGATGTCCATCTCATCCACCGCAAGGATTCCGGCGGCTCGGCCAAGCTGCGCGCGCTGATCCGCCACCTGCGCAAGGCCTTCGGCGATCCACCCTATTGGGAGAAGGGGCTGCCGGCCTAAGCTCCGGCGCAAGGAGGAACCGGAATGCCATCCACCCTGCAGCGCCGCATCGGCTGGGGACTGACCGGGCTGGTCGGCGTCTTCCTGGCCTTCGATGCCGTGATCAAGCTGGTCCCGATCCAGCCCGTCCTCGACTCCTTCCAGGCGCTCGGCTTCCCGGCCGGCGTGGCGCGGCCGATCGGGCTCCTGGAGCTCGTGATCCTGGTCCTCTACCTCGTGCCGCGGACCTCGGTGCTCGGCGCGGTGCTGCTGACATCAGTCATGGGCGGCGCCATCGCCAGCCATGTGCGCGTCGAGGATCCGCTGTTCAGCCACACACTATTCGGGGTGTATCTGGGCGCGCTCGCCTGGCTGGGCCTTTGGCTGCGCGACGACCGGCTGCGGGCGCTGATGCCCCTCCGCGCACCCTAGACCCGACGCGCGGCGGCCCCATATCGAGGGGCGAGGACGACCTCCCCCGCCATGGGTATCACTGTCCGGGACGGCCCGGCCCTGTCTCTGGAGGGCCGTATCATGGCCTGGATCTATCTCGTCGCCGCCGGCATTCTCGAAATCATCTGGGCCTTCGCCATGAAGCAGTCGCACGGCTTCACGCGGCTGGCCCCCACGATCGTGATGCTGGTGGCGATGGTCGGCAGCGTCGGCCTGCTCACCCTGGCGATGCGCGTGCTGCCGCTCGGCACGGCCTATGCGGTCTGGACGGGGATCGGCGCCGTGGGCGCCTTCCTCGTCGGCGTCATGGTGCTGGGCGAGGCGGCGAGCCCGATGCGGGTCGCCGCGGCGGTGCTGATCCTCGCCGGGCTGGTGCTGATGAAGCTGTCCACCAGCGCGTAGTCAGCCCTCGCTGGCCTCGCCCGGATGGGGGAAGAACAGCTCGTTTCCATCGGGGTCCTCGACGATCATCATCTCGGAGCCCCACCAGCCGTCCTTCACCGGCGCGCCGCGCTCGCCGAACTCGGCCTTCAGCCCGGCCCATTCCTCCAGTTCGAGCGAGATGAACATGCGGCCGCGGCCGTTCTTCTCGGGCCACTGGCAGGAGAGGATGATGCTGCAGCCCCGGCGGTCGACCTGGCCGACGAGGAGGCGTCCCTCCGCCGCGAAGCTCGGACCTTCGGTGAAGCCGAGCTTCTCCGTGTAGAAGGCGACGCTGCGCTCCACGGCCTCGACGAAGAAGACGGGGCGCGCATACCAGTCGGCCATGAAGGATCCTCCGGACCACGACAGCCCTCCCGCATAGGCGGATCGGGGGCTGCTGTCATGCCCGGATTTCCGGGGATCCCTGACGCCCGCAACACCCTACTCAAGCTCCGGGCCGGGCGCGGCGGGTGAGCGCGGTCAAGCCGTGGCGACGACGCGGCCGACGCGGTCCATCCGCAGGCTGACCAGCGCGATCGCCAGCCCCGCGCCGGTCAGTGCGGCCGCGGCGAAGGGCAGCGCGGCGAGGCCCGGCCCATGGTCGATGGTCACGCCGCCGACCCAGGCGCCCAGCGCATTGCCCAGGTTGAAGGCCGCGATGTTGAGGCTCGAGGCCAGGTTCCGACCGGCGGGCCCGGCCTTCTCCAGCACGCGCAGCTGCAGCGGCGCCACCGTCGCGAAGGCCGCGACGCCGAGCGCCGCCAGCATCACCACCGCCGGGATCTTCGACCACAGCGCCGGCGCCAGGATCAGCAGCACCAGGGCCAGCCCCGCCAGGGTCAGGATCAGCGAGCGCCCGAGCCCGCGATCGGCCAGCTTGCCGCCCCAGATGTTGCCGATGGCCAGCCCCGCGCCGAAGACCAGCAGGATCGGCGAGACCGCGGCCTCGGAGAAGCCGGTGACCCGCGTCAGGATCGGCTGGATGTAGGTGAAGACCGTGAAGAGGCCGGCGAAGCCCAGCACCGTCATGGCGAAGCCGAGCAGCACCTGCGGCTGCCCCATGGCGCGCAGCTCCTCGCGGATCGGCGTCGGCGTCTCGTCGCGGCCGACATGGCCGGGCACGAAGATCGCGAGGATCACGAAGGCGGCGACGCCGATCGCGGCCACGGCCCAGAAGGTCGCGCGCCAGCCCAGCTCCAGCCCGAGCCAGGCGCCGAAGGGCACGCCGAGCAGCGTCGCCACCGTCAGGCCCACGAACATGGTCGCGATGGCCGAGGCGCGCTTGTCCTCGGGCACGAGGCTCGTCGCCACCACGGAGCCGACGCCGAAGAAGGTGCCGTGCGCCAGCGAGGTCAGCACGCGGGCGGCCATCAGCGAGGCGTAGTCCGGCGCGATGGCGCAGGCGATGTTGCCGAGGGTGAAGATGCCCATCAGCGCCAGCAGCACGAATTTTCGGGGCATGCGGCGCGTGGCCAGCGTCAGCACGGGCGCGCCGACGAAGACGCCGAGCGCATAGCCCGAGATCAGCAGGCCGGCGGTCGAGATCGCGACCTGCATCTCCTCGGCGACCTGGACCAGCAGGCCCATGATGATGAATTCTGTGGTGCCGATGCCGAAGGCACCGGCGGTGAGGGCGAGGACGGCGATGGGCATGGCCCGGACTCCGGTGAGGGTTCGATCCGTCCAGGATGGTGCGCCGCAGCACGTGGAGTTAGGCCGCGACAATTCCAATCATCCGTGAGATGAATTCACGATGCCGCGCCTCGACACCAACCGGGCCGCCGAGATGGAGGTCTTCGTCCGCGTCGTGGAGCTGGGCGGCTTCACCGCCGCGGCGAAGGAATTCCGCCTCACGCCCTCGGGCGTCAGCAAGCTGGTCGCGCGGCTGGAGGCGCGGCTTTCCGCGCGGCTGCTCAACCGCTCCACGCGGCAGCTCCAGCTCACGCCCGAGGGGCAGGCCTTCTACGACCGCGCCGTCCGCATCCTGGCCGAGCTGGAAGAGGCTGAACGCGAGGCCGCCGCCGGCGCCGCGCCGCGCGGGCATGTCAGGGTGAACAGCAACGTCTCCTTCGGCCGGTTCCACCTCCTGCCGCTGGTCCCGGAATTCCTGGCCCGGCACCCGGAGATCACGCTCGACCTCGTGCTGTCCGACACGGTGATCGATCTGATGCAGGAGCGCGCGGACATCGCCATCCGCATCGGCCCCATGCGCGATTCCGGGCTGATGGCGCGCCGGCTGGGCTCGACCCGCGTCACGGTGGTGGCCTCGCCCGACTACCTCGCCCGCCATGGCACGCCGACGAGCGTCGCGGAGCTGGCGCGGCATCGCGGCATCGGCTGGACGTTCCTCCGCATGCGCACGGGATGGCCCTTCTTGAGCGGGGAGGGGACGGTCACCGCCTCGCCGCGCACCGTGGCCCGCGCCAGCGACGGCGAGATCTCGCGGGCGCTGGCGCTGGGCGGGGTCGGCCTCGCGCGGCTGGGCCGGTTCCATCTGGACGAGGACATCGCGGCGGGACGCCTGGTGCCGGTGCTGGAGGAGCTGAACCCCGGCGACCGCGAGGAGATCCATGCGGTCTATCTGGGCCAGGGCGGCCCGCTGCCGGCGCGGGTGCGCGCCTTTCTGGATTTCCTCGCGGAGCGGATTCGGATCGAGGCCTGAAGCGAATGGCTCCAGGGACAGGGGCCTGGTCGGTCACCCGCCTGTGCGGGAGGATTTCACGCCTGAGAGCGTCTCTGCAGCTGCCGCCAGATGTCGGCGTCACGGTTGTAGAAATCCGGGCGAAACTGCAGCGCTTCGTCGGTATCCGCGAAGGCGGTCTGATAGGTCACGAAGACCGGCATGGGCGTGGGCAGCGCGTTCCGGGTGGTGCCGCCCATCGCGATTCCCTGACGGATCGCGTCCAGAGGCTGCTGCATCAGCAGGGCGGCGAATTCGAGGGGGTTCTGGACCCGGATGCATCCATGGCTGATGCGGCGGTTGTCGCGGCTGAAGATGAATCTGTCCGGGGTGTCGTGCAGGTAGACGTCGAATCGGTTCGGCATGTCGAACATGATCAGCCCGAGTCCCGCCTGGGGTCCCGGCAGCTGCTCGACCTCGCCATTGGCCCGCAGGATCATGTTGTTGCGCGTGAGGTAGTCCGGGTCGCGTTCGATCCTCGGCAGGATCTCCGCCGTCACGATGTCGGCCGGGATAACCCAGGGAGGGTTGAAGAAGCTGGCCTCGATCGTGGCGCGGAACTCCGGACTCTGGCTGCGCTCGACATCTTCCCCGACGACCACGCGCGTGGAGAAGACCGGCCGGTCCGCGCGGTAAAGCACCAGCTTCTGGTCGGCGACGTTGACCCAGACGCGGTCCGCCGGCAGCCGCCGCGGCAGCCAGCGTTGGCGTTCGAGGTTTGCCTCGATCTTGCGTAGGAGGTTCGCCGCGGCCGCACCGCCGGCTCCGGGGACCGGGCGCTCATTCGGCAAAGCCTGCCGCAGCGCCCGGTAGGTCGGCGTCGCCGGCGCCAGCGCCTCGATCGCCGCCGTCGGATCGGGGCTGTCGATGGCCGCATCGAGCGCGGCAGCCACGTCGATCGGCTCGGGCCTCAAGGCCTCGCCATCCTTCCGGCGCTCCACCGGCACGGCGCCGGCGGCCAGCGCGTCGGCATAGGCCAGGAAGGCGTGCGACAGCAGCAATTCCCGGCGGATCGGCGGAAACGTGTCCCTGCGCCATAGCAGGCTGGCGTGAAACAGCTCGGGGTCCAGACCATGATCGCCGGCGCGCAGCACGGCATTCACCAGGGACGTCGCCTGCGCGGGCCGGGCCGTCCATACCCGCTCGAAGCCACGGCGTGCGTAGAAGCGCCGCAGCAAGCCTCCATTCAGCCGCTCGCCGGCGACGATCAGGTCGGGCGAGCCGTCGCTCAGATCGCCGAGCTCCGTATCGGCACGCAGCGCCGGCGCGGAGGTCGCTATGGGCTCCGGATCCGCGCTGCACGCGGCAAGCGCACATGCGGCAAGAGCGATCGGGCCGCCTGCGATCGCGGTGCGCCGGGACACCCGGACCCGGGCGGAGGCCGATGGTTCCTGGTCCTCCAGCCTGCCCTTGCATCGCGGCGCGTGCACCGATCCCATTCCTGAACCCTTGCCGATCCACACAACCGGCAGTTGATACTTGCTAAAACTCGTCCTTCAACCCTACCCTATCCATGCAACGTTTCAATCGAGGAGCTACAAATGTCCGTTGTTTCCAAGATAGTGGCTGGCCGCAAGATGTTCCGCGGCGCGGCGATGGTCGCCATCGTGGCTCCCGTGGCGCTCCTCGCGGCCTGCGCGGAAACGCCGCCCCCGGCGCCGGCGCCGGTCTACGTGGCCCCGCCGGCCCCCGCTCCGGCTCCGGTTCCGCCGGCACGGGGCTAGCCCGCAGGGCGCCCGGAGTTCCGCCGCAGGTGGGCTCGCCGCCGAGGTATTCGGCGGCGGAGGCCCGCCCGTAGCGCGGAATCCGATGGCGCCCGGCGCCGTCCCGTCGACACCATCACAGACGGCCTGCGCGGAAGTTCCGGGCAGGCCGTTCTCGTTCAGGGTCGGGCGCGAGAGAGACAGCCCATGCCGGCTCGGCTCGCCCATATGCCCGTCACGGCCTGGCCTCGCGCTTCGCGACGCCGACGCCGCCTCGGCGCTCGAGGGAAGGCAGGCGACGGCCTCCCCCTGCACTCAGCTCAGCCGCAGACCCAGCTCCTGGATGAGCTTGCGCTCCTCCTCCATGGTCTGGCGCACATAGCCCGTGTAGTCGGCGCTGTTCTTGTACATCGGCGCCATGTCGTAGCGGTCCAGCACGCCGATATGCACGGGGTCGGACACTGCCTCCCGGAAGGCCGCGTCCAGCGCCCGGACAACGCCCGCATCCATGCCCTTCGGCCCGCCGACGCCGTAGGGGCTGACCGAGACGATGTCGATGCCGCTCTCGACAAGCGTCGGCACGCTGGGGAAGCTCTTGGCGCGCGCCTCGCTCCAGACGGCGAGGCAGCGCAAGGCGCCGTCCTTAACCTGGGGCCCCCAGCCGGAGCTGTCGGCCAGGATGTCGGTCTGCCCGCCCAGCAGGCTCTGCATGTTCTCGGCGACGCCGCGGAAGGGCACATGCGTCCACTCGATGCCCTTCGCCTTGGCGATCTGCTCCATGGTCAGGTGCAGCGAGGTGCCGACGCCGGGCGTGCCGTAGTTGAGCTTGCCGGGCTCGCGCCGCGCCGCCTCGATGAGCTCGCCGAGGGTCTGCCAGGGCGCGTTCGGCCGCACCACGATGCCGAAGAGATAGCCCGTGATCAGCGAGACATAGGTGAAGTCCGCCAGCGGATCGAAGAGCGCCCGGCTGTTCAGCAGCGGCTGGCGCAGCACGCTGATGGGGAACTGGCTCAGCACGTAGCCGTCGGCCGAGGCGCTCAGCAGGAACTGCGCGCCGAGCACGCCGCCGGCACCCGCCCGGTTCTCCACGATCACGGTCTGGCCAAGCCGGCGCCCGGCGGCCTCGCACAGGGCACGCATCGCGATGTCGGAGGTGCCGCCCGGCGCCCAGGGGACGAGCATGCGGATGGGCCGGCTCGGAAAATTCTGCTGGGCATAGGCGGGCGCGGCGAGGCCGGTGGCGAGGGGCAGCGCGAGCGCGCCGCGGCGGGTGATGACGGACATGAGATTCCTCGGCTTGATCTTGCCGAGACCTATCGCCGCAACGCCGCGAATGGGCAAGCTCAGTCCGGGACCTGGATGTAGCAGGAGCCGGCATGCGGGGCCGAGCCGTCGGTCAGCTTGCGCTTCTTGCGGAAGACGAAGCCGCCGCCGATGCCGGTCTCGAGCCGGGCGTCGAAGCGCTCGCCCAGCACGGGGCCGGAATTGCCGTTCAGCGTGACGAGGGTGCCGTCGTCCAGCACCTCCTCGATGATGCCGATGTGATCGTTGAACTTCGGCAGGTAGAAGAGGTCGCCCGCCTTGGGCTGGTAGCCCTTGGACGAGACGGTAAAGGCGGGATAGACGCCCCAGTAGCTGTGCGCCCCCGCCTTGTTGGACGCGCCCGTCTTCCCGTCGAGGCTCTTGATGAAGCGGGCGGTGGAGAAATTCTCCGGCGGCGGCAGGCCGACCTGCGGGAAGGGGCTCACCTCGGATTTCTTCAGCACCCACATGACGAAGAAGGTGCACCAGGAGAGCGTCTTCGCCCTCTCCTTGGTGTAGGTGTTGCCGGTGGCGACCCGGAAGTATTCGAGGATCTGCGCCTCGTCCGTCTTCCAGTTCCGGCCTTCCTCGCCGGCGGCGAAGGCGACGATGCTGTCGACGTAGCTCATGGCGCTGTCCCCGATGGCCCTGCGCGGCTTCGCCGCCGCTCGGCGGCATGCAGGGCATATTATGCTTGGGGATGGATGAGGCCTACGAGGAAATCGGAACGAACGGGCCTGGCGAGACGCATGCGACAAGGCGCGCGACAGGGGCGCGACACGTGTCAGGCGGGATGCAGGATCCGGCGCAGGAAGACCGTGCCGGCCACCGGCGTGTCGTAATAGGGCGCCATCGTCTCGAAGCCGCGCCTGCGGTAGAGCGCGATCGCCGGCCCCATGGAGGGC
Source organism: Roseococcus sp. GW821-FHT12F05 (assembly GCF_058806835.1). Lineage (NCBI taxonomy): Bacteria > Pseudomonadati > Pseudomonadota > Alphaproteobacteria > Acetobacterales > Roseomonadaceae > Roseococcus > Roseococcus sp. GW821-FHT12F05. The sequence goes on from NZ_JBXAQB010000006.1 coordinate 116,943, forward strand.
AGGCTGTCGAGCCGCATCTCGCGGTAGCCGATGGCCTCCGCCTCGCGGATCACGGCCTCCACCAGCCGCGCGCCGAGGCCTGTCCCGCGCCCCTCCGGCGCCACGTAGAGCCGCTTCATCTCGCAGCAGCCCGGCAGGTCGAGGGCGCGCAGGCCGACGCAGCCGAGCGGTGCGCCCCCGGCCGAGCGGGCCAGCAGCAGGCGCCCGGCGGGTGGTGCGTACTTGCCGGGCATGGCGGCGATCTCGGCCTCGAAGCCCTGATAGGCCAGGTCCACGTCGAGCGAGGCGGCATAGGCGCGGAACAGCGCGACGACGGCGGTAAGATCGGTTTCCGTGCCGGCCTGTGCGATCTCTGTGCCCATCCCTCAATCCATCCGGAGGCCCAGGCGGCGCACGGCGTCGCCCTCCTCCTCGTTTAGCCGCCGCGCGAAGGCGGCGTACTCCTCCGGCCCCATATAGCGCAGCGGCATGTCGAAGCGGTCGAGCATCTCGACATGCCGCGGGTCGAACAGCGCGGGCTTGATGGCATCGTGCAACGCGCGCACCACGCCGGGATCGGTGTGCTTCGGCGCGGCCAGGCCGAAGGGGCTGTCGGCGACGAGGTCGATGCCCGTTTCGCGCAATGTGCGGACCTCGGGGAAGCGCCTGGCGCGCTCGGCCCCCCAGGTGACGAGCAGCCGGAAGCTGCCGTCCTGCACCAGCGGCGCCCAGCTCGTGGCGTCCGCCGTGCAGTCCACCGCGCCGGAGAGCAGCGCCTGCGCCGTGTCGGAGCCGCCGCGATAGGGCACGTGCAGGAAGGACGCGCCGGTCTCCGCGGCGATGCGCTCCATGGCGATATGCGCGCTCGAGCCGATGCCGGGCGAGGCGTAGCTGAGCTTCCCCGGATTGGCCCTGGCGTGGCCCAGAAGCTCCTCCCAGCTCCGGAAGGGGCTGTCGCGGCGCACGACCACGCCGAAGCAGTAGCCGGAGAGGTGGATGATCCAGGTGAAGTCCGCCGTGGGGTCGAAGGGCGGCCGGCGCATCATCGCGGGGATGCGGAAGCAGGTGATCGGGATCTGGCCGATCAGGTGGCCGTCCCCGCGCGCCTCTTGCGCGAGCAGCGTGGGGCCGAGCGTGCCGCTCACGCCCGGCCGGTTCTCGGTGACGACGGGCTGGCCGAGGCCCTGCGAGGCGAGATCGGCCAGCAGCCGCAGGTGATCCGTGTTGCCGCCCGGCAGCCAGGGCACGATCAGCCGGATCGGCCGGTTGGGAAAGCCGGGCTGCGCGAGGGCCGGCACGGCAAGCGGCATCGCGAGCAGGGCGCGGCGGAGGATGCGGGTCATGCGCGCATCTTCACGGGTGGGAGCGGGTGCAGCAATCTGCGCGCATGCATCGCCGCCTCCTGCTCAGCCTGCTTGCGCTGCCGGCTCCGGCCCTCGCTCAGGGGCTTCTCGCCGACGACCGGGCCGTCGCCCTGCTGCGGGAGGGCGGGCTGAACCTCTACCTCCGTCACGGCATCACCGACCGCAGCCAGATCGACACGGGCCGCCGTGGCGACCGCGCCGGCCAGCGCAACCTCAGCGAGGCCGGCCGCGCGCAGGCGACGCGGCTGGGCGAGGCCTTCCGCGCGCTCGGCATTCCCGTCGCCGAGGTGCTGACGAGCGAGGTGTTCCGGGCGCGCGACACAGCGGAGCTGGCCTTCGGCTGGGCCAGCGTGGAGCCCGACCTGATCGCCGACGAATACACGCCCGGCGACGCCGCCGAGGATGCGCGCCGCGTCTCGCGCCGCCTCGCCGAGCCCATCCCGGGCGGCAACCGGGTGATGGTGGGCCACATCGTCCCGCTCGGGCTGATCCTCGGCCGCAGCCTGTCCCAGGCCGAATTCCCGGAGGGTGCGGCGGCCGTCTTCCGGCCGCGCGGGGCGGATTGGGAGTGGCTCGGCGTGGTCCGGGCGGAGCAGCTCATCCGCGCGGCGGGCCTGGGCTAGCGCCGCAAATGGAACGACGCCGACGATCAGATCCATCTCGCCGACCCCGCCATGACGGAATCCCGGAGCCGCTACTTCGCGGGGAAGATCGGCGATCCGGGCCCCAAGGCGGCCGCGACGCCGCCGCCGGGCCTCAGCGACATCCGGACCCGCCTCTACTTCATGAGCCGCTTCAGGTAGCCCTGTCTTGCCCTACGGGTGGAACGCCGCGCTGAGGTCGGAGAGCATCTCCCGCTCGGCGACCGAGACGCGCGAGGTCAGCCCCAGGAAGCCGCCCGCGGCATCGGCCACCTTGGTCGCCTGGGACATCACCTGGTGCTCCAGCTCGCGCCGCGCGTCGAGATCGAGCGGCTTGGTGAGCGCGCGCACGTAGTCCTTCCACGCGGCGGCGAGCCGCGGCCCGGGCTTCGCCCGGAGCCAGCCTTCCAGCAGCGCGTGGCCTGGCGCGGCATGGTGGATACCCTCCTGCGCGGCGGCCTCCATGACGGCGTCGCGCTCGAGGTCGGAAAGGTCGCCATCGGCCCAGGCGACCAGCACCAGCGGGACCAGCGTGAGGGCGGACAGCGTCTCGGCGCCTAGGCCCAGCTCCAGCAGCCGGTCCAGCACGGCGGCATCCTGGATGTGCGAGGCGGCGGCCAGGGCCTGGCGGCGGTCGGACTGCACGCCGGCCTCGACGAGCCGGCGCCGGAGCTCCTCGTTCTGGCGGGCGAAGAAGGCCTCCTCCAGACCCGCGCGTCGGTCGTCGAGGAAACGGTCGGACATGGCTCTCGATTCTCCCTTTCAGCCGGCGGGGCCTTAACCGCCCCGCATCGCCTGGGTTGCCTTTACGTCATCTGCGGGACTCCCGGTAGCCGCAAGCTCCTCGGGAACTGAGACAAATCAGAGACGACGCCCCTCGCTGGGAGGCGGCCCGTCAGCGAGGCGGGCCGCCCAGGGCCTCCGTCGCCCGGGCGGCCCCGGCGAGCAGCGCCCGGATCTCCGGGCTGCCCGGCTGCATCTCCAGCAGGGCCTGTGGGCCGATGAGGCTCAGCGCGAAGAGCGCGGTGCCGCTCCAGTCGCGCACCGGGGCGGCCGCGGAGGCATAGCCGGTGCCGTCGTCGCGCCGGATGACGGCGAAGCCGGCCTCCGCCAGCTCGCGCCGCGCGGCGGCGAGGAAGGCGGCGGGCGCCGCCGTCTCCTCCTCCACCATCCCCCGCGTCGCCGCCTCCGGCAGGCAGGCGGCGAAGACCTTTCCGGCCGCGGTGCCGGTGATGGAGAGCAGGCCGGTCCGCAGGTCGAAGGCGGTGCGGGAGAACCCTTCCTGCTTGAAGAGGCTGACCGGGCCATCCCGCGTCCAGGCCGTGACGGCGGCGCTGTGGCTCGTGGCGTCGCGCAGGGCGGTGACCTCCTGGCGGACCACCTCGAAGCCGTCGATCTGGCGCATGGCGGCGAGGCCGAGGGTCAGCGCGGCGGGGCCGAGGCGGTAGTGCCCGGGCTTCGCATCGGCGGCGGCGAGGCCGGTGCGGACCAGGCTCACCAGGTAATTGTTGGCCGCGCTGGGGCTGAGCCCGGCGCGGGCGGCGACCCCCTTCAAGGGCAGGGGCTGCGGGCTGTCGCGCAGCGCGGCGAGGAGGCGGAAGCCCACCTCCACCGACTGGATGCCCTTGCGCGACGGCGCTTCTTCCATCTGGAACTCCGTTGACAGATCGGATCAATGCGGCTCAATCTTACAACATAAGAACAATTATTCAATATATTTGAATAATAGGAGGAGGCCATGGCGAAGATCCACAGCGTCTACACGGTCATCCGGGACATGGACCGCGCAGAGCGCTTCTACGCCGCTGCACTGGACCTCCAGCCGGCCTTCCGCGACGGCGAGCGCTGGTGCCAGTTCAAGCTCGGCGATACGCGCTTCGCGCTCTGCTCCGCCGAGGAGGCCGCGCCCGGCGCGGTGGGCAGCGTCCCCGTCTTCGAGGTGGAGGAGCTGGCGGCGACCGAGGCCCGCGTGATCGCGGCCGGCGGCCAGCTGCTGATGCGGCGCGACATGGGCGCGCACGGCGCCACGTTCACCTTCGCCGACCCGGACGGAAACCTCTTCCAGCTCTTCTCCCGCCCCGCAGGAGCCGCGCCATGAAGTTCGGCATCTTCGACCAGAACGACCGCAGCGGAATCCCGCTCGCAGACCAGTACGAGCAGCGGCTGCAGCTCGCGGAACTCTACGATTCCAGCGGCTTCCACGCCTATCACATCAGCGAGCACCATGCGACGCCGCTCAGCACCGCGCCCGCGCAGAGCGTCTTCCTCGCGGCCATGACCCAGCGCACGACGCGGCTGCGCTTCTGCCCGCTGGTCTACCTCCTGCCGATCCATCACCCGATGCGTCTGGGCGAGGAGATCTGCATGCTCGATCACCTCAGCCGCGGGCGCTTCGAGTTCGGCATCGGCCGCGGCGCCTCGCCGCACGAGCTGGAGGCGCTGGGCGTGGACCCGGCGCTGGCGCCGCAGATGTATGCCGAGGCCTTCGAGATCCTGCAGCTCTACTTCTCCTCCGAGACGTTGAACCACGAGGGGCGCTTCTGGCAGATCCGCGACGTGCCGGTGGAGATGAAGCCGCTGCAGCAGCCGCATCCCCCGATCTGGTACGCGCTGGCCTCGCCGGACAGCACGGTCTGGCCGGCGCAGCGGGGCGTGAACATCGTCTGCGGTGGGCCGGTCGCGCGCATCCGCGCCGTCACCGACCGCTACCGCGCCGAGCGCGCGGTGGCCGGCCTCGCCGGGCCGGAGCCGCTGATGGGGGTGAACCGCTACATCCTTGTCGCCGACACCGATGCGGAGGCGCTGGCGATCGGCCGTGCCGCCTGGCCGCGCTTCCACGGCAATTTCTTCAAGCTCTGGAGCAAGCACGGCACGCAGCCCGTGAACGCGAAGCTGCCGCCGAGCTTCGACGCGCTGATCGAATCCGGCCATGCCGTCGCGGGCTCCGCGGCCACGGTGCGCGAGGCGCTGCTGCGCCAGGTGAGCGAGGGCGGGCTGAACTACCTGATCGGCAGCTTCGTCTTCGGCGACATGCCGCACGAGGTCGCGCGGCATTCGATCGGCCTCTATGCGCGCGAGGTGATGCCGGCGCTGCGCGAGCTCCGGCTCGAGGTCGCCTGACGCGGCCTGCGCTGCTACGACAGGCGGAACCGTCCGGGAGAGAAACATGCCATCCGTCCTGAAGCGCGCGTTGGGCGCGGCCGCGATCGTCCTCGCGCTGGCCGCGCCGGCGCTGGCCCAGCAGGGCCCCGTCCGCATCGTGCTGAACAGCGCGCCCGGCAGTGCCGCCGACGCCGTCGCGCGCGTACTGGCTGAGCCGCTCGCGGACATCCTCGGGCAGCAGGTGGTGGTGGAGAACGTTGCGGGCGGCGGCGGGATGGTCGGCGCCGGGCGCGTCGTGCAGTCGCGGCGCGACGGGACGACCATCCTCTCGGCCGTCTCGGGCACGCTGATCGGGCCGATGATGGACCGCAGCATGCCCTACGAGATCGGGCGCGACCTGATCCCGCTCTCGCAGATCACCGCGGCGATGGCGGTCTTCGTGGTGCGCAGCGCCGTCGAGGCGCGGGCGCCGCGCGACCTCGTGGCGCTCTCGCGCGAGGACCGGAGCCTGCTGAACTGGGGCAGCTACGGCTACGGCTCGTCGAGCCACCTGCAGGGAATCCTGGTCGGGAAGCAGCTGGGGCTGGACGTCGAGACGGTGCCCTACAACGGCACCTCGCAGCTGATGTCGGAGATGCTGGGCGGGCGAATCTGCTGCGCCTTCATCGATGCGGGCTCGGCGCGCGAGTTCATCCGGGCCGGGCAGCTGCGGCCGCTGGGCGTGACGGGGCCGCGCCGCTCGCGCGACCTGCCGGAGGTGCCGCTGCTGACGGAGCTGGGCTTCTCCGGCTTCGACCCGCAGATCTGGCAGGGGATGTTCCTGCCGGCGGGGACGCCGCCGGAGGTGGTGGCGCGGCTGGGGCGCGCGATGGGGGAAGCGACGCATCGGCCGGCGCCCGCGCAGTTCATCCGCAGCGTGGGCTACGAGCCGGTGGGGAGCGCGCCGGAGGAGTTCGCCGCGATGATCGCGCATGACGCGCCGATCTGGCGGCGGATCATCGGGGAGACCGGGGTGACGGTGCGATAGACGCAGAACCTGGCCGCGATCGGTCAGTTCAACCGCAGCCGAACGGGTCTTGGCGCGCCCTCGTCCGGACCGTCGAAGAGGAGCAGCAGCTGCAGCTCCCCATTCGTCTCGACCAGGGGGAGCATCGCTTCCGGCTTCGTCTTGTCGGGAAAGCCTGGGAGATTCAGCAGCAGCCTCGGAGTGCCTCCATCCTGATGGGCATAGATGCTGTAGTCGCCGGGCCTGACACGATCGTCCGCCGGGTCCTGCGCTGGCCCGGCCAGGATGAGCAGGCGCCCGCGATAGGCCAGGAGATCTCTGATGCCGCGAGCCTGGCCTTGGCTGTCCCGGCCTAAATCGACGCTTCCGAGGCTCGCGGCGGTCGCGGAAGAGCCCGTCGTCGTGCCCTGGGTGGGAAACAAGGAGGCCAGTGGAGCCACCAGCATGACGGCAGCACCGTCCAGGACGGGGCCCCGCATGCCGACGTAAAGCCGCTCACCCAGCACCGCGATCCCTTCGATGGTGAGGCCGTTGTCTGCCAGTGGCCTGTCGAAGGATGGAGCCAGCCTGGCGTTCGCCTGGATCAGCGCGTTCAGCGCCGGGGATGGAGCTGGGGTGATCTCGGCCGCGCCGGTCAGCGTACCGGTGGCCATGTCCACGCTCCCGGCTGGGAGCCTGATACGGAAGAGCTGCCGGGTCGCCGCTGCGCGGGCGTCGCTCTGCGCCCTTTGCGCATCCGTCTCAGCGTCGCGGTGGCGAGGTCGGCCATGCGAGCCGACCACATAGAAGGCGCCATCGGCATAGGCCACACCTTCCGCATCCAGCTCGAGAAGCTCTCCCGCGAAGTCGTTGGCGATGAGGCGGATGAAGCTGCCGGCTCTCATCTCCCCATCCCCGAGGATGACGATCTGGGCACCCTGGGACTCGTCATCGGCGATGATGCAGAGTCGGGGGGAACCGCTGTCCGTCGCGCAGGCGATCCCGCTAATGTCCTCAGCCTTCTTGCTATCCAGCGCGTTGGGGCCGACGGGTTCGCCGAGGAGCTTCCCCCTGACCCGCCAGATCGGATCTGTCTGGGCCGATGCCTCGAAATAGGGCGGTGCTGGGAAGCCGAAGATGACGGCGCCTGCGAGCATCGCGCCAATGATCCAAGGCCGCCACCGCGAGAGGGAAGGGGATGGCATCGCTGCGTTTCCTTTTTCTGGAGGCGAGGGAAACTGTGACGAATTCTTTTGATTTGAATGTCAAGCAAATATCGAGGTATTTATATCCAGTGGATTTCATATTTAAAAGAAAAAAATTATGAGGTGATTTCTGTGCATTATCGGGCATCTACATGCCGGATGCGAATAGCCTATGACAATCTACGCAACGGCGTCGACTGTCTGGCATGCGGAGGCTTGGACGGAAGGCTAGGCAGCCGGCGGGTTTTGGATATTTCGCTGAGAGCGGGCCGGACCGCATTCGAACTCCGCCGCGGCGGCAATATACTGGCGCGGATCGTAAAGAGATGGTGCCCAGGGGCGGAATCGAACCACCGACACTGCGATTTTCAGTCGCATGCTCTACCAACTGAGCTACCTGGGCGCCGTTGGGTGGGCGGGTGATAACGGAGTGACGAAGGGGTGTCCAGCCACCCGTGCGGGCTTTGTCGCGAGACGAAAACGCGAAGCGACCAAGCCCCTACCGCTCCTCCTCCTGGTCCTCCGGATCGACCGCCGGCACCGTGTAGCTCTCGCTGAACCAGCGTCCCAGATCCACCTGCCGGCAGCGCTCCGAGCAGAAGGGATAGGCGGTCCTTCGGCCGGGCTCGCGCTTGGCCGCCGGCTTGCCGCAGATGGGGCAGCGCGGTTCAGGCATCGGTGATCTCCTCGTTCTCGGCGGCGCGCAGCTCGATCGGCCGGCCCGCGCCCGCCGCGAATTCCGCCAGGGCCTCGGGCATGGCTTCCAACGCCGCGAGCGCCGCCGGCGATGCACGCAGCGCCAACCGCCGGGACGGCGCCACCGCGGCCTCGCGCGCGGCCCGGCGCAACAGCGCCAGCCCGCGGGCCAGAGCGCGGTCCTCCAGCACCTCGTGCAGCGGCGGATGGATGCGGGCGCGCCGCATCTCGAACAGCCCCAGAGGCCCGATTCCCAGGAGCTGCGTCAGCCCGTCCGGCCCCAGCGCGGCCTTCAGCGCCGGCTCCAGCGCTATCCGCTGCTTCACCGACAGGCCGGCCAGGTCGAGCAGGATCGGCCCCGCCAGGTCGCGCAGCCGCAATTGCCGCGCGAATTCCGCGATGGCGGCCCGGTTCACCTCGCGCGGGTCCGCGCCGCCCGAATCCACATCCACGGCGGTCAGGGCAGGGAGGGGGGAGAAGATCAGCCGCCCGCCGCCCGGCAGCGCCCAGTCGGGCGCGTGGAGCCGCGCCACCTCGTCCTCGACGGCATCGTCGAAGGCAATGCCCTGGCGGATCCGGGAGGACCCGGCCAGGGCACGGCGCAGCCGCGCGACCTCGGCCGCGTCGTCGGCGAGCACCACGGCCTGGGGATGCGCGAGGGCCCAGCGCAGCGCGGCATCCGGCCCACGCTCGATCACGCCCTCGCCCGCGACCTGCGGCACGCGCGCCGTTACGCGCTTGCCCTTGCCGGCCTGGGCGGCGCGGGTGACGCGCAGGGTCAGGTAGGTGCCTTCGGACGGGATTCGGCGGCCTTCCGTATCGCCCTCGGGGAGAAAGCCCGTCTCGCCCTCCGGCAGCGCCACGAAGGCGCCGGACAGGGCGGGCATGGCGGCGGCGATCCGGCCCCTGACGATGTCGCCCACGCCATCGGGCCGGTACGGCCGCTCCAGCCGGTACCCCTCCAGCGCGCCGTCGCGCAGCAGGGCCACCCGCCGCTCGCCCGGCGAGCGCGCCAATCTGATCTCAATCATGCCGGATCTCGATCACGGCCGGAGCCAGCCGCAGCCCCGCAGCAGCTGCGCCGTCTCGAAGAGCGGCAGGCCCACCACATTGGAATGGCTCCCCGACAGGAAGCGCACGAACATCTCGGCCGCGCCCTGCAGCGCATAGCCGCCGGCCTTGCCGCGCCACTCGCCGCCCGCGACATAGGCCGCGACCTGCTGGTCGGTCAGCCGCTGGAAGGCGAGCACCGTCGTCACCAGCCGCTTTCCCAAGCGCCCGTCGGGACGACGCAGCACGACGCCGGTGTGCACCTGGTGCCGCCGGCCCGAGAGCAGATTAAGGAAACGCGCTGCCTCCACCTCGTCGGCCGGCTTGCCCAGGATGCGGCGGCCGACGCCGACCACGGTGTCCGCCGCCAGCACCAGCGCATCGGGCGCGGCGGCGGCCTCGGCCTTGGCGGCGGCCAGCCGCGCGGCCAGCTGGCGCGGCAGCTCGTCGCGGCGGGGCGTCTCGTCGATGTCGGTGGGGGCCACGCGGTCCGGCGTCACGCCGATGCGGGCCAGCAATTCGATCCGGCGCGGACTCGCGGAGGCCAGGACCAGGGGCAGGCGCTCCCCGGTGCCGGGGTTCACTTGAAGCGGCCCAATTACTTAAAGCGGAATGTGATGCGGCCCTTGGTCAGGTCGTAGGGCGTCATCTCGACGTTCACGCGGTCGCCGGCGAGCACGCGGATGCGGTTCTTGCGCATCTTCCCCGAGGTGTGGGCGAGGACCATGTGCTCGTTGTCGAGCTTCACGCGGAACATGGCATTCGGCAGAAGTTCAACGACCTGGCCGCTGAACTCGATCATATCCTCTTTCGACATTCGTATCCTTGTGAGAGTGCTGAGGGCTTCGCGGGCGTGCGGAATCGCGCCGCGGGCAGGCCCCGGCACGGGCGAGGGTGAAATGCGCCCTCAACCCGGCAAGGTCAAGTTTCGCCCCCCTTTTTGTTGCTTCCCGTGACATCGGGGCGCTTGAATGCGCCCAGTCACAGAGCGCCGCCACAGGCGCCCAGGGAGGAAAAGGATGAGCCAGAACCTGGCCATGACCGTGAACGGCCGCAACGTCACCGTCACCGTCGACGATCCCGACATGCCGCTGCTCTACGCGCTCCGCAACGAGCTCGGCCTGACCGGCCCGCATTTCGGCTGCGGTCTCGGGCAGTGCGGTGCCTGCACCGTGCATCTCGACGGCGAGGCCGCGCGCAGCTGCGTGATGCCGGTCGCCTCGGCCGCCGGGAAAACCATCGTGACGCTGGAGGGCCTCGGCACGCCCGAGCGCCCGCACAAGCTGCAGCAGGCCTTCATCGCCGAGCAGGCGGTCCAGTGCGGCTACTGCGCCAATGGCATGATCATGCAGTCCGCCGCCTTCCTGGCGAAGACGCCGCGGCCCACCGAGGCGCAGGTGAGGGAGGAGCTGGTCAACAATATCTGTCGCTGCGGCACCCATCCTCGCGTCGTGGCCGCCGTGATGCGCGCCGCGGCGCAAGGCTGAGGGAGGGCAGGGACATGAACGCCATCAGCATGGACCGCCGCTCCTGGCTCAAGGCCAGCGGTGCGCTCGTCGTCGGCTTCGCGGCCGGCCTCCCCAACCCCGCCGCGGCCTGGACGGAGAAGCCCGTCGCGGGCGACCAGGTCGCCTCCTTCCTGGCGATCGACCAGGAGGGCAACGTCACCGTCTATGTCGGCAAGGTCGACCTCGGGACCGGCGTGCGCACCGGCTTCATGCAGATCGCCGCCGAGGAGCTGGACGTCCCGCTCGCCCGCATCCGCGTGGTCGAGGGCGACACGGCGCTGACGCCGGACCAGGGCGCCACCTACGGCTCGCTCTCCATCCAGGTGGGCGGCGTGGCCCTGCGCGCGGCCGCCGCCACCGCCCGGCGCGAGCTGCTCTCCCGCGCCGCCGAGCGCCTCGGCGTGCCCGTCGCGGGGGTGGGCGTGCAGGACGGCGTGGTGGTCGCCCCCACCGGCCGCGTCTCCTATGCCGAGCTGGTCCGCGCCGGCGGGCTGGAGCTGAAGGTGGACACGGCGGCGCCCATCAAGCCGCCCAATGCCCGCCGCATCGTCGGCCGGACGGTTCCGCGCGTGGACATCCCGGACAAGGTCTTCGGCCGTCCCGGCTACGTCCACGATTTCAAGGTGGCGGGCATGCTGCACGGCCGCCCGGTGCGCCCGCCGCAGATGGGCGCGACCGCCGAGGCCGTGGATGAATCCAGCATCGCCCACATCCCCGGCATCGTCCGCGTGGTGCACCAGGGCGCCTTTGTCGGCGTCGTGGCGGAGAACGAATGGTCCGCCATCAAGGCCGCGCGCGACCTCAAGGTGCGCTGGTCCTCCTGGGCGGGCCTGCCCGACCAGGCGAAGATCTGGGAGCACGTCCGCACCAGCGCGATCGCCCAGGCCCAGGTCACGCAGGAGCGCGGCGACCCGGCCGCGGCCATGGCCGGCGCGGCGAAACGCCTGTCGGCCAGCTACGACTTCGCCATCCACACCCACGGCTCTATGGGGCCTTCCTGCGCCGTCGCGGAGTTCAAGGACGGAAGGCTGACGAGCTGGTCCGCCAGCCAGGCCACGCACAATCTCCGCAAGCAGCTTGCGATGATGCTGGCCATGCCGGTGGATCAGGTGCGCTGCATCTACCTGGAGGGCGCCGGCTGTTACGGCCGCAACGGCCATGAGGACGCCGCGGCCGACGCGGCGCTGCTCGCCAAGGCCGTCGGCCGCCCTGTCCGCGTGCAGTGGATGCGCGCCGACGAGCACGGCTGGGATCCCAAGGGCCCGCCGCATCTCGTAGACCTGCAGGCCGGGCTGGATGCTGCCGGCAACATCGTCGGCTGGCAGAGCGAGGCCTTCATTCCCAAGGGCGCCGGCGGCAATGTGGACCTCACCGCTGCCGAGCTCTCCGGCGCGCCGCGCGAGTCCATCCAGAGCCCCGGCAACATCGTCCACAACTTGGCGCTGCCCTATGCGATGCCGGCGGTGAAGACCACCTGCCAGCGCCTGGAGACCACGCCGTTCCGCCCGAGCTGGATCCGCACGCCGGGGCGCATGCAGAACACCTTCGCCAATGAATCCTTCCTCGATGAATGCGCGGCCGAGGCGAAGGTGGACCCGATCGACTACCGCCTCCGCCTGCTCCCGCCCGAGGAGACCCGTGGCCGCGAGGTGCTGGAGCGCGTGGCGCGGCTGGCCAACTGGCAGAAGCGCCCGAGCCCGCAGCGCGACCTCACCGGCGACTGGGTGACCGGCCGCGGCGTCACCTACTGCAAGTACGAGCTGATCCGCACCTACATTGCCGGCGTCGCCGAGGTCTCGTTGAACCGCGGCACCGGCGAGATCCGGGTCACGCGCTTCTTCTGCACGCATGACTGCGGCCAGATCATCAACCCGGACGGGGTGAAGGCTCAGGTCGAGGGCAACATCATCCACACCCTCAGCCGCACCCTCTTCGAGGAGCTGACCTACGACCGCGGCGCCGTGACCAGCCTCGATTGGGGCAGCTACCGCGTCATCGCCTTCCCGGAGGTGCCTGACATCACCATCGAGCTCATCGATCGCCCCGCCGAGGCCCCCTGGGGCGCCGGCGAGCCGGCCGCGGCCATCGTGCCCTCGGCCGTCTCCAACGCGGTCTTCGACGCGACGGGGGTGCGGATGCGCTCGGTGCCCTTCCTGCCCACGAAGTTCAAGGCGGCCGCGCAAAGCACCTGACGGCAACCCGACCGGCCGCTCGGGCATTCTCCATCCGACAGACAATGCCGGATGGAGGATACCCCATGGCTCGCAAGACACTCTTGGCGCTCGGCGCCCTCTGCGCAATTTCTGGCGCCGCGCTGGCGCAGCAGCCCGTCGCCTATCGCTGGGCCACCGGCTACGGTCAGGGCGTGCTGCAGGCGATGATCCGATCGCCCGACGAATCCTATGTCGCCTTCAACTGCTCGAACGGGCAGTTCCAGCAGGGGCCGACGATCTCGGTCGAGGCGCACGGCCGCTCGCTGGACGGGCCGAAGACGCTGCAGCTCGTGGTGGACGGGCAGAACTACAGCATGCCCCTGCTCAACGGCGTGGTGAACGGCAACCAGCGTGGCTCGGGTGTTCTCGAATCCGCGCGGGCCATCTCGGCCAGCAGCGCCCAGAGCTTCACCGCCGAGGTTCCCGAGATCAACTGGCGGCAGGAGTTCTCGCTCGGCAACGCCCGCAATGTGCTGCTCGAGCCGTCGGGCGGCACGATCGTGGAGCGCTGCTCGGTTCGATGACGGCGCCGGGGGGCTCGGCCCCCCGATGCCGCGACGGCTACTTGAGGTGGGCGGCGATGTACTTGTTCATCTCGAACATCGTCACCTTGTCCTTGCCAAAGACCTTCTTGAGCTTGTCGTCGGCCAGGATTTCGCGCTTGTTCTCGGGGTTCTGCAGCTTGTGGGCCTTGATGTATTCCCACATCTTCGAGACCACCTCGCCGCGGGCGATCTTCGCCGTGCCGACCACCGCGCCGAGCTCGGCCGAGGGCGTCAGCGGCTGCTGAAGGGCGTTAGGCTTCCCGGACGGCGCGGCCTTCGCCTTGGCGGGGGTGGCAGCCTTGGCCTTCGGGGCCGGCTTCTTCTCTGGCGTCTTGGTGGGCATCGACTCGCTCCAGTTGGGTTGAGATGGCGACAGGCCGGCAAGGGGACCGGGTTCCGGGACCGTCAACGCCCCCGGCATGCCATCGTTTCACGCGCCGCGGGAAGGGAAATCTCCTCGATTCGCGGCCTGAATCCTGGACCTCCGGCGCATCGGCCGGCAATCGAATTCGCCCGGAGGCGCATTTCCGTCCAGGATCGGGGCAATGCTCCTCGCCCTCGCCATCTTCGCCACGCAGCTCCTGACCATCATCCGCGTGCTGCTCCGGCCGCATCGGGACCCGGCCTCGCGCATCTCCTGGATCGCCGTGGTGCTCGGGCTGCCGATCGTGGGCGTGGTTGGCTACATCCTGCTCGGCGAGACCAGCATCGGCCGGCGCCGCGCCGACCGGGTGCGCCGGGCGCTGGAAACGCTGCCGCCCCCGGCCACCACGCCGGCGCCGGAAATTCCCCCGCGGCACCGGCCGCTCTTCCAGGTGGGGCAGTCGATCAGCGGCTACCCGCCGATCGGCGGCAACACCGCGCGGCTGTCGGCGGATTCCAACGCCGCCATCACTGCGCTGGTGGAGGACATCGACGCCGCGACGGCGCATGTTCACCTGCTCTTCTACATCTGGCTGCCCGACCATAATGGCCTGCGGGTCGTGGACGCCCTGCGCCGCGCGGCCGGGCGCGGCGTGGCCTGCCGCGCCATGGTGGACGACATCGGCTCGAGCGCGCTGGTGCGGACGGCGCACTGGGAGGCGATGGCGGCCTCGGGCATCCGGCTCTCGCGGGCGCTGCGCGTGGGATTTCCGCTGCTGCGCCCGCTGAACGGCCGCATCGACCTGCGCGACCATCGCAAGATCGCCGTCATCGACAACCGCATCACCTGGGCCGGCAGCCAGAACTGCGCCGACCCCGAATTCCTGGTGAAGGCGAAGTTCGCGCCCTGGGTGGACGTGATGATGCGCTTCGAGGGGCCGGTCGCGCTGCAGAACCAGCACCTCTTCGCCAGCGACTGGATGGCCTGGCGGGGGGAGGATATCAGCGCGCTGCTGCTGGACCCGCCGGAGTTCGCGGTCGGGGGCTTCGCCGCCCAGGTGATCGCGAGCGGGCCGACCGTGCGCAACTCGGCCATGCCCGAGATCTTTCAGACGCTGATCTACGGCGCGCGGCGCGAGCTCGTCGTCACCACGCCCTACTACGTGCCGAACGGCGCGCTGCACGCGGCGCTCTGCGCGGCGGGCTATCGCGGGGTGGCCGTGACGCTGGTGGTGCCCGAGCGCAACGACAACTGGGCCGTGGCGGCCGCCAGCCGCAGCTACTACGCCGACCTGCTGGAGGCCGGCGTGCGGCTGCTGGAATACCCGGACGGGCTGCTGCACGCGAAGACGCTGACCCTGGACGGCGAGGTGACGCTGATCGGCTCGGCGAACATGGACAGGCGCAGCTTCGACCTGAACTATGAGAACAATATCCTGCTGCACGACCGCGCGACCACGACGGAGGTGCGGGAGCGGCAGGAGAGCTACATCGCGGCGAGCCGACTTGTGACGCCCGCGGAGGTGGCCGCGTGGCCGGCCTGGCGGCGGCTGTGGAACAACACGGTGGCGGTGCTCAGCCCGCTGCTTTAGGGGGCCGGGCGTCATAGCCAGCAAGCAGATGGGGCCGAGGAGGTTGCGCCGCGGGTGGCCCTGGGGCGCGGCGGCGAGGGCGAGCAGCGGGTGTTCCCAGAAGCCTTCAAGGGTGAGGCGCCGGATAGTAACGGGAGATGGTGTCGGGCTTGCCGTGGGGCTCGGGGAGATCACGCCAGGGGCCGTCTTGGCGGCGACGCGGAGATGGGTCGAGCCGGGCGCGGAGGTCGCAGGGGCGGCCGCGCCCGCTGTCGGGGAGATGGGGCAGGATGGCCTGCCATTCCGCATCGGAGAGAAGGTTGTGGGGAAGGCGGAGGGGAGCAGCCGTCCATTTATATGGGAATAATCTAGGAAGCGCTTCGGCCGAACCCGCCCCACATCACCCTCGCCTCTCGGTCCCCTCCACGGGGATCATCTCCACAGGTGTCACCTCCACGCGCACGACGCCTTGCCGGATCATGTCGAGGCGCTCGGCCAGGCTGCGGCTCATGTCGACGATGCGGCCAGGGGTGAAGGGCCCGCGATCCTCGACGGTCGCCGTTTCCGACCGGCCGTTCTCGAGGTTGGTGATCCTCACTACCGTCCCGAACGGCAAGGTCCTGTGCGCGATCGTGGCCCTTCGCGGATCGAAGCGCGTTCCGAAGGCCGTCCGCCGGCCGGTGAAATGCGCCGCGTAGTACGAGGCCCGGCCAATCTGGGGATACGAGCCTTGGCCGAGCCGGGGCGCGTACCCGGTTCCGGTCGCCGGGAGAGAGGAGGCCTCGGCGGAGGGATCGCCGGGCTCTCCATTCGGCTGCTCCGTCGCGGGGCCGGCGCTGGCGACGGGTTGCGACGCGCATCCCATTGTCATCGAACCCAGGCCAAGCACCGCGCAGCTGGCGGCCAACCGCCAGCCGGCGCGCCGCATCAGCCACTGCCTCCGATCAGCCTCCGTGTCGACGAAGCATCGATGATGGAAGTGGGGCGAATCTGCGACGAATGGCGTAGGCACTCCATGGAAGGCCTCCCTTGCTTCTTCCAGTGCTCTGCCAAGCACGCGCCGAGCGTCCTACAGGTCCAGTGGGCAGGTCCGGTGGGGAGCGCGGCAGTAGAGGCGAACGACGGAGGTCCGTCGAAGGCAGAGCGATGACGTGGCCCTGCCTTGCTATATGCCACAGCAAATAGCAAGGCCCGGCATAGGGGGCGGAATGCGCCACGACCGCCCTATTCCTGCCGCAATTTTTGGGTCGCACAGCGCGCCGGGCGCAAATGGTTTCTTCGCGGGTGCCCTATAAGTCAGCCAGGAGCCGTCAGTATTGGCTCTCGACTTCCCCGCTATCCTCGCACCTGCATCTCGTCCAGCCGCACCGCGACGCTTGCCGCATGCGCGCCGAGCCCTTCTGCCTCCGCGAGCTTCACCGCCGCCGGCCCGATCGCCCGCAGCCCGTGCGGCTCGGCCTGCACCCAGGTCGTGCGCTTAAGGAAGTCGAACACCGACAGCCCCGAGGAGAACCGGCTGCTGCGCCCGGTGGGCAGCACGTGGTTCGGCCCGGCCACGTAGTCGCCGATCGCCTCGGGCGTGTGCCGGCCGAGGAAGGCCGCGCCCGCGTGCCGGATCTTGCCGAACACCGCGCGCGGGTCGTCCAGCATGATCTGCAGGTGCTCGGGCGCGAGGCGGTTGGCCAGCGCGCAGGCCTCGTCCCAGTCGCGCACCAGGATCACTGCGCCGTGCCGCGCCCAGCTCTCGCCGGCGATGGCGCGGCGGGGCAGGGCGATCAGCGCCTTCTCGACCTCGCGGATCACCGCGGCGGCGAAATCCGCGTGGTCGGTGATGAGGATGGATTGCGCGGCCTCGTCGTGCTCGGCCTGGGCCAGCAGGTCCATGGCGACATGGGCGGGGTCGTTGGTCGCGTCGGCCAGGACCAGAACCTCGGAGGGGCCGGCGATGCTGTCGATACCGACGCGGCCGAAGACCTGGCGCTTGGCCTCGGCCACATAGGCGTTGCCGGGGCCGACGATGCGGTCCACGGGCGCGAGGCTTTCGGTCCCCCAGGCCAGCGCTGCCACGGCCTGGGCGCCGCCGGCGCGCCAGACCTCGGTCACGCCCGCGCGTCGGGCCGCGGCCAGCACCAGCGGCTTCAGCACGCCGCCCGGGGTCGGCACCACCATCGCAACGCGGCCCACGCCGGCGACGCGGGCGGGCAGGGCGTTCATCAGCACGGAGGAGGGGTAGGCCGCCTTGCCACCGGGCACGTAGAGGCCGACGGCGTCCAGCGCGTTCCAGCGCATCCCCAGCGCCACGCCGTCCGTGCCGGGGAGCTCGATGTCGGCGGGCAATTGCGCGCGGTGAAACGCCTCGATGCGGGTCGCGGCCAGGTCGAGCGCGGCCATCAGCTCCGGCTCGATGCTCTCTACGGCCTCGTCGATCTGCTCCGGCGTCACGCGCAATGCGGTGATGTCGTTGGGCACCCAACCGTCGAAGCGCGCGGTGAGGCGCAGCAGCGCGGCGTCGCCCTCGGCGCGGACCTCGGCGATAATGGCGGAGACGGCGCCGTCCACGCGGGAAGTGGTCTCGCGCGCATCGTCCAGCAGGGCCTGGAAGCGGGTCTCGAACTCGGCCTGGGCCGTGGAGAGGATTTCCATGGTCAGGCGGTGGCCAGCGCCGCGCGGAAGCGCGCGATCCAGGCCGCGATCTCCTCGGGACGCGTCTTCAGCGCCGTGCGGTTCACGATGAGGCGCGAAGTGACGTTTGCGATCACCTCCGTCTCCACGAGGCCGTTGGCCTTCAGCGTCGAGCCCGTCTGCACGAGGTCCACGATGACGCGCGAGAGGCCGAGCGACGGCGCCAGCTCCATCGCGCCGTTGAGGTGCACCACCTCCGCCTGCACGCCGCGCGCGGCGAAGTGGCGGCGGGCGATGTTGGGGTACTTGGTGGCCACCGCGATGCGCGACCAGCGCGAGGGATCGTCGAGCCCCGCCGTCGCCACCTGCTCGGCCACCGAGACGCGGCAGCGGCCGATGCCGAGGTCGAGCGGCGCGTAGATCTGGTCGGTCTCGTATTCCATCAGCACGTCGGCGCCGCAGACGCCGATATGAGCCGCGCCATGGGCCACGAAGGCCGCGACGTCGAAGGGCCGCACGCGGATGACGTCGAGCGCGGGCTCGTTGGTCTCGAAGCGCAGGCGGCGGCTGTCCTCGTCCTCGAAATCCGCGGCGGGGGTGATGCCGACGCGGGCGAGGACGGGCCTCAGCTCGGAGAGGATACGGCCCTTGGGCAGGGCCATGACGAGGCCGGTGCCCACATCGGACTCGGTCAGCGACAGGGGCAGGTCCATCAGTTGGCCAGCCTTTCGATCTTCGCCCCCACCGCCGCGAGCTTCTGCTCGACATGCTCGTAGCCGCGGTCGAGGTGGTAGACGCGGTTGACGATGGTCTCGCCCTCGGCGGCGAGGCCCGCGAGGATGAGGCTCACCGAGGCGCGGAGGTCCGTGGCCATCACGGGCGCGCCGGAGAGTTTCGGAACGCCGCGCACGATGGCGGAGCTGCCGTGGAAGTTGATGCGGGCGCCCATGCGCATGAGCTCGGGCACATGCATGAAGCGGTTCTCGAAGATGGTCTCGGTGATCATCGAGGCGCCCTCGGCGACGGTCATGAGCGCCATGAACTGGGCCTGCATGTCGGTCGCGAATCCCGGAAAGGGCTCGGTCATCACGTCGGCGCCGCGCAGCCCGTTGAGCCGGCTGACGGTGAGGCCGGAATTGGTCTCGGCGACATCCACACCCGAATCCCTGAGCACGCGGGCAACGGAGCCGAGGTGCTCCAGCCGGGCGCCTTCGAGGTGCAGCTGGCCGCCGGTGATGGCGGCGGCGCAGGCATAGGTGCCGGCCTCGATGCGGTCGGGGACGATGGGGTGCGTCGCGGGGAGGAGGCTGGCGCCGCCCTCGATGCGGAGGCGGTCGGTGCCGATGCCCTCGATCCGCGCGCCCATGCGCATGAGGCACATGGCGAGGTCGGTGATCTCGGGCTCGCGGGCGGCGTTGACCAGCTCGGTCTCGCCCTCGGCGAGGCAGGCGGCCATGAGCAGGTTTTCCGTGGCGCCGACGCTGACCTGGGGGAAGATGATCTTCGCGCCGCGCAGCTTGCCCTGGGGCGCGCGGGCCTCGATGTAGCCGGCGGTGATCTCGATCTCGGCGCCGAGCTGCTCCAGCCCCTTGATGTGCAGGTCCACCGGCCGCGTGCCGATGGCGCAGCCGCCGGGCAGCGAGACGCGGGCCTGGCCATAGCGGGCCAGCAGCGGGCCGAGCACCAGCACCGAGGCGCGCATCTTGCGCACGATGTCGTAGGGCGCTTCCAGGTTGGTCGCGGCGCCCGACAGGGTCAGCGTGCGGGCCGTCTTGTCGTGCTCCACCGTGAGCCCGTGCTGGACGAGCAGCGCGCGCATGGTGGCGATGTCGGCGAGGTCGGGCGCGTTGGTGAGCACCAGCGGCCCGTCGGCCAGCAGGGCGGCCGCCATCAGCGGCAGGGTCGCGTTCTTGGCGCCGGAGATGGGGACCGTGCCGTTGAGCGGGACGCCGCCCCGGATCCGGATGCGGTCCATCAGAGCTTCGGCAGGGCGACGCCCCGCTGTCCCATGTATTTGCCCGCGCGGTCGGCGTAGCTCACTTCGGGGGCGCTCTCGCCCTTCAGGAACAGGAACTGGCAGATCCCCTCATTGGCGTAGACCTTGGCCGGAAGCGGCGTGGTGTTGCTGATCTCGATGGTCACCTGGCCCTCCCATTCGGGCTCCAGCGGGGTGACGTTCACGATCAGGCCGCAGCGGGCGTAGGTCGACTTGCCCAGGCAGATCACCAGGATGTCGCGCGGGATCTTGAAGACCTCGATCGTGTGGGTCAGCACGAAGGAATTGGGCGGGATGATGCAGACCGGGCCCTGCCTCGTGACGAAGCCGGTCTCGGAGAAGGCCTTGGGGTCGACGATGGCGTTGTCGACGTTCGTGAAGACCTTGAAGACATCCGCCGCGCGCGCGTCGTAGCCGTAGGAGGAGAGGCCGAAGGAGATCACCCCCTCGCGCTTCTGGGCCTCGACGAAGGGCGAGATCATGCCTTGCTCCGTCGCCATGCGGCGGATCCAGTGGTCGGGCATGATCGGCATCAGGGGTCCTTGCTGTCAGCGGGGTCCTTGCGGGAGGCCGGTCTAGCCTCTTCCGCCGTGGTGCGTCCATCGGTGGGCTCGGGGGGCTGCTTTGCGTCGTCGGCGCGGGCATCCTGGCGTCCCCTGGCCTGGACCTTCCGTTTCCGCAGGTTGGCCCGCAGCGCCGCGGCCAGCCGGGCCTCCCGGTCGGCGGTCACGGCGCGGCGTGGTCGCGGCACCAGGCGGCGACCTCGGCATGGGTGGCGAACCAGCAACCGCCTTTCGCCTTGGCATGTTCGATCACCTTCTCCAGCACGGGCATGCGGCTGCGATGGCCGGTGTAGTGGGGGTGCATGGTGAGGAGGAACAGCCCGCCCTCCTCCCAGGCGCCGTCCAGTTCGGCGAGGAAGATTTCCGTGACCGCCGAGGGCGGCGTGTACGGCCGGAGGGCGGAAAAACGGTTCATGTTGAAATAGACCGCGTCGTCGCGGATCCATTCCGGCGGCAGCTCGACGATGCCGGTGGGCACGCCGTCGGCGACCAGCTCGTAGGGGTCGTCGTCGGCCATCAGGCTGCTGTCGTAGAGCAGCCCCATCTCCCGGATGATATCGAGCGTGCGCAGCGAAAAGTCCCAGCTCGCGGTCCGCATGCCGACGGGGCGCTGGCCCGTCACCTTCTCCAGCGCGTCCCTGGCCCGGAAGGCGAGGTCGCGCTCGGCCTCGTAGGGGAGCGCGGTGTTGCGCTCGTGGATCCAGGAGTGGATGCCGATCTCGTGCCCCTCCTCGGCCACGCCGCGCGCCTCGTCCGGATAGAGCAGCGCCGAGACGGCCGGGTAGAAGAAGCTGGCCTTCACCCCCTCGCGTGCCAGCAGCCGGCGGATGCGCGGCATGGCCTGGCGGTTGCCGTACTGCCCCTGGCTGATCCGCATGGGGCTCTCGTCGCCGTCGCGCAGCGGGATGGTGTCGTGATCGGCGTCGAAGGAGAGGGCGACGGCGCAACGCGCGCCGTCCGGCCAATGGGTGGGCTTGAGCGACCGCCCGGCGCGGGCGCGGCCGGTGATGCGGCGCCAGGTGGGCTCCGGCCAGGTCCAGGGCTCGCCCTCGGGATGGTTGGTGGACGTCAAATCTCGATCCCCCGCGGTTGCGCGTTGCGTCGCGCGGGTGATTGTTAGCGCCGAAACGATCCGCGCCGGAAGGACACCGCCATGACCGATCCCCTCGATTTCACCGGCCGCACCGTCGCCGTCACGGGGGCCGCCATGGGCTTCGGCCGCGCCATCGCGCGCAGCTTTTCCAAGCGCGGCGCGAAGGTCTTCGCCACCGACGTGGACGCGGCCGGGCTGACGGAGACCGCCCAAGGTTCATCAGGGCGCCATCCCATGACAGTCCAGGCCTTCGACCTGACCGACCGCGCGCTGGCCGCCGGCTGGATCGCGGAGGTGGAGGACGCCGCGGGCAAGGCCATCGACATCCTCGTGAACAACGCCGGCGGCATGCGTGGCCAACGCGGCAAGCCGGTGGAGCAGGTCACCGACGAAGAGTGGGATTCGATCTTCGACCTCAACGTGGACGCCAGCTTCGTGACCATCCGCGCGGCCGCGCCGGCGATGAAGCAGGCAGGGGCGGGGCGCATCGTCAACCTGGCCTCGGGCGCGGCCTTCAAGCCCTCGCGCACGCGCATCCAGGCCTATTGCAGCGCCAAGCACGCGGTGCTCGGCCTGACGCGGCAGATGGCGATGGAGCTCGGCCCCTTCGGCATCACCGTGAACGCGGTGGCGCCCGGCCTGGTGCTCACCGACGCCGACAAGCAGGACAACTGGGACACGCTCACCCAGGAGCGCCGCGACGCCACGCTGGCGGGCATCGCGCTGGGACGGCTGGGCGCGGCGCAGGACATCGCGGACGCGGTGATGTTCTTCGCCTCGCCACTCGCGGGCTTCGTCAGCGGCCAGATGCTGCCGGTGAACGGGGGCTCCTTCTAGCTAGGCCTGCGCCAGCTTCACGCTGCCCAGGAACAGCGTCCCGGCGTTGTAGAGGCACAGGCCCAGCCCCACGAGGATCAGCAGCGCGCCGAGCGCGTTGCCCAGGAACATGGTCGAGACGATCCCGCCGATCACGATCAGCAGCGGCGTGATCACCAGGTACTTCACGGCGCCGGCCACGACGCCCATCAGGCCCATGGTGAACTTCCGGCCGGTCGCCGGGTACTTCACGCCCAGCACGATCGGCGTGCGGAAGAAGTGCCAGTGGACGTAGAGGATGGCCTCCTCGCCCGGGTCCAGCAGGTCGTAGATGTCGCGGCTGCAGGCCACCTTGCGCAGCACCGTGTCGCCGATCTGGATGACCGAGATCAGCCCGCCCACGCGCACGTTGCCGCCCACGATCATGTCGGAATCCTTGCCGCCGATGCGCTTCAGGATGCCCCGGTACTCTTGCATGGCCTTGCTTCCCCTCGTTGCTGCCAGGGGCGGATGCTGCGGCGACGGGGTGCCGCGCGTCGCCTGCCAAACGGGAGGGGACGGCTCCCCGAGTCAAAGGGGCCCGGGCCAAAAGCCCTGGCGGGGGTTGGCGCCGAAGGTGGGACAACCGAGGGGGGCGGAGCCCTCTCGCTACCGCCTGGGCAGGGTCGCCACGCTCCGGGCCAGCAGCGCGACCAGCTCCGCCTGCCTTCCCGTGCCGGTCTTGGCGAGGATGCTCTTCAGGTGCCAGCGTGCGGTGCCCGGCCCGATGCCCTGCCGTCGCGCCGCCTCCTCGATGTCCAGCCCGGCGCCCAGGCTGGCGGCGATGGCCGCCTCGGTCCGCGTGAGACCGAAGAGGTCCCGCAGCAGGTCGGCGCGCGGCCCGCCGCGCTCGGGATCGCGCAGGAAGACCAGCACGAGCGGCCGCAGGCTGGCATAAGCCATCCGCCCCGGCCGCATCGGCGCCGCGGTCAGCGTCAGGGGCGGGCGGTCCGCCCGGGGGATGCCGAGTGCCGCCGCCCCGGCCGGGTCGTGCAGCACGGCCTCCAGCCGTGCCAGCACCGCCGGCGGGTGCGCGGCGAGGCGGCCGTTCCGCACGCCCAGCCCGGCGCCTTCGACGAGGATGGCGTCCGCCTCGGCATTGGCGTGGAGGATGCGGCCGGCCTGGTCCAGCACCAGCACGCCGGTGTCCAGCCGGTTCATCGCGTCGAGGCTTGCCGCCTGCACCAGCGCCGCGTCGGCGAGGCGCTGCCCGATCTCCAGCGCGCGCCGCAGGTGTGGCAGCAGCAGCGCCACCTTGCGCTGCTCGGCCTCCGCGAAGGCCCCCGCGTCGAAGGGGCGATGAACGCCGATCACGCCGATGGCGCCGTCGCCGACGGGGAACACCGCGCCCACCATGTGGTGGATGTCGAGCTGCCGGAGCCATTCCTGGTAGAAGCTGCTGCGCCGCTGCTCCTCCGGATCGACCAGGGCGTCGCCGGTCACGACGCGCGAGGGGCCGTGGGCGATGGAGCGCTCCACCCAGAGGTCGCGCCGGTGCCAGTCCTCCGCCCAGCTCCGCAGGCGATCGGGGACGAGGAGGTTCTCGGTCGTCTCCAGGAGCTGGAAGCGCGCCGAGCCGCCATGCAGCTTGATGACCGTGCTGGTGGAGCCGAAGGCGCCGGCGATGCGCGAGGCCATGCCGGACCAGAGGCGGGGATCGGCGGCCGCATCGTAGAGATGGCCGATCAGCTCCAGGAGCTGGAGGTCAGGCACGGCGGCCAGCGGGCCGCGGCCGGGTTCCGGAAAGTCGCAAGGCCAGCCCCTCCGATGGAAGTTCCGTCCCCGTGATGTCCCGGCGTCGCCTCCGGTGCCGGAGGCGCTCGAAACCTATGGGAAAAGGCGGACCGTTGCCAGAGCGGAATCAGCTGCCCTGCAGGCCCGCATGCGGCGGGCGGGCGTGCCGGCCCCGATTCTCAGTCCGCGTAGTCCGGCTGGGTCCGGTCGAGCACGCGCTTCAGCGCGGCGAAGTGGTACTCCGGCCCCGACATCGCCATGGTCGGGTCCTTCCACCCGGCCTGCGCCCGCATCTTCTCCAGCACCTCCTCCTTCACGAAGCGGCGGCGCTGGCCGGTCCACATGGAGAACATCTGGGTGCGGCAGGCGCGCTCGAGATAGTAGAGCCGGTGATAGGCCTGGGCGACGTTCCTGCCCGTCACCACCACGCCGTGATTGGCGAGCATCAGGATCGGCTTGCCGTCCATGAGCGCGGCCATGCGCGCGCCCTCGTCGTGCTCGTGCGCGAAGCCGTTGTAGTCGTAGTCGTAGGCGATGCGGTTGTTGAACTGCAGCGCGCTCTGGCCCGTCATCTCGATGGTCATGTCCTCGAGCTGCGAGATCGCCGTGCAGTAGGGCATGTGCGTGTGCAGCACGCATTCGGCGCCGGTGATCTCATGGATCGGCGCGTGGATGCAGATGGCGCTGCGGTCGGCGGGGCCGGTGCCCTCGATCACCTCGCCGTCATAGGCGACCTCGATGAGGTTGCTCGCCGTCACCTCGGTCCAGTGCAGGCCGTAGGCGTTGAGGTAGAAGCGGCCGGGGCGGCCGGGCACCATCAAGGTGAAGTGGTTGTCGATGGCCTCGTGGAAGTCGTGCGTCACGGCCAGCCGATGCGCGGCCGCCATGTCGATGCGTGCCTGCCGGCGCTCGGCTTCCAGGAGGTCGGCGGGGGTGTGGGTGATGGTGTCCATGGGCTGCTCCATCTGGGCGCGGTCTCGCGACGAGGGCCGGCGCGTCGCTTCGGGCGATGATGTCGTCCATGAACCCATGCGCCGGCCCGGAACGCAACCCGGATTCCCTCGGAATCGCCCCGATTCCGGCAGCTGGGGCCTCGTTCAGGGCCGGTGCAGGAAGCTGTTGAGCCCGAAGAACGCGCCGAGATAGTAGGGCCCGAGGGTCCAGGCGGCCGCCCACAGCGCCGCACCCAGGGCATTCGCCGCCACGAAATGCGGCCAGGGCATCGCCATGGAGCCGGCGACCACGCCGTTCAGCTGCCGCAGCAGCACCACGAAGCGTGCGCCCAGGACGATCCACGCGCCCCGCCGGCGGAACAGCTCCTCCAGCTTCTCCAGCCGCTCGGGCGTGAGGCGGACCAGCCAGCCGTAGCGCCGCAGCAGCGGCCGCCCGCCGACCCGGCCGATCACATAGCCCGTGCTGTCGCCCAGCACGGCCGCGGCCCAGACGACGGCCAGCAGGTGGAAGACCGAGAACTCGCCATGGATCGCGAGGACGGAGGCGCCGATCAGCGCGCTCTCGCCCGGCAGCGGCAGGCCGAGCGATTCCAGGTAGATCAGGCCGAAGATCGCGAAGAGCCCATAGGCCGCGAGATAGGCCTCGATCTGCGCCGCGCTCGCATGGAGGAATGGCATGGCGGCGATCCTGCCGGGGCAGGGCACCCTTGCCCAGCCCGGCCGCCTCAGCCCCGCAGCGGCCAGCGCCCGAGCATGTCGTGCCGCCGCTGGCCGACATGGCTGTGGATGAAGGCGAATTCGCGGGCCACCAGCGGGATCGGGTCGACCTCCAGCTCCCGCTCGATGTCGCGGTCCCAGGTCATGGTGACATGCGGCGTGCCGAAGCCGTGTGGCCGCGCGTGGAGCCCGGTGGCGCCCACGGCCAGGCTGATGCGGCGCTGCAGGGCGACGAAGGATTCGCTGCCCCGGCAACCGGTCAAAACGAGCGGCTTGGCCGTCCGGCGGTTGCGGAAGCTGAGGACCCGGTCGAGCTCGATCGTGAAGGGTGGAGCCGTGACGGCGTCCGCGGCGCCGCGGGCGCGGTCCACCAGCTCTGGTGCCGGCGGCTCGTCGGAGGAAGCGACGGGAAAGAGCGTCAGATGGAGCTGCTCCGGGGCGACGGGGCGCTCGCGCAGGTCGAAGGTCCGGCTCAGCTCCGACCGCATGGCCAGGACGCTCCCGGTCGCCGCCGCGTCCAGCCGGACCGCGAAGAACAGGTTGTGCCGGAAGCGCCGCGGCTCCGGCGGCTTCGACGATCCCGGCGGTCTCGGCGGCCCGGGCGGCCCCGCCGGCACCTCGAAGCCGTCGAACCAAAGTTGCCCGGGGACCCGAGCCTGCCAGCTGGACATGATCGTTCGCCTTATATGTTCACGGTATGTTCTGATCGGCATATAGGCCGATCACCCCCCGGAGTCCATCCGGCAACCGTCCCGGAGAGCCTTCACCAGCAGGTCGCGGGCGAACACAATCCGCGGCTGCCGCAGCGCGGCCCAGACGAGGTTGTAGGTGTTCTCGGGCCGGACGACCGGCGCGGGAATCTCCACGAGTTCGCCCGCGTCGCGCCGGCGTGCGGTCAGGTAGGCCGGCGGCACCGACCAGCCGAGCACAGGCAGAGCAGGGCGCTCAGCACGCCGAGGTCCGGCGCCGTCGCCGCCGGGATGCGGCTCGGCGGCGGAAGCCCATTCACGGCCTGCTGAACAAGTAGATCGCCTATCGCCTCAGCCTCAGCGAGTTCACCGTGAAGCTTCACCGCGGCCGCCTGATGCGGAAGATGAGCGCCCGCTCCGTGGCCGACCTCGTGCGGATGGCGGACTGGCGGCGCGATCTCCCGCGTCAGAACTCGTAGCGCAGCAGCCGCCCGAGCTTCCCCAGCCCCGGCACCATCCGGAAGACCCGCACCGCCCAGCGCGCCGCCAGCGACATCCGGGCGACCTGCGCGGGGTCATAGCCCTCGGGGTCATAGGCCAGGATCTCCTGCGCCAGCCGCAGGCGCGGGACCTGGCGCTCGATCTCGCCGGGGTCCTCCAGGAACCAGTGCAGCTCGGCGCCGGTCGCGCGGATCGCGGGGTTGTTGCGGATCATCCAGAGGCCAAGCCGGCCGTAGGCGTCGAAACCCACCTCGCCGGAGGGCGGCCCGGCCGTCACGCGGTCGAGCAGGGGCAGCACCTCGGCCGCGGGGACGTAGGGCAGCAGCCCCTCGGCCAGGACGAGGCGCGGGAGGTCCGCGGGAATCTGGGCGAGCCAGCCGGGCTCGGTCACGGAGGTGCCGATCGCCCGGCAGTGGCGGCGCACGGGGTAGAGGCGGTGGCGGAGCGCGATGACCTCGGGGTAGTCCACCTCGAACCAGTGCACGCCCGGCCCGGGGTGGATGCGGAAGACCCGGCTGTCCAGCCCGCAGCCGAGATGCAGCACCACCGCCTCAGGGTGGCGGGCGAGGAAGGCGCGCGTCCAGCCGTCGAGGATGTGGGAGCGGAGGGCGAGGGCGATCATCAGGTCGTGGTCGACGCGCAGCTTCGGGAAGTCGTAGTCGATGCGCGCGACGGCCCCGGCGGCGAAATGGTCGTGCAGGAGGGAGTCGGGCAGGCGGCTCTCGCCGGCCTTGGCGACGAGGGTGAGGAGGAGGGTCTCCTTCTCGCCGGTGAGCGTGACCTTCTCGGATGGCATGCGCGGCATTCTGCGCCTTGGGAAGAGCGCGGGATACGTTTGGCTGAAGCCCGGCCCGAAGATGGGCTATGGGACCATCCGGATGGTCAGGAGGTGGGCATGAATGCGATCAGTCTGGCGGAGGCCAGGGCGCATCAGAGAGAACTGATCGATCGGATCGAGGCGGGCGATTCCGTCGAGATCACCCGGCGCGGCAGGCCGGTCGCGCGGCTCACCTCGGTCGCCCGGCCGTGCAAGCCGGTCGATGCGGCCAGGCTCCAGGCCCTGACGGCCAGCCTGCCACCCCAGGCGCAGGTGGCCGCCGATCTAGTGCGGGCGATGCGGGAGGAGGACCACTTCTGAGGCTCTTCTCGCCATGTCGCTGATCGTTGCGGCGCGGCCTCACGAGGCCGATGGCATCATCGAGCAGGTCGCCGGGGATGGCGGAGAAGCGCAGGACGGCGGGGTGCTCGCCGGGGCGGGCGAAGAGGTCCTGGGCGTATTCAGGCGGGAGGCCCGGGAGGATGGTGAGGGTGGCGTCGATCAGGCCGTGGCTCTTGGCGTGGCCGTCATCGGCGGCGGTGGTTTGGAGGAAGAATGCGAGGTTGTGTTGAAGTGGGTTAGAACGCGAGCATCACCATAGAGTTCTCCTTCATTATAGGGAGGAATGAACAATGCTCATACGAATCTATTTTTCTTCAAAATCATGTATTCAAAATAATCTTTTATTTATGTCGCTCACAGAGTTGGGGCCGCCTCGTCGATCGCTTGGAGTTGTCGCTATACTAAAAGTGTAACGATCGTCGCCTCGAAAAATTAACTTAAAATGCTTTCCATCTTCGCTAAGCTCAAAACCGATACCCTCTAATGCTCGACGGATTCCAGCATTCATACCATCATATTTACTGAGTGCATTTTTTACTCGATCTCGCATGCGCGAGCCTTCCCCATAGTAGGTATTGGCTTGCACGAGTGCGGTGAGAACGTGTTGCCTCCGACTGTCCTTCACCGTGCGGTTTATACCTTCTTCCAAAGCATCAATAATAATATCTTTTATTTCGGATTCAAAGAAATTTTGTTCTGAACCGGCATCGATTGTAATGCCCGTCTTTTTGACATAAGTGCGTTTATATTCTTCAATTTGATTTTTTAAGCGAATAATTTCTTTTTCCGCATCTGCGAGTTGCTGGGCTTTAGCGATAATTTCACTGTCAAATGATCTAATGTAGTTGGAAAGTTCTTTTGAGCCAGATTCTCGCAGGGTATTGTATGACAGGCGGGATGAAATATCTTGCGCGCCGTGCCAAGTACAAAATTATTTGGCCGGCTATTGAGCAAAGAATGGCGAATTTCGCTAATGATTGCCTTTTTCATTTCTTGTTGATTGGTAAAATCAGATGGTCGAAAAATTATATAATTTCCACCATCCTCTGGCCAATATATACCTACAGATCCTCCATAGGCATTTTGCCCACCAACACTCATTCTCAATCGATACGAAAATTTTCTACTTGGTTCAACAACAACATGACCCATGCCCATGAGATCATTCGCTATAGAATTCACATCAATGGCATAATCGTCAAAAAAAGATCTGCTAATATAAATAACTGGAAGCCTACAGCCAGCACTAGCCAAGAGTACGCGGGCTGCCTTATCGACTTCATGCTCTAAAAATTTGTATGCTCTCTGGCCGACCTGAAGTTCTCCATCAAATCCACCTCCAAGTCGGTCAAGAAGAAATCGGACAAGAACTGGTTTTTTCGCAGATGGAAGATGACTCGTGGCAACAGATGCCTCTCGACTTACGCGTATGCCAATCCAGCTAGCATTGTCGCGGTGCCACATTACAACTTCAGTTTGCCATTCAAGATCTGAATCGTTTTGAGTGTAGCGGAGTGCCGCTATTTTATTGTCATCTTGTTGTATCTGCAAAACGGCAATGCAATTATCGTCGCGGCATGCAAACCACGATTTCTCCGTTAGCATGGGTTTAAGCGTGTCTTTGTTAAAGGTGGTGTGAGGAGATCCCAGAATCCAATCTCGGCCTACCTCAAGGAAATCCCCTGTGGTTCTCTTAGGATCGACTGGGAATTCAGTTGCAAACGAGAGCATCGGACACCTTTAGGGAGATGTTTGATGGCAGAAGACGTTCTGGTCGCCAAAATGTCTATCAAATAAGCATTAGATCACTCTTGCAGCGCAAGCACACACCCATCGAGCTATCGGAGCAAGATAGGACGATTCTTGCTCCGCTCACTCCCACTCAATCGTCCCCGGCGGCTTGCTCGTAATATCATAAGTCACCCGGTTCACCCCCCGGACCTCGTTCACGATCCGGTTCGCCACCCGCCCCAGGAACCCCATGTCGAACGGATAAAACTCCGCCGTCATCCCATCCGTGCTCGTCACGGCGCGCAGCGCGCAGGCCATGTCGTAGGTCCGCCCATCCCCCATCACGCCCACGGTCCGCACCGGCAGCAGCACCGCGAAGGCCTGCCAGATCGCGTCGTAGAGCCCGGCATTGCGGATCTCCTCCAGATAGACCGTGTCCACCTTCCGCAGCAGGTCGGCCTTCTCGCGCGTCACCTCGCCGGGGATGCGGATCGCCAGGCCCGGCCCGGGGAAGGGGTGCCGCCCCACGATCTCCTCGGGCATGCCGAGCTCGCGGCCCAGCGCGCGCACCTCGTCCTTGAACAGCTCGCGCAGCGGCTCCACCAGGCGCATGCGCATGCCCTCCGGCAGGCCGCCGACATTGTGGTGGGACTTGATGGTCACGGAGGGACCGCCCGTGGCGGAGACGGATTCGATCACGTCCGGGTACAGCGTCCCCTGCGCGAGGAAATCGGCGCCGCCGAGCTTGTTCTGCTCCTCCTCGAAGACCTCGATGAAGAGCCGCCCGATGATCTTGCGCTTCTGCTCGGGGTCCGTGACGCCGGAGAGCTGGCCGAGGAACAGGTCGCTCGCGTCGCGATGCACCAGGGTGATGTTGAAGCGGTCCCGGAAGGTCTTCACCACCTGCTCGCTCTCGCCGGCGCGCATGAGGCCGTGGTCCACGTAGATGCAGGTGAGCTGGTCGCCGATCGCCTCGTGCAGCAGCACCGCCGCGACCGAGGAATCCACGCCGCCCGAGAGCCCGCAGATCACGCGGCCGGTGCCGACCTGCGCGCGGATGCGGGCGATGGCCTCGGCCCGGAAGCCGGCCATGGTCCAGTCGCCCGTGCAGCCGCAGACGCCGTGGGTGAAGTTTTTCAAAAGTGCCGCGCCGTGCGGGGTGTGCACCACCTCGGGGTGGAACATGGTGCCGTAGTAGTGGCGGGATTCGTCGGCGATGAGCGCGAAGGGCGCGCCCTCGGATTCCGCGACGACCCGGAAGCCCGGCGGCAGCACAGTGATGCGGTCGCCATGCGACATCCAGACGGTCTCGTGCGCGCCCTTGGCCCAGAGCCCCTGGGTCAGCGCGCATTCGCCGGTGACGGTGACGACGGCGCGGCCGAACTCCGCGGCATGCCCGCCCTCGACGGTCCCGCCGAGCTGGGCCGCCATGGT
This sequence comes from Roseococcus sp. GW821-FHT12F05, assembly GCF_058806835.1. Classification (NCBI taxonomy): domain Bacteria; kingdom Pseudomonadati; phylum Pseudomonadota; class Alphaproteobacteria; order Acetobacterales; family Roseomonadaceae; genus Roseococcus; species Roseococcus sp. GW821-FHT12F05. The sequence continues at coordinate 148,212 of NZ_JBXAQB010000006.1, forward strand.
CTGCTGCCCGTAGCAGATGCCCAGGATGGGCAGCCCCATCCCGAAGACCTCCTGCGGCGCCCGGGGCGATTCGCCCTCGGTCACGGAGGCCGGGCCGCCGGAGAAGATGATGCCCTTGGGGGCGAAGGCCTGGATGCGCTCGGGGGCGGCGGCGTTGAAGGGCCACACCTCGCAATACACCCCGGTCTCGCGGAGGCGCCGGGCGATGAGCTGCGTCACCTGGCTGCCGAAATCGAGGATCAGGATTCGGTCGTGCTGGGTCATGCGCGCTTGAAAGGGCGAATCCGCCCGGCGTCAAGCGCGAGTTACGGCATCGGGCCCTGCGTTCGGCGAGGGGCGTTCAGCGGGTGCCGGAAGCGTTGCTGCGCAGGCAGCTGTTCAGGGTCACGAAGGACTTCCGCCGCTCGCTGAGGCGCGCGCAGCGCTGCCGGAGGCTGGCCGGCTGAGCGGGCCAGAGCGTGGCGGTGATCGCCTTGGCTTCCGTCTCGGCATCGAGGCATTCCGGCCGGGGCCCGGCGTCGCGGTCGCCGGCGCGGCGGGCCGCCTCGGTGCAGCTCACGACGGGGTCATAGGTCGGGATGGCGTCGGCGGAGAGCGCGGCGCGGGGCAGCAGGGCGGCGGCGAAAAGGCCGGCGAGCAGGATGCGGGCGGTCACTCCAGGGGCTCCTGTCCTCGGATATGTCGGGTCATGCCGCAGGATAGCGTATACATTCCGGCACACCAGTTCCGGAGGCAACAAAAAGCCCCCGGAAGACGCAAGCGGCCCATAAGGGCGGCCCTACCGCGGCAGCTTGGTCGTCGCCGTCGCCGTCAGCAGCGTGTGGATCGGGTCCCAGGCATAGGCGAGCTGGGTGGTCTTTTCGCGGGCGAAGAGCATCTCCTCCCGCGCCACCAGCTTGGCGCCGAGACGCTCGTAGAACCAGCGCGAGGGGTTGTGCTCCAGCACCCAGGCGAAGGCCGACTGCGCGCCGAGCGAGGCCAGGTGCGAGGCCATGGCGCGCATCAGCCGCCGGCCGATGCCGCGCTCATGAAAGTCGTCGAGCAGGTAGAGCGTCTCGACCTCGCCCTCGGCGATGGAGGGGCGGCGCGAGAGGCCGCCGGTGATGAAGCCCACCACCCCGCCGCCGGGGATCTCCAGGTTGTCCGCCACGGCCACGAAGGCCGCATGACCGCCGCGGCGCTCCGCCATGCCGCGCTCGTAGCCCAGCGTCTCGCGCGCGGCGGAGAGGGAGCTCAGATACTCGTCGGGCAGGACGCCGGCATAGGTGCTGCGCCAGCAGGCCACATGCACCCGGCCGAGGGCGGGCGCGTCCCCAGGTCTCGCGCGGCGAATGGTGACCATCGCACGCGGGCCTCAGGCCTGCCGTTCCAGGACGGCGCAGAAGAAGCCGTCGGTGCCGTGGGCGGCCGGGGAGAGCAGCAGGTGGACGCCGTCCATGGGCGGCGCGCCCGTAAGTCCAGCGGCAGGCCAGGCCGCGCCGAGCGGGATCGCACGGAACTCCGGATGGGCCTCCAGGAACTGCTCAACCTGCAATTCATCCTCCTCGGGCAGCAGCGAACACGTCGCGTAAACGAGCCTACCGCCAGGACGAACGAGAAGGGAAGAAGTTACAAGAATTTCACCTTGCTTCCGAAGCAGTTCGGCGAGGTCCTCCGGGCCGGTGCGCGAGCGGGCGTCGGGGTTGCGGCGCCAGGTGCCGGTGCCGGTGCAGGGGGCGTCGACCAGGACGCGGTCGAACTGGCCGGCGCGGCGCTTCACCCAGCGGTCGCCGGGCTCCAGCAGGTGCGTCTCGGCATTGTGGACGCCGGCGCGGCGCAGGCGCTTGGTGGCACCCTCGAGCCGCGGGGCCGAGACGTCGCAGGCGGTGACGCGGCCCTGGTTGTTCATGGTGGCGGCCATGGCGAGCGTCTTCCCCGCGGCGCCCGCGCAGTAGTCGGCGACGCGCATGCCCGGGGCGGCGCCGACGAGCGCGGCGATGAGCTGGCTGCCCTCGTCCTGCACCTCGACGAGGCCAGACTTATAGGCGGCCGTGCCGGTGATGGGCGTGCGGCCGGCCAGGCGAAGGCCCCAGGGGGAGAGGGGGGTGGTCTCGGAGGCCAGCCCCTCGGCGCGCAGGCCGCGCTGCGCCTCCTCGCGGGTTCCCTTGAGGATGTTCACGCGCAGGTCGAGCGGGGCATTGGCCTCCATCGCGGCCGCCTCCGCGTCGAGCCTGTCTCCGAAGCGGGCAACGAGGCCGGGCAGGGCCCATTCGGGGAGGTTCAGCCGGGCGGAATCCGGCATCTCCTTGCCCATGAGCGGCTTGCCCACGAGGCGGTCGGCGACGCCCACCTCACCGGCATCGAGCAGGCCGGCGGAGTAGCGCCCGGCATCGAAGAGCTTCGCGGCCTCGCCCGGCTTCCGCTTCTCGACGAGGATCAGATAGGCCAGGGCCAGCAGCCGCGGCGTGATCCGCGCGCCGGTCTGTCCGATCCACCATTCCAGCCGCAGCCGCTGCCGCAGCACGCCCCAGGCGAGGTCCGCGACCGCTCGCCGGTCGCTGCCGCCGATGTAGCGGCGGCTGCGGAAGAAGTCCGCGCCGATCGCGTCGGCCGGGCGGCGCGGCTGGTCGAAGACGGCGTGCAGCAGGTCGATCGCGGCGGCGAGCCGCCCTTCGGGGGTCAATTCAGCAACTCCGGCAGGCCGGCAAGATCCGGCAGGCTGGGCACGCCGGCGGCCGCCAGGCCGTATTCGTCCGGCGCATCCATGCGGTTCACGCGGACGCAGCGGAAGCCTGCGGCATGGGCGGCCTGCGTGTCCCAGGGATTGGCCGAGACGAACATCATCCGCCGCGCCGGCTGGCCGAGCCGCTTCTCGGCCAGCGCATAGACGCGGGCGTCCGGCTTGAAGACGCCGACGGCCTCGACGGAGAGCAGCGCGTCGATCTGCGTGGAGAGCCCGGCATGGCCGAAGGCCTCCGCCAGCATCATCGGCGAGCCGTTGGACAGCACCGCCGCCTGCACGCCCCTGGCGCGGATCGCGCGCAGCATGGCGGGCACCTCGGGATAGGGGGAGAGCAGGCGATAGGCGTCGAGCAATTCGGCCATGAAGCTCTCGTTGGTGACGCTGTAGCGCGCGCAGACGAAGCGCAGCGCGTCGACCGTGCAGGCCCAGAAATCCTGGTGCCTCGCGGGGCCGGTGAGACTGCGGACCCAGGAATATTCGAGCTGCTTCACACGCCATTCCTGGGAAAAGTCGCCGGCCAGCTCGCCGAGCCGGTCGGCATGGCGCGCGACCGCGGAATGCACGTCGAGCAGCGTTCCATAGGCGTCGAAGACCACCGCCTCGACCTCGCGCCCCGGCTTCTCCTTCCGTCGCCAGGGCTCGAAGTCTTCAACCATCGTTGCGGTAGTTCGGGGCCTCGCGCGTCACGGCGACGTCGTGCACATGGCTCTCGCGCAGGCCGGCGCCGGTGATGCGGCGGAAGCGTGCGTTCTTCTGCAGGTCGGCGATGGTGGCGCTGCCCGTGTAGCCCATGGCGGCCTTGAGCCCGCCCACGAGCTGATGGATCACGTTGCCCACCGGCCCCTTGTAGCCGACGCGGCCTTCCACGCCCTCGGGCACGAGCTTCAACTGGTCGCGCACCTCGGCCTGGAAGTAGCGGTCGGCCGAGCCGCGCGCCATGGCGCCCAGCGAGCCCATGCCGCGATACGACTTGTAGGAGCGGCCCTGGTACAAAAACACCTCGCCCGGCGCCTCGTCCGTGCCGGCGAAGAGGCTGCCCATCATCACGCATTCGGCGCCGGCCGCGATGGCCTTGGCGATGTCGCCGGAGCTGCGGATGCCGCCGTCGGCGATCGCGGGCACGCCGCGCTCGCGCGCCGCCGCAGCGCATTCCATCACAGCCGTCAGCTGCGGCACGCCGACGCCGGCCACGATGCGCGTGGTGCAGATGGAGCCCGGCCCGATGCCGATCTTCACCGCATCCGCGCCCGCCTCGATCAGCGCGATCGCACCCTCGGGCGTCGCCACGTTGCCGGCGATGATCTGCACCGTGTTGGAGAGCCGCTTGATCCGCTCGATCGCCGCCAGCACGCCGCCGGAATGGCCATGCGCCGTGTCCACCACGATGACGTCGGATTCGGCCTCGACCAGCGCCTCGGCCCGCTTGAGGCCGTCCTCGCCCACGCCCGTCGCGCCCGCGGCGCGCAGCCGGCCCAGCGCGTCCTTCACGGCGTTCGGATGCGCCTCGGACTTGTCCATGTCCTTGACGGTGATGAGGCCCACGCAGCGGCCCTGCTCGTCCACCACCAGCAGCTTCTCGAGCCGCCGCTTGTGCAGCAGGTTGCGCGCCTGCTCGACGGTGACGTTCAGCGGCGCCGTGACGAGGTTCTCACGCGTCATGAGCTCGTAGACGCGCTGGTTGGGATCGGTGGCGAAGCGCACGTCGCGGCTGGTGATGATGCCGACAAGCCGCCCCGTGCCCGGCTCCACCACGGGGAAGCCGCTGATGCGGTGGCGCGCCTTCAGCTCCTGGATCTCGGCCAGCGTCTGATCGGGATGGACCATGACGGGGTTGACCACCATGCCCGATTCAAAGCGCTTCACCTGGCGGATCTGCTCGGCCTGCTCGGCCGGCGTCATGTTCTTGTGGATGACGCCGATGCCGCCGCGCTGCGCCATGGCAATGGCCATCGGCGCCTCGGTGACGGTGTCCATCGCCGCGGCGATGAGCGGGATGTGCAGCGAGATTTCGCGGGTGAGGCGCGTGCGCGTGTCTGTCTGTCCCGGCAGCACCGTCGAATAGGCGGGCAGCAGCAGCACATCGTCGAAGGCGTAGGCCTCGGCAATGCGAATCGGTTCAGCGAAATCGAGGGCTGCCATGGGCGGGGGACCTTTCGGGCGGTCAGTCGACCTTGGCGTGCGTCCATAACCTTGCAAGAGGGTGTCGTCCAGCGAGAGTCTTCGCGATGCCCGCATGCGCGGAGCGCGTGTTGTATTTCGGTTCACGGATCCCGTGTCAGGACGCGGCTGGTCTTGCGGGCCGATCCCGGACGCCGCAGGCCGCCCGCCGGAGGCGCGTGAATTTCCTGCGACGGCCTCCCGGTGGCACCTCGCGCGGCGCCGGGGCGGACGCCGCATGGGCGGAGCCGTGGCCCATGCGGCGCATCCAGTCCCCGTCCCAGCCGGGCCGGGATCCTGACGGCGTCTTCAGGGCAGCCAGTCCGTCCCGGGCTGGATGTTCTGGTTGACGCGGAAGAAGTTGTCGGGGTCGTACCGCCGCTTCAGGGCGACCAGCCTCTCATGATTGACCCCGAAGGCGCGGCGCGTGGCGTCGGGACCCTCTTCGCCGAGGAAGTTCAGCATGGCCGCGCCGGTGGAATGCGGAGCGAGCGCCTCGGAGAAGGTGCGGGCCCAGCCGCGATGCCGCTCGCCCTCGCCGGCCTCGAGCCAACAGGCCTCGATGCCGATGTTGCAGCGCGCCTTCCGGTGCGGAAAGGCGGTGTCCGTCTCGGCGACCCGTCCCACCGCGCCGCCGAAGATCTGGACGAGGGTCACGGTCATCGGGGATTCCGCCCTGTTGCCGTGCTCCACGAGAAGGTCGACGGCCGTATCGCTCAGCTCCTCCAGGAAGGCGGAGCGCCAGTAGTTGCGGGTCCTGAGGTGGCCGTGCAGGTCGGCCAGCTTCTGCATCTCCGTGAAGCGGCGCGGCTGCACGAGGTCCAAGATCGGCGGCCCGAAGGCGCGCAGGCGGTCGAAGGCGCGCTCGCCTTCCTCCAGGTCGCCGCAATGGCAACCCATCACGCCGGCGACCGGCGTGCCGTCGGGGGCGCTGAACAGACCGGCATAGACGGTCAGCTCGTCCGGCGCCTTGGCCATGACGGAGCGATAGTGCCGCAGCATCGCGCCCGCCTGGTCGCGCGGCCAGAGGATCAGCCCGCCCAGCACGGTGCCCACGGGATGCGCACGGAACAGGAAGGAGGTGACGACGCCGAAATTCCCGCCGCCGCCGCGCAGGCCCCAGAAGAGCTCCGGATTGGAGGTCGCGCTGGCGGTCAGCACCGCGCCCGAGGCAGTCACGACCTCGCAGGAGAGCAGGTTGTCGCAGGTCAGCCCGTATTTCCGCGTCAGCCAGCCCACGCCGCCGCCGAGCGCGAGCCCCGCGATGCCGGTCTGCGGGACCACCCCGGTCGGGATGGCCAGGTCGTGCAGGTCCGTCTCGCGATCGATGTCGCCCAGCGTCGCGCCGGGCTGGACGCGGACCGTCTCGGAGGCGGGATCGACGAAGACCCCCTTCATCGCCGACAGGTCGATCACCAGGCCGTCGTCGCACGAAGCGCGCCCGGCGACGTTGTGCCCACCGCCCCGGACGGCGACCAGAAGGCCGTTCGCCCGCGCGAAGCCGACGGCCCGGACGACGTCGGCCGTCCCGGAGCAGACCGCGATGAGGCCGGGATACTTGTCGATATCCGCGTTCCAGACCCGCCGGGCGTCCTCATAGGCGGGGTCGTCGGGCTGGATGATCCGTCCCGCGAAACCCTCGCGCAGGCTTTCGATCGCGGCCGCATCCAGGCGGGCGCTGTTCCGGCGTTTCAACAGGGCGTGTGACATGGGGCGCTCCTCATCGAGGCGGTGAGGGCGCCTTCCTGAGGGCGTCGCGCTACGCCCGTATGTTGGGATCGTCGTTTCCCATGACGGACGTAACCTTCGGGGCGATGCGCTCAGCCCGACGAGGCGTCGCGGCGGAACCCCTGGGCGACCACGTAGAGCTCGCTGCTCTCTTTGCGGCTGGCCGGCGGCTTGGCGTGCTGGACCTTGGCGAAATGCTGCCGCAGCCGCTCGAGCATCGCCTTCTCCGAGCCGCCCTGGAAGACTTTGGCCACGAATCCGCCGCCGGGCGCCAGCACCTTCACCGCGAAGTCGAGCGCGAGCGCCGCCAGGTCCATGATGCGCAGGTGGTCCGTGGGCCCGTGGCCCGTGGTGTTGGGCGCCATGTCCGAGAGCACGAGGTCCGCCGGCCCGCCGAGCGCCGCCAGCACCGCGGCCTCGACCGCGTCGTCCTGGAAGTCGCCCTGCAGGATGGTCGCGCCGGGGAGGCCGTCCATCGGCAGCAGGTCCAGCGCCACGATCTCGCCGCGCTCGTCCAGCGCCCGCAGCACGACCTGCGTCCAGCCGCCCGGGGCCGCGCCGAGATCCACCACGCGCTGGCCGGGCTTCAGCAGCTTGAAGCGTTCGTTCAGCTCGGTGAGCTTGAAGGCGGCGCGGCTGCGGTAGCCGGCCTGCTGCGCGGCCTTCACATAGGGGTCGTTGATCTGGCGCGAGAGCCAGCGCTGGCTCGCATTGCTGCGGCCGCGCGCGGTCTTGAGGTTGGAATGGGTGCCCCGGGGCCCCCCCACGGGGCCGCCGCTGCCGGATCGGCTGGTTGGTTTGGCCATGGCGTGCCTTTACGCGCGCCAGACGCTCCGGTCACCCCGCATGAGGCGCATGAGCATGCCCTCGCGCAGCCCGCGATCGGCCACCGTCAGCTCCCGCACCGGCCAGAGCTTGCGGATCGCGGCGTAGACCGCGCAGCCCGGCAGCACGAAATCCGCGCGCTCCGGCCCGATGCAGGGATGCGCCGAAAGCCCGGAGCGGCCCATGGCGAAGAGCTGCGCCAGCGCGTCGTCGGCCGCTTCCGTGCAGAGGCGCGTGCCGTCCACCAGCTGGCGGCGGTACTTCGGCAGGTCCATCACCACGCCGGCCAACGTCGTCACCGTGCCGGAGGTGCCGATGAGCCGCACGCCGCCGCGGCGGATCTCCTGGCCGATGCAGTGCAGCCGGTCGAAGCTCATGAGGCGGGCGTGGATGTCGTCCACCACGGCCTCGAAGCCATGGACGGAGAAGCAGTCGCCGCCCTCGCGCTCGGCGAGCGTCACGACGCCGCAGGGGATGGAGAGGTAGCCGATCAGCTCGGGGCGCGGGCCAGTGCGGATCCAGGCGATCTCGGTGCTGCCGCCGCCGATGTCGAAGAGGATGGCGCGGCGGTCGTCGGGCTCAAGAAGGGGGGCGCAGCTCTCCATCGCGAGCTCGGCCTCCTCGCGCGGAGAGATGATGCGCGGGCGCAGGCCGGTCTCCTGCGCGGCGCGGGCGAGGAAGGTGGAGCCGTTGGCCGCGCGGCGGCAGGCCTCGGTGGCGACGGCGGCGAGGCGGCGGACGGGGCGGCGGTGCAGCCGCTCGGCGCAGGCGGAGAGCGCGGAGATGGTGCGGTCCATCGCCGCGTCCGAGAGCGCGCCGGAGCCGGCCAGACCCTCGCCGAGGCGGACGATGCGGGAGAAGCTGTCGACCACGCGGAAGCCGTGGCGGGTGGGCGCGCCGATCAACAGGCGGCAATTGTTGGTGCCGAGATCCAGGGCCGCGAAGAGGGCCGGGGGAGGGCCCTGATGGCCGTAGCCTTGGTGGAGAGCGGTCATGGGGGCTGACTCGTTCGGGATGCGTAGCTGTCATGATCATGAAGCGGGGCTGTCATCGCAAGCGTTATTGCGGGGTTGGCAGCCCGGAGGGGCGATGCTATCTGCCCCGCCAGCCGAGCGGCAGCGCTTGGGGGATAGTTTAACGGTAGAACTTCCGACTCTGACTCGGACAGTCTTGGTTCGAATCCAGGTCCCCCAGCCAGCTCGACCAAGCCCTTGTGATTGCAGCCTTTTCTACCGGGCCGTGCATCACGGGGCGGCCTTGGGCCAAAATCACTCACAACTCAGCCGCATCAGCTAGAAGTGCCGTGCATTACGGTGTCGCGAAGGTTCCTTCTTCCTACCCTGGCGGGTTCGTGATCAGCCCCTCAACGCGGCGCTATTGCGACGCGGAGCGCTGCGACCCTGTATCAAATAGAGGATTATCCTCCGTGGCGTCGTTACTTCGGAGGAGGGTTGGGTAATTCGGATAGAACCCGGAAGATGAGGGCGCCGGACCCGCCCAAAATACCTGGCGCTAGCCCCGTGAGTGGCCGCTCTCCAAACATGCCGAGTGCGGCAATGGAGGTGATCCAAACACATATGACCGCCGCTGGCCCGCTGGCGCGGAGGTTCATGGAGATGTTGTGGAAGTTAAACATTGCAAGCCTCCGACTTTATAATTATCCAAATAGAGCAAGATTTATCATATTTCTAATCACAATCGCTCGAGTATAAGCAATCCAATGTCTTGCATATCTGTTCCCTGGCGAAAAAAATGCTATCCGGACCTACGTGCTTCACAAAACGCATGTATTCCCGCCCGCGTCCACGCAGTGTTATGTCGATCAATTCTCCTACCGAGTTCTCCACGACCGAATGTGCGGCTAATTGACAGCCAACGGGGGCGTAGCTGGCATGCAGGAGCCAGCCGCGAACGGGAGCGAAACCGCGCTCGCTGGCGGACCATCTCTCAGCGTTCCGGTGACAATCCGCTTCAATGACCCGAGCGTCTTCTTCACCCACGAGCAAAAACTGTGGCACCGGAGCCGACTTCAATCGACCGCAAATGTATCGATCATAGGAAACGCGTTCATCGGCGGTCATCGGTGCATCTCACCAACTGTCACTCCTATGACTTCCCCCGTCATTGCACGGAAAGCGTGAGATGCTGCCACGGAGAGGAGGCGGACGTCTCGAAAAGTCGCCATAACCCGCCGAGGGACATAATTGTCCAGGACCGAATGGACGACCTCACCAAAATGCCGTCGAATGTCCGGACGCTGGCAGGAAACATCCGTTCTTCCACTCTCCTCGCGAGAAGGTTTGCCATGCGTCATCTCCCGCTCCCCCGCCGCACCCTCCCGGTGCTCCTCGGCGCCGGCTTCCTCCCCGCCGCCGCCCGCGCCCAGCAGCGCCCCGTCCTGAACATCGGCATCGCCACCACGCCGACCTCCGCCGACCCGCTCTTCTACACCTTCCAACCCAACCTGAATCTCGCGCTCCACGTCTTCAGCCGCCTGGTCGAGCGTGACGCGCGCCTGCGCCCCATCCCCGGCCTCGCCCTCCGCTGGCGCCCGGTGACGGACACGCTCTGGGAGTTCAACCTCCGCCCCGGCGTCAAATGGCATGACGGGCGCGACTTCACCGCCGAGGACGTGGCCTTCACCATCGCCCGCGCGCCCAACGTGCCCAACAGCCCCGGCGGCTTCGGCGGCTATGTCCGGCCAATCTCGCGCGTCGAGATCGTCGATCCCCTGACCGTCCGCTTCCACACCTCGGGTCCGCATCCGGTGCTGCCCAACGACCTCACCTTCGTCGCCATCGTCTCAAAGCACGCGGGCGAGGGGGCCACCACCGACGACTACAACAGCGGCAAGGCCGCCATCGGCACCGGCCCCTACAAGCTCGCGCGCTTTCAGCCGGGCAGCCTGGTCGAGCTGACTCGCAACGACGCCTATTTCGGCGGCCCCGAGCCCTGGGAGCGGGTGAACCTGCGCGTCATCCCGCAGGCCGGCCCGCGCGCCGCGGCGCTGCTGGCGGGCGACGTGGACCTGATCGATGAGGTCTCCTCCAACGACGCCCAGGCCCTCCAGCGCGACCGCCGGGTGAAGGTGGTGGAGACGCAGGCCACGCGGCTCGTTTTCCTCCAGCCGAACTTTTCCCGGGCCGGCAGCCTGCCTGATGTGACCGACAATGCCGGCACACCGCTGCCGCAGAATCCCTTCCTCGACCTGCGCGTGCGCCGCGCCCTCTCGCTCGCGATCGACCGCCGTGCCCTGGTGGACCGCGTGATGGAGGGCCGCGGCACGCCCAACGGCCAATGGCTGCCGGAGGGCTTCTTCTCGTACAATCCCGAGGTCCCGATCCCACCCTTCGACCTCGATGCCGCCAGGCGCCTGCTCGCCGAGGCCGGCTTCCCGCAGGGTTTCCGGCTCACTTTGCATGCGACCACGGACCGCTTCGCCAATGACAGCCGCGTCGCCCAGGCGATCGCGCAGATGTGGACGCGCGCCGGCGTGCAGACCCAGGTGGACGCGCTGCCCTACTCGGCCTTCTCCGCAAGGGCGAGCCGGCAGGAATACGGCATCTGGCTGCACACCTGGGCGAGCTCGACCGGAGAGGCCTCGTACTTCCTCAACAACAACGTCGCCACGGTGAATGCCGCCAAGCGCGCGGGCGCGACCAATTGGAGCCGCCATTCCGACCCGCGGCTGGACGCGCTGATCGAGCGCTCCTTCACGCTGCTCGACGACGGCGAGCGCGAGGCGGTGCTCCGCGAGGCCGTGAAGTTCGTCTCGGACGAGGTGCTCATGATCCCGCTCTTCCACCTCTCCCTGGTCTGGGGCCTGCGCCAGGGGCTGAGCTTCGAGCCGAACATGAGCGGCTACACGGCGGCCTCGCTGGTCCGCCGGGAGTAGGCCGCGCCTGGCATCGTTTTGTGCAATTGCTTCCACACCAGCAATGATCGGCTGTGAGCCGGCCTGAAACCTCGCAATTTTTCGTTCCGCCCCCGGATGCCCATTCTCGTCCGCTTGCCTAGAGTGCCGGTCTCACCCGGCTGATTCGGGCCTGAAACATGAACGCGAGTGCCGGACGGATCGTGACCACCTCCGCCAATCAGGGCTTCCGGCCTAAGCTCTCCGCGCGCGGCATCGCCAAGCGCTACGGCGCGACCGACGCCCTGCTGCCGCTCGACCTCGACGTGGCGCCCGGCGAGTTCGTCACGGTCCTCGGCCCCTCCGGCTCGGGCAAGACGACGCTGCTGCAGCTCGTCGCCGGCCTGGTCGAGCCCAGCGCGGGCCACCTCTTCATCGACGGCCGCGACGAGACGCACACCCCCGTCCACAAGCGCGGCATCGGCGTGGTCTTCCAGAGCTATGCGCTCTTCCCGCATCTCACCGTGCAGGAGAATGTCTGCTTCCCCCTCCAGATGCGCCGCATCGCCGCCGCGGAGCTGCGCCGCCGCGCCGACGCGGCGCTGGAGATGGTCGGGCTCGGGCCCTTCCGCGACCGGCTGCCGCAGGAGCTCTCCGGCGGGCAGCAGCAGCGCGTGGCGCTCGCCCGCTGCTTCGTCTACGAGCCCGCCCTGATCCTGATGGACGAGCCGCTTGGCGCGCTGGACCGCAAGCTGCGCGAGACCATGCAGGTCGAGATCAAGCGCCTGCACCGCGACACCGGCGCCACCATCGTCTTCGTCACGCACGACCAGGAGGAGGCGCTGGCGCTCTCCGACCGGATCTGCCTGATGGATCACGGGCGGATCGAGCAGCTCGGCACGCCGCGCGAGATCTACGAGCACCCGGCCAGCCTCTTCGCCGCGGACTTCATCGGCATCTCCAACGTGCTGCGCGGCCGCGTGGGCGCCGGCGTGCTGGAGACGGCGGACGGCGCGCTCCCGCTGCCGTCCGACGCGGCCGCGACCGGCGAGGCCGCGCTGGTCATCCGGCCCGAGCATGTCGAGCTGGAAGGGCCGCTCAGGGGCCGTGTCACGGAGTCCGTCTATGCCGGCTCCGAGTTCCGCCTGATGGTGACGCTGCCCTCCGGCGCCACGCTGGTCGTCCGCCGCTCCGCCGGCCAGGACGTGCCCGCCATCGGCGACGAGGTGTCCCTGGGCTGGGCGCCCGACCGCGCCCGCCTGCTGACCGAATGACCAGGTAAGGAAAGACCCAGATGAGCCACGCCGCAAAAGCCTCCCGCCGTTCCGTCCTCCGCGGCGCCGGCCTCGCCACGGCCGGCCTCGCCGCGCCCTATCTCTTCACGATGGAGCGCGCCTTCGCCGCCGACGAGATCGCCGCCAGCAATGTCGGCGGCGCGCCGGGCGCGGCGATCAAGGCCGCCTTCTGCGATCCCTTCGAGCGGGAGACGGGCATCCGCGTGAACCTGGTCTCGCAGGAGGCCGATCCCTCGCAGCAGTTCCGGATGATCGTGGATACCCGAAGCTTCATCTGGGACATCAGCATGGTGACCCCGTCCGAGCTGCTGACGCTCACGGCGCCGCGGATGTACTGCGAGCCGCTGAACCTCCCGCCGGTGCCGAACCTCGTGCCGAGCCTGGTGACGCCCTATTGGCTCGGCTTCTCCGTCTTCTCGACCGTGCTGGCCTATCGCGGCGACAAGTTCGGCGACAACGGCCCGAAGAACTGGGCGGACTTCTGGGACGTGGCGAAATTCCCCGGCCGCCGCGGCCTCTACCGCAACTTCACCGGCGTCATCGAGGCCGCGCTGATGGCCGATGGCGTGGCGGCGAAGGATCTTTATCCCCTGAACCTCGACCGCGCCTTCCGCAAGCTCGAGCAGATCAAGCCGCACATCAACGTCTGGTGGACCAGCGGCGCGCAGAACACGCAGATCCTGCAGAGCGGCGAGGTGGACATGTGCGACACCTGGGGGGCGCGCGCCTATGCCGCCATCCAGTCCGGCGCGCCGGTGCGGCTGACCTGGAACCAGGGCCTCTATTCCGCCGACGGCTGGTCGATCCTGAAGGGCACGCCGAAGCTGGACCTCGCCCGGCGCTTCGTCGCCTATTGCACGAAGGCCGAGCGGCAGGCCGCCTATTCGACGCAGGTGGCCAACGGCCCGAGCAACGAGGACGCCTTCAACTTCATTCCGCCCGACCGCGCCGCCATCCTGCCGACCTCGCCCCACAACATCCAGGGCCTCGTCCCCTCGAACCCCGAATGGTGGGCGGCGAACCGCCGCCGCGTGCAGCAGCGCTTCCAGGACTTCCTGCTGGGCTGAGCGATGAGCGCCGTGGCAACGAAGCGGCGCGACGCCCTCTGGCTCGCGCTGCCCGGGCTTCTGTTCCTGGCGGCGCTGCTGCTGCTGCCGACGCTCGCGCTGCTCTCCGTCAGCTTCACCGACGCCGACACGGGCGAGTTCACGCTCGCGGCCTATGAGCGCGCCTTCGGCACGGCCTCCTGGCGGCGGATCGTGGGGCAGACCTTCACGGTCGCGGCGCAGACCACCGGGCTCTGCCTGCTGCTCGGCTATCCCCTGGCCTATTGGCTGGCCGAGATTCCCGCGCGCCGGCGGCGCATGATGAGCCTGCTCGTCCTGCTGCCCTTCTGGACCAGCGCTCTCGTGAAGAACTTCGCCTGGCTGGTGCTGCTGGGCCGCAACGGCGTGGTGGCGGGCGCGCTGCGCTCGCTCGGGATGGACGCGCCGGACCTGCTGTTCAACCGCGGCGTGGTACTCTTCGCCATGACGCACAGCCTGCTGCCGCTCGCCGTCATCACCATGCTCTCGACCATGACCACGATCGACCCGCGGCTGCGGGCGGCGGCCGGCACGCTGGGCGCGCCGCGCGTCGCGGGCTTCTGGCGCGTCTACTTCCCGCTCTCGATGCCGGGCGTGGCCTCGGCCGGGCTGCTCGTCTTCATCGCCTCGCTCGGCTACTTTATCACCCCCGCGCTGCTCGGCAGCCCGCGCGAGACGATGATGGGCAACGCCATCATCGTGCAGGTGATGCAGATGGACAACATGGTCTTCGGCGCCGCGCTGGCCGCGATCATGATCGGCGCCGCACTCGCCACCTGCCTCGTCTACGACGCGGTCTTCGGCCTCTCCGGCGTCTCGGGCGGGGGAGGGACGGCGCGGCGGCGTGGTCCGATCCGCCGGCTCGGCCTCGCCATCGCGGCCTTCCTTGCCACGGTCTTCGGCGGTCTCTCGGAGGGGCTGGCGCGGTTGCTCGGCGGGCATCGCTTCGGCTGGCTGCTGAAGGCCTATGCCGGGCTGGCGGTCGCGGTGCTGATCGTGCCGGTGGTCGCCATGGTGCCGATGGCCTTCACCAGCTCCACCTTCATGTCCTTCCCACCGCCGGGCTTCAGCCTGCGCTGGTTCGAGGCCTATGCCGCCGCGCCGATCTGGGTCGCGGCGACGCTGCGCTCCTTCGGCATCGGGATCGTGGTGGCCTTCCTGACCTGCACGCTGGCGACGCTGGCCGCGATCGGGCTGGCGCGCAGCACGAGCCGGCTGTCGGGGGCGTTCTTCCTGATCTTCATGGCGCCCATGGTGGTGCCGGGCCTCGTGATCGGCGTCTCGCTCTTCTACGTCTTCGCGAAGATCGGCTTGCTGGCGAGCGACCTCGGCATCGCGCTCGGCCATATGGTGCATGCCATCCCCATCGCCTTCGTGATCCTGCTGGCGACGATCAAGGGGCACGACCGGCGGCTGGACCAGGCGGCAGCCACGCTCGGCGCGGATCGCCCGCGCACATTCTGGCGCGTGACGCTGCCGCTGATCCGCGGCGGGATGGTGGGCGCGCTGATCTTCGCCTTCCTCTCCTCCTTCGAGGAGCTGACGGTGGCGATGTTCGTGGGCGGCGGCGTGCGCGTCACGCTGCCGAAGCAGATGTGGGACGACGTGAACCTGCAGGTCAGCCCGCTGCTGGTGGCCGCCTCGGTGGTCGTGGTGCTGGTGGTGACGGCGCTGTTCCTGCTGGCGGAGTACCTGCGGCCCGCGGACGCGCGGCGCGCGTGAGGTGGCGCCGCGGGGGACTTTGTCCCCCGCACCCCCCTACCAAAGGCCGAGAGGCCTTTGGGAAACCATGACTTATGGGAATTTGGGAGAGGGCGCGGAGCAACCGCCGAACATGTGGTTGCGCCATGCCTCTCCCAAATTCCCATGTGCCGGGGTCCAGGGGCCCACTGGCCCCTGGTGGGGGAGCGCGAGGGGGCGAAGCCCTCTCGCAGGCCTCACCGCGCCGCGCGTTCGATGTTCCACAGGATCGGGAAGCCGAAGTCGATCACCCCGCGCAGCTCCGCGCGCCACACCGCCGGGCTCGCGAACTGTCCCGACATCGGAAAATTCGCGTTCGCGATCGAGAGCCGCTGCAGCTCGCCCGCGATCTCGCGCCGCTTCGCCGGGTCGCTCTCCGCCTCGAAGCGCTCGAGGACGGGCGTCATTGCGGGATCGCAGTAGCCCCAGGGCTGGTTGTCCGTGCAGTTGTAGCCGACGCCCATGTTGCTCAGCGGGTTCGCGAGGTCGAAGCCCGTGTAGATCACGGGGATCAGGCTCCAGCCGTTCTGGCTCAGCGGCTGGCGCTGGATCCAGCGCTGCGCGTGCGAGGACCAGTCGGAGGTCTGGACGTCGAGGTTGAAGCCCGCCTGCCGCAGCCGGTCGAGCATCACGAGGCCCATCGGGTTGATGAGGGCGGAATCCGCGGGCTGCAGCCAGACGACGCGCTCGTTGTTGTAGCCGGCCTGACGCAGCAGCTCGCGGGCGCGGGCGATCGTCGGGTCGCGCACGGGCTCGGTGCCGGTGTCGCTCGCATAGTAGGTGCCGCAGACGAAGATGGAGAGGCAGTCCGGCCGGGTGAAGCTCTCGGGCAGGCCGCGCGAGGCGATGTTCTCCCGCCGGTCCAGCGCCTGCTGCACGGCGCGGCGCACCAGCACGTTGTCGAAGGGCGGCTGGAAGTGGTTGATGCTGACGCCGCCCAGGATCTCCGCGCCGCCGCGCGCGCGGGCGAGCACCAGATTACGGTCGCGCTGGAAGAGCGGGAGGTAGTCGATCGGCGCGTATTCGAGGTAGTCGACCTCGCCCTGCTGGATCGCCGCGGCGCGCAGGCCGGGATCGCCCATGTTCACGAACTCGACGCGCTCGGTGCGCGCCACCTTGCCGCCGGCGAGGCCGTCCGCCGGCTCGCTGCGCGGGCGGTAGCGGGGGTTGCGGACGAAGACGGTGCGCTCGCCCGGAATCCACTGTTCGCGGACGAAGAGGTAGGGGCCGGAGCCGACCACCTCGGCCACCTGGCTGGTCGGCGGCGTGCTGGCCGCGAGCCGCGCGGGCATGATGAAGGGCACGTGCACGCTGGGCTTGCCCAGCGCCTCGATGACGAGGCCGAAGGGGCGCGACAGCTCCAGCACGAAGGTTTTCGGGTCAACGACGCGCAACTCCTTGGTGGCCGCCATCAGCCGCCGGCCGAGGGAGTCGCGGCCGCCCCAGCGGCGGATGGAGGCGATGCAGTCCTCCGCCGTCACCGGCGTGCCGTCGCTGAACTCCAGCCCGTCGCGGAGGGTGAAGGTGTAGGTCAGCCCGTCCTGGCTGACCTGCCACCCCTGCAGCATCTGCGGCCGGTACTCGCCGCTGCCGTCCATGGCGACGAGCGTGTCGTAGACCATGTAGGCGAAGTTGCGGGTGACGAAGGACGGCCCGGCGATGGGGTCGAGGTTCTGCAGCCCGACATTGAGCACGAGGCGCAGCGGGCGCTGCGGCTGCTGCGCCTCGGCGGGAGCAACGAGGCCGGGGGCGGCGAGGGCGGTCGCGGCCAGCAGCACGGCGGCGAGCGCGGTGCGGAAGCTTTTCGGAAATGCCATTCGCGTGATCCTTTGGGTCAGGGCGTGTCGTGCGCGGCGATCCAGGCTTCCGCGACCTCGGTGCCGGTGGCGAACCAGACGTTCGGGAAGGATTTGATGAAGGCGATCATGTCGCGCAGCATCGCGATGCGGCTCGGCCGCCCGGTCACCTGCGGGTGCATGACGAGGTTGTATAGCCCGCCCCAGCGGTAGATCTCCCGGAACTCATCGCGAAAAATCTCGAGGATGTGGCTGTTGGGGAAGATCGGCCGCGGCGACTTCACGGAGAAGAGCGCGTGCGGCGCGTCGTCCGTGCTCCAGTGCCAGGGCAGCTCGACCGGACCCTTGCCGCCATCCGGCATGGTCATGCGGTAGGGGACGACATCATCCAGCAGCGAGCTGTCGTAGAGAAAGCCGTGCTTGTGCAGCAGCCGGATCAGGTTGTCGCTGGTCTCGCCGGCGGGCGAGCGATAGCCCTTCGGCACCACGCCGACCACGCGCTTCAGCGCGTCCAGGCCCTTCTCCATCTCCTCGACCTCCTGGTCCGGGAAGTCGGGATGGATCCAGTTGTGCGAGTAGCTGTGATGGCCGATCTCGTGGCCCTCGTGCAGGATCATCTCGGTGCGCTGGGGGTGGTGCTCGGCGGTCCAGCCGGGGACGAAGAAGGTGGCCTTCAGCCCCTCGTCCTTCAGCGTCTCCAGGATCTTCGGCACGCCGACCTTGGCGCCGTAGACCCCCTGGCTGAGCACGCCGGGGCGGCGCGCATTGTCCGGATCGCGCGAGAGCCACAGCGTCTCGGCGTCGAAGTCGAAGGTGAGCATGACCGCGATGCGCGCGCCCCCTGGCCAGTTCACGCTCTTGTCGATCATCCCATCACCTCTTCCCCAGGCTCGCGCGGCGGGTTGCGCGACGTGAGCCAGCCGCCATCCACCACCAGGACCTGCCCCGTCACGAAGGACGCGTCGCCGGAGCAGAGGAAGGCAGCCACCGCCGCCACCTCCTCGGGCTTCCCGGCACGCCGCAGCGGCGTCGGCTCCACGACGGCCCGCTGGTAGTAGCGCCGCGTCAGATGCTTCTCGGTCATCGCAGTCTCGATGACGCCGGGGGCGATGGCGTTCACCAGGATCCCCTCGGGACCGACCTCGCCCGCGAGTTGCCGCGTGAACTGCGCGACGCCCGCCTTGGCCACGGCATAGGCCGTCGTGCCGGGATAGCCGGCGAGGCCGAAGGTGGAGGAAATGCTGACGATCCGCCCGCCCGGCCGTGTCAGGTGCGGCAGCGCCGCGCGCGTCACGCGCAGCACGGATTTCAGGTTGATGTCGATGAAGCGGTCGATCAGCGCGTCGTCGGATTCCGCCAGCAGCTTAGAGCCGCCGATGCCGGCATTGTTCACGAGGATGTCGAGCCGGCCGAAGGCGGCCATGGCGGCGCCGACCACGGCCTCTCCCGCGCCGGGCGCGCCGATGTCGAAGACGAAGCCCGTGCCGCCGATGGCCGCGGCGGTGGCCGCGACCTCGGGGTTGATGTCGGTCAGCAGGACCTGCGCGCCCTCGGCCGCGAGCCGCGCCGCGATCGCCGCACCGATGCCGCGCGCGGCCCCGGTGACCAGCGCCGCGCGGCTGGCGAAGCGTCCGACCTCAGGCAAGCCGGCCCCCATCCACCGGCAGCGACACGCCCGTCGTGAAGCCGGCCTCGTCGCTCAGCAGGTAGAGCACGGCGGCGGCGACCTCCTCCGCCTTACCGAAGCGGCCGAGCGGGTGGCGCGCACGGAACTCGGCCTCGCGCGCGGCGCGCGCCTCGGGGGTGCCGGCGGAGGCGAAGGTCAGCTCCAGCATGGGCGTCTCGATCGAGCCCGGGCAGACGCAGTTCACGCGGATGCCCCCCGGCGCCTCGGCCCGGGCCAGGCTGCGGCTCATCATCACCACGGCCGCCTTGCTCGCGGAATAGGCCGGCAGCGCGGGCGAGCCGGTGAGGCCCGCGGTGGAGGCGAAGGTGACGATCGCGCCGCCGCCCGCCGCCCGGATCAGCGGCAGGACGGCGCGCAGCGTGAGCCAGGTGCCCTTCACGTTCACCTCGAAGAGCCTGTCCCAATCGGCCTCGCTGGTCTGGTCCAGGGGCAGGGTGGGGCCGAGCATGCCGGCGGCGGTGGCGAGCAGCGTGACCGGGCCGAGCGCCCGCGCCGCCTCGGCCAGGCGCTCCTGGTCCTCGGCGCGGGTGACGTCGCCCTGGACCGCAACGGAGCCGGGGCAGGCTTCGGCGGTCTGGCGGAGGCCCTCAGCGTCGCGGTCGAAGAGGACGAGGCGGGCGCCCTCCCGGGCCAGCCCCTCCGCGGTGACGCGGCCGAGGCCGGAGGCCGCGCCCGTCACGATGGCGAGGCGGCCGGAGAAGCGATGGGAAGCCATGGGAGCGCAGCCGCATCCTTATAATGAGACGGCCGCTCGCGCCGGACGTCGGTGCGATGCAGCATGCGAAGGTTAGGAGCCGAATTCGCGCCCTGTCAAAGGCATCGCGCTCGCCATGCGGCGCAGATGGCTGCTATCAGAATCCTCCCGCGCAGGAGACGGACCGATGGCCCTCGACCTTCCCGAAGACGACGCCATCACCTCCGAGGTGCAGCTGCGCGAGGTCTACGCGCCGCCCGCCGGAATCCCGGTGCTGAAGCATCTCGACCGTCTCGACGGCCACTGCCGGACCTTCCTCGCCCGCAGCCCCTTCGCGATGATTGCGAGCGCCGATGCCGACGGCGATTGCGACGCCTCGCCGCGCGGCGGCCCGCCCGGCTTCATCACCGTCCATGACGACCACACGCTGCTGATCCCCGACGCCTCGGGCAACCGACGCATCGACACGCTGCGCAACATCGTGGCCAACCCGCGCATCGGCATCTGCAGCTTCGTGCCGCGCTTCGGCGAGGTGCTGCGCATCAGCGGGCGTGCGCAGCTCACGCGCAACGCGGCGCTGCGCGAGCGGCTGGCCATCTTCGGGCGCGTCCCGGCGACGGTGATGGTCATCGCGGTCGAGGACGCCTTTCTGCACTGCGCCAAGGCGGTGATGCGCTCGCATCTCTGGCATCCCGAGCATTGGCCGGAGCTCGGCGACATGCCCTCCGCCGCCGAGATCTGGCGCGACCACACGGGCCGCAACTTCAAGACGAAGGAGGAGATCCAGGTGCTCCTCGAGGAAAGCTACACCAACCGCCTTTACTGAGCCGCCCATCCGGGCTTGGCTCGCAATCGACCATGGCGCGTCCGGCGCCCAAGAAGACCTCGCCCCGCACGGCACGACGCGACCGAAACATGTGAGGCCCCGCATGCGCCGACTGCTCTGTTCCGTCCTCCTCTGCACGCTCGCGCTGCTGCCGGCCGCGCGGGCGCAGACCTTCCCCATCCCGGGCCGGTCGATCACCATCATCTACGGCTTCCCGGCCGGCACCTCGGGCGACGTCTACCTGCGCCTGGCCGCGCCGCGCCTCTCGGCCGCGCTGGGCGTGCCGGTCACGGTCGAGAACCGGGTGGGCGCCACGGGCAACATCGCCGCCGAGGCCGTGGCCCGCTCGGCCCCCGACGGGCACACGGTGGCGCTCGTCACCACCAGCCTCACCGCCGTGAACCCGCTGCTGCTTCGCATGCCGATCGACCCGATGAAGGACCTGCTGCCGGTCATGCGGACCTTCGACGCGCCGAACGCCTTCACCGTCAGCACGGCGGCGCGGCCGCAATACACCGACTGCCGCGCGGTGATGTCCGCGCTGCGGGCGGCGCCCGGCCGGCTGAACTACGCGAGCAGCGGCATCGGCGCCTCCACGCACCTGGCCGCCGCACAGTTCCTGCAGGCGACGGGGCTCGACGCGCAGCACGTTCCCTATCGCGGCGGCCCGCCGGCCATGATCGCGCTCTACCAGGGCGATGTGGAGTTCTTCTTCTACCAGAGCGGCACCGTCGTGGAGGACATGCGTGCCGGCCGCGTCCGCATCCTCGGCATCACCTCGGCCGAGCGGCATCCGCAGCTCCCCGAGGTCCCGACCGTCGCCGAGGCCTGCGACCTGCCGGGCTTCGTCAGCACCACCTGGCACGCGCTGATGGTGCCCGCGGGCACGCCGGCCGCGGCGATCGCGCGGCTGAACCAGGAGTTCCAGAAGATCAACGAGACGCCGGAGATCCAGGCGCGGCTGGTGAGCCTCGGCCTAACGCCGCTGCGCAGCGACCCCGCCGAGACGCTGGCGGCGACCGAGCGGGACATCCGCCTCTGGGGTGAAGTGGTTCGGCGGGCGGGGCTGCAGCGAGAGTAGCAAGTCGCGGCTCTGTGACATCGGAGATCCGCCGGGTGGTTCGGACTTAACGTCAGTAAGTCGGCCCTGCGAAACGATCCGTGTCGGAATGATGTTGCGCTGCGGAAGAAACGTCCTGGTCACTTACTTAAAATGTATTGGTCTCCGGACCTTTCTGTCGGATGAAAATAGCCTGGAATAGGCTGCGGGATTGGTCTACCACACCCGAGGCCTAGGGATGGTTCGGTGTGGCCGGTTCGACGGAAGAAGCCAGGGAAGCGCCGCCGCGTGAGGCGGAACAGTTTCGCGACATCCTCGAGGCCATGCCCAATGCCATCGTGGTGATCGACCATGCGCGCCGGATCTGCCGCAGCAACCGCCGCGCCGAGGCGCTGTTCCGCTACGACCACGACGAGTTGCTCGGCCAGGGGGTGGAGATCCTGGTCCCAGAGCGCTTCCGCGCCCACCATCCCGGCCTCGTCCAGGGCTTCTTCCGCGCCCCCGCGACACGCCCCATGGGCGCCGGCCGCGACCTTTACGGCCGCCGCAAGGACGGCAGCGAGTTCCCTGTCGAGATCGGCCTCAACCCGCTGTCGATGGGCGGCGAGCCGCATACCCTCGCCTCGATCATCGACATCAGCGAGCGCAAGCGCGCTCAGGCCGCGCATGACCGCCTCGCCGCCATCGTGGAATCCTCGGAGGACGCGATCCTCAGCAAGACGCTGGATGGGATGGTCACCAGCTGGAACCGCGGGGCGCAGCGGCTCTTCGGCTACACGGAGGAGGAGGCGGTGGGCTGCTCCGTCTTCCTCATCATCCCGCCGGAGGAGCGCGAGGCCGAGGCGCGCCTGCTGGAGCAGCTGGCCGGCGGCCGGCATGCCGAGCATGTCGAGACCCGACGGCTGCGGAAGGACGGCGCAGTGCTCGAGATCTCGGCCAGCCTCTCGCCGCTGCGCGATGGGCTGGGACGGGTGATCGGCGCCTCCTCCATCATGCGCGACATCACCGAGCAGAAGCGCCGCGACACCGAGCTGCGCCGCAGCAACGCCGAACTGGAGCAGTTCGCCTATGTCGCCTCGCACGACCTGCAGGAGCCGCTGCGCATGGTCGCGAACTACGTCGAGCTGCTGGCCGAGCGCTATCGCGGCCAGCTCGACGAGCGGGCGGACAAGTACATCGGCTACGCCTCCGACGGCGCGCGCCGGATGCAGCGCATGGTGGCCGACCTGCTGGCCTTCTCGCGCGTGGGCTCCGAGGGCAAGCCGCTCAGCCTGGTCGCCTCCGGCACGGTGCTGGACCAGGTGGTCGCCTCGCTCGACGCACTGATCCGCGAGCAGGGCGCCGCGGTGGAACATGGTCCGCTGCCCGCCGTGCTCGCCGACGAATCCCAGCTCGGCCAGCTCTTCCAGAACCTGATCGCCAACGCGATCAAGTTCCGCGGGGAGCAGCCGCCGGCCGTGCGGATCTCCGCCGTCCGGTCGGGGACGGAGTGGCAGTTCTCCATCGATGACAACGGCATCGGCATCGACATGCAGCACGCCACACGGATCTTCCAGATGTTCCAACGGCTGCATGCGCGCAGCCGCTATCCCGGCAGCGGCATCGGGCTCGCCATCGCCAAGCGCATCGTGGAGCGGCACGGCGGGCGCATCTGGCTTGAATCCGCGCCCGGCCAGGGCTCCACCTTCCATTTCACGCTGCGCGCAGCCGCCGGGGGACGCCCGACATGACCCTTTCCGCCCATATCCTGCTGGTCGAGGACAACGAGGCGGACGCCGACCTCACCCGCGAGACCCTGCGCGCCGGACGGTCCTCGCCGCGGGTGGAGGCGGTGACCGACGGGCAGCAGGCGCGCGCCTACCTGTTGCGCGAGGCGCCCTATGCCAATGCGCCCCGGCCCGACCTGATCCTCCTCGACCTCAACCTGCCGGGCCTGGACGGCAGCCAGCTCCTGGGCGAGCTCCGGTGCCGGACGGAGCTGAGGTCCATCCCCGTCGTCATCCTGAGCTCCTCCGATTCCGAGCGGGACATCGCGCGGAGCTACGAGCTCGGCGCCAATTGCTACCTGACCAAGCCGCTGGGGCTGGAGGCCTATCGCGGCGTCGTGCGCGCGGTGGGGGAGTTCTGGCTCGACGTCGCGAAGCTGCCATGAGACAGCGGCAGCGCGCGGGCTATCGCATCCTGCTGGTCGAGGACAATTCGGGCGACGCGGAGCTCGTGGCCGACATGCTCTCCGGTGCCGGGGAGGCGGCGGACCGGATCCAGCGCGTCGAGACGATCGCCGCCGCGCGCGAGGCGCTGCGCGCCGCGCCCTTCGACGCCATCCTGCTCGACCTGCGGCTGCCGGACGGCGCCGGCGTGGAATGCGTCGCGCGGATCCGCGACGCCGCGGCGGACGCGGCGATCATCGTGCTCACCGGCATGGCCGGCGAGGCGCTCGCCCTTGAATGCCTGACCGCCGGCGCGCAGGACTACATCGGCAAGGACGAGATGCGCGTGAGCACCCTGCGCCGCGCGGTGGACTACGCGATCGCCCGCGTCGAGGGCGACCGCGCGCTCCATCGCAGCGAGGAGGAGCTGCTGCGCAGCCAGCGCCACCTCGAGGCGGCGCAGCGCATCGCCGCCACCGGCAGCTTCGAGTTGGACGCCGGCACCATGCTCTGCGCCGGCAGCGGGCAGCTGCGGGCCATGACGGGCCGCGAGGAGCTGGCGCTGCTGCCCTGGGAGCGCTTCCTCGAGCTCTGCATCCCCGCGGAGACGCGGCCGGAGGTGGCGCGCCTCGTCGAGGCCGCGCGGGCCGGCGAGCAGCCGGAGCAGATCGAGTTCGCCTTCCGCCGCGGCGACGGCGCGGCCCGCAAGGTGCTGCTGCGGTGCGACGGGCAGGGGACGACTCCCGGCCCGGCCCGCGTGATCGGCGTGCTGCGCGACGTCACCGAGCTGCGCGAGGCCCAGGCGCGCCAGGCGGAGATCGAGGAGCAGCTGCGCCACGCCCAGCGGCTGGACGGGCTCGGCACGCTGGCCGGCGGCATCGCGCACGACCTCAACAACACGCTGGTGCCCATCACCACGCTCGGCTCGATGATGCTGGATGCGGCCGGCGAGGACGAGGTGCGGCGCGACGGGCTGACGCTCATCCTCGACGCGGCGGAGCGGGCGCGCGGGCTGGTCGCGCAGATCCTCGCCTTCAGCCGCAAGGGCGGCGGCGAGCGCCAGCCCGTCCGGCTCGACCAGCTGGTGCGCGACACCATGCGCATGATCACGGCCGGCCTGCCGATCCTCATCCGCTGCAGCCTGCGCGTGCAGACGGTGCCCGAGGTCTCCGGCAACCAGGGGCAGCTCTACCAGGTGGTGCTGAACCTCGTGACCAATGCCGCGCAGGCCATCGGCGACCGCGACGGCACGATCACCATCGGCGTGGAGGAGGCGGACCGCCGCGTGCTGCTCTACGTGCAGGACAACGGCGCGGGCATGGACGAGGAGACCTGCCGGCGCATCTTCGAGCCCTTCTTCACCACCAAGTCGGCGGGGCAGGGGACGGGGCTTGGCCTCTCTGTCGTGAGCGGGATCGTGGCGGAGCATGGCGGGACGATCGGCGTGACGAGCCGGCTCGGCCTCGGCACGCGCTTCGACGTCGAATTCCCCGTGCCGGCCTGACGCGCATGCCGCATGCCATCCTGGTCATCGACGACGAGGAGCCGATCCGGCAGTCGCTGCGGCTCATGCTGCGCATGAAGGGCCACGCGGTCGACACCGCGGAGGACGGCATGGCGGGGCTGGCGGCGTTGGCGGGCGGCAGCCACGCCCTCGTGATCACCGACATGCGGATGCCCGGGCCGCTGGGGCTGGAGATCGTGCGGCAGATCCGCGCGCGCAGCCCGGAGGTGCGGATCATCGCCATGTCCGGCGGCGGCGAGACCGAGGGACGCAGCTACCTCGACCTGGCCGTCGAGCTGGGCGCGGACGCCTCCATCGCCAAGCCTTTCCGGGCCTCGGAGCTGATGGAGCTGGTGCGCCGCTGCCTCGGCGACGGGTGAGGCTCAGGCCGGCAGGTCGGTGAAGCCCTCCGCCTCGGCCAGCGCCGGCGGGGCGCCCGATGGCAGCGGGATGCGGTGCGCGTTCAGCGCGACCGAGACCATCGTGTAGAAGCCGATCAGCGCGGTCAGCTCCACCACGCCGCGCTCGCCCCAGCGGGCGAAGATGGCGGCATAGGCGGCATCGCCGGGCTCGCCCTTCACCTGGATCTGCCGGGCGAATTCGTAGACCTCGCGCTCCTCGGCCGCCTCTATCGGCGGCGGCGCGGCGATGCGGATCGCCTCGACGATGGCGGCGTCGAGCCCGGCCTTCACCGCCGCCGCGCCGTGGACATGGAACTCGACCTGGCTGTTCCAGCGGCGGCCGACCACGATGATCGCGAGTTCCGTGAGCTTCTGCGGCAGCACCGTGCGGCTGCGCAGCGTGTCGCCGAGCCGCCACCAGGCCTCCGCCAGCTCGGGGCTGTGGATATTGGCGCGCTGCGGGCCGTTCATCCCGCGCGTGGGGCTCGCGAGGATGCGGTCGTAGAGGTCGCGCTGCGCCGCGTTCATCTCGGTCGGCGCGGGGAGGGGGATGCGGGGGCCCGTCACGGGTGAGGCTTCATGGCTGGATGTTCCGTTCGCGGAAGACGGGGGTCCAATAGGCCTGCTCCTCCGCGAGGAAGCGGGCGAATTCGGCCGCGCCGGTGAAGCGCGGCTCCAGGTCGTCCTCGGTGAGGGCGCGGCGGGCCTCGTCCACGCTGGCGAGGCCGCGGAACGCCTC
Organism: Roseococcus sp. GW821-FHT12F05; assembly: GCF_058806835.1. Classification (NCBI taxonomy): domain Bacteria; kingdom Pseudomonadati; phylum Pseudomonadota; class Alphaproteobacteria; order Acetobacterales; family Roseomonadaceae; genus Roseococcus; species Roseococcus sp. GW821-FHT12F05. Next base: position 174,474 of record NZ_JBXAQB010000006.1, read on the forward strand.
TTCCAGCTTCGCCTGCGCGGCCGGCGGCGTCGCTGATGGAACGAGGAAGCCGTACCAGGTGCGGGCCACGACATCGATCCCGGCCTCGGCGAGTGTCGGCACGTCGGGCGTCAGCAGGGAGCGCCGCGTGCCGCTGGAGGCGATGGCGACCAGCGCATTGGAGCTCGCGGGGCCGCCTGATGTCGCGGTGAAGACGGCGTCCAGATTGCCGGCCAGCAGGTCGGTCAGCGCCGGGCCGGAGCCGCGATAGGGGACGTGGATGATCTCGACGCCGGCGCGGGCGGCGAAGAGCTCGGCGGCGACATGCGGTGTCGAGCCCACGCCGGAGGAGCCGAAGCGCAGCCCGCCGGGCCGGGCCCGGGCGGCCGCGAGGAAGGCCGCTACGTCGCGCGCGCCCAGGCTGGCGCGGGTGTAGAGCGTCATCCCGCCGACCGCGGCGAGCGAGATGGGCGCCAGCGAGCGCGGGTCGTAGGGCAGGTCGCGCATCAGCAGTGGATTGCTGACGAGGCCGAAGCTGGCCATCAGGATGATGTGCCCGTCCGGCGCCGCCCGCGCGACCATGGCCGCGCCGATGGAGGCGCCGGCGCCGGGCCGGTTGCTGATGACGATGGGCTGGCCCCAGGCCTCGCGCAGCGCCGAGGTCATGGCGCGGACGTAGCGGTCGGCCGGGCCGCCCGCCGCGTAGGGAACGACGATCTCGACGGGGCGGGAGGGGAAGGCGGCCTGGGCGCGCGCTGCGGGGGCGAGCAGCGCGCCCGCAGCGATGAACGTCCGTCGATACATGTCGCGCTTCCCCGGTTCTTGCCGTCGATCCTGCATGGCCGGCGGCAAGGGGGCAACCGGCGGGCCAGTCATGACTGGCCGTGGGGGGCGCCAAGCGCCCGCCTCCGCTACGCCGGGGGCAGGAAGGCCGTGGCCTCGACCTCCAGCCGCGTGCCTTCGCCGAGCAGCGTCGCCACGCCCACCGTGGCGCTGGCGGGCAGAGGGTCCATGCCGGCGAAGAGGCGGCGGCGGACGGCGTTGTAGGCGTCATAGTCAGCGAGATCGACCAGGAAGCAGCGCATCTGCACGACATGCTTCAGCGTCGCGCCATGGGCGGCGAGGGCCGTCTCCATCTGGGCGAAGACGGCCTCGGCCTGCCTGCCGCAGTCGTTCTTCGCGGCGGGATCGCGGCTGATGATGCCGGAGACGAGGATCAGCCCGCCGCCGCCCGGAAAGGGCAGGAGGCGCGCGGGGGAGAAGAGGCTTCCGCTCATGGCGTTATGGGTTTCCTCCGTGGGTTCGGGAAGGACGGCGCCTTCTCCGGCGGCGGTGTTGCGCTCCGCGCCGGCCAGCGCAGCAGGATCCGCGGCCTCGCGCCAGCCTGGGCCGCCGTCCCAGGTCCCGCCTCAGCCTTTCCGCAGGTTGTAGAAGAGCGGCATGCCCTGGAGCATCCCGGTCAACCCGCGGCGATAGGCCGTGAGGTCCTTCCACTGGCCCGTGGGGATGTAGGGCACGTCCACGAAGGCCTGCTCCTGCAGCTTCCGCGCGATCGCCTGCCGCGCCGGCACATCGGGCGCCTCCACCCATTGCGTGCGCAGGCTCTCCAGCTCGGTGCTGGTCGGCCAGCCCGGCCAGGCCGAGAGCCCGTTGCCGCGCAGGCCGAGATGCGCCGTCGGATCCCAGAGGTCGAGGCCGGGCAGCAAGGTCGTGGTGCAGCTCCAGCCGCCCTGGTCCACCGGCCCGCGATTGGCGCGGCGCTGCAGCCAGACCCCGAAATCGACGGGGATCACCTCGACGTTCAGCCCGGCGCGCGTGAACTGGTCGGCCGCGACATCCACCTGCCGCGCCATGGTGTTGAAGTTGATGGCGGAGAGGAAGCCGATCTTCTCGCCCTTGTAGCCGGCCGCGGCGAGGTCGCTGCGCACCTTGGCGTAGTCGCGCGGCGCGTTCAGCGCGGCCATGCCGGCATCGGACGCCATGGGCGAGCTCGGGCAGAAGACGCCGACCTTCGCGTCCCAGAGCGAGGCGTCGTTGCCCGCCACCGCCGTCATGATCTCCGCCTGGTTGATCGCGCCCAGCAGGGCGCGGCGGATGGCCGGGTTGTCGAAGGGGGGCTGGAGGTGGTTGATCCGCAGGATGCCCATGTTGCCGGCCGGGTTCACGCTGCCGACCACCACGTTGCGGTCGCGCCGGACCACCGGCAGCAGGTCGAGCAGGAGGTCCTCGTACCAGTCGATCTCGCCGCTGAGGATGGCCGAGGCGGCGGTGGAATGGTCGGGGATGATGTTCCACTCGACGCGCTCGACATAGGCGTGCTTCGGTCCGGAGGTGAATTGCGGCGTGCCGTTGGGCCGCGGCACGTAGCCGTCGAACTTCTGCCAGACCGAGCGCGCCCCGTTCACCCGCTCGCTCGCGACGTAGCGGTAGGGGCCGCTGCCCACGACCTCGGTGACCTGCTTCGTCGGGTCGGCGGCGAAGAGGCGCTCGGGCATCATCGCGGGGATGTAGCTCGTGCTCTTGGCGAGCGCGTGCAGCAGCAGCGGGAAGGGGGCCTTGAGGCGGAAGACGATGGTCTTGTCGTCGGGCGCGGAGAGCTCGTCGGTGGCGGCCATGAGCATCTGGCCCATGACGTCCACGCGGCCCCAGCGGCGCAGGCTCGCCACGCAGTCGCGGGCGCGGACGGGCTCGTTGTCGTGGAACTTCAGCCCGTCGCGGAGCGTGATGCGGTAGAGCTTGCCGTCGTTCTCGATGACATGGCCCGCCGCCATCTGCGGATGCGGGTTCAGCGCATCGTCCATGCCGTAAAGCATGTCGTAGCTCAGCAGCGCGAGATAACGCGTGGAGAAGGCGGTGCTGAACAGCGGATCGAGGATGGTCGCATCCGCGTTCGGCTTGAATTTCAGCACCCGCGAGCCCTGCGCCTGGGCCAGCGATGGGGCGGCGATGCCGGCGGCGCCGGCGGCCGCAAGGAAAGTCCTACGCTTCATGGTCCAGCCTCGCCTGTTTGGGTTGATGGGCTACTTCGCCCAGGATTCCGCCAGTTCTCGCGTGATGATGCCGTCCTCGACGTCGCGCTGGATCAGCGCGGCCGGGCGCTCGGCCGGCGCGCCGTAGCCGCCGCCGCCGCCGAGCTTGATGGTGACCAGGTCGCCCTTCCGCAGCGGGAAGGAGGCCTTGCTGGTGAGGCTGATGAGCTCGTTGCCGCGCAGCACCTCGCAGGCGCCGGACGCGCCGTGGCCGCCGCCGAAGATGCCGGAGGCCGAGCCGGTGAAGCGGTCGCTGTAGTAGGAGACCAGCGCCTCGTCGGAGAGGATCTCGTAGCTGCGGCTGAAGCCGGCGCCGCCGCGCCGCGCGCCGATGCCGGCGCTGTCGGCGCGCAGCGTGTATTCGGTGACGCGGAAGAAGGAGAAATCCTGGTCCATCGCTTCGACAGGGGTGTTGGAGCAATTGGCCAGCGGATTGTCGACGGCGTCGCAGCCGTCGTTGTTGATTCCCGCGCCGTAGCCGCCGCCATAGACCTCCAGATAGACCGACCAGCCCTTCGGACCGAGCCAGGACAGGCAGAAGGCCGTGGTGGTGTCGTAGCCCTGGGCGATGACCTTGTCGGGCACGGCCTGCGAGATCGCCATCATCACGGCGTTCCAGGCGCGCGAGGCCGAGACCATGCGCGCGCGCACTGGTGCCGGATGGTTCGGGTTCAGCAGGCAGCCCTTGGGCGCCGTGACCTGGATGGGCCGCAGCGCGCCGTCGTTGAAGGGGATGTCGGGGCTGGTCAGCGCCGCCTTCAGGCAGGAGACCGAGGCCGAGATCAGCGAGGCGAAGGGGCAGTTGAGGTTGGTGCCCACCTGCGGGTCCGTGCCGGCGAAATCGACCGTGATGGAATCGCCGGTGACAGTGACGGCGGTGCGCACGGTGATCGGGCCGTTGCCGATGCCGTCGTCGTCGAGCTGCGCCTCGCCGCGATAGGTGCCGTCGGGCACCTGGGCGATGGCGGCGCGCATGCGGCGCTCGGAATAGTCCTGGAGGCCCGCCATGGTGGCCTTCACCTTCGGCACGCCGTAGCGCGCGGCGAGCTCCTGCACGCGCAGCACGCCGATGTTGTTGGCGGCGATCTGCGCATCGAAATCACCCATGGTCTGCTGCGGCACGCGGACATTGGCGCGCAGCAGCCGCTGGAAGCCGCCGCCATTCTCCCAGTCGCGGTGGATGTTCACCTTCATCGGCGGGATGATGAGTCCTTCAGCATAGACGTCGCGCGCGCCCGCGTTCAGCCCGGGCGCGCCGCCGCCGAGATCGAGGTGGTGCGCCACGGAGGCCGCGAAGCCGATGACCTCGCCGTCCACGAAGATCGGGTGGAAGAAGAAGACGTCCTGGAGATGCTGGCCGCCGGAATAGGGGTCGTTGATGACGAGGAAGTCGCCGGGCTCCAGCGTCTCCTTGGGGAACATCGCCTTGCAGGGCTGGAAGATCGGGCCGATGGAGCCGAGCTGCATGGGGATCAGCTCCGCCTGGGCGACGGTGAAGCCCTCGGCGTCCAGCAGCGCGGCTGAGCCGTCGCGGGCTTCGCGCAGGATGGTGGAATAGGCGGAGCGGATGAGCTTCACGCCCATCTCGCGCGCGGCCGCGATGACGGACTGGCTGAGGATCGCGTATTCGACGGGATCGAGTTGCATGGCTCAGCCCTCCTTCCGCAGCAGCATGTTTCCGGCGGCATCGCGCGCGCCGCTCCAGCCCGGGGGAACCCAGGTCGTGGAGGAGTATCCCTCGATGAGCGCGGGTCCGCTCACGATTTCACCGATGCCGAGCTTCGCCGCATCGGCGAGCCGCGCCTGCACCGCGACGCCGCCGGTCACGACCTCGGCGGTCGGCGGACGCTGGAGGTCAGCGGCGCGCTCGCGCACTTCGGGCAGCGCGTCGAGGCGCTTGCGGACGCCGAAGCGCATCCCCACCAGCTCCACCTTCCGGCCGGCCTCGCCGCCATGCAGGTAGACGCGGCGATGCTCGTCGGCGAAGCGCTCGCCGAGGTCGGCGGCGGTGAGCTTGGCCAGCGTCGCGGGATCGACGGTAACAGGGATCTCGAAGGCCTGGCCGACGAAGCGCATGTCCAGCTCCAGACTGTGCTCCAGCGGGCCGGTCAGGCCGAGCTCGGCGAATTCCGCCTCGGTCGCGGCCTGAAGGCGCGCGCAATCGGCGGCGACGACGGCGGGCGTGTCGTCCGCCAGCGCCATGCGCCGCGTGACGCCGCGCACCTTCACATAATCGGCGGAGAGCAACCCCAGCGCCGAGATCACGCCGGGATTGGGTGGCACCAGGATCTCGCGGATGCCGATCTCCTCGGCGATCTCGGCGGCCAGCAGCGGGCCGGCGCCGCCGAAGGGCAGCAGCGCGTAGTCGCGGGGGTCGCGGCCGCGCTCGGTGGAGACGAGCTGCATGGCGCGCACGATATTCGCCACCGCCAGCCGGATGGCCGCCGCCGCCGCGCCGCGGATGTCGGTGCCGAGGCGCTTCGCGATCTCCTCGAAGGCGCGATGCGCGGCGTCGGTGTCGAGCTTCATGCCGCCGCCGAGGAAGGCGTCGGGCCGGATGGTCCCGCGCACCACATGCGCGTCGGTGATGGTCGGCAGCGTGCCGCCGCGGCCGTAGCAGGCGGGGCCGGGCTCGGCGCCGGCGCTGCGCGGGCCGACGCGGAGCATGTTGCCATCGTCGATCCAGACGAGGCTGCCGCCGCCCGCGCCCACCGTCACGATGTCGAGCACAGGGGTGCGGATGGGCAGGCCGTCCACCTCGGTCTCGGCGGCCAGCGCGGCCTCGCCATCCTGCACCAGCGCCACGTCGGTGGAGGTGCCGCCCATATCGAAGGTGACGAGGTTGCCGCGCCCCGACCGTGCCGCCTGCCGGATCGCGCCCACCACGCCGGCCGCGGGGCCGGAGAGCAGCGCGGAGATGGCGTTGCGCCGCATGGCCACCGCCGGCATGCGCCCGCCGTTCGACTGCATCACGCTGAAATGGCCCTTGAAGCCGGCGCCGGCCAGCGTCTTCTCGAAGCGCGCGAGGTAGCCGTCGATCACTGGCTGCACATAGGCGGAGAGCGCCGTGGTGGAGGCGCGCTCGAACTCGCGGAACTCGGGCGCGACCTCGTGGCTGGCGGCGATGGTGACGCCGGGCAGGGCGGTCGCGATCAGCTCCTTCAGCCGCATCTCATGCAGCGGCGAGGCATAGGCCGAGAGCAGGCAGATCGCGACGGCCTGGAAGCCCCCGGCCGCCAGCGCCGGGATCAGCTCCCGTGCCACCTGCGCCTCGTCCAGCGCCGCGATGACGCTGCCGTCGGGGCCGATACGCTCGATCACCTCGAAGCAGTCGCGCCGGCGCACGGGCGGGGCGGGCTTGGCGTAGTGCAGATCGTAGATGCTGCGGCGGTCGTGCCGCTGCATGAACAGGATGTCCCGAAATCCCTTCGTCGCGACGAAGGCGATGTTGGCGCCGCGCCGCTCCAGGATGGCGTTGGTCGCGACGGTCGAGCCGTGCACCAGGTCCGTCACCGATTCGGGCGGGATGCCGGCCGCGCCCAGCGCGTTGAAGGCGCCGATATCGGGGCTGCGCGGCGTGGAGGGCACCTTGATGACCTTCACCTCGCCTCGGTCCACCGCGACCAGGTCCGTGAAAGTGCCGCCGACCTCGATGCCCACACGCATGCTTTGATTCCGAACTGCCTTAGGAGTAGCTTAACGAACCTGGGCGCATGTGCAACCAGAATGAAAATATACGGGTGAAATTTTCAATGAGCGAGGAATTGCTGCGCGAAGGCGAATCCGCGGCCCAGGTGCTGGGCCAGCGGATGCGCAGCATGCGCCAGCGCCGGCAATGGACCCTGCAGGATCTTTCGGCGCGGAGCGGCCTCTCGGTCGGCATGCTGAGCCAGATCGAGCGCGGCCTCTCCTCGCCCTCCATCCGTTCGCTGCAGAAGCTGGCGGAGATCTTCGCGGTCCCCGTCGGCTGGTTCTTCTCCGAGGCGACGGCGCCGCAGCAGGGGCCGGCCTGGATCCAGCGCCGTGCGCAGCGCCGCGTGCTGGACCTCTCGGCCAAGGGCATCACCAAGGAGCTGCTGGTGCCCGACGGCGACGGCGTGCTGGAGCTCATGCTCATCACCGTGGAGCCCGGCGGCTCCTCGGGCGATGCGCCCTACCAGCACGCCGGCGAGGATGCCGGCACGGTGCTGGAGGGCGTGCTGGAACTGGAGGTGGACGGCGTGGCCGGCCGGCTCCAGGCCGGCGATTCCTTCCGCTTCCCGGCGACGCAGCCGCACCGCTTTTCCAACCCCGGACCGCTGCGCTGCGTGGTGGTCTGGGCGGTGACGCCGCCGCTGTACTGAATGGGGCGTTGTCGTTCCGCGCCGTAACCTTCCGTTTCCTTTCGGAAAGCACAGCAAAGCGCCCAGCCGGCATGATGCGCCGGCCGGATCCACTGGCACGGAGACGTTTTCGATGAACAAGGCCCTTCTGATGGTCGCCGCCGCCGGCATGGTCGGCGCGGTGGCGGCGGGCGCCCTGGCGCAGCCCGCTCCTCCTCAACCGCCTCCGCCGCAGGCCCAGCCGGGCGGTCCGCCTCCACCGCCCCCGGGGCCGCAGGCGCGCGGCCCCATGATGTCGCCGGGCGAAGGTCCGGGAATGATGCAGGGCGCCCGCGGCTGGCGGCATGGCCCGCCGTCGCGCGCAGCGGCGTTCCACATCGAGCGCGGCGACATCAGCATCGGCGTGCGCTGCGCGGAATCGGAGCCGATGCGCGCCTGTGTCGATGCGGCGATCGCGCTGATGGACAAGGCCAACACCATGACGACGCCCTGACGGGAGCGGCCGGCGGGGCGGCGCGCCCCGCCGGAGCTGTCAGCCGGGCAGCACCGCCTGCAGCACCCGGGCGAAATTGCCGCCCATGATCTTCTTCGCGCCCTCCGCGTCGAAGCCCACCTCCAGCAGCGCCTGGGCGATATCCGGCGTCTCGCGGTAGTCCTCCAGCGCGCTGCGCGCCAGCAGCCCGCGCATGTCGCTGCCGATGCCCACATGGTCCACGCCCACCGCATCCACCATGCGCGCGATGCTCTCCGCGTAGCGGCGCGGCGTCGGGTTGTCGCCGACCAGCGGCCAGATGCCGACCACGCCGCCGGTCTGCGCCACGACGCGCGCATGCTCGGCCGGGACGAGCCGCGTGAAGGGGCGCGGCTGGCTGGTCAGCGCCGTGTGCGAGAGGTTGATGGGCTTGCTGCTCACCTCCGCCGCCTTGCGCACCATGGGCAGCGTCGCATGTGCCACGTCCACCAGGATGCCGAGGCGGTTGCAGGCGCGCACCACCTCTACGCCGAAATCGGTGAGGCCGTTGTGAACGGCGCCGACGGTCTGGATGTCGCCCAGCTCGTTCACATGATAGTGCGTGAGCTGGAGGTGCCGCAGCTTCTGCTCGCGGAAGGCCCATTCGAGCCGGTCGATCCGGCCCTCCAGGAAATCGCCGCCCTCGGATTCCACCAGGATGGCCGGCGGCGCGCCGGGCCGCATCTGGCGGGCGAGGCCGGCCTTGTCGGTGACGACGGCCAGCCCTTCCTGCGCGACCAGCCGGTGCAGCCGCGCGAAGGCCCGCTGGCCATGCGCCCAGAGCTCGCCCGGCGCCGGATCGCGATAGGGCATGATGTAGCCGCCGGAGACGCGGATCACCGGGCTGTCCGGCACGATGGCAAGCGAGACCAGCGACATGCCGCCCTCGCGCATGGGCGCGGCGAGCGGCTGGAAGGCCCGGTCGGGATCGGACGGCAGCAGGATCACGCGGCCGGCATGGCTGTGCAGGTCCATGGCGGCGCCGACCAGCGCGCGTCCGGCACCGGCGGCCAACTGTGCCTGCGGGACGCGTGGCGCGGCGCAGAGCAGCGGCGAGGCGGCCAGCAGCGCGCGGCGGTTCAGCCAGGGCCCGCCCGTCGCGCGCGCCGCGACCTGTGCGGCCTCGATGCGCCAGCGCCAGGGATGTTCGTCCGGCAGGTTGCGCCACATACCGGTGACGCGGATCGAACGGTTCTTCGGCGCCGCGCCGTCGAGCAGCACCTCCACCGTGGTCTCCGGCTCCGGCCGGCAGCCGAGGCAGCAGGCGGCCTCCGCGACCAGCAGCAGCCGGCCCTCGGGCGCGTCGTCGAGCGGGAAGACCTCGCCCTCCAGCGTGACCTCGGCGCCATCCGCCGGCCGAGCGCGGCCGCGGAGCAGGCCATCCCAGTCGAGCTTCACGTCAGCCCGAGCTCCCGCGCCAGGATCTGCAGGGCCAGCACTTTCGAGTAGATGCGGCTCTGCGCCAGGCTTCCCGCCGTGAACCAGAGCCCGTCCTGGCCGGTCGGGCGCCACATGTTGCGCAGCTCGCCATCCCCGCCGAAGCCCCAGACGGGGCCGATCCGGTCGGCGACGGGACTGCCGAGGAAGTGGCGCACCACCTCCTGCTGGTTGAGGTAGCCGGTGGCCAGCACCAGCAGCTCCGCCGGCACGACGGAGCCGTCCTTCAGCTTCGCGCCCCCGGCGACGAAGCGGTTGATGTCGGCGAACTGCAGCAGGCCGATGCGGCCTTCCACGATCATGTCGGAGGCGCCGACGTTGAAATAGTAGCCGCCGCCGCGCTGCAGGTACTTCATCTGGAAGCCGGTCTCGTCGGGCCCGTAGTCCAGCCGAAATCCGCGCGCCTCCAGCGCGTCGAGCAGCGGCTTGTCCACCTGGCGCGAATGCGCGGTCGAGAGCTGGTAGCCGCGCTTCATCACCGGGAAGGGCGAGGCCATGGCGAGCAGGTCGCAATCCTCGAAGGGAATGCCCTCGGCATAGATGGAATAGACGCGCTGCGCCTCGCGGATGCCGACCACATAGGTCGGGCTGCGCTGCACGATCGTGACCTTCGAGCCGCTCGCGCAGAGGTCCTGCGCCACGTCGTGCCCGCTGTTGCCGCTGCCGAGCACCATGGTCGGGCGGTCCTTCCAGGCCGCGCCCTCCGTATAGGCGCCGGAGTGCAGGACGGTGCCCTGGAAGTCTTCGAGGCCGGGAAGCTTCGGCTTCACCGGGATGCTGCTGACGCCGGTCGCGAAGACGATGTGCCGGGGTTTCAGCACGCGCTCGGATCCATCCGCGCGGCGGACCGTGACGCGCCAGTGGCCGCCGGCCTCGTCGTAGTCGCCGCCCCGGAAATCCGTCCCGGTCCAGACGTTGAGGTCCATCGCCTCGGCATAGGCCTCGAACCAGCCGGCCAGCTTGTCCTTGGGGATGAAGACCGGCCAGGTCGGGGGGAAGGGCATGTAGGGGAGGTGGTTGACGTGCACCTCGTTGTGCAGCGTCAGCGCGTGGTAGCGCTTGCGCCAGTTGTCGCCGATGCGCTGCTGCCGGTCGACGATGAGCGTGTCCACGCCGAGCGCGCCCAGCCGCGCCGCGATGCCGAGCCCCGACTGCCCCGCGCCGATGACCAGCACGGCGGGCTCGCGATCCTCGTAGCGCTGGTGGCGGAGGCGCTTGTCGAGCCAGTTCTCACCGCCGAAGTCGCGCTGGTAGTCCGCCTCGCCGGCGCCGGCGCGGTTGAGCCGCTCCTCCTGGCCTCGGATCGCGTCGAGCGCGGTGAGCAGGATCCAGGCGCGCGGCCCGGCCTCGGCGGCGACGAGGCGCAGCACGCCCTCGCAGGGGCCGGTCGCCGTCTCGAAGGCGAACATGGCCTCGATGCACTCGACGCCGGCGCGCTTCACCCGGCGCGGCGGCGTGCGGTCCTCGGCGAGGCGGAAGCCGCGCGGCTGCGTGCGGGCGAGCGTCCCGCACAGCCGCTCCGCGATGGCGGCGGCGCCGTTGGCGGTGACGATGTCCCAGCCGAAGGCGAGCACATCGCGCCAATGCCCCTCGGGCAGGAAGAGGGCGGCGGCGGCCTCGGCCTCGCCGCGGGAGAGGGCCTGGTCGAAGGCGTCGAGCCAGGCGGTGACGGTGGCGCTTGCCGGACGGTCCATGACGTTCATGGCGACGTCTCCTCGTTTGGTTTGCCTCAGCCGACCGGAGATTCACCGCACCTGTCAACCAGCCGCCGCGCCCAGGGCGCGGGATCGGCGAGGGGGATGCGCCAAGAGCGCTCGGCGGTCTCGACCAGGAGAGCACCCTCCTCCGCGCGCCAGCCGCGCAGCAGGGGAAGGGGGATGCGCGAGACGATGCCGCGCTCGACGAGATGCAGGACGGGCGCGGCCTCCAGCGCGATGCCGGAGGCGGCGTAAGTGACGCGGCCGAGGCGCTCGGTGCCGCTCCCGAACTCGATGAGGCGAGCCTGTGCGAAGCGGGCGAGGGCGGCGCCCAGCTCCAGCCCGGCACGCCGCTCGGCCCAGCGCCAGGACCAGGCGGTGAAGCGGCGGCCGGCGATCAGCCAGGCCAGGGCGGGCGTCGCGACGAGGCCGGGCAGGCCGAGCGCCCCCCAGCCGATACCGGCGCAAAGGAGGAGCGCTGCCGGGGGCAGCAGGTTGCGCGAGGGCGCGAGGATCACCCGCGTGACGACGCGATCCCCGGGGAAACCGGGCGCCTCCGGGAGGAAGGCGCCCCGTTCGATCAGCGCCGAGAGCTGTTGCATCTCCCGGCGCATCAGGATTCAGCCGACTTCGAACAGTTCCACGTCGAAGACCAGCGTCGCGTTGGGCGGGATCACGCCGCCCGCGCCGCGCGCGCCGTAGCCCTTCTCCGGCGGGATCACGAGGCGGCGCTGGCCGCCGACCTGCATGCCCTGCACGCCCTCGTCCCAGCCCGCGATCACGTGGCCGGCGCCGAGTTGGAAGCGGAAGAGGTCGCCGCGGTCGACCGAGCTGTCGAACTTGCGGCCCTTGTTCTCGGGCGCGGCCTCGTCGAAGAGCCAGCCCGTGTAGTGGACGGCGACGGGCTTGCCGGCGACGGCCGTCTCGCCCGTGCCGATCTTGATGTCAGTCATGAATCGATCTTTCGCAGTGTGACGCGCTCAACGTGGCGCAATTTCCGAGATGCGCAACTGCGTCGGCACGCCCGAGCCGCGGTTGTAGTGGCCGACCCAGATGTCGTACTGGCCCGACATCGGGTTGTTCAGCACCACGCCGGGATCCGTCCCCTTGAAGTCGTCGTTGCAGATCCACCGCCCGTTGGGCAGGTTCACCACCAGCGTCACGTCGGAATTCGAGGTCGCGGACAGGTAGAGCGGATAGCCGCCCGCGCGGTAGTTCAACCGGACATCCGGCGGATCGGCGATGGAGCCGACGCAGCCGGGGCCGCCGATGCGCTCGGCGGGGATGTTGCCGCCCGCCGTCACGTTCACCACGAAGGGATCGGGGGCGAAGTTGGCGCTGAGGTTCACCGTGCCGAAGGTCGGCCGCCGGTTGTAGTTCTGGGCCACCACGCTGCCGGCGGTGACGGCCAGGACCGCGGCCGAAACGGCCAGGATTCTCGAAAACAAGCATGCCTCCCGGGGCTGAGTTCGGCGAAGGCTCCTACGGCGGGCGGGGCGGCGCAACGGGGTTTTTGCATCGTCTGTCACGCGGTGCCGCGGGATCAGCGCGCCTCGGACCGCCAGGCGATGATGGCGACACCCAGCAGCAGCGGCAGCATCAGCCAGGGCGGCAGCAGGGGCAGGGCGGCGATTCCCGTCACCGTGTGGTCCTCGCGGCGGCGCAGCCCGATCCAGCCCGAGCCCTGGGCGTCGCGCCCGGCCGAGACGCTGCGGATCTCGGGGACGGTCGTGCCGTCGCCGAACCAGCGGGCCGCGCCGCCAGTGGCCGTCACCAGCGACTGCACCCGCGCGGGATCGGCGCGGAGGTCGGCGAATTCCGGGGGGTTGGCGGGCATCGCGGCCGCGAAGGCCTGTCGCCGCCCGTCGCTCACCTGCCAGAGGCCGGGGGCCGCCGCCGGCGCATCGGCCGAGGAACGCCCGCCGCCGCCATTGGCCAGCGGCACGCGGCTCGTGGCCCCATCCGGCGCGGTGATGGTGACCTCGGGCGGCGCCCCGGCGTCGAGGCTGCGGCGGTTCACCATCAGCCGCCCGGCCTCGATCCGCGCCGTCAGGTCCTCCTCCTCGAGCTCCGGCTCGCGCATGAGCCAGTGGGCGGTGCGGCGCAGCAGCTCCTGCTGCGGCCCGCCGCCGTCATGCCCGCGCGACCAGAGCCAGATATGGTCGGACAGCATCAGCGCGACCCGCCCCTGGCCGACGCGGTCCAGCACGAGTAGCGGCGCGCCGCCGCCGCCCTCCATGACGGTGGTGCCCGCGCGCGCGTCGGTGCGGATGGTGCGGTACCAGCGGCCCCAGCTGGCATCGGCGGTCTCGGTGTTGGCGCCGGTCAGCCCCTCGGTGACGGGATGCCGCGCGCCGGGGATGGTGATGCGGGGACGGAAAGCCTGGTCCAGGATGGCCTGCGACCCGGCTGGCCTTGCCGGCAGCACCGCGCCGAGCGGCGTGGCGGCGAGGCTCGTCCCGCCCACGAATTCCGGCCCCACCGAGACCAGCAGCGCGCCGCCGCCGCGGACATATTCGGCGATGTTGCGGAGGTAGCTCGGCGGCAGGATGCCGCGATTGGCGAAGCGGTCGAAGACCACGAGGTCGAAGTCGCGCAGCTTCACCTGGAAGAGCTCGCGCACGGGGAAGGCGATGAGCGCCAGCTCGTTGAGCGGGGTCAGGTCGTCCTTCTCGGGCGGGCGGAGGATGGTGAAGTGGACGAGGTCCACGCCCGGATCGGCCTTGAGCAGCCGGCGCCAGGTGCGCTCGCCCGCATGCGGCTCGCCGCTGACGAGCAGCACGCGCAGCCGGTCGCGCACGCCGTTGATGGCGACGACGACGCGGTTGTTCACGTCGGAGACCTCGCCCGGCCGCGTCTCGGCCACGAGGTCGATGATCGAGGGGCCGGCGCGCTCGATGGGCAGGGTGATGCGGTGCTCGCGCCCGATCGGCACGCTTTCGGTGATCGGCGCCTGCCCGTCGCGGCGCAGCGTGAGCTGGGCCTGCCCGGTCTGGGTGGGCACGCCGAGATCCTCGACGATCAGCCGCAGCTCCACGCTGCGGCCGACGATGCCGAAGCCCGGCGCCTCCAGCAGGCGGATACGCCGGTCCACCTCGCCCTGGCGTCCCGGCATGAGGAGGTGCAGCGGCACGCCCTCGCCGGGCGCCCAGCCGGTCCCATCGGTGGGGACGTCATGGACCTGCCCGTCGGAGAGCAGCAGCACGCCGGCCAGCCGCGCGGCGGGGATGTCGGCGAGTGCGCGCTCCAGAGCGGTGAAGGCACGGGTGCCCTGGTTGCCACCCTCTGGCACGTCGACCACGCGCAGCTCGACCTCGCGCATGCGGCCGATGCGGGCCTCGATCTGGCGGCGGGCGGCCTCGATGGCGGCGGCGTGGTTGGTGGAGACGCGGGTGCTGTCGCTGCGGTCCACCAGGAGGAGGGCGATGTCCGGCCGGGTCTCGCGCGTCTGCTCGACGAGGCGGGGCTGCGAGAGCGCGCCCAGGAGAAGAAGAAAGGCGAGCGCGCGCCACCAGGTCCCGCGCGCGCCGCGGATCGCGGCCGGGACCAGCGCCAGCAGGCACAGCACGCCGAGGGAGGCGATCAGCCAGATCGGCAGGATGGGGGCGAAGTCGAAGCCGAAGGCGGTCTGCATCAATTGCCCAGCCTCTCGAGGATGGCGGGCACGTGGACCTGATCGCCCTTGTAGTTGCCGGTGAGGGCATACATCACGAGGTTGGCGCCGAAGCGATAGGCGAGGATGCGCTGCCGCGCCCCGCCCGGCACCGCGGCGTGGACGTTCTGGCCGCGCGCATCCACGGCCCAGGCGCCGGCCCAGTCGTGGCCGCCGATGACGACGGGGCTCACGCTGTCATTGGCGCGGTCCTGCTCGCGCGAGACCCACACCGTGCCGCCCGCGAAGCGCCCGGGCAGCTCGGCCAGCAGGTAAAAGGCGCGGCGCAAGACGTGTTCCTCGGGGACGGGCATGAGCGGCGGGATGGCCAGCCCCTGCGTCACCCGCCGCAGCGCGGCCCGCGCGCCCGGGGAAAATCCTTCGCCCGAGCCCTCGTCGCGCGTGTCGAAGAGGATGATGCCGCCATTGCGCATGAAGGCATTGAGCGCCGTGACGGCCTCCGGGCTCAGCGCCGGGGCGTCGGGCCGTACCGTGAAGTAGAGCAGGGGGTAGAGGCTGAGGTCGTCGCGCCCCGGCGTGACGCCGGCCGGCTCGGCCAGGGCGGCGGCGGTGCGGCGGTTCACGAAGTCGGAGAGGCCGACGAGGCCCTGCCGCATGGTCTCGTCGACGCTGCTGTCGCCGGTGACGACATAGCCGAGCCGCGTGACCAGGGCCGGCAGGTTATCCTCCTGCGCCTGCGCCGTCCCCGCCATCAGGACCAGCGCCACACCGGCCGCCCGTGCGAAGCCCAGCAGCCCGCGCAGCCGCAGCGAGGCCAGCAGGTCGATCGCCAGGATCGCCAGCGCCACCGCCATCAGCCAGGGCCCGAGGTCGCGCTCGGGCGGGATGCCGGCGATGGTCCGCAGGGTCGTCCCGGCCGGCGGGTTGGCATGCAGCCGCGGCGCCGGCAGCGTGTCGCCGAGGTTGAGCGCGCGCCGGAATCCCTCGCCGCCGGAGGTGCCGTACCAGCCCGGCGGGTTGCGCGCCGAGGGCACGGCCTCGCCGCTGGCCGGGATGGGCTGCGCGCCGGGCGGCGGCGGGACCAGCCGGCCAAAACCGTCCAGCGCCTCCAGCGGCGTCAGCGCACCCTCGCCCTCCTGGCCCGACACGCCCGAGGAGAGCGCCACCAGCCGCCGCAGCATGCTGACGAACAGCCCCGAAAGCGGCAGGTCCGACCACTCCGCCGTCGCCGTCACGTGGAAGAGCACGATGCGGCCCTGGCCGCGCGTTTCCGCCGTGACCAGCGGGGTTCCATCGGTCAGCCGGGCCCAGACCCGGTCCGCCAGCCGCGCCGAAGGCTCGGCCAGCACCTGGCGCTCCACACTGATCTCGGCGGGGACCGGCAGGCCCGCGAAGGGCGAGCCCTCTGCGAAGGGGGCGAGGTGCTGCGGCTGCTCCCAGGAGAGCGAGCCGCCCAGCTGCCGCTCCGCCCGCAGCTGCACCGGCAGGAGCGAATCCGGATGCTCGGCCAGCCGCGCCCCGGCGAAGCGGATGAGCATGCCGCCCTGCTCCACGAAACGGGTGAGGGCGGCCATCTCCGGCCCTTCCGCCACGGGCCGGTCGGCGAGGATCAGCACCGAGAGCGGGCGGGCCAGCAGCCGGTCCACCTCGCCGCGGCGAAGCTCGGCGAAGGGGTTCAGCGCCCGCTCCAGATAGAAGAGGTCGCCGATGAGCGGCGCGTCGGCGGCCGTCTCCTCGGCGCCCGGCAGCAGCCCGACCGGGCGGCGGCGGAAACGCTCGTCCAGCAGGACCACACCGCCGGGGCCGGCCTCGTCCGCGAGGTCCAGCCGGTAGACGCGGTTGCGGATCTCCGTCGGCAGCTCCAGCACCGCCTCGGATTCCGTGGCGCCGGCGCCGAGCTGGAAGGTCGTGCGCGCGAGCGCGCGGCCGTCCTGCGCGCGGGCGATCACCTGGGCCTCGCCCGGCGTGCTCACCGGCGATTGCCGCAGGGTCAGCATCAGCCGGTCGCCCTCGGTGCGCGGGGGCGCGAGCAGCCGCACCGGCCGCTCCTCCGCCCGGGCCAGGATCAGCGCGCCGCCCGCCTGGAGCCGGGCCATGAAGGCCTCGGCCGTGTCGTCGCCACGATGCGCGATCCCGTCCGAGAGATAGAGGGCGGAAAACCGTTCCGATCGGCCACTCCAGGCCTCCAGCGCGGCCTGCGCCGCCTGCCGGTCCGGTGCCCAGGAGCGCGGCCGCAACGCCGCCAGCCGCGGCGCGAGGTCCGCCGCAGGCATGGGCCCGATCACGCGCGGCGGCGCGGCGCCCTCGCCGGGCGCGGTGGTGAGCAGCGCCGCGGGGCGGCCCTCGCGCTCCGCGCGGTCCAGCTCGGCCTGCGCGATCGCCACCCGCAGGGGCCAGTCGGGACCCGAAGCCCAGCCGTCATCCAGCACCAGCAGCAGCGTGCCCTCGCCCGAGCCTGTGGCGCCGGGACCCAGGACCGGACGCGCCAGCCCCAGGATCAGCAGGGCCGCCGCCGCGATGCGCATCAGCAGCACCCACCAGGGCGTGCGCGCCGGCGTCTCCTCGGCGATGGGGAGGTCGCGCAGCAGCATCGCCGCGGGGAAGTCCATCCGGCGGGGCTGGGGGGGCGTGACGCGCAGGAGCCACCACAGCAAGGGCAGGGCCGGCAGCGCCAGGAGCAGAAGAGGGGCGGCGAAGGTGATCATTCAGCTTGCGCCCTGAAAGACCCTGCAAGGTGGACATGTATGTCCACCATGTTCTTGCATCTCCGATCAGATTTATTCGTCAGCATACGATGGAGCTCATGACGGCGCCAACGCCTGCCACAGGGACAGCAGGGCCAGATGCGGCGGCTGGTCCGTGCGATGCGTCGAAAAGCCCCAGCCCGCCGCCCGCGCCATGGTCGAAAGACCCTCGCGATGCGCCGCCAGCCGCTCGGCATAGAGGCTGCGGATCGTCTCCACCCGCGGCACCAGCAAGGGCGCCTCGCCCTCCAGCCCGTCGAAGCGGATGCGCCCGGAATAGGGCAGGCTCTCCTCCGCCGGATCCAGGATCTGCAGCATCTGCCCCCGCAGGGGCCGCGCCGCATAGCGCGACAGCATCGCCTGCAGCTCCGGCAGGGGCTGCAGGAAGTCGCCGAACATCACCAGCCGCGCATGCCGGGGCAGGGTGATCTCCTCGGCCTCCGCCGGCGCCGGCCGCATCATCGCCGCCGCCAGGGCCGGCAGCGCCGAGCGCCCCATGAAGGCCTGCCGGTCGCCCGGCATCAGCCGCACCCGCTCGCCCCCGCGCAGCAGCAGCGAGGCCAGCGCCAGCAGCAGCAGGTCGGCCCGCGCCGCCTTCTCCTCGAGGTTCCGGTCGGACCGCCAGCGCATCGAGGGCGACGGATCGCGCCAGAGCAGCACCGTCTGCGCCGCCTCCCACTCCGTCTCGCGCACGAAGAGCCGATCCGCCTTGGCGCTCTGCCGCCAGTCCACGGAGGAGGCGGCATCGCCCGGCGAATAGGCGCGGAACTGCCAGAAGGCATCGCCATGGCCGGACCGCCGGCGCCCATGCACCCCCTGCATCACCGTGTTCGCGACGCGCTCGGCCTCGACGATGAGCGGCGGCAGCCGGGCGGCCGCGGCCTCCGCCCGGAGATGCGTGACTTCCGTGGGGCTAGCCAAGACTGGCCTTCAGCTCGGCGATCACGTCCGAGAGCTTCACCCCGTCGGCCCGCGCCGCGAAGGAGAGGGCCATGCGGTGCCGCAGCACCGGCTCGGCCAGGGCCAGCACATCGTCCAGGCTCGGCGAGAGGCGGCCGTCCAGGACGGCCCGCGCGCGCGTGGCCAGCATCAGCGCCTGGGCCGCGCGGGGCCCCGGGCCCCAGGCGAGGTTGTGGCGCACCGTCTCAAGCCCGTCCGCGCCCGGCCGCGCGCCGCGGACCAGCTTGAGGATGGCGTCCACCACCTGCTCGCCCACCGGAATCCGGCGGATCAGCGCCTGGGCCGCGATCAGCTCCCGTGCCGTCATGGCCGCCACGGGCTTCGCCTCGCTGGCGCCAGTGGTGGCGAGCAGCATGGCGCGCTCGGCCGCAGCATTCGGATAGTCGACCTCGATCTCCAGCAGGAAGCGGTCGAGCTGGGCCTCGGGGAGGGGGTAGGTGCCTTCCTGCTCGATCGGGTTCTGCGTCGCCAGCACGTGGAAGGGCTCGGGCAGGGGCAGGATCTGGCCGCCGATGGCCACCTTGTGCTCCTGCATGGCCTGCAGCAGCGCCGATTGCGTGCGCGGCGAGGCGCGGTTGATCTCGTCGGCCATCAGCAACTGGCAGAAGACGGGGCCCTGGAGGAAGCGGAAGGCGCGCTTGCCGTCCGCGCCCTCCTCCAGCACCTCGGAGCCCAGGATGTCCGCCGGCATCAGGTCCGGCGTGAACTGCACGCGCCGCGCGTCGAGCCCCATCACGGTGCCGAGCGTGTCCACCAGCTTCGTCTTGCCCAGGCCCGGCACGCCCACCAGCAGTACATGGCCGCCGGAGAGCAGCGTGATCAGCACCTGGTCGATCACCTCGTCCTGGCCGAAGATCACCCGGCCGACGGACTGGCGGGCCTTCTGGAGCTTGCCGCCCAGGGCCTCGATATCGGCGATCAGGGATTCTGCGTCGGCCACTTCACCCATCTGGTTGCGATTCCCATATTGACGAGGTGTGGCGGCGATGCTGCGTTGGGCAACCTCGCCGGACCACACGGTGATTGCCAGGAAAGCCTATGCCGCCCGAAGCCGGGATCAAAGCATCGATTGGGGTGGAACTCCCCGACTGCGCGCGGCGGATTGATCAATCCATGGGCAAGCTGCCCCTCCGCCAGAAGCATGACTGCGGAACGATCGACATGCGGATCGCCCGTGACGGCACCTGGTACTACAAGGGCAGCCCGATCAACCGCAAGGAGCTGGTCTGCCTCTTCGCCTCGGTGCTGAAGCGGGCAGAGGATGGCGGCTATCTCCTTGAGACGCCTGTGGAAAAAGGCCGCATTACCGTCGAGGACGCGCCCTTCGTGGCAGTCGAGATGGTCTGGCGCGACTGCGATTGCGGCGATGGCGGGCCGATCCGCCAGTGCCTCAGCTTCCGCACCAATTGCGACGAGGTCATCCCTTGCAACGCGGAGCACCCGATCCGCATCCAGCTGGACCCACGTACGCGCGAGCCGCGGCCCTACCTCACGGTGCGGCCGGGGATCGAGGCGCGAATCGCTCGCCCCGTCTTCTACGAGATGGTGGCCCTGGCCGTGACCGAGCGGATCGAGGACCGCCAGATCATGGGCGTCTGGAGCGAGGGCGTCTTCTTCCCGATCGACGAGGAACCTGCCCTCGACGTGGCGGCGGAGTGACGGCCGAGGAGCTTTGCGCCCGGCTGCGTGATCCTGGATTCCTGGAGGCCATGCCGCCGCCGACCGGCGACGACCACCTGCTGCCGCCCGGCACCATCATCAAGCCGGCGGCGGTGCTGGTGGCCATGGTGCTGCACCGAGACGAGCCCGGCGTGCTGCTGACCCAGCGGGCCTCCCACCTCAACAACCATGCGGGACAGGTGAGCTTCCCCGGCGGCCGCATCGAGCCAGGCGAGTCGCCCGAGCAGGCCGCGCTGCGAGAGGCCTATGAGGAGGTGGCGCTGGACCCGGCCCTGCCGCATGTGATGGGCCGGCTGCCGCGGCACCTCACCGGCACGGGCTATGAGATCACGCCCATCCTGGCCTCGCTGCGGCCTGGCTTCACCCTGATTCCCTCGCCGGACGAGGTGGAGACCGCCTTCGAGCTGCCGCTCTCCATCCTGCTCGACCCCGCGGCGCCCCGCCGCGAGCGGGCGGAGTGGAAGGGGCGGATGCGGGAATACTGGGTCTGGCCGCATGGCGAACACTTCATCTGGGGCGCGACGGCGACCATCTTGGTAAATCTCGCCACAGCGCTGCGGGCCGGCTAGGCACAGCCTCATGGGCGTCCTCATCGAGTTCTTCTTCTTCGCGCTGCCCTTCCTGGCCTATGCCGTCTGGTGGCGGATGGCGGGGCGGAAGCCGGGGCACGAGCCTTCGCGCCGGCTGATTACGCTGGCGGCGATCGGCGTGCTCTGCGGGGTGGCCGCGGCGATCTATTACGGGCTGTCGCGCAGCTTCGAGGGCGACGACTACGTGCCCGCGCGGATGGAGCGCGGCGGGATCATCCACGGGACCGGGCGGTGAGCCTGCCGGACTATCTGCGCGCCGAGGGCCCTCAGCGGGTCTTTGCGGCGCTGGCAGGCTCCCGGGCGGTCGGCGGCTGTGTCAGGGATTCGCTGGCGGGTCTGCCGGTGCGCGACCTCGACATGGCGGCGCCCTTCCCGCCGGAGGAGATCGCGGACCGGCTGAAGGCGGCAGGCTTCAAGGTCTTCGAGACGGGGCTCGCGCACGGGACCGTGACGGCGGTGCTGCACGGCGTGCCCATCGAGGTCACCTCGCTCCGCCGCGACGTGACCACGGACGGCCGCCACGCCGAGGTGGAATGGACCACCGACTGGCGCGAGGACGCGGAGCGGCGCGACTTCACCATCAACGCCATGTCGATGGGCGCCGACGGCGTGCTGCACGACTATTTTTCCGGCACGGCGGACCTGAAAGCGCGTCGCGTGCGCTTCGTGGGCGACGCGGCCCAGCGCCTGCGTGAAGACTACCTCCGCGCGCTCCGTTTCTTCCGCTTCCACGCGCGCTACGGCGGCGCGGAGCCCGACCCCGTCGCGATCCAGGCCATCCGCGAGGCGGTGCCGGGCCTCGCCCGCCTCTCGGCCGAGCGCGTCTGGAGCGAGCTCAAGCGGCTCATGGAGGCGGAGGATCCCCGCGCCGCGCTGCGGCTGATGATCGAGACGGGCGTCCTGCCGGCCGTGCTGCCCGAGGCGGGCGATCCCTCGCGGCTGGATATCGCCCTCGCCCGAGGCGTGACGGATATCCTGCTGCGCATCGCCCTGCTCCTGCCTGTCGGTGTCGACACCTCGATGCTGGCCTCCCGCCTGAAGCTCTCCGGCGAGGAGGCCGCGCGGCTTCGCGCGCTCCACACCATCGCCGACGCCCCCGGCCCGGAGGAGCGCGATCCCGCCGCCCTCTGCCGCTTCCGGGCCGCCGCGCGCCTGCGCAGCGAGGCCGCCCTGCCAGGGGAAATCCTCCTCATCGCAGCGGCCCAGCACCCCGAGCTCGACTACGGCACGCTGCTCGACCACCTGGAACCCGGCCTCGGCCCGGCCTTTCCCCTCCAGGGCCGTGATGTCATCGCCCTTGGTGTCCCGCATGGCCCGCGCATCGGCCAATTGCTCGCCGAGGTCCGCGACTGGTGGCTCCAGACCGGCGCCTCGGCCGATCACGCCGCCTGCCTCCGAAAACTCCGCGAACTGGTCGAGCGGGACGCTTCCTGATACCCCGCGCCCCATGTCCTCCGAGACCGCCTCGCTTCCCCTGATCCAGCGCTTCTGGCGCGATCACCTGCACCAGCAGCGGGGCCGCCTCGCCATGGCCGTGCTGCTCACCCTGATCCTGGCCGGCATCACCGCGCTCTACCCGGTCATCATCCAGCAGGCCTTCGACAGCTTCGGCGCCGGGGATTCCCGGATCGTCTGGCTGCTGCCGCCGGTCATCGTCCTCGTCACCGCGGCCCGGGGCGCCGCCATGTACTTCCAGCAGACCACCATGCAGGGTGCCGTCCTCGGCAGCATCGAGCACCTGCAGAACGCGCTCTTCTCCGCGCTGACCCGCGCCGACTACGCCGCCGTCAGCGCGGAGGCGCCGGCGCGCCACGTCACCCGCTTCACCCTGGACGCCACCCAGATCCGCGAGGCGCTGACCCGCAGCATCAACGGCATGGGCGACCTGCTGACGGTGATCGGCCTCGTCGGCTCCATGATCTGGCTGGACTGGCAGCTTGCCGCCATGGCCGCGCTGCTCTACCCCGTTGCGGCCTGGCCGATCCTGACCATCGGCAAGCGCATCCGCCGCGCCTCGCGCGGCATGCAGGACCGCGCCGGCGAGACCAGCGCCCTGCTCAACGAGAGCTTTGCCGGCGCCCGCGTCGTGCGCACCTACCGGCTGGAGGAGCAGGAGGAGGCCCGCGCCGCCGCGGCCTTCTCCGACCTGCGCAGAAGCCTCCAGCGCATCGTCCGCGCCCGCGCCCGCGTCGATCCCATCCTGGAGGCGCTGGGCGGGCTCACGGTGGGCGTGGTGCTCGGCGTGGTCGGCTGGCGGGTGACCACGGGGCAGGGGACGATCGGCGAGTTCACCGGCTTCGTCGCCGCCGTGCTGATCGCGGCCCGCCCGGTGCGCTCGCTCGGCTCGCTGAACGCGGCTTTGCAGGAGGGGCTGGCCGGCCTCGTCCGCGTCTTCGGCGTGATCGACATCCGGCGCGAGATCGCCGACGCGCCGGACGCCCGCCCACTGCCTTCGGGCCATGGCGAGGTGGTCTTCGACCGCGTCGGCTTCCACTATGCCGGCAGCACGGTGCCAGCCGTGGAGGGGCTGAGCCTCCGTGCCGCGCCGGGCGAGACGGTGGCGCTGGTCGGCCCCTCAGGCGCGGGAAAGTCCACCGCCATCGCGCTGCTGCCGCGGCTCTACGACGCGACCTCGGGCCGGATCCTGCTCGACGGCGCCGACATCCGCCACGTGCACCTCACGGAACTGCGCGACGCCATCGCCTATGTCGGCCAGGAGGCCGTGATCTTCGACGACACGGCGCTCGCCAACATCGCCTGCGGCCGGCCCGGCGCCACGCGCGAGGAGGTCGAGGCCGCGGCGCGGGCCGCCCAGGCGCACACCTTCATCCAGGCGCTGCCCGCCGGCTACGACACGCCGCTCGGCCCGGGCGGCGGGCGGCTCTCGGGCGGGCAGCGCCAGCGCGTGAGCCTCGCCCGCGCCCTGCTGCGCAATCCCCGCGTGCTGCTGCTGGACGAGGCCACCAGCGCGCTCGACGCCGAGAACGAGGCCGCCGTGCAGGCCGCGCTCGCCACCCTGCGCGAGGGCCGCACCACGCTGGTCATCGCGCACCGGCTGGCGACGGTGCAGAACGCCCACCGCATCGTGGTGATGGAGGAGGGGCGCGCCATCGAGCAGGGCACGCATGCCGAGCTCATGGCGCAGGGCGGGCTTTACGCGCGGCTGGTGCGGACCCAGGCTTTCGCGGCGGCTTAGCAGAGGGGGACAGGCTGGACGTCGTCGAGATCCGCAACGGCCTGCGCGCCGGACATGTCCTCGTCATCGCGGCCAAGCTCGGCATCGGCCTCATCTTCTGCGGCTTCGCGGCCTATGGCTCCTGGCAGGGCGCCGCGATCGGGCCGCTGGCCTTCGCCTGGATCGCCGGCCTCGGCTTCGTCGCGATCGGGCTTGCCCATCTGCGGATCGGGCTGGATCGCACAGTGCAGCTCACCCTTTCCCCGGAAGGCTTTCGCGACCGCCGCTCCGGCGGCGTGCTGATCCCCTGGCCGGCGGTGGGGACGGCGACAAATCTCGGGCTCGGCAACAGCGCCAATATCATCGAGCTGGAGCTGGCCGAAGCGATGGAGGTCGGCTCCGACCTCCTCAGCGGCGCCGGGAACCGGGGCTCCGGACTGCGGAAGGTCCGCGTGCCGCTCGACGCGCTCGATACCAGCGCGACCGAAATGATGCGGCTGATCCGCCGCTTCGCGCCGCATCTATCTTAGGATCAAGCGGCGCAACCGCAACGACCGGCGGCATCCCGCGTTAGTCGGACATGCGTGTCGTCCTCGCCCTCTCCGTCGCCTTGCTCGCCCTCGCGGCGTGCCGCGAGGATGAGACCGCGTCCCGCTCCTCGACGCCGGAAGGGCGCCAGCAGGCCGCCCGCGACGCCGCCGCGACCGCGATCAAGGGCCGGCTCCGCGCCCAGTCGGTGCAGCAGCGCGGCGTGCAGGTCTTTTCGCAGGCGCTTCCCAACACCCTGGCCGTCTGCGGGCGATCGAGCGCCACGGGCTCGGTCAGCGATCCCTTCGTGCCCTATGTCGCCGTGGTGTCCTTCGAGGGCGATGCGCCGCGCATGTCGAATTTCGTGCTCGGCGCCACCGGCCCCGAGGCCTCGCGCGTCTTCGTCGAGATGGTGGATCGCTGCTTCGACGGCGGCGGCCCCGTCACATCGCGCGCGATGGCGCGGACCTTCCCGCCCTTGCCGATCCCCGGCGCACCGACGGGCGAGCCGGGCGCAGAGACCGTCGCAGCGGCGCCGGCCGAGCCGTCACGGCCGACCAACACCGTCATGGTCTCCTCGCGCAGCGGCGCCAACCTGCGCAGCGCCACCCGCGGCGGCGAGGTGATCCGGACCCTGCCGCCCTCCAGCACGCTGGAGGTGATCGGCGAAGCGCCGGGCGGCTGGTACCAGGTGGGCCAGGCCGGCAGCGCCATGGGCTGGGTGCACGCCTCGGTGCTCGAGACGCCGGGCCGCTGAGGCCGCTCAGGCCTTTTCCGGCAGACGGTTGTCGCGGCCCTGGATGCGGATGAACTGGCGGTGGACGCGCTCCGCCGCGGGCGTCGCCAGCCAGGATTCGAATTCCGCCAGGATCATCGCGGTGATCTTCGCCACGGGCTGCGCGTGCAGCTCCGTCAGCGCGAAGAAGCGGATTTCCTCCAGCTCACCCGAGCCCTGGATCTTGCCCTTCGCATGCCGAGCCTCCGCGATCAGGAAGCGCGCGTGGAAGCGCATGGGCCGGTCCGACGGCGTGATGGCGCGCGTCAGGTAGCTCAGGGGCGCGAAATCGGGCCGGAGCCGGTCGCCCTCCATCTCGCCCAGGACGAGGCCGGCCTCCTCATGCAGCTCGCGCAGGGCGCAATGGGCGAGTGCCGTGGCCCGCGCCGGGGAGGCGCTGATCTCCAGCATGCGCCGCGTCTCCGCGGGCAGGGGGCTGATCGGCCGCGCGCGGTGGTCGTCCGGGTCCACGCGGCCGCCGGGGAAGACGAGCACGCCCGGCATGAAGCGCAGGTTGTGGTGCCGGCGCCCCATGAGGATCTCGATGCCCCGCGGCCCGTCCTTCCACAGGATCAGGCTGGCCGCGTCCTTCGGCCGCACGGCCCTTTTGGGCTTCCGCCCCCCCTGATCGGCGCCCCCGGGGTTGTCGTCCTGTTGCGGCGGGGTCTGGGGTCCGCCATGGACCCCAGCGGGGTGCGCGGCGGCGCCCCGCTTTGGCTTGTCAATCAAGCGCGAAGCCGCGCGATCTGAGCCAGGCCCGGAAGCCCGCGCGCTCTGGCACGGAGAGCTGCCGCGCCACGTTGTCGGTCCAGCTGCAGCCTTCGGGCGCGGGTCCGTGCACTTCCGGGTAGCGCGGCTTCGCCTTCTCGCGGCGAGCGTCGTAGGCCGCGAGGGCTTCGGCCTCGCCTTCGGTCGAGTAGCGGTCGCGGTGGATCACGACGGAGGGCGGCAGCCGCGCGCTGGGCTCGTTGCGCGCGGAGGGCCAGCCGAGGGTCAGGCCGGCGATCGGGAAGACGCCCTTGGGCAGCGAGAGCAGCGGTCCGACCTTCTCCAGGTGGTTGCGCACGTAGCTGATGGGGCAGGTGCCGAGGCCCGCGGCGTCTGCGGCGGCGATGGTCATGCCCATGGCGAGCGCGGAATCCACGGTCGCGTTGAGGATGGTGTCGAGGTTGTCGTTCGCGTGCTCGCGGCCGGCGCGAGCGGTGATGTCGCGGTTGCGGCGGATGTCGGCGCAGAAGATCAGCAGGACGGGCGCGTCCTTGATCCAGGGCATGGTGCCGATCCAGTCGGCGACGGCGGCGATGCGATTCTTGTCCTCGAGCACGACGATGGAGAGCTGCTGCATGTCGCTCTTGCTCGGCGCCGATTGCGCGGCGGCGAGGATGGTGGACAGCAGCGGCTCGGGAATCGCGTCGGGCCTGTAGCGGCGGGTCACGCGGCGATCGAGGATCGCGGCCAGCGCCGGCGGGACGTCCGCCGGCGGCTCGAAGGGGAGGTGGCCGAAGCGCGCCTCGATCAGAGGACGGGGATCGGTCATGCGCGCACCACCCAGGCATCGGCGACGGTGACGCCGCTCTCGTGGATCATCAAGGGATTGATCTCGGCCTCGGCGATGCCGGGCATCGTCGCCAGCCGCGAGACGGCGACGATGGCCGCCGCCAGCGCCTCGACATCGCCGCGCGGCAGGCCGCGCCAGCCCTCGACGACGCGGAGCGCGCGGACCTCGGCGATCATCTCGCGCGCGCCGGCCTCGTCGATGGGGGCGAGGCGAAGGGCGACGTCGCGGTGCAGCTCGGCGAGGACGCCGCCGGCGCCGAGCAGGACGATCGGGCCGACCGAGGGATCGCGGCGGAAGCCGAGGATGACCTCGGAGAGGCCGCGCGCCATGGTCTGCACGAGGAAGCCGGTGAGCCGTGCCTCGGGGGCGGCGACCTTCACGCGGGCCTCCATCTTCGCCGCGGCCTCGCTCAGCGCGTCCGCGTCGGGGATGTTGAGCGCGACGCCGCCCATCTCCGTCTTGTGGGCGATGTCCGGCGAGAGAATCTTCAGCGCGACCGGGTAGACCGCATCGGCCGGGATGTCGGCGGCGCCCGCCATGTAGGCATAGGGCGTCGCGAGGCCCAGCGCGGCGAAGAGGTTGCGCGCATCGGCCTCGTCCGGCGCCTCGGACAGATCGAAGAAGGGCGGCACCGAGATGTCCGGCGGGACGGGCGCGCGCCAGTCGAGGAAGGCGCGCATCGCATCTGCCAAGCTCTCCGGCGTGCGGAAGCCGGGGATGCCGGCCTCGGCCAGCAGGCGCAGCGAGGCGTCGGCCTGCGGCACCAGGAAGGCGGCGACCAATTTCTGCCCGCCCACCGCGTCGCGGCCGCGCAGGATGCCGGCGACCGCATCGGCGGGGCGGAACTGCGCGGACGAGCCGATGACGGGGATGACCGCGTCCGTGTCCTGCGCCGCGGCCAGCGCCGTGATCGCGGCCTCGATGCGCTCGGGCTTCGTGCCGGCCAGCGTCATGTCGAGCAGGCGGCCATGCGCCTTCATGCCGATGTCGTGGAGCTTCGCCGCAGCCGCCGCATCGGGCACGCGCGCCTCGATGCCGGCCACGCCCAGCGCGTCCACGGCCATGGCGCCGCCGCCGCCGGTCGTGGTGAGCACCGAGACGGCGCGGTGCGGCTTGGCGAGCGGCCTGCGGCCCAGCACCAGCGCGGGAAGCTCCAGGAAACTTTCGAGCATGGTCGCGCGCAGGATGCCGTTGGCGCGGAAGAAGGCCTCCGCGGCGGCATCGCTGCCCGCGAGCGCGCCGGTGTGGCTGGTCGCCAGCTCCGCGCCGAAGCTGGAGCGGCCGAGCTTGAAGGCGACGATCGGCTTGCCCGCCGCATGCGCGAGCCGCGCGGCCTCGGCGTAGTGCTCCGGCGCGCGGATGGCCTCCAGGAAGAGCATCACCGCATCGACGCCGGGATCCTGCACCAGCATCGTCGCGATCTCGCCGGCGGTGAGGTCGGCCTCGTTACCCGTCGCGATCATGTGGCTGAAGCCGAGCCCGCGCGCGGCCCCGCGGCCCATGATGGCGCCCAGCATGGAGCCCGACTGGCTCACCAGCGCGAGGCGGCCGAGCGGCAGCGTCTCCGCCTCCAGCGCCGCGTTCACGCTGGCGGCGATCTTCCGGGGGATGTTGATGATGCCCATGGAGTTGGGCCCGAGCAGCCGCAGCCCGGCCGCCTTCGCCGCCGCGAGGCAACGGTCCTGCAGGGCCTGGCCCTCGGGGCCGGCCTCCGCGAAGCCGTCGGCCAGGATGCAGGCGACCTTGGCACCCTTGGCCGCGACCGCCGCGATCTGCGCTTCCACCTGCTCCGTGCCGAGCAGGATATAGGCGAAGTCGATCTCCGCCGGGATGTCCTCGACGCGGGCGTAGGCCTTCTCGCCCAGCACCTCCGGCGAGCGCGGATTCACGGGATAGAGCGCACCGGCATAGCCGTGCTTGCGCAGGTAGATCTGCGCCCGCGCGGTGAGGCGCGCCGGATCGCCCGACGCGCCGATCAGCGCGATGCTGGAGGGCGCGAGCAGCGCCCTCATGGCGAGGGACGCTGCATCGGGACCCCGATCACGCTCAGACCGGATCCCAGCTGAACACGTCGCCCGAGCGTTCCATCGGCACGAAGCTCGAGCGGAAGGCGGGCAGGGCGATCTCGGCGATCTTCTCCGGCGTCCAGCCGCTGTCGCTGTGCACCGAGCGGATCGGCCGGTTCTGGCTGAACAGGAAGAGCTCGTGCATGCGCGGGGCGAAAATCTGGCCGGTGACCTCCTTCGCGGCGTCCGAGGCAAGGAAGACGGCCAGCGGCGCGTTCTTCTCCGGGCCCATCTGCATGATGCGCTCGACGCGCGCCTTCTGCTCCGGCGTCTCGGCGGGGATGGAGCTGGTCATGCGCGACCAGGCGAAGGGCGCGAGGCAGTTGGAGCGCACGTTGTAGCGCTTCATGTCGAGCGCGATGGACTTGGACAGCGCCACGATGCCGAGCTTGGCGGCGGAGTAGTTCGCCTGCCCGAAATTGCCGATGAGGCCGGAGGTGCTGGTGATGTGGACGAAGCTGCCGCTCTCCTGCTTGCGGAAATGCTCGGCGGCGGCGCGGCTGACGAAGAAGCTGCCGTTGAGATGGACGTTGATGACGGCCAGCCACTCTTCCGGCGTCATGCGATGGAAGATCTGGTCGCGCAGGATGCCCGCGTTGTTCACCACGATGTCGATGCGGCCGAAGGCGTCGATCGCCGTCTGGACGATGGCCTTGGCCTTCTCCCACTCCGCCACGCTCTCGGTGCTGATGACGGCCTGGCCGCCCTTCTGCTCGATGATGGCCTTGGTCTGCTCGGCCGGGGTGGTGGAGAAGCCCTCGCCGCCGAGGGAGGCGCCGATGTCGTTGATGACCACCTTGGCGCCGGCATCGGCCATGGCGATGGCGATCTCGCGCCCGATTCCGCCACCGGCTCCGGTGACGACGGCGACTTTGTCCTTGAGCATCATGCGGCGATTCCTCCTACCGATTGGTCGGTCGGGAGGTTAGGCCGGGGAAGCGGGGGCGTGAAGCCGGGCAGGGCCCTCGCGGCGCAAGGTCTCGAACGCCTTCAGAGAATTCGGCCGCGAAGCCGCCGACGCCGCCCACTCGACTCAGCGGCCGGGTGCTTCAGTGACGCGGCGAAGCCAAGGCCGCGGACGCAACCGCCCGGCGCTTGAGGGCGCAAAAACAAACGTCTGAGCGAAGCTCAGACGTGGAAGCTCTCGCCGCAGCCGCAGCGGCCCTTCTCGTTCGGGTTCACGAAGGTGAAGCCCGCGCTCATCGCCTTCACCTCGTAGTCCATCATCGTGCCGATGAGGTAGAGGCTGGCCTTGCGGTCGACCAGGATGGTGATGCCCTTGTCCGTCACGCGCTCGTCGCTGGGCGCCGGCGCATCCACGAAGCTGAGATCGTAGGCGAGGCCGGAGCAGCCCTTGGTCTTCACGCCGATATGCAGGAGCTTGCCGGCCTCGGCCTTGGCATA
The DNA here is from genome assembly GCF_058806835.1 of Roseococcus sp. GW821-FHT12F05. Taxonomy (NCBI): domain Bacteria; kingdom Pseudomonadati; phylum Pseudomonadota; class Alphaproteobacteria; order Acetobacterales; family Roseomonadaceae; genus Roseococcus; species Roseococcus sp. GW821-FHT12F05. The sequence goes on from NZ_JBXAQB010000006.1 coordinate 204,542, forward strand.
GAGCGCGCGCAGGCGCTCGGCGGCGCTGTCGGAGACGCTCATCAGGGGCGGCAGCTCGCGCTTCACGCGGGGGGCGGCTGACGTGGTGCTCATTCGCGTGTCTCCTCAGTACATGTTCAACGCGAGGCGCGCGTCTTCGCTCATGCGCGACTGGTCCCAGGGCGGATCCCAGACGATCTCGACCTGGCAATCCGTGACGCCGGGGACCTGGCGGATGGCCTCCTCGGCCATGCCCGGCAGCTCCTGGGCAGAGGGGCAGGAGGGGGTGGTCAGCGTCATCTCCACCTTCACCTTGCCGCTATCCTCGAGCTCGATGGCGTAGATCAGGCCGAGCTCGTAGACGTCGACGGGGATCTCCGGGTCGAAGACGGTCTTGAGGGCGGCGATCACGCCTTCCTCGCTGACGGCAGGAAGCGCCTCGCCCTCGGGAGTCCAGCTTCCGTGATTCTGGGTGGCCGGTTCACTCACTGCTCGTCTCCTTCACGCCGGACAAGGCGGCGTCCAGCGCATTCCAGGCCAGGGTCACGCACTTCACCCTGCTGGGGAACTTGTGCACGACGGCGAAGATCGACAAGCGGCGAAGTTCCTCGCTGCTGTCATCGCCGGTGCCCGATTTCGCGATCTCGCCGGCGCGCCGGCCAAGCGCGTGGGTTTCCGCATGCGTCTTGCCCGGCACCAGCTCCGCCAGCAGGGAGGCGCTGGCCTGGCAGATCTCGCAGCCGCGCGCGACGTGGCGCGCCTCGCGGATGCGCTCGCCATCGAGGCTGACATAGATGTCCACGCGGTCGCCGCACATCGGGTTGTCGCCGCGGGCGGTGGCGTCGAAGGCCTCGGGCTTGCCCTTGTGCGCGGGATCGCGCGCGAGCTCACGCAGCGTCTTCGAGTAGAGATCCGCGATGTCGGCCGTGTCGTTCATGCGAAGAAGCGTCGCGCCTCCGTGAGCTTCTGCGCAAGCAGATCGATCTCCTCCGGCGTCGTGTAGAGGCCGAAGGAGGCGCGCGTCGTACCGCCCTCCACGCCGAAGCGCGTGTGCAGCGGCTCGGCGCAGTGCCGGCCGGCGCGCACCGCGATGCCGTGGCGGTCGAGGAAGGTGGAGAGGTCGTGCGGATGCACGCCGTCCAGTGCGAAGGCGAAGACGCCGCCGCGGTCCTGCGCGCCGCCGATCAGCGTCAGCCCCTCGACATGCGGCAGCACGGCCATGGCGTGGTCCACCAGCGCGCGCTCATGCGCCTCGATGGCGCCCATGCCGATGTTGGTGACGTAGTCGATCGCCGCATGGAGGCCGACCGCCTCGATGATCGGCGGTGTGCCGGCCTCGAAGCGCGCCGGCGAGGCGGCGTAGGTGGTGCGTTCCAGCGTCACGGTCTCGATCATGTCGCCGCCGCCCATGAAGGGGGGCATGGCGTCGAGCAGCTTGCGCTTGCCGTAGAGCACGCCGATGCCGGTGGGGCCGTAGAGCTTGTGGCCGGTGAAGACGTAGAAATCGGCGTCGATCGCCGTCACGTCCACATGGCGGTGCACGGCGGCCTGGCTGCCGTCGAAGAGCACTTTCGCGCCCGCCTCATGCGCCATGCGGGCGATCTGCGCGGCCGGCGTCACCGTGCCCAGCACGTTGGACATGTGCGTGACCGCGACCAGCCCGACCTTGCCGTCCGCGAGCTTGGCCGCGAGGTCCTTGAGGTCCAGCTCGCCGCGCTCGGTGACACGGACGTAGCGCAGGCCGATGCCGCGATTCTCGTCGCGCAGCATCTGCCAGGGCACCATGTTGGCATGGTGCTCCATCTCGGAGGTCAGCACGAACTGGCCGGGCTGCATCATCCCGCGCCCGTAGCTGTGGGCGACGAGGTTGATCGCCGCCGTGCTGTTGGAGGTGAAGACGATCTCCTCCGCCTCGGCCGCGCCGAGGAAGCGCTGCGTCGCGACGCGCGCGGCCTCGTAGGATTCCGTCGCGGCCTCACTGAGGTGGTAGGCGCCGCGATGGACGTTGGCGTAGGCGGTCTCCATCGCCCGGACCATCGCATCGATCACCGCGCGCGGCTTCTGGGCCGACGCGCCGCTGTCCAGGAAGGTCAGCGGCTTGCCGTGCACCTTCGTCGACAGGATCGGGAAATCCTGGCGAATGCGCTCGATGTCGAAGGTTGGCGTGATGATCGTGTCCATGTTCAGGCGGCCTCGCGTTCCCACCAGCCCTCAGTCGCCTCGGCCAGGGCGGCCTGGGCGATGGGGTTCGTGACGCCCTCGACGGCTTCCACCAGGAAGGCCTGCACCAGCATGGCGCGGGCCTGCTCGGCGGGGATGCCGCGGGCGCGGAGATAGAAGAGCTGCGCCTCGTCCAGCGCGCCGACGGTGGCGCCGTGGCTGCACTTCACGTCGTCGGCGTAGATCTCGAGCTGCGGCTTGGCGTCGATCTCGGCCTCCTCGGAAAGGAGGAGGGCTTGGTTCATCTGGTAGCCGTCGGTGCGCTGCGCCACCTGGCGGACCAGGATTTTTCCTTGAAATACGCCGCGGGACTTGCCGGCGAGGACCGTCTTGTAGGTCTGGCGGCTCGCGCAGTCGGGCGCCGCATGGTCGAGGAAGGTCGTCGTATCCGCGTGCTGGCCGTCGCCCGCGAGCTGCGCGCCGTTCATGTGGCAGGCGGCCTTGGGGCCGAGCAGCACCGCGTGGATCTCGTTGCGCACCAGCTTGGCGCCGGCATTCAGCGTGAAGTTGTCGTAGGTCCCGCCCGCCTGCACCGCGGCCTGCACCGTGGAGAGCTGAAAGCCCGCGCGCCCCTCGCGCTGGATGCGGATATGGGAGAGCGTGGCGCTGGCGCCAACCGCGATCTCGAAGACCGGGTTGTGCAGATAGGCCGCCTCGGCCGGGCCGATGCTGGTCTCGATCAGCGTGAGCGAGGCGCCGTCGCCGATGTGGATCAGATGGCGCGGGTGGAAGGCGATCGGGCGGCCGGCATGGCTCGCCACGCTCAGCAGCTCCAGCGCGCCGCCGTCCAGGCCGGCGGGGAGGTCGAGCAGCAGCCCATCCTCGAAAAGCATGGTGTTCAGCGCCACCAGCGGCAGCTTTTCCGCCATGGTCCCGAGCAGGGCCTCGGCGTCGCCGAGCCCGGCCGCGAGCGAGCCGCAGCGATAGCCCTCGGGCAGCACGGAAAGGTTTTCGGCGAAGCGCCCGTCGATGAAGACCGCGCGATAGGGCGCACGCTTCGGCGGCAGGGCAGGGGTCTCGTCGGCCAGCGTCAGCGCTTCGGAAAAGCCGGCCTGCGCGATGGGCGCGAGGTCGGTGTAGCGCCAGGCCTCGACGCGGCGTCCCGGCAGGCCGGCGGCGCGGAACAGCTCCGCCGCCGCGTCACGCTGCGCCGCGAGCCAGGGGAGCCGGTGGCCCGGCAGGTGCTCGCGCAGCCCGTCGAACCGCGCAAGGAAGGCCTGCGTCCCGGAAGGCTGCGCGCTCATGCCGCCACCTTCGCGTAGCCCTCCGCCTCCAGCTCGAGCGCGAGCTCGGGCCCGCCGGACTTCACGATGCGCCCGCCGATCAGCACATGCACGCGGTCGGGCACGATGTAGTCCAGCAGGCGCTGGTAGTGGGTGATGACAAGGGCGGAGAAGTTCGGGCCGCGCATGGCGTTCACGCCGTCGGCGACGATCTTCAGCGCGTCGATGTCGAGGCCGGAATCCGTCTCGTCGAGGATGGCCAGCGACGGCTCCAGCAGGGCCATCTGCAGCACCTCGTTGCGCTTCTTCTCGCCGCCGGAGAAGCCGACATTGACGTTGCGCTTCAGCATGTCGTCCGACATCTGCAGCGCCTTGATCTTCTGGCGCGCCAGCTTGAGGAACTGCATGGCGTCGATCTCGGGCTCACCCTTGTGCTTGCGCACGGCGTTCACGGCGGTCCGGAGGAAGTTGGCGTTGCCCACGCCCGGCAGCTCGACCGGGTACTGGAAGGCGAGGAAGAGGCCCGAGGCCGCGCGCTCCTCCGGCTCCATCGACAGCAGGTCCATGCCGTTGAAGGTGGCGGAGCCGCCGGTGATCTCATAGCCCTCGCGCCCGCTCAGCACGTAGGAGAGGGTGGATTTGCCCGAGCCGTTCGGGCCCATGATCGCGTGGATCTCGCCCGTGGGGACGTGGAGGTCGATGCCCTTCAGGATGGGCTTTCCGTCGATTTCCGCAGTCAGGCCTTCGATCTTCAACACTTAGCCAACACTCCCTTCGAGCGAGATCGCCAGAAGCTTCTGGGCTTCCACGGCGAACTCCATCGGCAATTCCTTGAGCACTTCCCGGCAGAAGCCGTTCACGATGAGGCCGACCGCCTCTTCCTGCGTCAGGCCGCGGCTGCGGCAATAGAACAGCTGGTCCTCGGCGATGCGCGAGGTCGTCGCCTCGTGCTCCACCTTCGCCGTGGCGCAGCGGTTCTCGATATAGGGCACCGTGTGCGCGCCGCACTGGTCGCCGATCAGCAGGCTGTCGCACTGGGTGAAGTTGCGCGCGCCGGTCGCCTTCGGGCTGATCTTCACCAGCCCACGATAGGTGTTCTGGCCTTGGCCCGCGCTGATGCCCTTCGAGACGATGGTCGAGCGGGTGTTCTTGCCCACATGCCACATCTTCGTGCCGGTATCGGCCTGCTGGTGGTTGTTGGTGATGGCCACCGAGTAGAACTCGCCCACGCTGTCGTCGCCGAGCAGCATGCAGGACGGGTACTTCCAGGTGATGGCCGAGCCGGTCTCCACCTGCGTCCAGGAGATCTTGCTCCGCGCCCCGCGGCAGGCGCCGCGCTTGGTCACGAAGTTGTAGATGCCGCCCTTGCCCTCGGCATCGCCGGGGTACCAGTTCTGCACCGTGCTGTACTTGATGGTCGCATCGTCCATCGCGACGAGCTCGACCACGGCGGCGTGCATCTGGTTCTCGTCGCGCATCGGCGCGGTGCAGCCCTCCAGGTAGGAGACGTGGCTGCCGGCCTCGGCGATGATCAGCGTGCGCTCGAACTGGCCCGTGCTCTTCGCGTTGATACGGAAATAGGTGCTCAGCTCCATCGGGCAGCGGACGCCCTTGGGGATGAAGACGAAGCTGCCATCCGTGAAGACGGCCGAGTTCAGGCAGGCGAAGTAGTTGTCGCCCTGCGGCACCACGCTACCGAGATACTGCTTCACCAGCTCCGGATGGTTCTGCACCGCCTCGGAGATCGAGCAGAAGATGATCCCCTCCTTGGCCAGCCGGTCCTTGAAGGTGGTCGCCACCGAGACGCTGTCGAACACCATGTCGACGGCGATGCCCTGCAGCCGCTGCTGCTCCTGCACGGGGATGCCGAGCTTCTCATAGGTCCGCAGCAGCTCCGGATCGACCTCGTCCAGCGACTTCGGCCCGGCCTTCTGGGTCGGCGCCGCATAGTAGTAGGCGTCCTGGTAGTCGATCTTCGGATAGGTGACGGCGGCCCATTCGGGCTCCTCCATCTTCAGCCACATCGCATAGGCCTTGAGGCGCCATTCGAGCAGCCATTCCGGCTCGTTCTTCTTCGCGCTGATGAAGCGGACGATGTCCTCGTTCAGCCCCTTGGGCGCGAAGTCCATCGCGATGTCGGTCTCGAAGCCCCATTTGTAGCCGCCGTCATTGGCGGCCTGGACGGTTTCGAGGGTCTCTGCAACGGCACCCATACGACGCTCCTACAACTCTACTTGGCGGCAACATGGTGGTCGATGGGGAGGGGCAGGAATCCGCCGAGACAGCCCCCTCCCGCAAGGTCGGCGACGGAGATGTTCGCCAGCGCGTCCCGGATGGCCCGGTTCACCGGATCCCAGCGGCCTCGGACGGGGCAGCAGTGCTCGCTCTCGCACCCGCCGGTGCCGCCCTCGACGCAGGCGGTCAGCGCGATCGGGCCATCGAAGGCCACGATCACCTCGGACAGCTTGATCTCGGTGAGCGGCCGGGTCAGCCGGTAGCCGCCGCGGGCGCCGCGGAGACCCTCGACGATGGTGGATTGCGCGAGGATCTTCAGCACCTTGGCGACCGTCGGCTCGGCCAGGCCGGTCCGCGCCGCGAGCCCCGGGGCGCTGAGGAGCGGCGCGTCGCTTTGCCCCATGCGGGACAGCACGACCACCGCGTAGTCGGTCAATCTCGAGAGCTTCAGCACCGCCGTTCTCCTGCGATGCACCTCAAATAGGACCAATGGCGTCCGCTTTGAAGGGGCTGAGTCCCCCTGAGCCATGCTTTTCGGCAAAAAAACCTTTTGCGACAAGGCATGGCTGGCGCGCCTCCGGGGCGGCTCGGCCTTACCGCGTCGCGATCACCGCGATGGGCCCGCCGCCATCCGGCCCCTGGTGCTCGGCCCCGCCCGAGACGAAGAGGTCCGTCCGCCCCACGGCCCCCGCGATCACCCCGCCCACCAGGGCCCGGGCGTGGCGGGTGGAGTGGATGTCGCTGTCGTCGTTCATGATGTGCCGCAGCTCGCGGATGGTGCCGGTGCTGGAGGCTTCGGCCTTGGCCAGCACCGCCACCAGCCGGCCGCGCTCCGCCTCGCCGAGCTGGCCAAGGCCCTCCCCTGGGGCCGCCAGCCCCGCCGAGGCCAGCGCCCGCTGCACCGCCGGCAGGTCGATGGCATCCCGCATCACGTCGTGGCCGATGCGCAGGTCGCCCGCCCATGCGGGGCTGTTGCCCATCACGACCACCTCGCCATGCCGCAGCTCCACCCCGGCGGAGCAGCTGGCCCGGCCGGAGAACAGGGAAAAATCCCGGCCGATCGCGGCGTCGGTGACCGCATCCTCCGCGATCTCGCCCAGGGCCAGCGCCACCCCCAGCGCCGAGGCGCCGCGCGAGAGCCCCATCGAGGCATAGGTCCCGGCCGTGGCCACGCTCTCCCCGCGCGAGGCCGCCTCCGCCACCCGCGCTGAGGTGATCAGCGGGCACTTCACCTGCACGAAATGCACCTCCGCCGGGTCGGTGATGCCGGCATCGCCCATGGCCATGCGGACCGCCGCCGCGGTGGCCCGCACCTGCGCCATCCGGCCGATCGCCTCCGGCGGCAGCTCCGGCGTGAAGCCGACGCCGAGCGCCAGCGCGCCCGTGCCCGCGCCGACCTCCTCCCGCGCTGACAGCACCAGGAAATGCGGCGAGAGCCCGCCCTCCGTCCCGCCCGACATCACCAGGGCCACGCGATGCGTCACGCTCTCCGGCGGCAGCCCCATCCGGGCACCGAGCGTCGCGGACAGCATGCTGGTGGCATAGGCGCGCGTGAAATCATTGACGCAGCCATTGCCCTCGGTCTTGCCGAGGATCGCCACCACCTCCTCCGGCCGCAGCACGCCGCTGTCGAACAGCGCCACGATGCCGGAGACGTCGCCCGGGTCGCGCATGGGAACGCGGAAGGCGAGAGCGCGGCGGGTGGTCTTCATGGCGGTGGCTCCAGGGGCCTCCTCGCCTTGCCGCACCCCGTCGCCCGGCGCAATCTCCGAGGGCACCGAGGGGGTTCTGCATGCCGAGCATCCGCACCGACGACGGCGTCGATATCAGCTATATCGAGGCCGGCTCCGGCACGCCGATGGTCTTCGTGCATGAATTCGCCGGCGATGCGCGCTCCTGGGAGCCGCAGATGCGCTTCTTCTCCCGCCGTTACCGCTGCGTCGCCTTTTTCGCCCGCGGCTATTCTCCCAGCGGCATCCCGACCGATCCCGGGGCCTACAGCCAGGACCGCGCGACGGACGACATCGCCGCCGTCATCACCGCGCTGAAGCTGGCGCCGGCGCATGTGGTGGGCCTCTCCATGGGCGCCTTCGCCACGCTGCATCTCGGCCTGCGGCACCCGCACCTGGCCCGCAGCCTCGTCGCCGCCGGCGTGGGCTACGGCGCCGAGCCGTCCAGGCGCGTCCAGTTCCAGGCCGAGATCGACGCCTCCATCGCCAAGCTGCGCGAGATGGGCATGGAGAGATTCGCCACCATCTACGCGCATGGCCCGACGCGCCTGGTCTTCGAGGAGAAGGACCCCCGCGGCTTCGCCGAGTTCGAGGCGCAGCTCGCCGCCCATTCCACCGAAGGGTCCGCCCTGACCATGCAGGGCGTCCAGCGCGAGCGCCCCTCGCTCTTCGAGCTCGAGGCCGGCTTCCGGAAGATGGCGGCGCCGACCCTGATCGTCGCCGGCGACGAGGACGACCCCACGCTGGAGCCCGCTCTCTACCTCAAGCGCACCATCCCGGGCGCGGCGCTCGTGGTCCTGCCGAAATGCGGGCACACCATGAACATCGAGGATCCCGACGCCTTCAACCGCGCGGTGCTCGACTTCGTGACGGCGGTGGACGGCGGCTCCTGGCGCAGCCGCATTCCGGCCAGCCTCTCCGGCGCGATCATCGCCGCCAGGCCCTGATCGGCAGCTTCAATACCTTTACGACGAAGCCTTTCAGGCGCAGACTGAGCGCGTTGCGACGGATGACCAGCGAATGAGCGATAAGAGACCGCAGATCAAGCTCGGCCTGTCCATGGCAGGACACGGCTATCACCACAGCGCCTGGCTCCATCCGGATGTCCCGCCCGACGGAATCAGCAGCTTCGACTTCTACCTGAACCTGACGCGCACCGCCGAGCGCGGCCTCTTCGACATGGCCTTCCTGGCCGACTTCGTCACCTTCTCGATGATCGACACGCCCAGGGGCGCCAGCGGCCGCAGCGTCCGCGGCGGCAATTTCGAGCCGCTGACCCTGCTCGCCGCCCTCGCGCCCATGACGACGAACATCGGCCTCGCCGCCACCGCCTCCACCACCTTCGGCGTGCCCTTCCACGTCGCCCGCGCCTTCTCCTCCATCGACCTGCTCAGCAAAGGGCGCGCGGCCTGGAACGTCGTCACCTCCTACCAGGACGAGGAGGCGATGAACTTCGGCTCCTCGGCGATCCTGGCCAAGGCCTCGCGCTACGAGCGCGCCGAGGAGTTCGTGGATGTCGTCCTCGGCCTCTGGGACAGCATGGCGCCCGATGCCTATCTCTACGATCGGCAGAGCGGCCTGCTCTTCGATCCCCAGAAGGTCCGCACGCTCAACCACGAGGGGAAGCACTTCAGGGTCCGCGGTCCGCTCGGGACGCCGCGCTCCGTCCAGGGGCGGCCCATCATCATCCAGGCCGGCGCCTCGGAGGAGGGGCAGGAGCTCGCCGCCCGCACCGCCGACGTCGTCTATTCCGTGCAGCCCACGCTTCCGGGCGCGGTGAAGTTCTATGCTGGCCTCAAGGCGCGCATGGCCAAGTACGGCCGCCAGCCCGACGACATGAAGATCATGCCCGGCCTGCTGCCGGTCATCGCCGGCACCGAGACGGAGGCCAAGGCCAAGTTCCGTGCGATGCAGGAGATGATCGACCCCTATGTGGGGCTGCGCTACCTCAGCGCCCTCTTCGGCGACCTGTCCGACTATCCCATCGACGGCCCCGTGCCCGACCTCCGGAAGGACAAGGAGCTCGCCACCCGCGCGCAGATCATCCTGAACCTCGCGCGCGAGAACAACTGGTCCATCCGCCAGCTCTTCCAGCGCACGGCCATCGGCAACACCCACAACGTCGTCGTCGGCACGCCCGAGCAGGTCGCCGACGCGATGCAGGAATGGATGGAGGCCGGCGCCGCCGATGGCTTCAACGTGCTGCCGGCGCTCTCGCCGCCCAGCCTGGTCGAGTTCGTGGACCAGGTGATTCCGATCCTGCAGAAGCGCGGCCTGTACCGCAGGGAATACGAGGGCACGACGCTGCGCGCGAACCTCGGCCTGCGCGAGCCCCCCTCGGCGCATTGAGGGCCTGAGGCGGCACGGGCGGCTGCGAGAGGGCTTCGCCCCCTCGCGCTCCCCCACCAGGGGCCAGTGGGCCCTGGACCCCGGTACATGGGAGTTTGGGAGAGGGCATCGCACAACCGCATGTTCGGCGGTTGCTCCGCGCCCTCTCCCAAACTCCCATAAGTCATGGTTTCCAAAGGCCTCTCGGCCTTTGGTAGGGGGTGCAGGGGGACGAAGTCCCCTTGCACGCCACCCGCACTGCCTCGAGACCACAATGTTGCCTGGAGGCTCCGCGGGACCTAGGCTCGCCGGAATGGCCCGGACAAATGGCGGCCTTCCAGGAGGACATCGGATGGGGCACATCGCCGCCACCGGCCTGATCGACTGCGACATCCACCCCGCCGTGCCCGGCATGAAGGCGCTGCTCCCTTATTTCGATGCGCATTGGCAGGAGGTCATCGACGCCCGCGGCGTGGATGGGCTCGACCTCAGCTACTACCCGCCCAACGCGCCGGTCAGCGCGCGCCCGGACTGGCGCGTCCCCGGCCGCAAGGCGGGCTCCACGCTGGCCGACATGCAGGCCCAGGCGCTCGATGCCTTCGGCATCAGCCGCGCCATCCTCAACTGCCTTTATGGCGGGCCGGCCATGTACAGCGCCGACCTCGGCGCCGCGATCTGCCGCGCGACCAATGCCTGGATGGCGGCCGAATGGCTCGACCGGGACGACCGTCTCCGCGCCTCCATCGTCATCCCCCTCCAGAACGTCGAGCTCGCGGTGGACGAGATCGAGCGCTGGGCGCCGGACCGCCGCTTCGTGCAGATACTGGTGCTGGGCGCGCATGAGTCGCTGCTCGGCCAGCGCGTGCATTGGCCCATCTACAGGGCGGCCGAGAAGCACGACCTGCCCATCGCCATCCACGCCGGCAGCGCCATGCGTCATGCGCCCACCGCCAATGGCTGGCCCTCCACGCTCTACGAGGACCATGTCAGCTTCGCCCAGACCTTCCAGAGTCAGCTCCTCAACCTCATCGCCGAGGGCGTCTTCACCAAGTTCCCGGCGCTGCGCGTGGTGCTGCTGGAATCCGGCATCTCCTGGCTGCCGAGCTTCTTCTGGCGCGGCACCAAGATGTGGCGCGGCCTGCGCAAGGAGATCCCCTGGGTGGACGCCTCGCCGGCCGCCATCGTGCGCGACCGCGTGCGCTTCTCGCTGCAGAGCTGGGACCTGCCGCAGGATCCTGTTCAGCTCGACCAGCTCCTCGAGCAGATCGGCGCCGACGATATCTTCCTCTTCTCGACCGACTACCCGCACTGGCGCTTCGACGGCGGCGACCCCACGCGCGGCCTGCCGCCCGCGCTGCTGGCCAAGGCCCTGCGCGAGACGCCGCTGGCCACCTATCCCCGCCTGAAGGAGACCGCGTGATGAGCAGTTCGACCCTGCAGGCACCGGCGAAGCCGAAGGATGCCGCCATCACCCTGGTGGATTGCGACATCCATCCCACAGTGCGGTCCCTCAGGAGCCTCTACCCCTACATGCCCGCCCGCTGGCGCGAGCATCTCGACGCCTATGGCCAGCGCTTCCGCCAGGCCTTCGTGGCCTCCACGCCCTATCCCAAGGCCACGCCGCAGCTCGCCCGCCGCGACGCCTGGCCTGAGGACGGCAGCCCGCCCGGCTCCGACCTCGCGATGATGCAGCGCCAGCACCTGGACGCGAACGGCATCGACCGCGGCCTGCTCTTCCCGCTCTTCCCGCGCGCGCTGGACGAGCGGAACATCGACTGCGCCCATGCCGTCTGCCGCGCCATCAACGACTGGCAGATCGCGGAGTGGACAGGGCCCGAGCCGCGCCTGCGGGCCACCATCACCGTCATGGACGAGGACCCCGACGGCGCGGTCGCCGAGATCGAGCGCTGCGCCAGGATCAAGGGCTTCGCGCAGGTCGCGATGGCGACGCGCTCGACCGAGCCGCTGGGCCGCCGCCGCTACTGGCGCATCTACGAGGCCGCCGCGCATCACGGCTTTCCGCTCGGCCTGCACAATTCCGGCACCAACGGCCATGCGGTGACGGGCGGCGGCCCGCCCTCCTTCTACTTCGAGGAGCACCAGGCGGTCTCGCTGAGCCTGCACGCCATGGTGGCCAGCTTCATCCTGGAGGGCGTGCTGGAGCACCTGCCGGAGCTCAAGATCGTCGTGGTCGAGGGCGGCTTCGCCTGGGCCGCGCCGCTGGGCTGGCGGATGGACGGGCTCTTCGACCGCTTCCGCGGCGAGGTGCCCTATCTGAAGCAAAAGCCTTCCGAATACCTGCGCCGCAACTTCTGGTGGACCACCCAGCCCATGGAGGAGCCCGAAAAGCCCTGGCACCTGCGCCAGATGCTGGACTGGATGGGCTGGGACCGGATCGTCTTCGCCTCGGACTACCCGCACTGGGATTCGGACGACCCCCGCCACGTCTTCAAGCTCCGCATGAGCGAGGCGGAGCGGCACGGCGTCTTCGCCGGCAACGCCCAGGCGATCTACGGGGACCTGCTGGCATGAGCGCGGCCGTGATGACGCGGCACGTCGTCGCGAAGGTGGGCGAGATCCCGGACAGGGGCAGCAAGCTGGTGGAGGTGAAGGGCCGGCCGATCGCGCTCTTCCATGTCGGCGGCGAGTACTTCGCCATCGGCAACACCTGCCCGCATGAGGGCGGCAGCCTGTGCCGCGGCCGGCTGATCGGCCTGGTCCGCTCCAGCGAGCCCGGGACCTACGAGCGCACGCGACCCTTCGAGATGCTGCAATGCCCCTGGCACGGCTGGGAGTTCGACATCCGCACGGGGCAGTCCTACTGCGACCCGCACAGCATCCGCGCGCGCGCCTATGCCGTCACCGTCAAGGACGGCGCGGAACTGGCCGAAGGGCCCTATGTCGCCGAGACCTTCCCGGTCTCGGTGGAGGACCAGTACGTCCTCATCGAGATGGGTGCTGGACGGAACCGCTCCGCAGGCGGAACATCCGGACAGCAAGAGGAGGAACGACAATGACCCCCACCCGCAAGCTCCGGGAACTGCTGGCCGAGCCGCGCATGGTCCGTGCCCCCGGCGTCTATGACGGCATCACCGCCAAGCTCTCCGAGCAGGCCGGCTTTCCCGCCCTCTACATGACCGGCGCCGGCACCTCGGCCGCGCGCGGCTTTCCCGATTTCGGGCTGCTGAGCCTGTCCGAGATGGCCGGGAACGGCGAGGTCATCGCCCGCTCCGTGACCGTGCCCGTCATCGCCGATGCCGACACGGGCTACGGCAACGAGCTCAACGTCACCCGCACCATCCGGGAATACGAGCGCGCCGGCCTCGCGGGCCTGCACCTGGAGGACCAGGTCTTCCCGAAGAAATGCGGCCACCTCGACGACAAGGAGGTGATCCCGCGAGACGAGTACATCGCCAAGGTCCGCGCCGCCGTCGCCGCCCGCCGCGATCCCGACTTCCTGATCATCGCCCGCACCGATGCCGGCGCGGTGCTCGGCTGGGACGAGGCCATCGCGCGCGCCAACCTCGCGCTGCAGGCCGGCGCCGACATGGCCTTCGTCGAGGCCGCGCGCTCGATGGAGGAGGTCGCCGCCATTCCGAGGCTGGTGAACGGCCCCTGCCTGCTGAACATGGTGCGCGCCGGCAAGACGCCCGACCTGGCGCTGGGCGAGGCCGAGGCCATGGGCTATCGTCTCACCATCATGCCGAGCCTGCTGCTCAGCACGATCATGATGGCCTGCGACGAGGTGCTGCGGCAGGTGCGCGAGACGGACGCGCCGCCCTCCTCGAAGGGCGTGCCCTCGGTGCGCGAGCGCTTCCGGCGCTGGGGCGCCGATGAGTGGGACGCGCTGCGCACGCGCTTCCGGGATCCGGTGGTGGCGAAGGCGGCGGAGTAGGGCCTGTACCAGGCCTTTGCAGGGCTCGACATCGCCCTGCGGCCCACCGAATGCGAGGGCGTCCTCAGCCTCCACTTCATGCGATTCAGGCTCGGAGAGATCGACGTCACCGAGCCAAATCCGGCAGTCCAAACCGTCAGGGATGTCTCCGGACACCCGTCAACCATCTCTCCGATCTGGACAGGAGGCGAAGCCCCCTCAAGCCCGCGCCCGCAGCGGAAACCGCAGATCCCAGGTCACGCCTCCCTCCGGGAAGGCCAGCTCGACCGCGCCGTCCACCGCATGCGCGACCGCCCATTCGATCACGTCGCGTCCGAAGCCGCGCCGGCTGCTCGGCCGCACCTGCGGCCCGCCCGACTCCCGCCAGGACACCCGGCACTCCGTCTCCGTCCTCTCCCAGGCCAGCCGCACGCGGCCGCCGGGCACCGAGAGCGCCCCGTACTTCGCCGCATTCGTCGCCAGCTCGTGCAGCGCCATCCCGATATGCAGCACCGCCGCGTTCTCCAGCGGCACCGGGGGGCCCGCCAGCTCGATCTGCTCCTCGTGATAGGGCGCGAGCTGCGAGCGCGCCACCTCGTCCAGTGTGGCGAGCTGCGCGCCCTCGCGCACCAGCAGCTGCTGCGCCCGGGCCATCGAGTGCAGGCGCTCGGAGAAGCGCTCGACCAGCTCCTCGATCGTGGCCGTGCCCTTGGCCGTCTGCCGCAGCACGGCCTGCACCACCGCGAGCAGGTTGCCCACGCGGTGGGTCACCTCGTTGTGCAGGAAGCGGATGCGCGCCTCGCTGGCCTTCTGCGTGGTGATGTCCACCGCGCCGCCGATCAGCCCGGGCCCCTCGCGCAGCGGCTCGAGGGTCAGGTCGAACCACTGCTCGCCCACCTGCACCTGGGCGCGGGCCGGGGTGCCCGTGGCGATCACGCCGCGCTTCAGCGCCTCGACCTGGGAGAGCGGCGGCTCGGGCAGGATCTCGGCCTCGGTGCGGCCGATGAAGTCGCTGGCGGGACGGCCGAGCTCGTCCTTGCTGATCCAGGTGAAGACCAGGTCCTCGTCCTGGGTGAAGACCGTGACGCCCGAGGCCGCGAGCGCGGTTTCGAAGCGGCGGTTCACGGCGGCCAGGCTTTCCGTCCGCTCGGCCACGCGCCGCTCCAGCGTGGCAGCGAGCTCCGTCAGCTCCGCCTCGCGCCGCTCCAGGGCCCGGACCAGTGTGTTGCGCTCGGCCACTTGGCGCTCCAGCGCCGCATTGGCCTCGCGCAGCGCCGCGGGCGAGGGCAGGGCGATCGCCTTGGGCAGCAGCGGCCAGAGCAGCACCGCCGTCACCAGCGAGACGGCCGCCGTCGCGACCTTCACCAGGCCCTCCAGCCAGTAATAGGGCTGCCACAGCGTCAGGACGGAGAAGACGTGCGTCGTGCCGCAGAACAGGATGAAGGCGGCGAAGAGCCAGACGACCCAGCCGAACTCCACGTCGCGGCGGCTGCGCAGGAAGGCCATCATGGCCAGCGGGATCGAGAAGTAGGACAGCGCGATCAGCACGTCGGAGACCGTGTGCAGCCAGATCAGCCCGGGTTCCCAAAGCAGGCAGAAGCCATGCGGCGTCAGCTCCGACGGCTCGAACAGGCTGCGAATCAGGTTGCCCATGGTTTCCCCGCGACTCACTGGTGCTGAAAACATAGACCAGCGGTTGAAAAGGCCGGGGGTCAATCCATCAATCGGTTGTGCCCAGGATCACCGAAACGTTCTGGCCGCCGAAGCCGAAGGAGTTGGAGAGCGCGGCCCGGAACCGATGCGAGCGGGCAACGGGAACCGTGTCGAGGCCGAGCTCGGGATCCACGTCGTCCTGGTTGATGGTGGGCGGCAGGACTTGGTGGCGCAGCGCCAGCAGGCAGATGGCGGCCTCGATCGCGCCGGCCGCCGAGAGCGTGTGGCCGATCATCGACTTGGTGGAGCTGATGGGCGGCGGCGTGTCGCCGAACAGCATGCGGACCGCCTGCGCCTCCATCCGGTCGTTCTCGGGCGTCGAGGTGCCGTGGGCGTTGATGTAGCCGATGTCCTCGGGCGCAAGCCCGGCATCGTCCAGGGCGCGCTGCATGCAGCGGACAATGGCCGCGCCATCCGGCGAGGAGCGGGTGCGGTGGAAGATGTCCGCCGCCTCTCCCGCGCCCAGCACGTAGCCGAGGATGGTGGCGCCGCGCGCGCGGGCGTGGTCCTCGTCCTCGAGGATCAGCGCGCCGGCGCCGTCGCCCATCACGAAGCCGTCGCGCGTCAAGGTGAAGGGGCGCGAGGCGGCCTCGGGCGGATCGTTGCGAGTGGAGAGCGCCTGGAGCAGGCCGAAGCGGATCAGCGTCTCGGGCTGGAGGCTGGCATCGCTGCCGGCCGCGATGGCCTTGGATGTCTCGCCGCGGCGGATCGCCTCGATGGCGAGCTGGATGGCCGAGCCGCCGGAGGCGCAGGCGGTGGTGACCACCTGGGGCACACCCGTCGTGCCGAAGCGCTCGGCGAGCCGGGTGGAGGCGCCGCCGAACAGGAACTCCTCGTAGAGCGGCATGGCGCTCGGCGCCTTCTCCAGCAGCTCCGGATAGTTTTGGGCGTGGAAGGAAAGGCGCTGCGGCCATTCGATCTCGACGGGCGGCATGCCGATGGCGAGCGGGCCGCCGAAGGGCGCCTCCAGGCCGGACTGCGCCAGCGCCTCGGCGATGGCGAGCCCGCCCAGCCGCTCGACGCGCGCGGCAGTGGTGAAGGTGCGGTCCTCATCCTCCGGGAAGTCCACGCAGCCGGCGATGGTGGCGCGCATGCCCGTCGTGTCGAAGCGCGTGATGTGCCGGATGCCGGAGGTGCCGGCCGTCAGCGCGGCCCAGTTCGCGTCGGTGCCGAAGCCGAGCGAGGTGACGAGGCCGATGCCGGTGACGGCGATCCTCATGTGGGGGTCTCCAGAAGGGCCACGGCCTCGCCGCGCCATTGGCCCGTGCCGGTGACCAGCACCTGGGACGCCCCGGCGGAGACGGCAAGGGCGCCGAGCGCGAGCCCGGCGGGGAAGGCGGCCTCGACGGAATGGCCGATCAGGTCGGCGGCAAAAAGGTCGGGCGCGGCGCCGAGGGCGGCCAGCTCGTCGCGCGTGGGGGCTGCGCCGCCGGTCGCGGTGGAGATCACGAGGCAGCCCGTCCGGCGCTCCGGCAGGCCGGCGAGCAGCGCTGCCAGCCGTGCCGGCCGTGTCTGCGACCCGCCCTGGTCGGTGGCGATGTGGGAGAGGATCGCCAGCGGCGCGACGGCCGTCGCGGCCGGCTCCAGCGTCAGGAAGGCGGCCGCGCTGCCGAAGACGATGCCCTGGCGCTGCGGCAGCGGTTCCCACGGGCCGCGATGCAGCGCGCCGCCCATGGCGTAGAGCATGAGCTGGTCCCACCGCTCCGCCGCGAAGGCGGCGCCGACCAGGCCGAGATCCGAGCTTCCGGCCGCGACACGCGCGGCGAGGACCCGCACCGCCTCGGCACCGGCGATCTCCTCGCCCAGCAGGGTGCGCGAGGAGCCGGCGACGTTGTGGGTGATGGAGATGGAGCCGGCGAGCAGGTTGGAAAGCTGCGCGAGGAAGAGCGTCGGCCGCAGCCCGTCCATCAGCATGCGGTGCAGGGCGGCCTCGTCCGGACGTACCGCGAGGATCTGCTCGTCCAGCGCCGTGTCGCGCTCGCCGCCGCCGGCGGCCACGACGAGGTCCATGTCGGCCACGCGGTCGCGCAGCCCGGCATCGTCGATGGCGAGGCCAGCCGCATAGACACCGAGGCGCTGCCAGGTCTCCATCTGCCGGAACTCGCGGCGGGGGATGGCCTTGTCGAAGGGCAGGGGCGCCAGCGGGTGCACGGGGTAAGGGGCGAAGCGCGCCTCTTCCAGGATCGGCGACGCGCCCTTCAGCAGCGCGGCATGCGCGGCGCGGCCCTCGCCATGGGAGGAGGCGAGGCCGATGCCGGTGATGGCGACAGGACGTTTCAAGACGGGGCGCCTCACGCGGAGAGGCCGATGACGGCGGCGCGGGCGCGCACGCCGGCCTCCAGCTCGGGCGAGGGGAAGGCCATGGTCCGCAGGGTCAGCTCCGCCTCGGCCACGCGCGTGGCCCCTTCCGCGAGCGTGCCCTTCAGCACCGCGTAGCCGGAGCCGTCATGCACGAGCTCGGCCGTCACGGTGAGGGACGCGCCCGGCTTCACCATCCCGCGCAGCTTCGCCTCGCCGACCTTGGCGAGCAGCGCCATGCGGGTGAAGCCGCTGCGGGCCAGCATCAGCCAGCCGCAGGCCTGGGCCATGGTCTCGACCATCAGCACGCCGGGCATGAGGGGAAATCCGGGAAAGTGGCCCTCGAAGACCGGGCTCGCCTCCGGCACGCGGGCTTCGGCGACCAGGCGATCCTCCTCGCGGGAGACGACCCGGTCGATCATCTCGAAATATTCCAGGCGCAAGGGGCAGGCCTGCCAATTCTCAACTTTGTTTCGCGGCCACGAGTTCCTCGATGCGCTCAGCGAGGGGGCCCATGACGAAGAACTGCTCGGCCGGGGCCTTGCCGCTGTTCACCTGCTCGGTCCAGGCCTCGACCGGCACCTTGATGCCGAAGCGCTTGTCGATCTCGAAGACGATGTCGAGGAAGTCGAGGCTGTCGATACCGAGGTCGTTGATGACGTGAGCCTCGGGCGTGATCTTGGCGCGGTCGACGTTGGCCGTCTCCGAGATGATGTCGGCGATGGTCTCGAAGGTCTGGTCAGGCGCGGCCGGGCTCATGGCGGCGGACTCCGGGTGGAGGGGCAGGGGTGGCAGGGTTTGGCGCGGATGGGCACGGCTGTCCAGACGGGCGAATCCCCAGGGGGAATCCAGGGGGAATCTAGTCCCGGTCAGGCGCGCCGAGGGGGAACATGTGCCGGTAGGGCCGGCCCTCATCCACCGCCCGGGCGAAGGACGGCCGGGCCAGGAGGCGGCGCCGGTAGGCCAGCAGATGCGGGAAGGCCTCGGGAATCCTGTGCGTCCAGTCGGCATAGAAGAGGGCGGGCGCGGCGCTGCAATCGGCCAGGGTGAAGGCGTCGCCGGCGGCCCATTCGCGGCCGGCCATCACGCCGTCGAGCCAGGCATAGGCGGCCTCCAGCATCTTCCGGGCCTCGGCGACGCCACGAGGGTCGCGCTCGGCCTCCGGGCGGAGGGCGTCGAAGACGATCCTCTGCTGCGGCGTCTGGATGTAGTTGTCGAAGACGCGGTCCATCCGCCGGACCTCCAGCGCGGCGCGGGAATCGGCGGGGATGAAGCGCGTGGGACCGGGGTGGAAGAGGTCGAGATGCTCGATGACGAGGCTGGTCTCGAACACCGCCTCGCCGTCGTCGACGAGCACGGGGAAGCGCATCAGGGGCCAGAGCGCGGCCAGCTCCTGCGCGGCCCCCGGATCCTCCAGGTTGCGATAGGCGAAGGGCGTCCCGTTCTCGTAGAGCGCCGTCAGGGCCTTCCAGCAGTAGGATGAGAGCGGGTGCGCGTAGAGCGTGAGGGCCATGAGAGCCTCCCGGACCGGTTGCGTTGAGCAATCGGTTGTGTCCTACCAAAGTGATCCTATTTTGCAACTGGTTTGAGGAAGGCATTGGGATTGCGCTCGGGCTGCCCCATCAATCTGACGCTGGAGATGCTGGGCGACCGCTGGAGCCTGATCGTCATCCGCGACGTCATGTTCGGGAATCGCCGCCACTTCCGCGAGCTGCTGGGCCATTCCGAGGAGGGCATCGCCTCCAACATCCTGGCCAACCGGCTTAAGCGCCTCGTCGAGGCCGGGCTGCTGAGCCGCGAGGGCGACCCCAGCCACAGGCAGAAGGCGATCTACAGCCTCACCGAGCCCGCCATCCAGCTTGTGCCGCTGCTGGCGCAGATGGGCGCCTGGGGCCGGCGGCACAGGCCCGTCTCGGAGGAGCTCTCCATCCGCGCGGAGCTGCTGGAGGAGGGCGGGCCATCCCTCTGGGCCGAATTCATGCAGGAGCTGCGCGCGATGCACCTCGGCGCGCCCGGGCCCGTTCCTTCGGTCTTCGCGCGGCTGCAGGCGGCCTATGAAGACGTCGTCATGCGGCGGCGTGCAACCTCGGTCTGAGCGAGCGGGTTCTCCCGGCTGAGCGGCCTCCGGGCCGAGAGAGGGAGTTCCGCATGGCCTATGTCGACGGTTTCATCCTGGCGGTCCCGAAAGACCGGCTCGAGGACTACAAGGAGCTAGCCCGCCAGGCCGGCGAGGTCTGGAAGGAGCACGGCGCGCTCGACTACGTGGAATGCGTGGGCGACGACGTACCCTATGGCGAGCTGACCTCCTTCCCGCGCGCGGTCCAGGCCAAGGAGGACGAGACGGTCGTCTTCTCCTGGATCACCTATGAATCCCGGGAGCAGCGCGACGCGGTGAACGCCAGGGTCATGGCGGATCCGCGGATCAAGCCGGCGATGGAGGAGATGCCCTTCGACGGCAAGCGCATGATCTACGGCGGATTTTCTCCCTTCCTGCGGCTCTGAGGCGAAGGCGGGAGCGTTCCCGTTGACAGGGGTGTCGTTATTATATAGCTATATAGAAATATAGCGATGAGGTGATGCCCATGATGGCCGCACAGCAGCTCGATCTCGTCTTCGGCGCCCTCGCGGACCCCACGCGGCGCGCCATCCTGGCGCGGCTCGCCGAGGGCGAGGCGACGGTGAACCAGCTCGTCACGCCCTTCCGGCTGAGCCAGCCGACCATCTCGAAGCACCTGAAAGTGCTGGAGCATGCCGGCCTCGTCTCGCGCGGCCGCGAGGCGCAGTTCCGCCCCGTGCGGCTGGAGGCCGCGCCGCTCGCGGCCGCGGAGCAATGGATCGGCGACTATCGCCGCTTCTGGGAGGCGAGCTTCGACCGGCTCGACACCCTCGTGCGGGACTTGAAGAGGAAGGAGGACGACCATGGCTGAGGATCTCGGCTTCACCATCACCCGCGACTTCGACGCGCCCGCCCGGCTGGTCTTCGAGGCCTGCAGCAGGCCCGAATACCTTATGCGCTGGTTCGGGCCGGTGGGCTGGCCGCTCACCCTCTGCGAGGTGGATTTCCGCGTGGGCGGCCGCTGGCGCTTCGCCATGACGGGGCCGAGCGGCGTGCAGAACACGCCCTTCGGCGGCACCTATCTCGAGATCATGCCCTACGAGCGCATCGTCTTCGACAACACCTTCGAGATGCCGGGCGCGGAGACCATGGTCATGACCTTCTCCTTCGCGGAGAAGGACGGCCGCACGCGCCTGACCCACCACACGCTCTTTGCCTCGGCGGCCATGAAGGCGGGGCATCTGGGCATGGGCTTCGAGGCCGGCACGAGTTCCGCCTTCGACCAACTCGCCGAGCTGGTCCGCAGGACGGCATGATTCACGCGGGCCGCGATGCCGCCGCCAGCCGGACGGCGAAGCCGATGAGCAGCCCGGCGAAGACCCCGCGCTGGAGGCGCTCCAGCGCGGGGCTCCGCGCGATCCGGCGGCCCAGCGAGGCGCCGGTCGCGACATAGGCCAGATCGAAGCCGAGGCCGGTGCCGACGAGGATCGCGCCCAGCAGCGCGAATTGCGCGCCGAGCGCGCCCAGGAGTTTCGCCAGGCGGTGGTGGACCTGCCCGAGGTCGTCTCCTGCCACTTCGTCTCCGGCGAGGCGGATTTCCTCAGGCAGGTCGTGGTGCCCGACCTCGCGGGCTACGAGCGCTTCCTGCTCGACATGCTTCTGAAGCTGCCGGGCGTGGCCGACATCCGCAGCAGCTTCGCCATCCAGACGGTGAA
The DNA here is from genome assembly GCF_058806835.1 of Roseococcus sp. GW821-FHT12F05. Classification (NCBI taxonomy): domain Bacteria; kingdom Pseudomonadati; phylum Pseudomonadota; class Alphaproteobacteria; order Acetobacterales; family Roseomonadaceae; genus Roseococcus; species Roseococcus sp. GW821-FHT12F05. Next base: position 225,913 of record NZ_JBXAQB010000006.1, read on the forward strand.
GGCCAACGTGCCCTTGCCGCTGCGGCACCCTGCCTTAGAAGAGTCCATTCTGGCGACGCAATGTGCGGTCGGTCGGACATTCCGTGACGGGTGCCTGGGATCGCGGCAGCTTTTCCCTTGTCGCGCGGCGGCCCGCGTCTACCCTGCGGCACGCACCATCGCCGGGATCGCCGCATGCGCCGCCGCAGCCTCGCCCTCACCCTGCTCGCCCTCGCGCCCGGCGCTGCCGCCGCCCAGACGATCGCCGCCCAGACGATCTCCCGGGACGTCCGCCTGATCGTGCCCTTCGCGCCGGGCGGCACGGTGGATCTCGTGGCGCGCATGCTCGGCGAGGCGCTGGGGCCGCGGCTCGGCGGGCGCAACGCGGTGGTCGAGAACCGCTCCGGCGGCGGCACCTTCATTGCCATGCAGGCCGCGGCCAATGCGCCGGACGGGCACACGCTCGCCCTCTCCGCCAGCGCGGTCCTGGCCACGGCGCCGGTGCTGCCGGGCTTCACCATGCCGCTGGACACCGACCAGGCGCTGGTCCCGGTCACCAACCTGATCCGCGTGCCGATGGTGCTGGTGGGCCGGCCCGATGCGCCCTACCGCACCCTGCCGGAGCTCATCGCCTATGGCCGGGCCAATCCGGGCAAGCTGAACATCGGCAATTCCGGGCTGGGCGGCCAGACGCACCTGCTGGCGGCGCGCTTTGGGCATGAGGCGGGCGTCGCGATGGAGCAGATCCAGTATCGCGGCGGCACACCGGCGCTGCTCGATATCCTCGCCGGCAATGCGGACCTCTATTTCTCCCTTCTGCCGGAATCGCTGCCCTTCATCCGGGACGGCCGGCTGCGCGCGATCGCCTTCGTCTCCGCCGACCGCAATCCCACGCTGCCCGACGTGCCGCTGGCGCGCGAGACCCTGCCGGGCTTCACCGGCGACGTGGGCTACGGCGTGGTGATGTCGGCGGGGACGCCGCCGGAATGGGTCACCTTCTGGAACGCCGAGCTCAACCGCGTGATGGGCGACCCCGCGTTTCAGCGGCGGCTGGAGGAGCGCTTCCTCGTGCCGGTGAACGGCACGCCCGAGGCCTATCGCGAGGAGATCATGAGCGACCGGCGGATCTGGGGCGAGGTCATCCGGGCCGCGAACATTCGCGCGGGAAGCTAGCTCTCCCCCGCATGTGAGAGTGGCCGGGCGACGTCCTCCAGCGACCTTCCCTCGGCGGCGAAGCCCAGCTTCCACTCCGTCCCCGCCGCCAGCAGCATCAGCGCGGCGCCGAGCAGGTAGCCCCACATGATGTCCGTCCGCTGGCCCCCCTGGATCAGCCAGCCGAAGAGCGTCGGCCCCACCACGCCGCCCACCGCCGTGCCGAGGGCGTAGAACAGCGCGATGCCCATGGCGCGCATCTCCAGCGGGAAGCTCTCGCCCACGGTGAGATAGGCGGCCGAGGCTGCGGCCGAGGCGAAGAAGAAGATGACCGTCCAGGCCGCCGTCTGCTCCCAGGCCGAAAGCCAGCCCTGGGCGAAGGCGAAGCCGGTCGCGGCCATGAGGATGCCGGCGATCCCGTAGGTCGCGGTGATCATGATCCGCCGACCGATGCTGTCGAAGAGATGCCCGAGCGTCAGCGGCCCCATCAGATTGCCGAGCGCGAAGGGCAGCATGAACCAGCCGATATGCTCGGATGCGATGCCGTAGAACTTCGTCAGCACCAGCGCATAGGTGAAGAAGACCGCATTGTAGCAGAAGGCCTGGCAGGCCATGAGCACCACGCCCAGCACAGCGCGCTCGGGATAGGTGCGGAAGAGCGTGACCGCCACCTCGCCCAGCGTGGTGTGGCTGCGCGGGTTGATCGGGATGGGCGCGCCCTCGATGGGGGGCAGGGGGCCGGTCTCCCGCGCCACCCATTCCTCGATGTCGCCCACGATCTTCTCCGCCTCTTCCTTCCGGCCGTGCGTCATGAGCCAGCGCGGGCTTTCCGGGATCCAGCGGCGCAGGAAGAGCACGGTCAGCGACAGTGCGCCGCCGATGCCGAAGGCCAGCCGCCAGCCGATCTCCGGGTCGATCACGGCGGGGTCGAGCAGCACGACCGAGGAGAGCGCTCCGATCGCGGCACCGCCCCAGAAGGTGCCGTTGACGGCGAGGTCGGTGGTGCCGCGCCGCCGCGCCGGGATGAGCTCCTGGATCGCCGAATTGACCGCGGAATACTCCCCGCCGATGCCCGCGCCGGTGAAGAAGCGGAAGATCGCGAAGGACCAGAAGTCCCAGGAGAAGCCGGTCGCGATGGTGGCGGTCAGGTAGACCAGCACGGTCAGGGTGAAGAGCTTCTTCCGGCCGAGACGGTCGGCCAGCCAGCCGAAGAGCAGGGCGCCGAGCACCGCGCCCAGCAGATAGGCCGAGGCGGTGAGGCCGACCTGCGTCTCCGTGAGGCTCAGGCTCGGCGAGTTGTGGATCGCGCCCGCGAGCGAGCCGACCAGCGTGACCTCCAGCCCGTCCAGGACCCAGGTGACGCCGAGCGCGACCACCACCAGCCAGTGGAAGCGGCTCCAGGGCAGCCGGTCGAGACGATGGGGAATGCGGGTGGTGAAGGTGGCGGACATGCTTGGGGGAGAAGCGGCCGAAGCCGGTAAGGTTGCCTATCCGCCGCCCGGCCGGCTCCGCAGGAAGGCCCGGCCGCGGGGCGAGAGGCGGTAGCCGAGCGCCAGGCTCTCGGCCAGGCCGAGTTCCTTCAATCGGCGAACCTGCGCCTTGAGCGTGTCGCGATCGACGCCCAGGGCCTCGGCGATCTCCCTAGAGGCGACGCCCTCGCGCTCCGCGAGAAGGCGGAGCGTCCGGAGCGTCCAGGGCGAGGCGGCCTCCATCCCCGACAGCTTTTGCGCGATCCGGGCCAGCTCGTCGCCGCCGAGCTCCGATTGCTCACGAAGCGCCGCGCGCGGGTCGGGACCGGCGAGGCGGAAGGCGATGCGATAAAGCGGCGCGGCGCGCTGGGCCTCCAGATCCCGCATCAGCGCGGCCCGGTCGGCGAAGCCGGCGCGCCGGGCCTCGGCCTCGCTGGCATGCTCGACACGGTCCACGGCCTCGATGGCCAGGATTCCGACGGAGGTGCGCAGGGTGCCGCCGGCCCTGACCGTCGGCCTTGACCAGCGGCGGAAGGCGAGGGTGACCGTCCCGGCCCGGATGCCTTCCAGCACCGCGGCCCGGAACAGCATGGGTCAGAACCGCTCTGGCCGGTACGGCGCGGGGTCCACGAAGGGCCTTTCGCCCGTCATCATCTCCGCCACCAGCCGGCCGGTGGTCGGGCCCAGGGTCAGGCCCTGGTGGCCGTGCCCGAAGGCGCACCAGACGCTCTCGTGCTTCGGCAGCGGGCCGATGACCGGCAGCATGTCCGGCATGCAGGGGCGGACGCCCAGCCAGGGCCTGTCCTCCACGCGGCCGGCCAGCGGCAGGAGCTTCCGGGCCACCGGCTCGGCGCGCTCGAGCTGGATGGGCGTCGGCGCTGCATCGGTGCCGGCGAATTCCGCGCCGGTGGTGAGCCGCACGCCCGCGCGCATCGGCATCAGCGCGAAGCCGGCATCGGTGTCGATGATCGGTCGGTTCAGCACGGCATTGCCCTGCATGCCGTAGTGGTAGTGATAGCCGCGCTTGCCGAAGATGGGCGGCGCATAGCCCAGAGGCTGCGTCACCTTCGGCGCCCAGGCGCCGAGCGCGACGACGGTGCGCGCGGCCTCGACGGGACCGTCCTGGGTCTGGACCTTCCAGCCCGATCCGACGGCCGCCAGCGTCGTCGCGTCGCCCGTCGCGAAGGCGCCGCCTTCCTCCAGGAAGCGATGGAAATAGGCGAGGGTCAGCGCATGCGGATCGCTGACCGAGAGCGGGTCCGTCCAATGGAGCGCGCCGGCCCGCTCGACCAGCAGGTGCGGCTCCGCGGCCGCCAGCGCCTTGCCATCGAGCACGGCGAAATTCACGTCGTGGTCGCGCTTGCCGATCTCGGCGGCCGCGGCGGCCGCCTCGAGCCCGGCCGGATCGCGGAAGAGGCGCATGAAGCCGATGGGCCGCAGCAGCGCCATCGCCTCGGTGCCGCGCGCCAGCGCCAGGTGCTCGTCGAGGCAGGTCCGGATCAGGGCCGACCAGGCCAGCACCACCTGCGCGTAACGCGCGGGCTCGGAATGCCACCAGTAGCGCAGCAGCGGCGAGGCGTAGCTGGGCAGATCCAGCGGATGGTAGGAGACGTCCACCGCCTTGTTGCGCGCGATGCGCAGCAGCTCGGAGAAGGAGCGGGGGAAGGCGTGGGGATAGACCGCCTCGCGTTGGATCAGCCCGCCATTGCCGAAGGAGGCGCCCTCGCCGGGGCCCTGGCGGTCGACCAGCACCACGTCGCAGCCGCGGCGGCGCAGGTGCAGCGCGACCGAGACCCCGACCATGCCCGCGCCGAGCACCATCACCGATTCCGCCATTCACCGACTTCCCCAGGCCTCGCGGCGCGACCGCCCGCGCCATCTCCGGTATGCGCGAGGGGCGAAGGGGTGGCAACGCGCTGGCCGTCCAAAATCCACCGGTTGTTTCGAAGGGGTGCCGAGGCCACATCGGGGACCGAACCTTCCAACCCAGCAAAGGACATCCGATGACCGAACGTGCCGTACTCGCCGGTGGCTGCTTCTGGGGCATGCAGGACCTCATCCGCCGCTACGACGGCGTGATCTCCACGCGTGTCGGCTACACCGGCGGCGACGTCCCCAACGCGACCTACCGCAACCACGGGACCCATGCCGAGGCGATCGAGATCATCTTCGACCCCGCCAGGATCAGCTACCGGCGGCTGCTGGAGTTCTTCTTCCAGATCCACGACCCGACGACGCGCAACCGCCAGGGCAACGATGTCGGCCTCAGCTACCGCTCGGCGATCTACTACACGAGCGAGGAGCAGAAGCGCGTCGCCCTGGACACGATCGCCGATGTCGAGGCCTCCGGCCTCTGGCCGGGCAAGGTCGTGACCGAGGTGGCGCCGGCCGGGCCCTTCTGGGAGGCGGAGCCCGAGCACCAGGACTACCTGGAGCGGATTCCCAACGGCTACACCTGCCACTTCATCCGGCCGAACTGGAAGCTGCCGATCCGCGCCAGCGCCGCGGAGTGACGCATGAGGGCGCGGAGCGATCCGCGCCCTTCCGGTGTCAGCCCCGCGCCACCGCCGGGCGAAGCCGCGTCGCGACCAGCGAGGCGGTCGCGAGCAGGATCACCGCGGCGCCGTAGACCTGCGCCGTCGCGGCCAGGCCGAGATGCGGCGCCGCCAGCCCGGCCAGGATCGCGGGCAGGCTGAAGGCCAGGTAGCACTGCACATAGAAGGCGGCGAGCAGCCCGGCCCGCTCGCGCGGCCCCGCCAGCGGCAGGATCGTCCGCGATGCCCCGAAGAAGACGGCGCCCAGCCCCGCGCCCGAGAACACCGCGCCCGCCAGCATGAGCGGCACGAGGCACAGATGCGCGCCGAGCAGCGTCGTCGCGACGCCCAGGATCAGCGATCCGGCGCCGGCCGCCAGGACGCGGCTGGCCGCCCATCCGCGGAACAGCAGGACCGCGCCGGCGGCGCTGAGGGTCAAGGTCGCCACCACCGTGCCGCCGACCATCGGCGAGGTCAGCCCCGTCGCGGCCCGCACCAGCGAGGGGATGAGCGACAGATAGAAGCCGCCGAAGGACCAGGCCGCCACGTTGGCCGGCGTGACCGCGAGCAGGGCGGCCCTCGCGTGCGACGGCACGGAGATGTGCGGCGGCAGCGAGGCCCAGGCGCCCGGGCGCCGCGCGCCGGTCTCGGGCATCCACCAGACCGCGACGGCCTGCACGGCGAAGGCGGCGAGCAGGATGTAGAAGACCAGTTGCGTCGGCGCCGGCGCGAAGCTCGCCAGCGCGCTCGCGCCGAGCGCGCCCAGGGTCATGCCGGTGAAGGGCGCGACGCTGTTGACCAGCGGGCCGCGCGCGCGGTCGGCGTCGAGCAGCGCCGCGCCGATGGTGCTGGCCGCCGCACCCGCGGAAAAGCCCTGGACAATGCGCGCGGCGATCAGCCCCTCGGGCGAGCTCGCATGGGCGAAGATCCACATGGAGGCCGCGCTCGTCAGCAGGGAGGCGAAAATCACCGGCCGCCGCCCCACATGGTCGGAGAGCGAGCCCACGGTGAGCAGCGCCGCGAGCAGGCTCAGGGCATAGACGGCGAAGATGAGCGTCAGCGTGACATGCGCGAAGCCCCATTGCTCCTGGTAGAGTCGGTAGAGCGGTGTCGGCGCGGTGGAGCCGGCCAGGATGGTGCCGAGGGCGATCGCGCCGAAGACCGTCATGGCCCGGGGCGAGGCGCCGGCCTTCGGAGGGGCGGCGCAGAGGTTGGTGCTGGACATGGGCGGGAGCGATCCCTTATCGCTAAGAATTGGCTTTAAGCGATATGGGTGCCCTTCTGCGGCTTAAAGCTAATTATTTGCGTTAAACTTTGGAGAGGATCGGAGTGGCGAAAGGGCCGGAACGACGATGCTGAAGGAACGGATACGGCTGGGCGGCCGGAGCGCCCGCATCCAGGCCGCGGTCCATGAAGCGGTCGAGCAGCTCTCGGCCGAGATGGACCGCGACGAACTGGCGATTCCCGCGATCGCGGCGCGGGCGGGGGTGACGCCATCCACCATTTACCGGCGCTGGGGCGGCCTCGCCGAACTGCTGGCCGACGTGGCGGTGCAGCGGCTGCGGCCGATCGCCGATCCCGTCGACACCGGCACGGCGAAGACGGACCTCCAGGCCTGGGCCGAGCAGTATATGGAGGAGATGTCCTCCGAGCTCGGGCGCGCGATGCTGCGCGACGTGTGCTCCTCCTCCCAGGAGGCGGACGCCGTCCGGTGCTGCAGCTATACGATGGACCACCTGCAGATCCTCGCGGAGCGCGCGGCGCGGCGCGGCGAGCGCTTCGATTCGGCCGAGGCGCTGGACCACGTGGTCGCGCCCATCATGTACCGAATCCTTTTTGGGGGCGGGCCGCTGGACGCGGCCTATGTGCGCGCGCTGGTCGAGCGGATGATGCCCGGCTGAGGGGACCTGGCGGAGCGGAGAGGAGCGACGTCGACCCCGGGCGATGGGTTGGCCGGCGGCATCGCGCCAAATGAAGTGGTGCGGGTGGTCGGGCTCGAACCGACACTCCGTCGCCGGAAACGGATTTTGAGTCCGTCGCGTCTACCGTTCCGCCACACCCGCGCGCCGCGGAGCCGATAACACGGCCGCGCCCGTTCGGGCAATTTCGGCCTCTGGACCGAAGGTCCGGCTTCCGCAAGGATCGCCCCAACAAAGGATATACGGAGTACGTCCATGACCCCGCGCACCCATCGCCGCGCCATGCTTCTCGGCGCGCTCGCCGCCCCGGCTCTGGCCGGCCGCGCCCGTGCCGCCTGGCCCGACCGCAGCATCCGCATCGTCATCCCCTATCCGCCGGGCGGCGCCTCCGACACCACGGCGCGCCTCATCACCGAGCCGCTCTCGCGCGTGCTCGGCCAGAGCGTGGTGGTGGACAACCGCCCCGGCGCCAACGGCGCCATCGCGCTGGAGAACGTCGCCACCAGCGCCAATGACGGCCACACGTTGCTGATGGGCAATCTCGGCCCCAACGCCATCAACCCGGTGCTGAAGACGAACCTGCCCTTCGACGCCGTGCGCTCCTTCGATCCCATCGTGCTGGCGAACAAGGTACCGATCGCGCTGATGGTCCGCTCCGACTACCAGGCGCGCGACATGGCGCAGCTCATCGCCATGGCCAAGGCCCGCCCGGGGCAGATCGGCTACGGCTCGGCCGGCAACGGCTCTGCCTCGCACCTGGCGGGCGAGATGCTGAAGGTCACGCTGGGCATCGACCTGCTGCATGTGCCCTATCGCGGCGACGCGCCGGCGATCACCGACATGCTCTCCGGCGCGCTGCCCTGCGTGCTCTCCACGACCGTCTCCGTCCTGCCGCAGTTGCGTGCCGGGCGGGTGCGGGTGCTGGGCGTGGCCTCGGCGCAGCGGCTCGGCAGCATGCCCGACGTGCCGACTTTTCTCGAGCAGGGCGTCGCCGGCTACGAGGTCTCGTCGTGGAACGGGCTCTTCGCGCCTGCCGGCACGCCGCGGCCGGTGATCGAGCGTGTGAATGTCGAGGCCACGCGCGCGCTGCGCATCCCGGAGGTCACGCGGCGGCTGGAGGATGTCGGCGCCGCGCCCGCGATGGGCACGCCGGAGGAGTTCGCTGCCTTCCTCCGCGCCGAGCTGGACCGCTGGGCCGAGGTGGTCCGCGTCTCCGGCGCCCGCGCGGACGACTGAGAAAGAGCGGCCTCGCAGGATGGTCCGGCCGCACAGCGGCCGGCGCCGCCCAAGTGACCTGCCGGCTTGCGCATCAGTGGCGCGGCGAAGCCAAGTCGCCGGAGGCGGCGCCCGGGGTTTGAGGGCACGAAAACCCTGTTACAATTGGCGACGCACCGAAACCGGCGCCGATTGTAACATGCGCGGCATGGAACCAGCCCCCCACATCCTCGTCCTCGACGACGACCGCGAGATCCGCGAGCTGCTCGGACGCTTCCTGGAGAAGCAGGGCCTGCGCGTCACCCTCGCCCGCGACGCCCGCGAGGCCCGGCGCGTCTGGCCGCTCGCGCGCTACAGCCTCGTCGTGCTCGACCTCATGCTGCCCGGCGAATCCGGCCTCGACGTCGCCCGCTGGCTGCGCAGCCAGTCTAACGTGCCCATCGTCATGCTCACCGCCATGGGCGAGGAGACGGACCGCATCGTCGGCCTCGAGCTCGGCGCCGACGACTACATGGCCAAGCCGTTCAACCCGCGCGAGCTGCTGGCCCGCATCCGCGCGGTGCTGCGCCGCGCCCAGGGCGGCGACGCCACCAACGGCCACGGCGAGGAGGCCGGCGGCACGCTCCACTTCGCCGGCTGGATCCTGGAGGCCTCGCGCCGGCGGCTGCTGAACCCACAGGGCGCCGAGGTGCCGCTCACCGGCGGCGAGTACGAGCTGCTGACGACCCTGCTGGAGCGCCCCAACCGCGTGCTGACGCGCGACATGCTGATGGACCTGCTGCACAACCGCCAGCCCGGCCCCTTCGACCGGGCCATCGACGTCGCCGTCTCGCGGCTGCGCCGCAAGCTCGAGGATGACGGGCGCAACCCCTCGGTCATCAAGACGGTGCGCGGCGGCGGCTACGTGCTGTCGGCCAATGTCGAGCGGGCCTAGTGGAGATCGGCATCGTCCGTCGCTTCTGGCCCGCGAGCCTCGCGGGCCGCACCGCGCTGGTGCTGATCCTCGGCCTCATGGCCGTGCAGGCGCTCGGCCTGACCATCCATGCCTTCGACCGGGTGGAGCTGCAGCGCGCCTCGGAGGCGCGCGAGAACTCCGTGCGCGCCTTCAACCTCTGGCGCGCGCTGGTGATCTCGCCGCCCGAGCGGCGGGCGGCCATCCTCGCCGATGCGGACCTGCCCTCCACCCTCTCCGCCACCTATGACGCGCAGCCCACCACGCCGGCCGACCTGCCGCCGATCCCCATGCACATCGCGCGGCTCTTCCGGGTCGAGGGGCCGGGCCCCGGCTCGCTGCCGGCGCCGCCGCGCCGCTTCCGGCCGGTGGAGGTGCGCGCGGGCGAGGTGGAGGCGCATGCCTTCTCCATCTCCATGCGCTTCCCGGACCAGGGCTGGCTGAACCTCACCTTCCGGCATCCCACGCCGCGTCCCTGGCATTCGGACACCTTCCTCATCGCCTTCATCGCCATGTCGGTGACGGCGGCGCTGCTGATCCTCTGGGGCGTGCGGCGGCTGACGCGGCCGGTGGCCGACCTCGCGGACGCCGCGACCCGGCTCGGGCGCGACGTGAACGCGCCGGCGCTGCCCGAATCCGGCCCGGCCGAGATCGCGACCGCGGCGGCGGCCTTCAACACCATGGCCGCCAATATCCGCCGCTTCGTGGCCGACCGGACGCAGATGCTGGCCGCCATCAGCCACGACCTGCGCACGCCCATCACGCGGCTGCGGCTGCGCGCCGAATTCCTGGACGATGACGAGCAGCGCGCCAAGATGCTGGCCGATCTCGCGGAGATGGAGGCGATGATCGCCTCGACGCTCGCCTTCGCCCGCGACGACGCGGCGAACGAGCCGGCCACCTCGGTGGACCTCGTGAGCCTCGCGCGCACCGTGCTGGACGAGGCGGCCGACGCCAATCCCGCACATGCCGCCGACATCGCCTTCGACGGGCCCGAGCACCTGGTGATGCGGGTCCGGCCCGTGGCGCTGAAGCGGGCGCTCTCCAACCTCGTCGGCAATGCGCTGAAGTACGGGGATTCCGCGCGGCTGGCGCTGGAGCGCCGAGGCGAGAGCGTGGTCATGCTGCTGGACGATGCGGGGCCGGGCATCCCGGAGGCGTCCCAGGAGAAGGTCTTCCAGCCGTTCCAGCGCATCGAGGACAGCCGCAATCGGGAGACGGGCGGCACCGGCCTCGGCCTCACCATCGCCCGCAGCATCCTGCGCGCCCATGGCGGTGAGGTGACCTTGCACAACCGCCGGGAGGGCGGGCTGAGGGTGGCGATCCGGCTGCCCGGATGATAGGCCGGGAAGAGGCTTTCCCGGAGCACCCCATGGCCCTCAAGGCTGGCATCATCCCCGTGACCCCCTTCCAGCAGAACTGCACGCTGGTCTGGGACGACGCGACCAAGGAAGCCACGGTCATCGATCCCGGCGGGGACGTGGACGAGATCCTGGCCCAGCTGGAGAAGCAGGGCCTGACGCTGGTGCAGATCCTGCTCACCCACGGCCATATCGACCATGCCGGCGGCGCGGACGAACTGCGCGAGCGGACCGGCATCGCGGTGATCGGCCCTCAGATCGGCGACAAGATGCTGCTCGACAACCTCGAGAAACAAGGCAGTGCCTATGGCCTGCACGGTTCGCGCAACCTCGTGCCCGACCGCTGGCTGGACGAGGGCGACAAGGTCACGCTCGGCGGCGCCGAGTTCGCCGTGCTGCACTGCCCGGGCCATTCCCCCGGCAGCCTCGTCTATGTGAACACGGCGCTGCGCGTGGCCTTCGTGGGCGACGTGCTGTTCCAGGGCTCCATCGGCCGCACCGACTTCCCCTATGGCGACCACGATGCGCTGATATCGGCCATCAGGACCAAGCTGCTGCCGCTCGGCGACGACATCGGCTTCGTCTGCGGCCACGGCCCGAGCTCGGATTTCGGCACGGAGCGGCGGACCAACCCCTTCCTTCAGGGCTGAGCTGCCCGCATTCTCGTCGCTTGTTTTGTCGCGGGATTCAGACCTCTGGCGCCTTCGCGCCCCGGTCGTCCCGCTTTGGCAGCTTGAGGAGTGACGGCATGGCGGAGTTCGACCTGGTGGTGCGCGGCGGCGAGGTCGCCACCGGCTTCGGCACCACGCGCTGCGACATCGGCGTGAAGGGTGGGCGCATCGTGGCGCTGGCGGAATCGCTGGAGACCTCCGGCAACGTGGTGGATGCCGGCGGCCTGCTGGTCCTGCCCGGCGGCGTGGACACGCATTGCCACATCGAGGAGGCGCAGCCCAAGGGCGTCGCCGAGGAGAGCTTCGTCACGGCCAGCCGCTCGGCCTTCGCAGGCGGCACCACCTCGGTCGTCTGCTTCATCCCGCAATGGAAGGGCGGCGGCGTGCTGGAGCGCCATGCCGATGCCGAGGCGCGGGCGAAGAAGGGCATGATCGACTACGGCTTCCACCAGATCATCGCCGACCCGACCGACGAGGTGATGGAGAAGGAGATCCCGCAACTTGTCGCCAAGGGCATCCGCAGCCTCAAGGTCTTCCTCACCTACGACGCGGTGCACCTCTCCGACGCGCAGTACCTCAAGGTGCTGACCACGGCACGCAAGCTCGGCTGCCTCGTCACCGTCCATTGCGAGAACTACGACGCCATCAACTGGCGCACCCAGGCGCTGCTCGACGTGGGGCTGACCGCGCCGAAGTACCACGCCTGGTCCCGCCCGCCCGTCGTGGAGCGCGAGGCCACGCACCGCGCCATCGCGCTCGCCGAATTCGTGGACCAGCCCATTCAGGTCTTCCATGTCAGCTGCGCCGAGGCCGCCGAGGAGATCGCCCGCGCCCAGGCCCGCGGCGTGAAGGTCTGGGGCGAGACCTGCCCGCAATACGTCGCCCTCACCGCCGCCGACATGGATCGTCCGGGCTTCGAGGGCGCGAAGTTCATGTGCAGTCCCTCGCCGCGCGACGAGGCGGAGCACGCCCGCATCTGGGACATGATCCGGCGCGGCGTGCTGGACGTGGTCTCGTCGGACCACTGCGCCTTCAGCTTCGATGGCGACAAGGGCAAGGCGCAGAACGGCCGCGACGCCGTGTTCCGCGACATCCCGAACGGCATCCCCGGCATCGCCGCGCGGCTGCCGATCCTGTTCAGCGAGGGCGTCTCCAAGGGGCGGATCACGCTGGACGATTTCGTGCGGCTGACCTCGACCAACCCGGCGCGGCTGATGGGGCTGGCGCCGCGCAAGGGCAGCATCGCCGTGGGCGCCGATGCGGACCTCGTGCTGTGGGATCCGAAGGCGAAGAAGACGCTGACCAACGCGCTGATGCAGCACGTCGCGGACTACACGCCCTATGAGGGGATGGAGGTCACGGGCTGGCCCATGATGACCATCCGCCGCGGCGAGGTCGTGATGCGTGACGGCGTGGTGCAGGCGGAGGAGGGGACCTCGCAGTTCCTGCCGCGCGGGCCCTATTCGTTCATCGCGCCGCGGGGGGTGCTCGCAAATGACTTCGATGGGGCGCCGATGGGTTCGTGAGAGGGCTCCGCCCCTCGTTGTCTCCGCTTCGCGGCCAACCCCCCACCAGGGCTTTTGGCCCTGGACCCTTTTACTGATCGAAGGTGCAGGAAACTGAGTTTCCTGCCGGGGAGTTTGAGGGGCAGAGCCCCTCAATTCTTCCAGATTTTCGCGCGCAGCGGCCATAGCACCGCCACCACCGTCATCACCCAAAGCACGATCGACACCGGCGACGCCACCAGCTCCGTCACGCTCCCATCCGATAGCGCCAGCGCGCGCCGGAGATTGTCCTCCAGCATGCGCCCGAGCACGAAGCCCAGCACGATCGGCACCAGCGGCACGTCCAGCTTGCGGAACAGCCAGCCCATGATGCCGAAGCCGACCGCCATCAGCAGGTCGAAGGCCGAGTTGCTCACCGCATAGACGCCGGCGAAGCTCAGCGCGAGCACGCCCGGATAGAGCACCCAGGCCGGCACGCTCAGCAGCCGCGCGAAGATGCCGACCAGCGGCAGGTTCAGCAGCAGCAGCATCGCATTGCCGATATACATCGAAGCGATGAGCCCCCAGGCCACATCCGGCCTCTGCGTGAAGAGCAGCGGCCCCGGCGTGATGTTGTACATTAGCAGCGCGCCCAGCAGCACCGCCGTCGTCCCCGAGCCCGGGATGCCCAGCGAGAGCATGGGCACGAGGTTGCCGATCTGCGCTGCGTTGTCGGCCGTTTCGGGCGCTGCCACGCCGCGCAGATCGCCCTTGCCGAAGGTATTCTCGCTCTCGTGCAGCCGCTTCTCGGCCGTGTAGGAGAGAGCCGACGCGACGGAGGCGCCGGCCCCCGGCAGCACGCCGATGACGAAGCCGATGCCCGTGGCGCGCAGCATGGCCGGCAGGCAGAAGAGGATCTCGCGGAAGCTCAGCCGCTTCCCGCCGCCGAGCTTCGCCGCCTCGGCCTGGAGGCTGGATTCGATCAGCAGCAGGATCTCGCCGATGGCGAAGAGGCCGACCGCCAGCACGGTGAAGTCGATGCCGCCCAGCAGCTCGATCGAGCCGGCGGTGAAACGCTCCACCCCCGTGCCGGAATCCACGCCGATCAGCGCCAGCAGGATGCCCAGACACCCCGCCGCCCAGGCCTTGGGCGCCGAGGCGCCACCGACGGCGCCGAGCAGCGACAGCGCGAAGGCGATCAGCGCCACGTAGTCCGCAGGCGAGAAGGCCACCGCCACCCGCGCCAACGGCACGGAGAGAAAGGTCATCAGGATCACCGAGAGCGTGGCGCCCAGGAAGCTGCCGATGCCGGAGATGGCCAGCGCCGCGCCGCCGCGCCCCTGCTTCGCCAGCGGATGCCCGTCCAGCGTCGTCAGCACGGCCGAGGGCTCGCCCGGCATGTTCAGCAGGATCGCAGTGATGCGCCCGCCATAGCCCGAGCCGTAATAGACCGCCGCCAGCAGGATCAGCGCGCTCTCCGGCGGCAGCCGCAGCGCCAGGCAGAAGGGCAGCAGCAGCGCGATGGCGTTGAGCGGCCCGATGCCCGGCAGCACGCCGATCGCCGTGCCGATGATGCAGCCGAGGAAGGCCAGCGCGAGGTTGGTCGGCACCAGCGCGACCGCGAAGCCGCCGCCGAGCGCGGAGAAGGTATCCATCATGCGCCGAGGAAACCCTTCGGCAGCGACAGGTCCAGCAGCCTGTCGAAGAGCGCCCAGAGCGCGACGCTCGTGACCGCCCCGGTCACCAGCGCCAGCCAGGGCCGCGCGCCGAAGAGCAGCGCCACGCCGAGCGCGAGCCCGGCCGTGGCGATGAGGAAGCCCAGCGTCTCCAGCAGGAGCGCGTAACCCACCATCACGACGATGAGCAGGAGCGGGGCCGCGCGCCGCTCCGGCCAGGCGAAGGCCGGCCCGCGCTCCAGCAGGATCAGCGTGCCGCAGGCGGCCAGGATCACGGCGACGGCCGAGGGAAAGCCTTTCGGCCCCAGCGGATCGGCCGCGAAGGGGATGACCAGCGACTGCGCCGACCAGAGGACCAGCGCCGCCAGGACGATCAGCAGAACGCCGAGAACACGTTCGGCAGAAGCCATGCCGGTGCCTCGCGCGCCTCCGGCGCTGCCGGCACTCACTGGCTGACGAGGCCCACGTCCCGCGCGAGCTGCCGGAACTCCGCGGTCTTGCGCTTGGCCAGCTCCGTGAACTCCGCGCCCACCATGTTGAACTCGAAGAGTCCCTGCGCCGAGCGCTGCGCCGGCCAGTCCGGATGCGCCGTCAGCCGCCGGATCGCCTCCACCCAGAAGTTGTAGGCGGCGTCGGGCATCTGCGGCGGGCCATAGAAGCCGCGCACGATGGGCCATTCGGCCTCGAAGCCCTGCTCCTTGGCTGTCGGCACCGAGGCCAGCGCGCCCGGCAACCGCTCGGCCGCGAGCACGGCCAGCAGCCGGATCTCGCCGGCCTCGAACTGGCCGCGCGCCTCGGAAGCATCGGCCGGCGACATCTGGATATGGCCGCCGAGCACCGCCGCCAGCGCCTGGCCGCCGCCCTCGAAGGGCACGTAGCGCATGCGGCGCGGGTCCACGCCCGCGGCACGCGCAATCAGCGCCGCCTTGGTCCAGTCCTGGCTGCCCACCGCGCCCCCGGCGCCCATCGGCACGCTGGCGGGATTGGCGCGCAGCGCGGCCACGAGGTCGGCCAGGTTGGCGAAGGGGCTGTCCTTCTTCACCGCGATCACGCCGTAGTCCGCACCGATCGCGCCGATCCAGCGCACGTCGTTCTCGGCGAAGCGGCCGAATCGCCCGGTGGCCATGTTCACCCAGGAGCCGGTGGAGACGGCCACGATCACGTTCGGGTCGGCGCGGCGCTGCGCGTTGATGTAGTTGATGGCGACCGCCCCGATCCCGCCCGGCATGTTCTGGGTCCGGATCGAGGGGCCGACGATCCCCGTCTCGTTCAGCATGCGCGAGGTCAGCCGGCAGGAGATGTCGAATCCGCCGCCTGGCGTGGCGCCCGCGATGCATTCCGGATTCTGCGGCGTGAATCCTTGCGCTTTCGCAGCGACGGGAAGGAGGGCGGAGGCGGCGAGAAGCGCGCGGCGTTGCATGGCGGTCGTCCTGTTTCTGGCGCGGAACGCGTTGCGGCGGGCCCATTGCCCAAGCCCGCGGCATTCCGGCCTCCCTTTGCCTGTGCCCAGCGTGCCATGCCCGTAACGGTATGTCGAAGGGGTCCGTCACGCGGTTGACGCAGGGCAGGGCGCGCGTGACCATCCCGCGCGATTTGGACTGGGGATCGGGTTTGGGCGCGGAGATCATCTTCACGGGCGGCGCGGTGTTCCGCGGGCTCGCCGGCGGCATGGCCGAGGCGATGGCGGTCAGTGGCGGCAAGGTGATGGCCGTCGGCGCGAAATCCGAGATCGAGGCGCTGGCCGGCGCCGACACGAAGCGGGTCGACCTGGGCGGACGCCTCGCGATTCCCGCCTTCAACGAAGCGCATATGCATCTGCTGCCCTTCGGCCTCGGGCTCAGCATGGTGAACCTCCGCGCCGAGGAGGTTCGCTCGCTGGACGAGGCGCTGAAGCGGCTCGGCGAGGCGGCGAAGGCGCGCCCCAAGGGCGAATGGGTGTTGGGCCGAGGCTACGACCACGACGCGCTCGACATCGGCCGCCACCCGACGGTCTCGGAGCTGGACGCGGCGGTGCCGGACCATCCGCTCTTCATCGTGCGGACCTGCGGCCATATGGGCGTGGCGAACACGGCAGCGCTGCGGGCGGCCGGCATCGGCCACAACACGCCGGAGCCCGAGGGCGGGGTCATCGAGAAGCGCGATGGCGCGCTGACCGGCCTCATCCAGGAACGGGCGATGAGCCTGATCAAGGCCGCCATCCCGTCGCCCACCGAGGATTTCATGGTGGACGCCATCGAGGCCGCGGGGCGCCGGCTCGCCTCGCTGGGCTTCGCCTCGGCGACGGACATGAATGTCGGTATGACCGCCAACCTCGCCGAGGTCGCGGCCTATGAGCGCGCCGTCGGCGAGGGGCGCTGCCTGCAGCGCATGTGGCAGGTGCTGGCCGGCAACCCCGAAGGTATCGGCGAGGCCGCCTGGGAGGCCGGGATGCGCCCCTGGAAGCCGGGCGACGACCTCGACGCCATGCTCCGCTGGGGCGCGGCCAAGGTCTTCGCGGACGGCAGCGCGGGCGGGCTGACGGCCGCCTTCTTCGACCCCTATCTGGCGAGCGCGGGCGGCGGCACGGGCGTCTTCACCTTCCCGACCGAGACCATCCACGCGCTTCTGAAAAAGTACCACGAGCAGGGCTGGCAGCTCGACATCCACGCCATCGGCGACGCCGCGATCGAGCAGGTATTGACCGGCATGGAGGAGGCCGACGCCACGCCCGAGCGCCGCCACCGCATCGAGCATTGCGGCTTCGTGACGAAGGACCAGCGCCGCCGCATGCTGGCCCGCGGCATCCTGCCGGTCCCGCAGCCCGTCTTCATGTACGAGTTCGGCGACCTCTACCTGAAGAACCTCGGCCTGCCGCGCACCGAGCACGCCTATCCCATGAGGACCTGGCTGGAGGAGGGGCATCATCCCGCCGCCTCCTCGGATTCGCCGGTCTCCACCGTCGATCCCTTCCCGAACCTCTTCACCATGGTCACGAGAAAAACCAACCAGGGCACGGTCTTCGGCGCGGAGGAGCGGCTCTCCATCCAGCAGGCGCTGCACTGCTACACTTGGTGCGGCGCCTACACGACCTTCGCCGAGGGTGTCCGCGGCACGCTCGAGCCGGGCATGGACGCGGATATCGCCGTGCTCTCGCGGGACATCACCGAGATCGCGCCGGAAGACTACCTCCAGGTCCAGGTGGATCTGACGCTCCGCGGCGGCACACCCATCTTCGACCGGCACGGGATCCTGGCCTGATGCTGCGCCATGCGGTGCAGCGGATCGGTCTGGCGGTTCCGGTCCTGTTCGGCGTGCTGCTCATCGGCTTCCTGCTGATGCAGGTGGTGCCGACCGACCCCGCAACAGTCCGCGCCGGCCCACAGGCCACCGCCGACGTCATCGCCGAGATCCGCGCGGAGCTCGGCCTCGACCAGCCCATCTACGTGCAGTTCGGCAAATACCTCTGGCGCCTCGCGCATGGCGACCTCGGCGTCTCCATCATCAACAACGTCGCCGTGACGGAGGAGCTCGGGAACACCATCGGCCCGACGCTGGAGCTGATGGTCTCGGCGCTGTTCTGGTCCATCCCGCTCGGCATCTTCCTCGGCACCATCGCGGCCTATTGGCGCGGCTCGCTGCTGGACAAGGCGATCATGGCCGTCAGCGTCGCGGGTGTCTCGGTGCCGGTCTTCTTCCTCGGCCTCGTGCTGATCTGGTTCGTGGGCTTCCAGTGGCAGCTGCTGCCCTTCACCGGACGCGGCGGGCCGCTCTGGACGCTGGACGGGCTGCTGGCGATCATCCTGCCGGCGGTGACGCTGGGCGGCGTCTTCATCGGCCCCGTGGCCCGCATGACGCGCACCGCCGTGGTGGACACGCTCTCCGCCGAGCACGTCCGCACCGCGCGCGCCAAGGGCCTGCCCGAGCGCCTCGTCGTGATCCGCCACGCGCTGCGCAACGCGCTGATCCCCGTCGTCACGCTGATCGGCCTGCAGATCGGCTTTCTCCTGGGCGGCGCCGTGGTGACCGAGACGATCTTCTCCTGGCCCGGCGTGGGCCGTCTCGCCGTCGGCGCCATCCTGTCCGCCGACTTCCCCATGGCGCAGGGCACCATCATCGTGCTGAGCCTCGGCTTCATCCTGGTGAACCTGGTCGTGGACCTGCTCTATGCGGTGCTCGATCCGCGGGTGCGGCAGGCATGAGCGCGACGACCGTTCCGGCCCTGGACAAGGCGCCGCGCCGCCCGACCGTGCTGCGCATGCTCATGCGCGACACCGGCGGCGCCATCAGCCTCGCCATCGTCGTCCTGATCCTGCTGGCGGCGGTCTTCGCCCCCTGGCTCTCGCCGGGCGACCCCTACGAGACCGACCTGCTCGCCATCATGCAGCCGCCGGACGGGCAGTACTGGTTCGGCACGGACGGGCAGGGGCGGGACATCCTCGCCCGCATGCTCTACGGGCTGCAGGTGACGCTCTTCATGGGCCTGGCCTCGCTCATCGCGGGCGGCGCCGTGGGGGCCGTCGTGGGCTTCCTCGCCGCCTTCTACCGCCGCGTGGACGGGCTGCTGATGCGCCTCATGGACATCATGCTGAGCTTCCCGGCCATCCTCTTCGGCCTCGCCTTGGCGGCCATCTTCGGGCCCGGCCTGACCTCGGTGATCATCGCGCTCTCGATCGCCACCGTGCCGCTGATGGCCCGCATCGTGCGCAGCTCCGCGCTGGTGGTCATGGGCCTCGACTACATCGAGGCCGCGCGCGCCACGGGCATGAGCGACCGGCGGCTGATCCTGCGGCATCTCGCGCCCAACTGCCTCTCGGCGATCTTCGTCTTCTCGACGCTGCGGCTCGGGCAGGTGATCCTGCTGGGCTCGGCGCTGTCCTTCCTGGGTCTCGGCGCGCAGCCGCCGGTGGCCGAGCTCGGCGCCATGGCCGCCCAGGGCCGCAGCTTCCTCTTCATCGCCCCGCATATCAGCGTGATCCCCTCGGTGGGCATCTTCGTGATCGTGCTGGCCTTCAACCTGCTGGGGGACGCGCTGCGCGACGCGCTCGACCCCCGGCTCCGCATCTGAACGGGAGACAAAAATGATCAAGACTTGGCGACGCGCGACATTGGGCGGCCTTGCCGCTCTCGGTCTTGCGCTCACAGCGCAGGCCCAGACCCAGCCGCGCAACCAGATCACCTTCATGCGCGAGATCGACAGCGACCGCTACGATCCGCACCGCTCCACCGCGCTCGCCGGCGGCGAGGTCATCCAGATGCTCTCCGACACGCTGGTGAGCATGGATTTCGACATGCGCACCATCCGTCCCGGCCTCGCGGAGCGGTGGGACATCAGCCCCGACGGCAAGACCTACACCTTCCACCTCCGCCGCGACGTCACCTTCTGCGACGGCAAGCCCTTCACCGCCGACGACGTGGTCTACAGCATCAACCGCTGGATCGGCCGCACCACGCCGCGCGTGGCCTCGCCCGTCGCCTGGCGCGCCGGCCCCGTGAAGGAGCTGCGCGCCGTCGATCCCTATACCGTGGAGTACGAGCTCACCGAGCCCTTCGGCGAGCTGCTCTCCCAGCTCAGCCAGTATTTCGGCGTGATCGTGGACCGCGCGACGGTCGAGCGGCTCGGCGACAATTTCGGCGTGCAGGGCTTCAACGGTACCGGCCCCTATTGCTGGGCCAACTGGACGCCGCGCAGCGAGTTCGTGATGACGCGCCACCCCACCTACCGCTGGGGCCCACCCGTCCTGCAGAACCAGGGTCCGGCGCATGTCGAGCGCATCGTCTTCCGCGTGATCCCCGAGGCCGCCGCGCGCGTCGCCGCCCTGCAGGCGGGACAGGCTGATATCACGCAGTTCATCCCGGAAGCCTTCTGGGACACGATGCGCCGCGTGCCGACCATCCGCAGCAGCACCCAGCCCAACTACTTCTGGGACGTCTTCCTGGGCTTCAAGGTCGACAAGCCCGTGGTCAGCGACCCCGTCATCCGCCGCGCCGCGCATATGGCGGTGGACCGCGTGGGCCTGACGCGCGCGGTCTGGTCGGGTCATGCGCTGCCGGCGCGCAACATCATCAACCCGAACGCGCTCGACTATGACGCGCAGTCGGACGCGATGGTGCCCAACTACGATCCCGCCGCCGCGCGCCGCATGCTGGACGAGGCCGGCTGGCGCATGGGGTCCGACGGCGTCCGCGTGAAGGACGGCCAACGCGCCAGCTTCCTGATGTACGGCATCACCAACCTCACCAACCAGCGCAGTGCGGAGATCATCCAGCAGGGGCTGCGGCAGGTCGGCATCGAGATGCGCGTACAGATGTTCGACGCGACGGTGGCCTGGGGCCGGCTCGCGACGCAGGAATTCGACGCCTATATCCTCAGCTACCCGTACATCTCGGCGACGGATGCGCTCTCGCTCTACTGGCACAGCCGCAACCGGCCCTCGCCGAACCGGATGAACTGGAACGACCCCGAGACCGACGCCTGGCTGGAAGAGGCCCGCCGCGGCACCGATCCCGCCCGCCGCGCCGAGGTGACGGCGCTGATCCAGCGGCGGCTCGCCGAGCAGGCCCCCTGGCTGACGCTCGCGCGCACGCAGCTGACGGTCTTCTCGACCCAGCGCGTGGACGGCGTGCGGGCGCATGGGCTCTACGGCATCGGCGTCTATCGCGGGCTCGACCTGCGGGTGGTGCGCTGACCATGGCCGTCACGCTCATCAGGGGCGCCGACCTCGTCGTCGCCTGGGACGCCTCCGAGAAGCGCCACGCCTACCTGCCCGGCGGCGACGTGGCCTTCGAGGATGGGGTGATCCGCTTCGTCGGCCGCGGCTACGAGGGCGTGGCAGACGAGGTGATCTCGGGCAGCGGCCTCATGGTCATGCCCGGGCTGGTGAACATCCACTCGCATCCGAGCAGCGAGCCGATGAACAAGGGGCTGATCGACGAGATCGGCAGCCCCGGCCTCTACAACTCCTCGCTCTACGAATACATGCCGATTTTCCGGACCGACGCGGAAGCCGTGCCGGACTGCGTGCGCGTGGCGCTCTCGGAACTGCTGCTGAGCGGCGTGACCACGCTGGCCGACCTCTCCATGGCGCATCCGGGCTGGCTCGACCTGCTGGCCGATTCCGGCATGCGCGTCTGCATCGCGCCGATGTTCAAGTCGGCGCGGTGGTTCACCAAGAACGGCCATGTCGTCGAATACGAATGGGACGAGAAGGCCGGCGAGAAGGCGATGGAGGAGGCCTTCACCCTCATCCAGCGCGCCGAGCAGCACCCTTCGGGGCGGCTCTTCGGCATGGCCTGCCCGGCGCAGATCGACACCTGTGCGCCCGAGCTCCTGCGCGACAGCCGGGCGGAGGCGCGCGCGCGCGGGCTGTCCTGGCAGATCCACGCGGCGCAGTCGGTCTCGGAATTCCACGAGATCACGCGGCGGCACGGCTTCACGCCCATCCAGTGGCTGCACGAGATGGGGCTGCTCGACGAGCGCGCCGTCATCGGCCACGGCATCTTCCTGGATGACCATCCCAGCACGCCCTGGCACACCAAGCGCGACATCTCGATCCTCGCCGAGACGGGCACGACGGTCGCGCATTGCCCGACCGTCTTCGCCCGGCGCGGCATCACGCTGAAGGATTTCGGGCGCTACCACCGCAACGGCGTGAACATGGGCGTGGGCACCGACACCTATCCGCACAACCTGCTGGATGAGCTGCGGCTGGTGGCCTATCTCGCCCGCACCCAGGCGACCGATCCGCGCACGACGACGACGACCGACATCTTCGACGCCGCCACCATCGGCGGCGCGCGGGCTTTGGGTCGCGACGATATCGGGCGCCTCGCCCCCGGCTGCCGCGCCGACTTCGTGCTGGTGGATGCGACCCATCCCCGCATGCAGCCGAACCACGATCCCGTGCGCGCGCTGATCTACGCCGCCGGCGACCGTGCGGTGCGCGACGTCTATGTCGACGGCATCAAGGTGGTCGGCGACGGCCAGGTGCTGACCATGGACTTCAAGGCCGCCGCGCTGGCGCTCTCGGAGGCACAGAAGCGCGTGGTGGCCAAGGTGCCGCAGCAGGACTGGGCGCATCGCACGGCCGACAAGATCGCGGTGCCGACCTTCAAGTGGCTGTGACGGCACCCGATCATATCGAAACGGTCGCGCCATCCGGCGCGGCGGAGCCGCTGCTTCGGGTCGAGGGGCTGCGGACGGTCTTCCGCACCTCGGGCGGCGACATCACCGCCGTGGATGGCGTCTCGATCGATGTCGAGCGCGGCAAGACGCTCGGCATCGTTGGCGAGAGCGGCTGCGGCAAGTCGGTGCTGTCGCTCTCCATCATGCGGCTGGTCGCGCATCCAGGCCGCATCGCCTCGGGGCGCGTGCTGCTGGAGGGCCGCGACCTCGCCGGCCTCTCCAACAACGAGATGCGCCAGGTGCGCGGCCGCGACATCGGCATGATCTTTCAGGAGCCGATGACGTCCCTGAACCCCGTCCACAGCGTGGGCTTCCAGATCACCGAGGGCATCAGGGTCCACGAACCCAAGGCCAGCAGGGCGGAGCTGCGCGAGCGCGGCATCGCCGCCCTGAAGCGCGTCCGCATCCCCTCGCCGGAGCGGCGCTTCGACGAGTATCCGCACCAGCTCTCCGGCGGCATGCGCCAGCGCGTGATGATCGCCATGGCGCTGGCCTGCTCGCCGCGCCTGCTCATCGCCGACGAGCCCACGACGGCCCTCGACGTCACGGTGCAGGCGCAGATCCTGGACCTGCTGCGCGACCTCCAGGCCGAGACGGGGATGTCCATCATCCTCATCACCCACGATCTCGGCGTGGTCGCGGAAATGGCCGACGACGTGGCGGTGATGTATGCCGGCCGGGTGGTGGAGCGGACCTCCGCCCGCGCGCTCTTCGAGGACCCGCAGCACCCCTACACGCTGGGCCTGCTGGGCAGCATCCCGCGGCTGGACGAGGACCGCGAGCGGCTGCTCGCCATCCAAGGCTCCGTCCCGCCACCCTTCGCCTTGCCCTCCGGCTGCCGCTTCAACCCCCGCTGCCCCTTCGCCATCGATGCCTGCCGCGCCGAAGTGCCGGCCCTGCGCGAGATCGTCTCCGGCCACGAGGCCGCCTGCCTTCGCGCGCCCGTCGAAGAGAGCGTCGCAGCATGAGTGGCGGCGTGAACCGGTCGGGCGATGGCGGCACGCTGCTGGAGGTCGAGAACCTCGCCAAGCACTACCCCGTCCGCAAGGGCGTGATCCGTGCCAGGCAGATCGGGCTGGTGCGTGCCGTGGACGGCGTCTCCTTCACCGTGAGGCGCGGCGAGACGCTGGCATTGGTGGGCGAGAGCGGCTGCGGCAAGTCCACCACGGCACGGCTCGTGCTGCGGCTGATCGAGCCCAGCACCGGCAGCGTCAGCTTCGAGGGGACGGACATCACGAAGCTCAGCGGCGCCACGCTGAAAGCCTTCCGGCGCCGCGCGCAGATCGTCTTCCAGGATCCCTACGCCTCGCTGAATCCGCGGCTGACCGTGGGCCAGACCATCATGGAGCCGATGGAGGTCCACGACATCGGCGATGCCGCCTCGCGCCGGGCCCGCGTCGAGGAACTGCTGCGGCTGGTCGGCCTCGCGCCCTATCACGCCGAGCGCTACGCGCACGAGTTCTCGGGCGGGCAGCGCCAGCGCATCGGCATCGCCCGGGCGCTCTCGGTCGAACCTGATCTGGTGGTCTGCGACGAGCCGGTCTCGGCGCTGGACGTTTCCATCCAGGCCCAGGTGGTGAACCTGCTGCGCGACCTGCAGCAGCGGCTCGGCCTCTCCTACCTTTTCATCGCGCATGATCTCGCGGTGGTGAAGCATGTCGCCGACCGGATCGCGGTCATGTATCTCGGCCGCATCGTGGAAATTGCGGAAAAGCGCGCGCTCTTCGACAATCCGCGCCACCCCTATACGCGCGCGCTGCTGGCGGCGATCCCGCATCCGGACCCGTCGCGGCGCGGCCGGGTGCGGCCGCTGGGCGGCGACGTGCCGAGCCCGATGAACATCCCGCCCGGCTGCCGCTTCCACACCCGCTGCCCCTTCGCCCAGCAGATCTGCAGGGAGAAGGACCCGCCGCTGGCGGATGGAGTCGCCTGCCACTTCGCGGGCCAGCTCCCGCCGGCGGGCCTCGACTTCTCCGGGGGCCTCACGGAGAAGGCTGCGCAGCGGATGGCGCTCTATGCTGCGGCAGCAGAGCGAGGGGCCTAGGACATGCTCGCAACACCGTCATCGGTCAGGGGAGATGGTTAGCGTGACGGCGGCGTCCGGATGAAGCCCCCGCACAGCGCCACGCATCGAATGCGCCTCTGGCCCGGGAGCCTTCCGAGATGATGATCCTGATGACCAGCCTCATCCCGATGGGCAGCCATCTGGGCGGCTGGCGCCATCCCGAGGCCTGGTCGCACACGGCCATGAACCTCGACCACGCGATCCGCATCGCCCAGACCGCCGAGCGCGGCAAGTTCGACATGCTCTTCCTCGCGGACGGCAATGCCGTGCGCCACATGGACCACCCGGACCTCTTCGCCGCCTCCAGCCGATCAAGCCGGCCCACGGCCTTCGAGCCCCTGACCCTGCTGGCGGCGATCTCGCAGCACACGAAGCATATCGGCCTCTTCGCCACGGCGACGACGACTTATGAGGAGCCCTATCTCCTGGCGCGTCGCTTCGCCTCGCTCGACCATCTCAGCGGCGGGCGGGCCGTGTGGAACGTGGTCACGACGGGATACGAGGGCGATTCCGTGAACTTCGGCCTCGCCTCGCACGTGCCGCGGGCCGAGCGCTACGCGCGCTGCCGGGAGTTCGTGAAGGTCTGCCAGGGGCTCTGGGACAGCTGGGCCGAGGACGCCTTCATCGAGGACAAGGCCAGCGGCCGCTACCTCGACCCGACGAAGGTGCAGCGGCTCGACCATGTCGGGACGCATTTCTCGATCCAGGGGCCGCTGAACATCGCCCGGCCGCCGCAGGGCCGCCCCATCCTGTGCACGGCGGGCCAGTCGGAAGACGGGCTGGAGCTGGCGGCGGAGATCGCCGACACGATGTTCTCGCTGACCACCGAGAAATCAGAGGCGCAGCGCTTCTACGCCGACCTCAAGGGCCGGATGGCCAGGTATGGCCGCACGCCGGACCAGCTGAAGATCATCCCGGGGGCCACCATCTTCCTCGGCCGCACCGAAGCGGAAGCCGACGAGCTCTACAGGGAGCTCCAGGAGCTGATCAGCCCGGCCCTGGGCGTCTCCTTCCTGGAGAGCATGTTCAAGATGGACCTGTCCTCCTACGCGATCGACGATCCGATGCCGGCGGTCCCGACGGCGCAGGGGGTCGGCAATTCGACCTACCGGCTCCTGGCCGCCGAGTGGCTCCAGCGCGAGAAGCCCAGCATCCGTCGGGCCTATCAGCACCTGGCACCGACCTCCGGCTCGCTCATCATCAGGGGAACGCCGGGCCAGGTCGCCGACGAGCTGGAGGACTGGTACCGCAGCGGCGCCTGCGACGGCTTCAACATCGGAACGCCGGTCCTGCCGCGCTGCCTGGACATGTTCGTCGATCTCGTGGTGCCGGAGCTGCAGCGGCGCGGCATTTTTCGGCAGGAATACAGCGGCGGGACCCTCAGGGAGTCGATGGGGCTGGCACGGCCGGCACGGCAGATCCGCCGAAGCGGGGCTGACCAATCACCGGCCGGGTGACTCCCAGCGGCAGCCATCGCGGTCTAACATCCCGCCCCATGATCCAATCCATCGTCGCGCCCCGCCAGATGATCATCGGCGGCGGCAGCCTCTCCCGCCTCGGCGAGCTGCTGAAGCAGTTCGGCCTCTCCCACCCGCTCGTCGTGACCGACCCCTGGATGGTCAGCTCGGGCACGGTGGAGAAATGCTTGGAGCCGCTGCGCGCGGCCGGCATGTCCCCCGTGGTGTTCCACGAGACCGTGCCGGACCCGACCGATGCGGTCGTGGCCTACGGCGTCTCGGTACTGCAGTCCGGCGATTTCGACGTGCTGGTGGGCTTCGGCGGCGGCAGCCCGATGGACACGGCCAAGGCCATGGCGATCCTGGCGGCGGCACCGGCGGGCACGCCGATGAGCACGTTCAAGGTGCCCTTCGCGGCAGACAAGGGCGCGCTCCCGGTGATCTGCGTTCCGACCACGGCGGGCACGGGCAGCGAGGCCACGCGCTTCACCGTCATCACGGACGTCGCGCGCGACGAGAAGATGCTCATCGCAGGGCTGGGGGCGCTGCCGCTGGCGGCCGTGGTGGACCACGAGCTGACGAAGACGGTGCCGGCGCGGACCAAGGCCGATACGGGCATCGACAGCCTGACGCATGCGCTGGAGGCCTATGTCAGCAAGCGCGCCAATTCCGTCTCGGACATGTATGCCGAGCGGGCGATGCGGCTGATCGGCCCGCATCTGCGCCGCGTCTACAAGGATCCCGAGGATGCGGCGGCGCGCGAGGCGATGATGCTGGGCGCGACGCTGGCGGGGCTGGCCTTCTCGAACGCGTCGGTGGCGCTGGTGCATGGGATGTCGCGGCCGATCGGCGCGCATTTCCATGTGCCGCACGGTCTCTCGAACGCCATGCTGCTGCCGGCGGTGACGGGCTTCGGCCTGAACCATGCCTTGCCGCGCTATGCCGAGGCGGCGCGCTGCATCGGCTGCGCGGCACCCGGCGACGCGGACCAGCTGGCCGGCGCGAAGCTCATGGAGGAGCTGCGCGCGCTGAACCAGGAGCTGCAGGTGCCCACACCGGCGGCCTATGGCATCGGCGCCGACAAGTGGAACGGGTTGCTCCCCGTGATGGCGGAGCAGGCGCTGGCGTCCGGCAGCCCCGCCAACAACCCGCGCGTCCCCACCGCCGAGGAGATCATGACCCTCTACGGCGAGGCGTACCGCTAAGTTCCGTCAGGGGGTCTGGGGATCGACACGATCCCCAGCGGGGTTCGGGGCAGAGCCCCGACTTACGCCTTGAGCCTATTGATCGGCGTCTTCCGCCATCGGTCATTCCAGGCCGGCAGGGCCTCAATGGGCAGCGGCCGTCCCACCAGGAACCCCTGGGCGCGCTGCACGCCCAGATCCCTTAGCAGCCGGAACAGCAACGGGCTGGAGACCCCTTCCGCGGTGAGGCACAGCCCGCGCCGCGCCAGAACGCGGACCTGCTGACGCGCCCGGGCCGAATGGGGCAGGGACTGCACGAGGGAGCGGTCCAGCTTCACGCTGGCGAAGGGCAGGCCGAGGAGGTTCTGGCGCGGGTCGTCGATCAGGAAGTCGTCCAGCATGACGCCGTGCCCTGCCGCGTTGAGCCGGCGGAGCGAGCGGCCGAGGCGCGTGCGGTCCTTCACCGGCGCCGTCTCGGTGAGCTCCACCATCAGGCGCTGGCGGGGCAGGCGCGAGCGGCGGAGCTGCTGGCCCAGCCAGGCGACCACGTCGCGCTTCTCCATCTCCGGCACGGGCAGGTTCACCGAGACCGGGATGGGCAGCCGTCCGGGCAGGCGCGAGAGGTCGCGGGCGGCGATGCGGGTGACGGCGGCGGCGAGCAGGCGGGAGAGGCCCATCTGCTCCATGGCCGGCACGAAGTTCACGGGCGTCAGCGAGACGGGCTCGCTGCGCCAGCGGGCGAGGGCCTCGACCATGACGAGGCGCCGGGTGCGGGTGTCGACGATGGGCTGGTAGCGGAGCAGCAGGGAATCGCCGGAGAGGCCGGCCTTCATGCCTGTGGAGTTGCGGCCGGCGCGCAGCGCGTCATGGGCGATGAGCCGCGTGCCGTTGAGCAGGCCGAGAAGGAACTCGCCATCCTCGGAGAGGGCGGCCAGCGGGGTGAGCGGCGAGATGACGGCGCGGGGCGAGGCCTCGGCCAGGGCATCGACCAGGGAGCGCTGGATCGGAAGCTCGGCATCCTCGAGGAGGATATGGGCGAAGCCGTTGGTGTTGCCCACGACGGCGCTCAGCACCTCGGCCTGGGAACGCAGGATCAGCGGCGCGGGGCCGCGCAGACGGTCAACGGCACGGAAGGCGGCCTCGATCAGCCCCTCGTCCTGGGCGAGCACGAGCACACGGCCAAGGGTGGGGCCGCCTCCGGAAGCGGAGGGGCTTCCCTGCCGCTGGAACGTCTCAAAACCTGACACTGCCTCGAACCGTGATCATAGATTCGAGATTACACACAATTCGATGCGACCTCAAACACGGTCTGGACATGCCGCAGAATGAATCGGAAGGCGTGCCCGCGCAGGCACGCGGGTCAACCCTTTGAATCCGCTCCGGATACCGGGACGGATCAGCGGATGGCCGTCTGTCCCTTCGGCGCGACCGGATCGGACTCGCCGCGGCGCAGCGTGTTGCGGCCGCTGAAGAGCACGATCGGCGCCGCGATGAAGACCGAGGAGGAGGCCGAGACGATGATGCCGAAGACCATGACCCAGGCGAATCCGGCCAGGGTGTCGCCGCCGAAGAGCGCCAGCGGCAGGGCCGAGAGCAGCAGGGTCATGGAGGTGCCGAGGCTGCGGTTCAGCGTCTCGTTGATCGAGAGATCGACCAGCTCCTGCAGCGGCATCGTCTTGAATTTCCGCAGATTCTCCCGCATCCGGTCGAACACCACGACCTTGTCGTTGGCGCTGAAGCCGATGACGGTGAGGATGGCCGCGATGGTTGTCAGATTGAACTCGACCTGGAAGAGAACCATGAAGCCGACGGTCTTCGTGGTATCCAGGATGAGCGTGATGATGGCCGCGATGCCGAACTGCCATTCGAATCGGACCCAGATGTAGATCAGCATCGCCACGAGGCTGAGGCCGAGCGCCAGCAGCCCGCCGATGAAGAGCTCGTCCGAGACGCGGTTGCCCACGGCCTCCACGCGAAGGATCCGGATGCCGGGCGAGGCCGCCTCCAGCGCGCCGCGGATGCGCGAGACGATCGGCTGGGTCTGCGCCTCGTCGGGCGGGGCGGGCAGGCGGACGAGCAGGGTGCTCTCGTCGCCGAACTGCTGCAGGCCGACATCGCCGAGGTTCAACCCGCCGGTGGCCGCGCGGAGGGCGTTGATGTCGGCCGGACCCTGGGTCCGGACCTCCATGATGATGCCGCCCTTGAAGTCGATGCCCTTGTCGAGCCCGGGATAGAAGGCGCCGACCAGCGAGGCCGTGGAGAGCACGGCGGAGACGACGAGGCCCATCACGGCCCCGCGCATGAACTTGATCTTCGTCACGTCCGGACAGATGCGGAAGAGCGGACGCGCGAGGCGCTGGCCGATGGTCAGCCCAGGGCGCTCCAGCACCGGCAGCTCGCGCGGCTTTCTCCAGCGGTACCACCAGACGACCAGGAGACGGGTGAGGACGGTCGCCGTCCACATCTGGACGATGGTGCCGATGGCGACCGTCACCGCGAAGCCCTTCACCGGGCCCGAACCGAAACCGTAAAGGCAGGCCATGGCGATCAGGTTGGTGAGATTCGAGTCAAGAATCGTCCCCGAAGCCTTTGTATATCCTGTCTCGAGCGCCGATATCGGCGATCGCCCGATCTTCACCTCCTCGCGGATGCGCTCGTTGATCAGGATGTTCGCGTCGAGCGCGGTGCCCAGGGTCAGCACGATGCCGGCGATGCCCGGCAGCGTCAGCGTGGCCTCCAGCAGCGAGAGGCAGGCGATCAGCAGGACGATGTTGATGGCCAGCGCGATGTTGGCGAACCAGCCGAAGAGCCCATAGGCAAAGCCCATGTAGAGGAAGACGAAGGCCGCGCCCGCGGCGAGGCTGATCATGCCGGCCCGGATGGCGTCCGCCCCCAGCTCCGGCCCGACGGAGCGCTCCTCCACCACGGTCAGCGGCGCGGGCAGGGCGCCGGCGCGCAGCAGCACCGCGAGGTCGTTGGCCGTGCGCACCGTGAAGTTGCCGCTGATCTGGCCGCGGCCGCCGGTGATGGCCTCGCGGATGTTCGGCGCGGTGATGACCTTGTCGTCCAGCACGATGGCGAAGGGCCGGCCGACATTGGCCCGGGTGATCTCGCTGAAGCGGCGGGTGCCGACGCTGTCGAAGGTGAAGTTCACCACCCACTCGCCGGTGCGCGTGTCCTGGCTGGCGCGGGCGTCGGTCAGGTTGGCGCCGTCGACCTCGACGCGGCGGCGGACGGCATAGCGCTCGCCGGGCTGCTCGCCGGGCAGGAAGATCACGCCCGGGGGCGGCGTGGGCGCCTGGACGTTCGCGGTCTCGTCCAGGAGGTGGAAGGTCATGCGGGCGGTGCGGCCCAGCAGGTCCTTGATGCGGCCGGGATCCTCGACGCCCGGGAGCTGGACCAGGATGCGGTTCTGGCCCTGGCGCGCGATCAGCGCCTCGGAGACGCCGGTCTCGTCGATGCGGCGGCGGACGATCTCGATGGACTGCTCCACGGCGCCGGTCGCCTTGGCGCGGAGGCCGGCCTCGGTGACGGTGGCCGTGAGCAGCCCGTCCGGGGCCACGGCGACCTCGATGTCCGGCGCCTGGGCGCCGCCGCCGACGCTCACGGGGTTGCCGAGCTCGCGCACGATGCGCAGCGCCGCGTCGCGCTGGGCGGAATCGGTGATTCGCACGGACATACGGCGCTGCTCGGTCTGGGCGGCGAGGCCCGTATAGGCGATGCGCGGATTGGCCTGGGTGAAGCCGCGGCGCGTGGCCTCGACCAGGCCCTCCAGCCGCTCCCGCAGCAGGACGGAGGTGTCGACCTCCAGAAGCAGGTAGGAACCGCCGCGCAGGTCGAGGCCCAGCGAGATCTGGCGGATCGGGGCCCAGCTCGGGAAGGCGGAGCGCGGCAGCAGGTTGGGCAGGCTGACGAGCACGCCCAGCAGGCAGACCAGGAGGATGGCGGCCGTCTTCCAACGCGCGAAGTACATCATGAGGGCAAGATACCTGGACCAGCGATTCGGCCGGAACATGACGAGGGGGAGGGGGGGATGCAAGCCTTGGGCGGAGGGAGTAGGGAGCGGGGATGGTTTCCCCCCGGATCGGCGTCTTCGGCGCGGGCCATTTCGGCCGCTTCCACACCCTCAAGCTGAGGAATGCAGCAGGCGCGACCCTGGCCGGCCTGCACGACGCGGATCCCGCCCGGGCCGCCCAGGTGGCGGGCGAGGCCGGCTGCCCCGCGCTTTCGTCGGAAGCCCTGCTGGAGGCCTGCGACGCGGTGGTGATCGCGACGCCGACGCTGTTTCATGCCCGGCTGGCCGAGGCGGCGCTGCAGGCCGGCAAGCATGTGTTCGTTGAGAAGCCCATCACGGCGACTCTGGCCGAGGCCGACGCCTTGATCGCCCTGGCCGCCGGGCGGGGCCTGGTGCTGATGGTCGGCCAGATCGAGCGGCACTCCGCCGCGATCCAGACGCTGCGGGAGAGCCTGAACGGCCGGCGGCTGGTCTCGCTGGAGGCGGCGCGGGTGGCGCCCTTCCGGCCGCGCAGCCTGGACGTCTCCGTCGTTCTGGACCTGATGATCCACGACCTGGATCTGATCCTCTCGCTGGTGCCCTCGCCGCTGGCCGAGGTGCGGGCCGTGGGCGGCAGCGTCATGACGAAGCTGCCAGACTGGGTGGTGGCGCAGCTCCGCTTCGAGGACGGCACGCAGGCCCAGGTGACGGCGAGCCGCGTGGCCGTCGGGCTGGAACGGAAGCTGCGGCTGCTCGGGCCCGAGGGCGAGATGCGCGTGGATTTCCTCGCCCGCAGCCTGGAGTTCCTGGCGCCGGACGGCGAGGTGCCCGTCGACAACATGCCCGGCTGGGGCCTCACCCGCCGGAGCTGGGTGGATCACGACAGCCTGGAGGCCGAGCAGGGCGCCTTCATCGCCGCCATCGCCCGCGGCACGCCGCACGAGGCGACGGGCCAGCAGGGCCGGGCGGCGCTGGACGCCGCATTGAGGGTCGAGGCGGCACTCGCCCGATGAGGGAGCTCACGGCGGAAGGGCTGTTATCCGACGTCCGCCGCTGGGTCGAGATCGAGAGCCCGACCCAGGACGTCGCCGGGGTCAACCGCGTGGCGGACATGGTGGAAGGGCGCCTGAGGGCGATCGGCGCCGCCATCGAGCGCATGCCGGGCCGCGACGGCTATGCCGACATCCTGATCGGCCGCATCCCCGGCGAGACCAACGGCCCCGGCCTGCTGCTCTGCGGCCATATCGACACGGTGCATCCGGTCGGCACCCTGGCCGGCCCGCTGCCCTTCCGGGTCGAGGGCGACCGCGCCTACGGCCCGGGCATCTACGACATGAAGGGCGGCAACGCGATGGCGCTGGCCGCGCTGGAGCACCTGCACGCCACTGGCCGCCGGCCGCGCCGCTCGGTCAGCTTCATGATGATCCCGGACGAGGAGATGGGCAGCCCCTCCTCGCGCGAGGCCATCGAGGCGGAGGCGCGGAAGCACCACGCCGTGCTGGTGCCGGAGCCCTCGGGCGGCGGCGGGCGGCTGACCGTCGGCCGCCATGGCATCGCGCGCTACCATCTGACGGTGCATGGCGTGCCCGCCCATGCCGGCGCGTATCACGCGCAGGGGCGCAGTGCGATCCGCGAGATGGCGCGGCAGATCCTCGCGATCGAGGAGATGACCGACTATTCGCGGAACATCTTCGTGAATGTCGGAATCCTGCAGGGCGGCACGCACGAAAACATGGTGCCGATGCGCTGCGACGCGATTGTCTACTGCCTGGTTCCCACGGCAGAGACCGAGGCGGAGCTGCGCGCCAAGCTGATGGCGCTGCAGCCACACGATCCCGACACCCGCATCGAGCTGCGGCCCGGCCTGTCGCGCCCGGCCTACGGCAAGAGCCCCGCGATCCAGGACCTGTATGACCATGCCGCCGGGCTGGCGCGCGAGATCGGCTTCGAGGTCGCGGGCGAGCGCATCGCGGGCGGCGGCAGCGACGGCAACTTCACGGGCGCCCTCGGCGTGCCGACGCTGGACGGGCTCGGCGTGATCGGCGACGGGCCGCACACCCACGAGGAGCACCTGCTGGTCTCCTGCCTGGTGCCACGGACGCGGCTGCTGGTGCGGCTGTTTGAGACGTTGTGAGGCGGAGGGCTCCGCCCCCCGCACCCCCCGCCAGGGCTTTTTGCCCTGGACCCCATCACTTAAATTATTGTTTTCCAAAGGACTTTTGGTCTTTGGTGGGGGTTGGCCCCGAAAGGGGAGACAACGAGGGGGCAAAGCCCTCTCAAGAACCGCGTCGCAGGAGCTTCCCCGGCAAGGCGCCCGTGGCCTTCCCGTCCCGATAGGTCACCACCCCCCGCTTGATGGTCGCGCGATAGCCCCGCGCCGCCTGCATCAGCCGCTTCCCGCCCGCGGGCAGGTCGTGGAGCATGCGTGGCGCCTCCAGCCCCAGCTCGTCGGGGGCGATGATGTTGAGGTCGGCCAACAGGCCCGGCGCCACCACGCCGCGGTCGCGCAGGCCCATGGCGCGGGCGGTGTCGCTGGTCTGCCGGCGGACCAGTTCCTCCATCCGAAAGCCGTTCCGGCTCCAATGCTGGAGCACGAAGGTCGGGAAGCTGCCGTCGGAGATGAAGCCGACATGCGCGCCGCCGTCGGACAGGCCGATGATGGCGTTGCGGTGCCGCAGGCATTCTGCTGATGCATCAAGCGTATAGTCTGCGAAATTCGTAAGCGGTGCGAAGAGAAAGTTGGTGCCGTCGCCCTCGGTGAGGTAGTCGTAGGTGAAGGCCTCGGGCTTCTGGCCGGCACGCGCGGCCTGGGCCTCGAGGCTCTTCTCGCGCGGCGGCGCGTAGTCGGGCGGGGCGCCGAAGGGGAACATCCGGGCCCAGTGCAGTCTTGTGATGAGGGGGAAATTGGAGCCCGCAACCCGATCTTCCGACAGGATTCTGGCCCGCCGCTCCGGGGCGCGCAAGGCAGCGGCGCGCTCGGCCGGCGGCAGATGCGCCACCTCCTTGTAGGAGGGGCAGCCGGAGAAGGGGTTCTGGCTGCCGACCAGCCCGAGCAGGATGCCGATCGGCCGGGGCGGGAAGACCGGGCGAATGTCGAGCCCGTTGGCGGCCGCCTCGTCGGAGAGCGCCAGAAGCTCCTTCCAGGCTTCGGTTCGGTCGTGCCGCGCCGTGAGGGAGAAGACGATCGGCCGGCCGGACGCCGCGGCCACGCGCCGGACCATGGCGAATTCCGTGGCCGGATCGGGCGTGTTCCAGTCGGAGACCATCTCCAGCAGCCCGCCGCCGCCCTCGGTCAGCCCGGCGGCGAGGCCGATCAGCTCCTCCTCCTGGGCCTTGAGGGTGGGGGTCGGGTCGCCGGCCAGGGTCTTGTGGCTGATGGTGCGGCTGGTGCTGGCGCCGAAGGCCCCGGCGGCGGCGGCCTCGGCGGTCAGGACGCGCATGGCGCCGATCTCGCCCTGGGTCGCGTTCTCCAGGCTCAGGGCGCGCTTGCCCATGACATGGACGCGCAGCGCGCCGTGCGGCAGCAGGGCGCCGATGTCGATGTCGCGCGCCTTCCGGTCCAGGGCGTCGAGATATTCGGGAAAGCTCTCCCAGGACCAGTTCAGCCCCTCGTGCAGCACCGGGCCGGGGATGTCCTCCACGCCCTCCATCAGCGCGATGAGCGTGTCGCGGTCGGCGGCGCGGCAGGGCGCGAAGCCGACGCCGCAATTGCCCATCAGCGCCGTGGTCACGCCATGGATCGCCGAAGGGGCGAGGTGGCTGTCCCAGACGGCCTGGCCATCGTAGTGCGTGTGAATGTCGACGAAGCCGGGCGCGACCATCAGCCCCCGCGCGTCGATCTCCTCCCGGCCGGAGCCGGCGACCGTGCCGACCTGGACGATCTCGCCGTCCTGGATGGCGACATCCGCCTCGAAGCCGGGCGTGCCGGTGCCGTCGACGACGTGCCCGCCGCGGATGACCAGATCGTGTCTCATGATTTTCCTCCCCGGATGAGGCGGCCGGGCAGGGCCTCCGCCATCTCGCCGTTTCTTTGTGTCACCTGCCCCGAGCAGATCGTCGCCGTGTAGCCCCTCGCGCCCTGGACCAGGCGCTTACCGCCGGCCGGCAGGTCGTAGCGCATGTTGGGACGCTCGATGCTCATTGCTTCGAAATCAATGATATTGAGGTCGGCCTTCATGTTCACCGCTAGAGTGCCGCGATCCCTGAGGCCGAGCGCCTGGGCGTTGTCGGCGGAGAGGCGCTTCACCACGAACTCCACCGGCAGCTTGTGGCCGCGGGCGCGGTCGCGGGCCCAATGGGTCATCATGTGGGTGGTGTAGGAGGCGTCGCAGATATAGCCGACATGGGCGCCGCCATCGCCCAGCCCCATCAGCGTGTGCGGATGGGTCACCATCTCGCGGATCGCGTCCAGATTGCCGTCCGCATAGTTCAGCAGGGGACGGTTGAGGATGGCGCGGCCGCCGTCCTCCAGCATCCAGTCGTAACAGAGGTCCTCGGGGTCGCGGCCCTGGGCCTTGGCCTGCTCCAGCACGCTGGCCTCGGGCGGCGGCTCGTAGTCCGGCGTGAGCTTGTAGATCCGGGCGTAGTTGTTGAGGCGCGCGCGGAGCGCCGGGTCGGCGGTGGGCTCGGCCAGGATGCGGGCGCGGCGCTCCGGATCGCGGAGGGCCTGGGCGCGCTCGGCGATAGGGAGGTTTGCCACCTCCCGGAAGCTGGCCCGGGTGAGAAAGGGGTGCTGCGACAGCTCCCAGCCGAACATGAGGCCGACGGGGCGACCCATCACCTGGCCGGTGATGCGGATGCCTTCGGCATTGGCCTCGCTCACCCGGTCCAGCAGCCAGCGCCAGAACTCCGGCCGGGATTCGCGCTGGAGCAGCGAGAAGGTCATAGGCCGCTTCGCGATGCGGGCGATGCGCATCAGCCGTTCCCACTCCTCCTCGGCGGGGTCGTCGAAGTCGGAGATGAGCTGCATCCAGCCGCCGCCGAGCCCGCCGGCGATCTCCGCCAGCTCGATCTCGGCTGCACCGAGGGTG
Source organism: Roseococcus sp. GW821-FHT12F05 (assembly GCF_058806835.1). Taxonomy (NCBI): domain Bacteria; kingdom Pseudomonadati; phylum Pseudomonadota; class Alphaproteobacteria; order Acetobacterales; family Roseomonadaceae; genus Roseococcus; species Roseococcus sp. GW821-FHT12F05. The sequence continues at coordinate 262,216 of NZ_JBXAQB010000006.1, forward strand.
GGGGTCGGCTCCCCGGCCAGCGTCTTGTGGGCGATGGCGCGGGAGGTGGAGAAGCCCAGCGCGCCGGCCGCGATCCCCTCGCGGGCCAGCCGCGCCATCTCCGCCCGGTCCTCGGCGGTCGCCGGCTCGCGCTCGAAGCCGCGGCGGCCCATGACGTGCACGCGCAGCGCCGCATGCGGCACCTGGGTCGCGATATCCATGTCGTAGGCGCGCGAGTCCAGTGCGTTCAGATATTCCGGGAAGCTCTGCCAGTTCCACGGCAATCCTTCAGTCAGAACGACTTCCGGCAGGTCCTCCACACCTTCCATGAGCTTCACGAGCATGTCGCGGCTCTCGGGGCGGCAGGGCGCGAAGCCCACGCCGCAATTGCCGAGCAGCGCCGTCGTCACCCCGTGCAGCGAGGAGGAAAGGATGCGCGAGGTCCAGGTCGCCTGCGCGTCGTAATGCGTGTGGATGTCGACGAAGCCCGGCGTGACCAGCTGCCCGCGCGCGTCGATCTCCTCGGTCCCGCGGGGAACCGACAGGTTCCGGCCGATGGCGGCGATGCGGGCGCCGTCGAGCGCGATGTCGGCCTCGTAGGGCGCGCCTCCGGTGCCGTCGACGACGGTCCCGCCCCGGATGACCAGGCTGGGCTCGTTCATGGACATGTTTCCCGTTGTTTGTCGCAGGATGCCATAGCATCGGCCAAAGGGGGAGATGCGGGCGAGGGGCCGTTGCCCGCAGCCGTCCCCGCTGGCATGACACCTTATGGCCTTCGGGCCGGATTTCCCTCGGATGACAAGGGTTTGAGCTTGAGGCGCAGGACCATCGCGATCCTGGTTGCGGTCGCCTCGATCGCGGCCCTGGTGCCGGCCGCGCTCACGGCGGCCTGGTTCCTGCTGCCGAGCGTCGAGCTGGCCTCCTACGTCGTCGGCCGGGCCACGGCCGCCGCCGGACGGGGCGTCACGATCGAGAGCCTGCGCGTCACGCCCGGTAGGAACCTTGCCGTCGCGCTGCGCGGCCTGCACCTCGCCAATATCGACGGCGGCACGCAGCCGGACATGGTGACGCTCACCTCCCTGGACCTGGAGCTGGAGCTTTGGCCGCTGCTCCTGCATCGGGAGGTGATCGTCACGCGCGTGGCCATCGACGGGCTGTCGCTCCTGCTGGAGCGCAACGCCGACCAGCAGCGCAACTGGCGCTTCAACGAGACCCCGCCCCAGGCGCCCAGCACACCCGGCCCCGATCCGGAATCGCGCCGCGGCTTCCCTTTCGTCCAGGTGCTGCAGCTGACCGGAAGCCAGATCACCATCCGCACGCGCAGCGGCCAGGCGCTGCGCGTGCGGCTCGACTCCGCGAGCCTGGCGGCGCCCGGGCGCGACCAGCCGGTCCGGCTCCTCGCCAATGGTGCCTACAACGACGTGCCGCTTGTGCTCGACACCGCGCTCGGCACCTTCCTCCAGTTCTGGGACGTACCGACGCCCTTCCCGCTGGACCTCCGCGCCACCGCTGGCGGCGACACGGTCCTGACCCTGCGCGGCACGGCGACGGATCCGCTGAACTTCGACGGCATCCAGGCCGACCTGGCCCTGGAGGCGCCCTCGCCGGCCACGCTGCTGGCCATCGGCGGCGGAAGCGGGGGCGGGCCCACCATCCCCATCCGGCTCGCGGGGCAGATGGAGCGGCAGGGCGACCTCTGGAAGCTCACCACCGTGACCGGCGCCCTCGACGGCGCGCCGCTGGCCGGCCCGCTGCTGCAGATGGCGGAGGGGGCCGACGGCCAACCGGACCGCATCTCCGCCCAGCTCAACTTCTCGCGGCTCGACATGAACCGCCTGCTGGGCACGCCGCCGCGCACGGGGGCGCCGCCCTCCGACGACGCCGACCTGCCGCTGATCGTGCAGGAGAAGCCGGACCCGATGATCGAGGCGCGCCTGACGGCGGACGACCTGCGCTACGGCCAGGTCCGTGCGACCGAGGCCCGGATCCAGGCCGCCGTCGTGGCGGACCGGATCGTGGTGGACGAGCTCGCGCTCCGGGCCTTTTCCGCGCGCATCTCCGCCCATGGCCAGCTCGAGCGCCGCGGCGATGAGGTCGCGGTGCTGGCGCAGGTCGCCATGCGCGAGGGCGACGTCGAGACGCTGCGCCGCGCCTTCGGCCTGCGCCCGCTGCCGCTCACCGGCCGGCTGGAGGCGCGCGTCATCGCCCAGGGGCAGGGACGGACCCTGAACGCCGTGACCCGGGCCGCCGATCTTTCCGCCGTGGTGGCGATGACCAGCGGCCAGATCCAGCGCGAGGTCATCGAGATGGCCTCGACCGACATCCGCTCGCTCTTCCGCACGCCGCGGGGGACGACGCCGGTCACCTGCCTGCTGGCGGTGGCCGAGATCCGCCGGGGGGTGGGGGAGGTGGCGCCGCTGCGCATCGAGGCCGGCACCGGCACCATCGCGGGCATCGCGAGCTTCGACCTCAACCGCCGGCAGCTCGACCTCGTGATCGGCAGCCAGCGCGATACCACCAATTTCTTCGCGCTGGACATCCCGATACGGGCGAGCGGCAGCTTCGCCAGCCCCACCATCCGTCCCGCCAGCTGGTCGCCCGAAGGGCGGGCGCGGCTGGAGGCGGGCGACACGGTGGCGGCCGTGCCGGCGGAGCTGCGGGACTTCGCGCGCGGCAATCGCTGCTACCGCGTGGGCGCCAACACGATCCGGCCGACGGCGGCCCCGGCCGCGACGGCAGCGCGGCCCGCCCGGAACACGCGGCGAGCCGCCTCGCAGCCGCGCCGGAACTCCCGCCGCTAGTTCAGGCGGCGCGCACCAGCACGTGCTTCTTCCGGCCTGCGGAAAGCTTCGCCGCCCCGTCCTGCAGGTCATCGGCCGTCACGGAGCGCTGGGCATCGCTCACGACATCGTCGTTCAGCCGGATGCCGTTCTGCGCCACCAGCCGCCGCGCCTCGCCCTTGCTGGAGGCGAGGCCGGCGCTGACCAGCAGGTCGGCCAGCGAGGCGGGCAGCGCGGCCGTGATGCTCGGCAGCGTCTCGGCCGCCGCGCCCTGCTCGAAGGCGAGCCGCGCGGTCTCGGCGGCCTCCACCGCCGCCGCACGGCCGTGCAGCAGCGTCGTGGCCTCGGTCGCCAGAATCTTCTTCGCCTCGTTGATCTCCGAGCCCCGCAGCGCGCCGAGATGGCGGACCTCGTCCATCGGCAGCTCCGTGAACAGCGCCAGGAAGCGGCCCACATCCGCGTCCTCGGCGTTGCGCCAGAACTGCCAGTAGTCGTAGGGCGAGACGCGGTCGGCGTTCAGCCACACCGCGCCCGCCGCCGTCTTGCCCATCTTCGCGCCCGAGGCCGTGGTGATGAGCGGCGCGGTGATCCCGAAGGCGTCCTTCTGGTCCATCCGGCGCACGAGGTCGGCACCCAGGACGATGTTGCCCCACTGGTCGCTGCCGCCCATCTGGAGCGTCACGCCGTGGCGCCGGCGCAGTTCCACGAAGTCGTAGCTCTGCAGCAGCATGTAGTTGAACTCGATGAAGGTGAGCGGCTGGTCGCGCTCCAGCCGCAGCCGCACGCTGTCCATGGTCAGCATGCGGTTCACGCTGAAATGGCGGCCCACCTCGCGCAGGAAGGGGATGTAGCGCAGCTCGTCCAGCCATTCGGCATTGTCGAGCATGATGGCCTTGCCCGGGCCGTCGCCGAATTCGAGCAGGCTCGTGAAGGCGCGGCGGATGCCGGCCTTGTTCTCCTCGATGCGCTCCTCCGTGAGGATCTGGCGCGTCTCGTCGCGGCCCGAGGGGTCGCCGATCTTGGTCGTCCCGCCGCCCATCAGCGCCACCGGCCGGTTGCCGGTCTTGCCCAGCCAGCGCAGCAGCATGATCTGCACGAGGCTGCCCACATGCAGGCTGTCCGCCGTCGCGTCGAAGCCGATATACCCCGCCACCGGACCGGCCTTGAACGCGGCCTTCAGCGCGGCCTCGTCGGTGACCTGGTGGACGAAGCCGCGCTCGCGGATGACATCGAGGAAGTCGGACATGAAGTTCTGGACCCGGTTGGCGTTTGGCCGTGCGGCGTAGCACACTCGGCCCATGTTGAGAATCGTGGGGCTGATGAGCGGCACGTCGCTGGACGGCGTGGATGCGGCCTGGGTGGAGACGGACGGGGAGCGCGTGGGCCAGCTGGGCCCCACGGTGACGCTGCCCTACGAGCCCGCGCTGCGCCGCGACCTGCGGCGGCTGCTGGAGATGGCTCCCAACATCACGGCCGAGGACCCCTTCCTGCTCGACTGCACGGCGCGGCTGACGGACCGCCATGCCGCGGCGGTGGCGCGCATCGCGCTGGAGGCGGCGCGGGCCGGGCTGCCGGAGGCGGAGCTCATCGGCTTCCACGGCCAGACGATCCTTCATCGCCCGGTCCGGCCCGGGGATGGCCGCAATGCCCGGGGCTACACCTGGCAGATCGGCGATGCCCGGAAGCTGGCCCAGATGACCGGCCTCTCCGTCGCCTACGACTTCCGCTCGGCCGACGTCCTGGCCGGCGGGCAGGGGGCGCCGCTGGTCCCCGTGGCGCATGCGGCGCTGGCGGCAGGGCTGCCCAAGCCGCTCGCGGTGCTGAACCTGGGCGGCGTGGGGAACGTCACCTGGCTCGGGCCGGACGGTGATCTCCTGGCCTTCGACACGGGGCCCGCCAACGGCCCGCTGGACGACTGGGCGAAGCGCTCCCTCGGCAAGGACTACGACAAGAACGGGCATCTGGCCCTGGCCGGCCATGCCGACGGCGCGGTGCTGGGGCGGCTGATGGCGCATCCTTACCTGGCCCAGAAGCCGCCGAAGTCGCTGGATCGGCTGGATTTCGACCGGGCGCTGCGCGAGGCGGGCGCCCAGAACCTCTCGCCGCAGGACGGGGCGGCGACGCTGGTCGCCTTCGCCGCCGTCTGCGTGGCCGCCGCGGCCCGGCACTTCCCGGAGCCGCCGCTGCAATGGCTGGTGGCCGGCGGCGGGCGGCGCAATCCCGCGATGATGCGGGCGCTGGCGGCGACCCTCAGCGAGCCGGTGCGGCCGGTGGAGGTCACGGGCTGGAACGGCGACGCGCTGGAGGCGCAGTGCTTCGCCGTGCTCGCGGCGCGGACGGCGCGCGGGCTGCCGATCAGCTTCCCGGGCACGACCGGCGCGCCGCGGCCGCTGCCGGGCGGGCAGGTGCTGGGCGGGCTGCTCTAGGCGCATCATTGGGTGCGCCAGAGGTCGCGGCGGCCTCCGGCGAAGCGCATGAGGCGTCCGAGGAGCCCGAAGACCCGGGAATCCACGCGGTGCGGATTTTCGAAGAGCCGGAATGTGAGCCTTTGCACGGTTTCGGACAAAGCCGGCTTGGGCAGGTGGATGGAAGGGCAGGGCAGCGCCGCCTCCAGGCGCAAGGCCTTGGCCAGCAGCAGCGATTGCATCGAGGCGACACGGGCGGCGCGGCGTCAGGCGCGGCAGATGCGCAGGCGGAGGCCGGCATAGGCGGGGATGCGCGCGACGGCGATGAGGAGCCGGTCCATCACGCCGGCGCGCATCCAGCGGCGAAGCTGGCGCTGGGCGGTGTCGGGCTTTCCCAGATGCGGCGGGAGGTCGGCCCAGATGCAGCGGGTCATGACCACGTGGAAGATGGCGTCGAGGGGGCGGCGGTCGGCGGGCGGGCGGCCGGTGGAGAGGAAGGGGAGGAGGAGGGCGTATTCGGCGTCGGTGAGTGGGGTGGCGTGGGTCATTCCTCGGCTATAAGAACAGCCTCGAAAGTTCAAGGTATTTCATCCTATATCCCTTCCTTGCGATGCTCGATTCGTCCGGAGGGAGCGACCAACGCGACCAACCCAGACGCTCGCCGCGACCCGGCCGCGACACGCGCCCCGCATGATGGCCTCGCGAAGCCGGATGGACCGGCGGCACGAGCGAGGAGCATCCCATGGCCAATCCCTACCGCGGCTACACGCCGGGCCGCGACATGACCTACATGGATTGCCTCGTGCAGAAGCATAACATGACGACCGCCCTCTCCTGCACGCATGAGCTGATCCTCGCCATCTGCTGGGAGGAAGGGCTGTTCAACAATGGCTCGCAGGTGGGTGGCAGCGCCATTGGCTTCGGCCAGACGGAACCCGCGGAACTCACGCGGGTCAAGAACAAGGGCGCCATCTCCGTCGATGTCGATGCCGTACGCCGCGGCGACGACGACGAGGGCATGGAGGCGATCTGCCAGTTGCTGGACTACTACATCAGCTCCTACGGCGGCCTGAGGTCCACGGCCCTACGCGCCTATGCCGGCTACGCTTACACGGGGTTCGATCGGAAGAAGTTCCCCACGACGGACGACTGGCACAAGAACCGCCAGGGGATCATCGACGGCTGGGAAAAATGCGAGGCGGCCCTGCAGGCCATCCCGGCCTATGAGCTGAACGCCGCCGCGACGATGGCGGCCCTCGCCAAGGCCCGCCCCTTCATCCCCGCCGCGAAGTCGGGCGATGGCCGGACCTATCAGAAGGTTCTCTTCCCCAACCAGTACTGATAGCGCGCCCGGCGCCCCATGGGCGTCGGCCGATTTCGAAGGGAGACGCCACCCGCGTCGCCACCCCTTGACCGAAGCTTCACATCCCTGACCTTCGCCCGGGTCTAGCCTTCTCCGCATCCGATTGCAGGAGAACGGGAATGATCGACATCCGCGCCACCGCCGAGGGCTTCACCGCCCTGCTGAAGCAGGGCGACTTCCACGGCGCCGCCGAGCGCTACTGGCACGAGGACGTCTCGAGCATCGAGGCGATGGGCGAGCCGCGCGCCGTCTATGGCAAGCCCGCCGTCGCGGCCAAGGGCGCCGCCTGGACCGCCGCGCACGAGGTCCATGGCTTCGAGGTCGAGGGGCCCTACATCAACGAGGACCAGTTCGCGCTGACCATGCGCATCGACATCACCGTGAAGGCCACGGGCCAGCGCATGCAGATGACCGAGGTCGCGCTCTACACCGTCGAGGAGGGGATGATCGTAGAGGAGCGCTTCTTCTACTGATCAGTCCGCGCGCAGCCCGGTCGCGTTGGCGAGCTCCTGCCACTGCGCCCGGTCCTGGGCGATGTAGGCGGTGAACTCCGGGGTGCTCATGGGCATGGGGTCCGTGCCCTGGCTCATCAGCCGCTCGCGGAAGGCGGGGCGGGCCAGCAGGGTCTGCACCGCCGCGTGCAGCGTCGCCACGATGTTCGGCGCGAGGCCCGCCGGCCCCGAGATCCCGTACCAGTTCAGGACGCTGAAGCCGGGCACCGTGTCGGCGATGCTGGGCACGTCCGGCAGCACCGCCAGCCGGTTCGGCGTGGAGACGCCCAGCGCCCGCACGCGGTTGTCGCGGATGAAGGCCAGCGCGCCCGGGATGTTGTCCGTCATGGCGCCGAGGCGGCCGGCCATCAGGTCCGGCATCGCGACCGCCGTGCCGCGATAGGGGGCGTGGTTCAGCTCCAGCCCGGCCTTCTGAGCCAGCAGCGCCATGACCATGTGGCTGGACGAGCCGATGCCGGCCGAGCCGTAGTTCACCTGGCCCGGGCGCGCCTTCACGTAGGCGAGAAACTCCGGGACGCTGCGGATCGGCAGGTCGTTGTTCACGATGAGCACCGCCGGCACGCCCGCGACGATGGCGATGGGCGTGGTGTCGGTCGCGGGGTCGAAGCTGAGGCGCGTCAGCACGGGGTTGATGCCGTGCGTCGCCTGGCTGGAGGTGGTGAGCGTGTAGCCGTCGGGCCGGGCACGGGCGACGAGCTCGGTGCCGACGGCACCGCCGGCCCCGGTGCGGTTCTCGACGATGACCTGCTGTCCCAGGATCTGCGCCAGCCCCTCGGCGGTGACGCGGGCGACGACATCGGCCGCGCCGCCGGCGGCGAAGGGCGCGATCAGGCGGATCGGGCGGTCGGGGATCCAGGGCGTCTGCGCCGGCGCGGCGCGCGGGAAGGCAGATGCCGCGAGAAGCGGCAGGAGCGAGCGGCGTTGCATGCGTGAGTCCGACCTGGAGGGAAGATGAACCTCCGGTCAGCAAGCGCCGTGCCGGGTTCGGCTCAGGGCGCGTTCTCGACATGGTGGGACGGCGGCAGGTTGACGGGCCGGTAGTCCGGAACCTTGGCCATCCGCTCCAGAACCGACCGATGCAGCAGCGCCCCGTCCGGGATGAGCCGCGGCTCCGATCGCGGCAGGTACCAGCCGAGCAGATCGGAGCGGCCGGCCCATTCGCGCCATCTGACGGACTTCGGAATCCATTCCAGCGGCTTCCAGAGCAGCTTCATCGAATTGTGCAGCGGGCCCCCGGCGTCGGGCGCGACGTAGGTGTGGTTGCTGCCCGGTCGCGGCAGCCCCAGCACGAGGTGATCGATCATCCCGCGATCCGCGTGGAGGCCCTTCGCGACGGCCTCCTCGACCATCCAGTGCAACGGGTATTTCGAGAGCTGGCTTTCCGTTTCCGGATAGCCGCCGCCGATATCGGCATGCACGCCGGCGAACCAGACCTGCCGGATGTCCTGCGGGACGGCCGAGGCGGCGACATAGGGATTCGGCCTGTAGGGCTGCTGCTCCTTCCAGTGGTTGAGCCGGAACATGCGGCGGCGCTCGTCGATGGCCATGGCCTGCCGGAAGGTCTTCACGCTCGGATTCGTCCGCGTGAAGCGCAGCGTCTGGAGATCGGGGATGAGCGTGTCGCGGCGCGGGACGATCACCGAGGCCACCGTGTCCCAGACGCCGAGGAACTCGATGCGGACGGGATAGCCGCCGGCGACGCGGCTGAAGTGCCAGGCCGCCTCCAGGTCCGCGCTGCGCGCCTTCGGCTCCGGGGCGGGGGCATTGGCCTGCCGGCGTTCCTCGCGCCGGCTCTCGGCGCTGGCGCGCTTGTAGGCGGAGAGGGCGTAGCCCGCGAGGTTGAGCTGGTCCGGCGGCAGGAGCCCGATGACATGGGCGAAGGCGGCGAGGACACGCACGGTATAGGCGCCGCGGCTGAAGCCGAAGAGCCAGATCCGATCGCCGTCCCGGTAGGTCTCGCAGAGGAAGCGGTAGGCGCCCAGGACGTCGTCGTCGAGCCCGGCTCCGGTCGCCAGTCCAAACACGCTCCGGGCATTCTGACGCAGCCGCTGCCAGGCATTCTGCTGGCCGATCGTTCCGACGCCGGGATTGTAGTACACGCGCTGGCGATCGCTTTTCTCGATACTGCGGTAAAGCTTCAGCACGTTGGAAATCGTGGTGCCGATCTCGTTGCCGGTTCCGTCGCAGCAGATCACGATATTTCTGGACAAGGCCGATCTCCGATTGAAGTAAGTCACGTATGTCCACTATCATCAAATGGCGACGAAGATGGGCAGGTTTATTTATTCGAATATTCGATGAACCGACGCCGTCGGGGCCAGGGGAGCCGATGCGGGCCCGCCATCACCGATCCGCTGCGGGTTGAAGTCGCCGTCGACCCGGCAACTGCAGGCCGCACTCGACCGGAGATCCTCCGGGCGATGGACGGTAAATGCATTTCATCGTCGATGTGCCGTTGCGAGAGACAATGCGATATAATTTTTGCCAGTTTCTATAGGCCATGACTTCGAAATATTTCATTTGAGCCGCATGTCGTTCCGCGCCTACTGTCCCGATGGCAAGTACAAGGCGATCTGCAAATGGCCGGACGAATGGGTATCGGTGGTGTCGCGTCGCTGTTCCTCGCGCTGGCGGCGGGCTGCGCCGAGCTGCCTGAATACCGGCCGCCGGCTGACCTCGCCTTCGCGGAGCAGAACTGGACGGAAGCCCAGCGCGGCTGGTTCTACCACGCATCCCAGGGCACGCGGCTCATGCCGCTGGCCTGGTTCCTCGCCCTGGAGCAGCCGGGGGTCAGCCTGATCGGCTCCTCCCGCTTCGCCGCGCCCGGGTACCTGGCCCGCTTCGGCTTCCTGCCCGATCCTGTTTCGGCGGCCAACCCCCATGGGCTGCCGGTCGGCTTCGCCCCGGACGACCGCTTCCCCGCGGCCGACGGGCGCCCCGAGACGGTCGTGGGCCTGACCTGCGCCGCCTGCCACACCGGCCAGATCGAGCGGGGCGGCCGCGCCATCCGGATCGACGGCGGGCCCGCCATGACCAACACGGCCGCCTTCCAGCAGGAGCTCGGGTTCGCCCTGCTGCTGACGCAGCGATCCGACATCCGCTTCGACCGCTTCGCCGCGGCCGTGCTGGGCACGGGGATGACGTCCGAAGCCCGGCAAGGCCTGAAGGACCGGCTGGATCGCGCGGTCGCGGCCGGGCGCAGCGAGCTCGACATCGCGCAGGCGAACCGGCTCTACCCGGTGGTGGAGGGCTTCGGCCGCCTCGATGCGCTCGGTCGCGGCGGGAACTTCGTCTTCGGAACGGGGCTGAACGACCGGCGCAACTTCGCCGTCGCTGATGGGCCGGTGAGCTTCCCCGCCCTCTGGGACGCATCCTGGTTCGACTGGGTGCAGTACAACGGCGCCATCCGCCAGCCGATGGGCCGCAACGTCGCGGAGGCGATGGGCGTGCGCGCCGGCACGACGCTCACCGGCTCGCGCCAGGAACTCTACCGCACCACCGTGCGGCTCGACACGATCCACGAGATGGAGCGCCTGCTGGCCGGGCCCGCCCCTCGGGCCGGGCTGCGGCCGCCGCCCTGGCCGGAGCGGCTGCTGGGCCCGATCGACCGGGCGGCCGCCTCCCGCGGGGCGGCGCTCTACGGGGATCTTTGCGCCGGCTGCCACACGGGGCGCTGGGCGATGGCGGCGGGCGCTCCCGGCGAGGCGGAACGGCCGGAGCTGCGCCTGAACATGGTCGCGCTCGAGCACATCGGCACCGATCCGGCGGCTGCGATGAACTTCGTCCGGCGCCGCGCCTATCCGGACACCGGTTCGCGAACGCCGGTCTCCGCCGCCGAGGGGCTGCGGCGCGTCACCACCGAGGTGATCCGGACCTGGTACGAACAGAACAACATATCGCCCGCGCAGCGCCGGGAGATGGACGGCTTCCGGGACAACGAGTGGCGCGCCCTCGGCGCCTACCGCGCGCGCCCGCTGGACGGCGTCTGGGCGACGGCGCCCTACCTGCACAACGGCTCGGTGCCGAGCCTCCACCAGATGCTGGTTCCGGCCGACCAGCGCGACAGGACCTTCATCGTCGGCAGCCGGCAGTTCGATCCCGTGAATGTCGGCTTCGAGACCGGCGTCTTCCCCGGGGGCTTCCCCTTCGACACGACGATCCCCGGCAATTCCAACCGCGGCCACGAATTCCGCGACGGGCCGCGCGGCAACGGCGTCATCGGCCCGGCGCTGACGGAAGCACAACGGCGGGACATCGTGGAGTTCCTGAAGACCCTCTGACCCGCCGGCTGGTCAGATCCCCGAATTCGGGGCGTCGCACATGTAGCGGGAGAGGTGGTAGGGCCGCGCCGCAAGGCCGGAGCAGAAGCTCGCCACCACGGGCTCCAGCAGATCGAACAGCGCCTTCTGCTCGGCATTGGCCGCTTCCAGCCGGTCGCGCGCCTCCTCGGCCTCGGCTGCCAGCTTCGCCATGTCGAGGGTGGTGTGCTTCCCGTCGCGATAGACGAAGCGGCCGCCGATCATGACGTGCCGCACCGCCGTCGAATCCTCGGCGTGGATCATCTGGTTCAGCGTCGCGTTGTGCGGCATCCAGTGCGGCGTCACGAGGTCGAGGAAGACGATGTCCGCCTTCATCCCCGGCTCGATCGCGCCGATGTCGGTGAAGCCGGCCGCGCGCGCGGAGCCCAGCGTGCCCGCGAGATAGACCTGCTCGGCCGTCGCCCAGGCGTGCGGGTCGGGCGTCTGCACATGCGAGGTGAAGGCGGCGAGCCGCATCGCCTCGTACATGTTGCAGTTGTCGCCGCTGGTCACGCCGTCCGTGCCGAGCCCGACATTCACGCCGAGGTCGATCGCCCGCTTCAGCCGGAACATCCCGTTGCCGAGCTTCATGTTGGAGGCGGGATTGTGCGCGATGGAGGCGCCGCGGTCGGCCAGCAGGCGCAGGTCGTCGTCGTCCAGCCAGACGCCGTGCGCCACGGTGAACTGCGGCCCGACCAGGCCCAGGCTGTCCATGTAGCGGGTCAGGGTCATGCCGTAGCGCTGCATGCCGACCAGCGCCTGGACCTTGCTTTCGGCGACGTGGCTGTGGATGCCGACCTCGTATCTCTGCGCGAGGTCGCGGCAGCCGCAGAGGAATTCCTGGGTGCAGTGGTGCGGGATGGTGGGGGCGACGGCGAAGCGGATGTCCTCGGCGTTCCAGCGCCAGTTGCGCAGCGCCGCGTCCATGACGGCGATGGTCTCCTCCCAGGGGCGCAGCCTGATCTTCTCGGCCTCGCGCCGGAGCCGGTCGGGCAGGGCGTCCATCAGGCCGGGAATGGCCTCGTAGAGCGAGCGGTCGGCCACCATGGGCGCGACCACGGCGCGCATGCCGACGGTGGCATAGGCGTCGGCCACCGCGTCCAGCCCATCGACGGAGGGGAGCGGAATCTCGGTGCAGAGATCGTAGGCGCAGGTGCAGCCCTTGGCGACCATCTCGGCCGCGCAGAGCAGCGCCGAAAGCCGCTTGTCGGCCAGCGCGCGGCTGCCGCCGACCCAGGGGGCGGAGGCCAGCAGCGTCTCCAGGCTCCAGCGGTCGCCCTGGCCGCGGCCGAGGCCGCCATGGCCGTGGGTGTGGGCGTTGGTCAGGCCGGGATGCAGCAGGAAGCCCGAGGCGTCGACGACCGCCGTGCCCTCGGGCGCGGCGAGATTCTCGCCGACCTCACGGATCACGCCGTCCTGGATCAGGATGTCGGCGTGGGTGGCGCGGCGGCGGGTCACCTCGACCACGCGACCGCCGCGGAGAATCTGCCAGCCTGGTTCTGCCTTCGCCATGGTCTTCTCCATTGGTTCGAGGGGCTCCGCCCCTCGCGCACCCCGGCAGGAAACTGAGTTTCCTGCACCTTCCGCCTGTTTTTGGGGCCAGGGCCAAAAGCCCTGGCGGGGGTTGGCCCCGAAGGGGAGACAACCGAGGGGCAGAGCCCCTCGCTAAAACTCCGGAACGAGCTCGAGCGCCTCGATCGTCCAGCTGCCTTGGCCGTCCGGCTTCACGTGCAGCGGCAGCGCGTTGGGCGTGCGGACATTGGCGGGCAGACCCGCTTCGTAGCGAAAGGCGCGCCAGAGCGCCCCATGCGCCACCACCAGCACCGGGGCGGGCAGGGCGGTCGCGCGGTTGATGGCGCGGACGGCACGGGCGCGCAGCCCGGCGAAGGTCTCGGCGCCCTCGGGGGTGAATTTGTCGGCGATCCAGTCGTCGTACCAGTCGCCCATGGGCAGGCCTTCCTGGACGCCGAAGGCCACCTCGCGCAGTTCCTCGTCCACGAGGACCGGCAGCTTCAGCACCTCGGCCACCATGTCCGCCGTGTCCTTGGCGCGGCTGAGCGGCGAGGAGACGATGGTCCTGATCGGCACGGGATGCATCGTTCGCGCCGCGCGCTTCGCCTGCAGGATGCCGACATGGTTCAGGGGTATGTCGACATTGCCCTGGCTGAGCCCCTCGGCGTTCCAGTCGGTCTCGCCGTGGCGGAGATACCAGAAGGGGATGGGATTGAGGCTCATGCGGAGAACCCTTCGGCTGCCAGCGTGTCCGTGAGGACGGGGAGGGAGAAGAGGCGCTTCCGGTGGGCCAGGAGCGCATCGGGCGGCGCCACGCCGAGGAAGCCGGCGAGCACCGTGATCATCGCGATGTAGCAATCCGCGACGGTCACGGCATCGCCGACGATCCAGTCGCGGTTACCGAGCCCGGTCTCGACATAGGAGAGCATGTCGCCCACCCGGCCGAGGGCCGAGGCGCGGATCTCGCCCTCCGCCAAGGCCGGGCCGAAGCGGCCGGGCGCGAAGCCCGGGTGAAAGCTCCGCGGCAGGTGCCAGGCGCACCAGGAGAGCCACTCCACCACCCGCCAGCGTCCCATGCGGTCGCTGGGAATGAGGCCGCTTGCCGGCGCCATCTCGCCGATCGCCAGCAGGATGGCCGGCGTCTCGGTCAGCGCCTGGCCGTCATCCAGCACCAGGGCCGGGACCTGGCCCTTGGGGTTGATGGCCAGATATTCCGGCGTGCGGCCCTCGCCCTGGCGCAGGCTGATCTCCTTCACGTCTCCGGGCAGACCCGACAGCGCGAAGGCAAGCCTCGCGGCCAGGCTGGAACTGCGCGTGGAGACGTAGAGGATCAAGCGGCGACCGCCAGGCCTTCGTCGGCCATGACCTTCGCGACCGCCGGCCGGGCCAGCATACGCTTGTAGAAGGCGGCGACATTGGGCGGCAGGTCGAGCTTCATGCGCTCCTTGGCCCAGAAGGTGACGTAGAAGGGCGCCGCGTCGCCGAAGCTGAAGCTGCCGGCCACGTAGTCCTTGCCCTCCAGTACCTTGTCGAGCCAGGCGAGGCCCTTGGTGAAGAGCTCCTTGCCGCGGGCCGTCACCGCCTCGTGGTCGCCCTCGGACGGCGCGAAGTTGGCCGGGCGGAACATCCGGGAAAAGCCCTGCATGTGCATGGTCGCGACGGCGTAGTCCGTGACCTCGATCGCCTTGGCCTGGTCTTCGGGGGTCTCGGGCATCAGCTTCGCCGCGGGGAACTTCGCCGCGATCCAATAGGCGATGGCAGGGAACTCGGTCACGACCGTGCCGTCGTCGCGCTGCAGCGTCGGCACCTTCGACTTGGAGTTGATCGAGGTGAATTCCGGCTTGAACTGCGCGCCCTCGCGCAGGTTCAGCGGCGCCGGCGTGTAGGGCGCGCCGCTCTCCTCGAGCAGCACGTGGATGCCGAGGGAACAGGCACCGGGGGCATAGTACAGCTTCATCGGACGTTTTCCTTCTTGGTTGGGTTCAGGCGGTTTCGCGCGCGGCGGCGCGCTGGACGGCGGGGCGGGCCTGCATGGCCTCGTAATGCTTCGCGACCCTGGGCGGCAGGGTCATGCCGAGGGGGGAGGTCGCCCAGTTGGCGAGGAAGAAGAGCGCGGCGTCGGCCACCGAATAGCCCGAGGCCAGCAGCCAGGGGTCGCCGGCGATCCTGCTGTCCACCAGCTCCAGGTAGCCCCGCGCCAGCGCCTTGCCCTGTTCGACCACGCGCGGCCTGTCGGCCTCGTCGCGGGCGAAGTTCTCGGGGCGGAACTGCCGGGTGAAGCCCTGCGGGTGCACGGTGCCGCAGAGGTAGTCCATCCATTCCAGCGCGCGGGCCTCGCCCTCGACATCGGCCGGGATCAGCCCCGCCCCGGGGTTGGACTTCGCGAGCCACCAGGCGATGACCGGGAACTCCGTCAGCACGGAGCCGTCGTCGCGCATCAGCGCGGGCACCTTGGCCTTGGGATTGATCGCCAGGTATTCCGGCCTGCGGACGGAGCCGTCGCGGGTGGAGACGCGCTGCGTCTCGAAGGGAATGCCCAGCTCCTCCAGGATCACGTGGATGCCGATCGAGCAGGCACCGGGTCCGTGGAAGAGCTTCATGTGGCCTCCCTGAGGTTCAGAAGAACAGCGACGAGACCGACCTCTCCTCGCTGATGCGCCGCATAGCTTCGGCGAGAAGCGGCGCGATGGGAAGCTGGCGGATGTTGGTCGCCTCCTGCACCGCCGAGGTCGCGGCGATGCTGTCGGTGACGATCATGGTCTCGATCGGCGATTTCTCGACCCGCGCCACCGCGCCGCCGGAGAAGACGCCGTGCGTCACATAGGCGCTGACCGAGCGCGCCCCGTGGTCCATCAGCGCCTGGGCCGCGTTGCAATGGGTGCCGCCGCTGTCGATGATGTCGTCGATGATGATGCAGTCCCGGCCCGTCACGTCGCCGATGACGTTCATCACCTCGGAGACGCCGGCCTGCGGGCGGCGCTTGTCGATGATGGCGAGGTCGGAGTGGATCTGCTGGGCGATGGTCCGGGCGCGGACCACGCCGCCGACGTCCGGGCTCACCACCATCAGGTCGCGGCCGGCGAAGCGCGTCTGGATGTCGCGCGAGAAGAGCGGCGCGGCGAAGAGGTTGTCGACGGGGATGTCGAAGAAGCCCTGGATCTGGCCCGCATGCAGATCCATCGTCAGCACGCGGTCGGCGCCGGCCTGGGTGATGAGGTTGGCCACCAGCTTGGCCGAGATCGGCGAGCGGGGGCTGCTCTTCCGGTCCTGCCGGGCATAGCCGAAATAGGGCATCACCGCCGTCACCCGCCGCGCCGAGGAGCGGCGCAGCGCGTCCAGCGTGATCAGCAGCTCCATCAGGTTGTCGTTGGCGGGGAAGCTGGTGGACTGGATGACGAAGACATCCTCGCCGCGGATGTTCTCGTGGATCTCGACGAAGACCTCCATGTCGGCGAAGCGGCGGACCGAGGCGTTGGTCAGCGGCATCCCCAGCTTGTCGGCGACGGCCTTGGCCAGGGGCAGGTTGCTGTTGCACGCAACGATCTTCATCGGCCCAAATATCCCTGGTTCGGCTGGCGGGCCGTCGATAGCCTCCCGGCGCCCAAGTGTAAACTTGCCGCCCTGGCGGGAGCGTCCCTCAACCTGGGGTGGCGGCGTTGCGGATGATGGTCTGCACCCCGCCGGCGGCCTGCTCGGCCGCCACATAGGCGACATCGCCCCAGAAGCGGGAGAGCGAGCCGGCGGGGACCTCGTTGAGCTGCACGACCCGGCCGAGCTCGTGGCCGTCGCGCCGGGAGACGATCCACTGGATCTCCACCCGCTGCGTCGCCGGGTTCACCGGCATGACGCTGACCTCGGCCGTCACGGCGAAGGCCGCGCCCTCGGCGGTGTCCTGCATCACGTAGCCCAGATTGCCCAGGAAGGTCCGCATGCGGGAGGTGAGCGCCGTGTTGCCGTCGCCCGGGGCGCCGGTGATGGGGATGAACCGCACGCGCGGCGGCCCCGCCGAGATGGCGGCCGGGCTGGCTGCGGCGCGGGCCGCCTGCACCGAGAGCAGCATCTGGGTGACGCGGGGGATCGCCTGGGTGGCCACGGCGCTGATGAGCTCGGGCGTCGCCTCGGCCCAGTTCCGGGCGGGCACCGGGGTGATGTCGACGGCGCCCTGGTCCTGCCCGTCGGCATTGCGGATCACGAAGCGCGGCTGGACGTTCGCGCCGTTGACCTCCGCGGTGATCTCGAGCTTCCAGTCGAGCGGCAGGGGCGTGGTGGTGGAGATGGCCGGGACGTCGGCGGCCTGGAGGCCGTCGGCGACGGCGTCGGCCAGGAGCCTGGCATTGGTGTCGTCGAGCAGCGCCTCGGGCGGCGGGCGGACGGCGAGCCGGACGGCGAGCGGGATGGCGAGGCGCCGCGAGGCCGCGCCGGGATTGCCCCAATGGGGCGTGATGCTGTTCGAGCAGGCGCCGAGAAGAAGCAGGAGCGCCAGGAGAAGGGGGCTACGAAAGGACACAGGACACCATCGCCCCCAGGATCAGCAGCAGCAGGAAGATGAACAGGTAGGGCATGACGGGGTCATAGCACGATCGCGGATATCTGGTGCCCCAGGGGGCCGCCGCCGGCCAGGGTGCGGCGACGGTGGCTGAAGAAGCGGGCCTCGTCCGAGAGGGTGTCGAGGCCGAGGGCGGCGGCCGCCACCCCCGCCGCCTGCAGCCGCGCCACGCAATAGCCGGCGAGGTCGAACTGGAAGTGCTCGGCGTCGCGGCCGGGGGCGAAGAAGCTGATATCGGCGACGGCGTCGCGCAGGTCGGCGCGGACCTCGTAGCTGTCCTGGGCGATGCAAGGGCCGATGACGGCGGCGATGCGGTCGCGCCGGGCGCCTAGGGCGACCATGGCCTCGACCGTCGCCTCCAGCACGCCGGTGACGGCGCCGCGCCAGCCGGCATGGGCGGCGCCGATCACCCCGGCCTCGGGGTCCTGGAAGAGGGCGGGGGCGCAGTCGGCGGTGATGATGCCCAGCGCCACGCCGGGCGCCCGCGTCACCATGCCGTCGGCCTCGGGCAGGGCGTCCCAGGGGGCGTTCGCCTCGACGACGCGGGGGCCGTGGACCTGGCGGAGCGAGCGCAGGCCGGCCGGCTCGGCGCCGACGGCGCGGGCCACGCGGGCGCGGTTCTCCGCCACGTTCGCGGGCGGATCGTCGCCGCGGAGGCCGCAGTTCAGCTCGGCATAGGCGCCGGTCGAGACGCCGCCGCGGCGGGTGAAGAAGCCGTGCCGCGCCGACAGCGCGGGGTGGGTGAGGAACTCCGCCATCAGGACTCGAATCCGGCCGGGGTGGGGAGGGCAGGGTGGGCGAGGACCAGCGCCTTGAACAGCCGCCCCATGCCCTCGGGCGCGACGAGGCGCTGGGCGGCGGAAAGGACCAGGCCGGCGGAGGCCGGCTTCATCCGGGCCAGCATGGCGCTGCGGGCCATCAGGCCGAGGCGCTGGAGGAACAGGCCCATCGGGAGCGGACCATGGGCCGCCGCGCCCGCCGATCGCCCGGCAGCGGCCAGGGCGGCGAAATCAACATGGGCGGTGAGGTCGGCCTCGCCGGGATCGGCGAGCGGGTCGGACCGCTCGTTGTCGCGGAGCGCCTGGAGCGTGTCGCCGAAGCCGCTCTCGGCCGGACCGTAGTCGAGGGCGAGCAGCGCCCCGCCCTGGGCCGCGAGCCGGCGCGCCAGCGCGGCGGCGACGGTCCGGGCCGGCTCGCAAATCTCGCGGATCGCGCCTTCAGCAGCATCTTCAAAATATTCAGATGATTGTTCCACGAAGCTTCCATCCGAGATGAAGCGTTCGCGCCAACCGTCTACGCGCCGCACGAATTGCCGGATCGGCAGGGCATCGAAGAACTCGTTGGCGAGGACGATCGCGGGGCCCTCCGGCAGGGACGCGATCCCGTCGTGCCAGGCGGCCACGCGGCCCTTCAGCCGGCTGGCCTGCAGGCTTCGCAGCATGGGCGAGGTCTCGACGAGATGGACCTCCGCCGCCCTGGAAAAGCCCGGCACCATCTCGTCCACCGCCCGCAGCGCATCCGCCATCAGCGTGCCGCGCCCCGGCCCCAGCTCGGCCAGCACCACGCGGCCCGGCGCGCCCATGGCCTGCCAGGTCACCGCCGCCCAGAGGCCCAGGCACTCGCCGAAGGCCTGGCTCATCTCGGGCGCCGTGGTGAAGTCCCGCCCGATGCCCTCGCCCCTGGCGTAGTAGGCCTGGGCCGCGCGCGCCATGAAGGCGTCGAGCCGTTCCATCAGGCGCTGCGCCGGCTCCGCCAGATCAGGACGGCGCCGATCAGCACCATCGGCAGCGAGAGCAGCTGCCCCATGGTGGCCCCCGCGAAGAGGAAGCCGAGCTGCGGGTCGGGCTCGCGGAAGAACTCGCCGATGATGCGCGCCACGCCGTAGCCGGCCGCCATCGCGCCGAGGAAGAAGCCCGGCCGCCGCCGGTTCGCGGGGAAGCTCCAGAGGATGATCAGCAGGGTGAAGAGCGCGATGCCCTCCAGCCCCGCCTGGTAGAGCTGGCTGGGATGGCGCGGGATCTGCAGACGGTCGCCAGGGAAGACCATGGCCCAGGGCAGGTCGGCCGCGCGGCCCCAGAGCTCGCCGTTGATGAAGTTCGCGATGCGCCCGAAGAACAGCCCGATCGGCGCCACGATCGCGACGCGGTCGCCGAAGGACAGCGTCGGGATCTTCTGGCTGCGGGTGTACCACACCGTCGCCACCACCACGCCCAGCAGCCCGCCATGGAAGGACATGCCGCCCTGCCAGACCATCAGCGCTTCCAACGGATGGAAGAGGTAGTGGCCGGGACGGTAGAACAGCACGTAGCCCAGCCGCCCGCCGAGGATCACGCCCAGCGTCGCCCAGGTCACGAAATCGTCGACCTGCTCGGATGTGGCGACCTTCGGCTCGGCCACCACCAGCCGCCGCATGAGCCGCCAGCCCAGCACGATCCCGGCGATATAGGCGAGCGCGTACCAGCGGATGCCCAGCGGGCCGATCTGGATCGCGACGGGGTCGATCTGGGGGAATTGCATGGGCGGCAGGGGTAGCCCGCCGCCGCGACTCAGGGAAGCGGGCCCCGTCTTGCCATACCGCGCCTCACCACGCGCCGGCCCAGCCGTCCCGCCGCGGGTCGGAGGCCGCCATCCGCATGCCGTTCTCCAGCACGCGGATCGCCTCGACGCTGCAGGCGCCCTCGAGGTCGGCGACCACCTTCACCTCGTGGCCGCGCTCGCGCAGCCCGGCGATGGCGGCCTCGCCGATGCCGCGCTCGACCGTCAGCACGTCGCCGCCGGCATGGGGGTAGTTGGATTCCTGCCCGGGCTGGGAGGAGGTCCAGCGCGGCGCCTCCAGCGCCTGCTGCGGATCCATGCCGAAGACGGCGCAGGCGACCAGCACCTGGAAGTTGACCTGCACCTGGTTGTCGGCGCCGGGCGTGCCGAAGACCATCCAGGGCTTGCCGTCCTTCATCACCATCGGCGCGTTCATGGTGTGGCGCACGCGGCGGCCGGGCGCGAGCTCGTTGGCGTGGCCGGCGTCCAGGTGCCAGTAGGACATGCGGTTGTTGAGCAGGATGCCCGTGCGCCGGCCCGTCACGCCCGAGCCGAAGGCCGAGTTGAGGGACTGGATGCCGGAGACGGCGTTTCCGTCCGTGTCCACCACGCAGAAATAGGTGGTGTCGGCCTCGGCCATGGCGCGCACCGGCAGATGCGCGGCGCGCTCGCCGAGCGCTGACGCGTGGGAGGCGGCGCGCGCGGCGGAGAGCAGCCCCGTGAAATCCGGCGAGTCGCGGCCCGCTTCGAGCTCGCGGTCGAGGAAAGCGCGCTTCTTCACCTCCACCATCAGATGGATCAGCGCGGCGCTGCCCCAGCCGAGCGCCTCCAGGTCGGCGCCCTCCACGATCTTCAGCATCTGCAGCAGGGCGAAGCCCATGGAGGGCGCGGGCGTCTGCCGGATCTCGAAGCCGCGCCAGGAGATGCCGATGGGCGGCGCCAGCAGCGGCTTCACTGCGCCGAGGTCGCCGAGGGCGACCAGCGTGCCCGCCTCCGCCAGATCCGCGGCGATGTCCTGCGCGAGCGGGCCGCCGAAGAACGCCGCGGGGCCGCCCTCGGCGAGGCGCTGCAGGGTCTCGGCCAGCGCGGGCTGCGTCACCACGGCGCCCAGCGTGGGCGGCGCGCCGCCCGGCCGGTAGAGTCCGGCGCTGACCGCATCCGGTTCCAGCTTCTGGCGGTTCTCGCCGCAAAAGTGGCGCAGCGCATGGGTGACGGCGAAGCCGTCGCGCGCGGCCTCCAGGGCGGGGCCGAACAGAGCGCCCCAGGGTTTCGCGCCATGGGCGGCATGCAGCGCCGCGAGTCCCGCGACCTTGCCGGGCGTCTGCACCGAGAGAGGGCCGAAGACGGGGATGCCGCCCTCGGCGCGGTAGCGCGCGACGGTCGCCGCTTCCGGCGCCTGCCCGGTGCCGGCATAGGTCTCCGCCTGGCCCGTCCTCGCGGACCAGTGGTGATAGAAGCCGTCGCCGCCGAGGCCGGACATGTGCGGCTCGACGACGCCCAGGGTCAGCGAGATCGCCACCGCCGCGTCCGCCGCCGTGCCGCCGGCCCGCAGGACCTCCATCCCCGCGGCGGTTGCGACCGGATGGTTGGTGGCCACCGCGCCGCGGCGGCCCATGATCAGCGGGCGGCGTGCCCGGATGCCCTCATAGGCCATGGTCGGTTTCCTTTCTCAGGGAGCTCGGAGCACCGCCGTGCAGGCGGCCGGCAGGGGCGGGCGGGGGCCGGGCGGGCGAGGGCGGGGATGCCGCGCCTCGTCGCTCAGCCACCAGTCGAGGCCGGCATCGCAGCCGTCGCCGGCCGGGATGGGCGGGCCGGGGCGGCAGTCGGGCGAGCCGACCGGGCAGCGCAGGCGGACATGCATGTGGCTGTCATGCCCGAACCAGGGGCGGACGAAGTGGAGCCAGCGCTCGCCGCGGTGCATGGCGCAGAGGCTGCGCTTGATGCCGTGGTTCACGAAGATGCGCTCCACGCCCGGGCTCTCGGCCGCCAGCCGGATCAGCCGCGCATGCGCCTCGGTGAAGCGCGACGGGTCCACGGCCGACTGGTCGGGCAGGACCAGCGAGGTCTCGGGGATGCTTTCCCGGGAGGGGCGGCTCATGGCCGGTTTGCGGCTGAGGTCGAGCCAGATGTCCACGTCGATCCCGGCCTGGTGGCTGGCGTGGCCGGTGGGCATGGGCCCGCCGCGGGGCTGGCCGAGGTCGCCGATCCAGAGGTCCTGGCCCGAGCGCGCGGCGAAGGACTGGACGAAGCGGATGAGGTCCGGATGGCCCCAGTTGCGGTTCCGCGAGAGGCGCACGGCCTGGTAGCCGGGGCCCTCGGGTGGGAGCTCCACCGCGCCGGCGATGCAGCCGAGGCCGGTGGTGCCGATGACGCGGGCGGGGCCCGTGCTGGGACGACCGACGGTGGACCAAGTCTGGGAGAAGGCCGGGAAAGCCAGGAGCAGAAACAAAAGGACTTGAGGGGCTTTGCCCCTCAAACTCCCCACCAAGAAACTCAGTTTCTTGGATCTTCGATCACTGAAGGGAAGGAAGGTCCAGGAAACGAGTTTCCTGGTGGGGGAGCGCGAGGGGGCAAAGCCCCCTCGCTTACCCACGGGCCCGCTCCAGCAACCCCGTCGTGGACCGCCCCGGCAGCAGCTCCAGCAGCTCCGTCCGCCCGCCCCAGGAGGCCACCTCCTTCGCGCCGACCACCTCCTCGATCCGGTAGTCCGCGCCCTTGAACAGCCGGTCCGGCCGCAGGGCCAGGATCGCCTCCAGCGGCGTGTCCTCCTCGAAGGCGATCACCGCATCCACCGAGGCCAGCGCCGCCATGACGGCCGCGCGATCCTCCAGCGGGTTCATCGGCCGCGTCGGGCCCTTCAGCCGGCGCACCGAGGCATCGGCGTTCAGCGCCACCACCAGCCGGTCGCAATGCCCGCGCGCCGCCCGCAGCATCCGGGTGTGCCCGGCATGCAGCACGTCGAAGACGCCGTTGGCGAAGCCGACCACCAGTCCCTGGTCCCGCCAGGACTGCACCAGCCGCTGCGCCGCCGGCCAGGTGAGCATCTCGCCCGTGGCGCCCTCGGCCTCGCGTAGCGCATGGTCGAGTTCGGCCGCCGAGCAGGTCGCGGTGCCGAGCTTGCCGACCACCACGCCCGCGGCGGCATTGGCGGCGCGCATGGCCGCCTCCAGGTCGAGCCCCGCCGCGACGGACAGAGCGAGGGTGGCGATCACCGTGTCGCCCGCGCCCGAGACGTCGAAGACCTCGCGCGCCATGGTCGGCAGCGCGACGGCGGGCGCGTCGCGGCGCACCAGCATCATGCCCTTCTCGCTGCGCGTGGCGAGCACGGCGTCCACCGCCACCTCGGCCAGCACGGCCCGCGCCGCGGCCTCGCATTCGGCGTCGGAGCCGACCGGCAGGCCCGTGGCCTCGGCGAGCTCGCGCGCATTGGGCGTCAGGCAGGCCGCGCCGGCATAGCGGGAGAAGTCGCGCCCCTTGGGATCGGCGATGACGGGGATGCCGCGTGCCCGCGCCGCCGCGATCGCCTCGGCGATCACCGGCGGCGTCAGCACGCCCTTGCCGTAGTCGGAGAGGATCAGCGCCTCGGCATCCGCCAGCACCTGCGCCAGGGTCACCGCGATGGAAGCGGCCTCGGCGACGCTGGCCTCGGACACCACCTCGTCGTCCACCCGGACGATCTGCTGGCGCCCGGCGATGACGCGCAGCTTCACCGTCGTGCGCCGGCCGGCATGGCGCAGCAGCCGCGCCGCGCCGCCGAGCAGCCCGGCCAGCTCCTCCGCCTCGGCATCCTCGCCCACGAGCCCGATCAGCGCCGGCAGCCCGCCCAGCGCCGCGATGTTGCGCGCCACATTGCCCGCGCCGCCGGCCATGG
This sequence comes from Roseococcus sp. GW821-FHT12F05, assembly GCF_058806835.1. Lineage (NCBI taxonomy): Bacteria > Pseudomonadati > Pseudomonadota > Alphaproteobacteria > Acetobacterales > Roseomonadaceae > Roseococcus > Roseococcus sp. GW821-FHT12F05. The sequence goes on from NZ_JBXAQB010000006.1 coordinate 286,017, forward strand.
ATTGCGTGCGCCCGAGCCGCACCACGGGCACCGGCGCCTCGGGCGAGAGCCGGTTCGCGTCGCCGTAGAGGAAGCGGTCGAGCATGACGTCGCCGAGACAGACGATCCGGCGACCGGAGAGGTCGAGCATGGAAGGCTTCTATACCCGGACGGGCGTGGGCCGAAGAGGCGTCAGTTCAGCGCCAGCCTCAGCCGCGCGGCGGCGGCGAGGACAGGGCCGGAATCGGCCGGCGCCGCGGGCCGGGTCGCCGTGGGATAGGCGACGGCCAGGGCGGCGAGGGTGCCCTGGATCGCCTCCAGCACCGCGCCGAGGTTCGCCCCGCGCAGCTCCGGCTCGACGCGCGTGGTGCGGTCGGCGGCGGCGCGGTAGAGGCCGTAGCCGTCGAGATAGGGCTCGAGCTGGTCCGGCTCGCGCAGCGCCATCGCGTATTGCAGCGCGGCGCGGTCGGCCATGTCGGCGATGACCACGGCCTGCACCTTGGGCGTCGCGCCGATGCCGGGGGCATGGGCCTCGGCGGCGTGCAGCGCGGCCCGCACGGCCGCCACCGCCCGCTCGACCTCGGCGGTGGGCGCGCGATCGAGGGCGAGGGTGGAGGCGCGCTCCATGGCCTCGCGGAAATCGGCGACGCCGAGGCGCGTCAGCACCTCCTCCATGTCGGCATAGACCTCGGCGATGGGGTGGGCGAACATCTCGCCGGCCGCCTGGGCCTCGCCGAGCCGGTAGATGTCGTGTCCGGCGGCGTAGTGCGCGGCGATGACGTCCATGGCGACGAGGAACTCGACCGGGTCGGTGGCGGCCAGCGCCGGGTCGATGCCGCCTTCGCCGCCGGCCTCACCGCCTTCGCCGCCCTGGGTGGCTGGCGCGGCCGGGATCGCGGGCGCCGCCGGCTGCGCGGCGGCGGTGCCGCCCACCAGCGTGAAGGCGCCGAGGCCGAGCCACATCTTCGTCGAAACCCGCCGGCCGATCATCGGCGCACTCCTCCCTGAGGCGCGGCCATCCTAGCATGCCTCCATGATCCTGTGCCTTTCCCAAATCCTGAACGCCGGGCAACTTGCGCGCGTGGAGGCGCTGCTCGAAGGCGCCGAGTTCGAGGACGGGGCGGGCACGGCCGGCTGGCATGCGCGGCTGGTCAAGGCCAATCGCCAGGCGGTCGGCCGACATCCCGCGGCGCGCGAGGCCGCCGCCCTGGTGAGCGCCGCGCTGCGCGAGCACGCCGTCTTCCGTTCGGCGGTGCAGCCGCGCCGGATCGCGCCGCCGCTCTTCGCGCGCTACGGCGGGGGCGAATCCTACGGCACGCATGTGGACGACGCGCTGATGGGGAGCGACCCGCTGCGCAGCGACGTGGCCGTGACCGTCTTCCTCACCGCGCCCGAGAGCTATGCGGGCGGCGAGCTGGTGATCGAGGATTCCGCCGGCGAGCAGGCGTTCAAGCTCGGCGCCGGCGATGCCATCGTCTATCCCGCGACGAGCCTGCACCGCGTTGCCCCGGTGACCTCCGGCGAGCGGCGCGTGGCGGTGACCTGGGTGCAGAGCCTGGTCCGCGACGCCGGGAAGCGGGAGATCCTCTTCGACCTGGACACGGCCCGGCAGCAGGTCTTCGACCGCGAGGGCAAGAGCGCGATCTTCGACCTCTTGGCCAAGAGCCACGCCAACCTGCTGCGGAGATGGGCGGAGCCCTGAGCCGCCTCAGCCGCTTCGGCGCGCCATGTCGATGAAGGCCCGCAGCGCCGAGGTCATGCGCCGCTGCCGGGGGTAGTAGAGCATGAAGCCCGGGAAATCCGGGCACCAGTCGGCCATCACGCGGATCAGCCGGCCGGCCGCGATGTCCTCCAGCACCAGGTCGTCGGCCAGGAGGGCGAGCCCGAGGCCGTCGCGGGCGGCGCGCACCCCCAGCAGCTCGTCGCCGAGCGCGACCCGGCCCTTCACCTCCACGACGACGGCCTGGCCGTCCTTCTCCAGCTCCCAGCGGTAGAAGCGGCCGCTCGGGAAGCGGTGGCGGATACAGTCGTGCTGCGCCAGGTCCTCCGGGCGCTTCGGCGGCGGATGGCGCGCGAGATAGGCGGGACTGCCGACCATGGCGAAGCGGAAGGCCGCGCCGAGCCGCACGGCCACCATGTCCTCGGGCACGCTCTCCTCGTGCCGGATGCCGGCATCGAAACCGCCGGCCACGATGTCCACGAAGCCGTCATCGTCCACCACCTCCAGGCGGATCTCCGGATGAGCGGTCAGGAAGGGCGCCATCAGAGGTGCGACGATCCGGCGGATGGCGGCGCGCGAGCTGTTGAGGCGCAAGGTGCCGGTCGGCGTGGCCCGGAAGTTGTTCATCTCATCGATCGCGTCGCCCACATCGCGCAACGCCGGCTGGAGCCGTTCCAGCAGCCGCTGCCCGGCCTCGGTCAGGGCGACGCTGCGGGTGGTGCGGTTGAAGAGCGCGACGCCGAAGCGCTCCTCCAGCCCGCGGATGGCGTGGCTCACGGCGGAGGTCGAGAGGCCCGTCTCGGCCGCCGCCTTCTGGAAGCTGGAATGCCGGGCAACGGCCGAGAAGACGCCGAGATGGGCGAGATTGGGCTGCGGCATGATTGATGAATTCTCTTCAATAGGTCGTCGCGGAAATCCACTTTGCCTGAATGCGGGGCCACAGCGATTATCCCGGAAAGGACATCAGCTCGCAAACTCCGGGGGCCCAGGCCGCGGGGATGCCGGGCCGGTGCCTGTTCGCGGCGCCCCCGTCCGGCGCGCCGCCGTTCCGGAAGGATGCCCTCATGTTCCAGGTCCGCGGCTACGCCGCCCATGACGCTCGTTCGCCGCTCGTCCCCTTCAGCTTCCAGCGCCGCGATCCCGGCCCGCGGGACGTGCAGATCGAGATCCTCTACGCCGGCATCTGCCATTCCGATCTCCACCAGGTGCGGAACGACTGGAGCAGCTCGATCTATCCCATGGTGCCCGGGCACGAGATCGTCGGCCGGGTCGTGAAGACCGGTGCCGAGGTCGCGAAGCTGCGGGCGGGCGACTTCGCCGGCGTCGGCTGCATGGTGGATTCCTGCCGCCGCTGCCTCGCCTGCGACGACGGGCTCGAGCAGTATTGCGAGTACGTCCCCACCTACACCTACAACGACCGCGAGCGCGCCGACCGCGACCAGCTCACCTTCGGCGGCTATTCCGAGCAGATCGTGGTGGACGAGCGCTTCGTGGTGAAGGTGCCGGCGAGCATGGACCTCAAGGCCGTGGCGCCGCTGCTCTGCGCCGGCATCACCACCTGGTCGCCGCTGCGCCACTGGAAGGTGGGGCCGGGCGACAAGGTGGGCGTGATCGGGCTCGGCGGCCTCGGCCATATGGGCGTGAAGTTCGCCAAGGCCTTCGGCGCTGACGTGGTGATGATCACCACTTCGCCGGAGAAGGGGCGGGACGCCACGCGCCTCGGCGCCGACGAGGTGCTGGTCTCGCGCGACGCGGCCGCCATGGCCGCCCAGGCCGCGAGCTTCGACTTCCTGCTCAACACCATTCCCGTGCCGCACGACATGAACCCCTACCTGGCCCTGCTGAAGCGCGACCGGACCATGGCGCTGGTGGGCGTGCTGACGGAGCTCTCGCCGCCGATCCAGGGGATCAACCTGATCGCAGGCCGGAAGAGCGTGGCGGGGTCGGCCATCGGCGGCATGCCGGAGACGCAGGAGATGATCGATTTCTGCGCGGCGCACGGGATCGTCAGCGATGTCGAGATCGTGCCGATCCAGGCGGTCGACGAAGCCTATGAGCGGCTGCTGAAGAACGACGTGAAGTACCGCTTCGTGATCGACATGGCCTCGCTGCGGCAGGAGGCGGAGGCGGCCTAGGCGGCCGGGCCTCAGGCGCTCCTCGCCGTCCGGCAGCCGGCCTGGAGCGGACAGGACCGGCACGACATCCGGTCGTGCTGGCAGAAGGTCTGGCCGTGGCGCTTCATGAGGACGTGCAGATCGACGTAGTCGCGTGCGGCCCAGTCCGGCGTCGCCTCCATCACCTTATCATAGACCCGGAAGGTATCCGCCTTCGGGCCCACGATGCCGATGTGCCGCATGACCCGCTTCACATGCGTATCCACGACAAAGGCAGGCCGGTTCAACGTGCTGAAATTCAGCGTCGAGGCGGCGATCTTGCGTTTCACGCCCTTGAACCGCTCCAGCCAGGCCAGCGCCGCCGTGACCGTGAGACCGCCCAGGAAATCGAGGTCGAAACTTCCCCGTTCGGCCCAGATCCGGCGGAGAGCTTCGATGACCTCCGGAGACTTCCCTTCCGGGAAGTTCACATCGGCGATGACCGCGGTCACGTCTGCCGCGTCTGCCTGCATCAGCGCCTTCCAGTCGGGATAGGCATCCACCAGCCGATCAAAGGCGGAGGAAGAAACCGCATCCAGCGTCTTGCTGCTGATCATCGATTTCACGAGCTGAGCGATGGGCTCCCGCACCGATACCCAATCGTAGCTGGGCGCCGTCACGGCGAGCCTGTCGCGAATACGCTCGATTTCGGTCCTGGCTCCCAGGTCGAATGCCATCTGCATGGGCGGAGAAATAGAACATAAAGAGAACAAATCAAGCGGTGGCTTCAGCGGAAAAGGTAGTCCGCAGGCAGGCCGAGGCGCAGGCACGACTGCACCGCCGGGCTCGAGGGCAGCATCAGCCCGTCGGAAAAGCGCGCGGCCGCGCGCACCAGCGGCGCCTCCCAGGACCGGAGGCCGTATCGCGCCGTCAGGCCGAGCCGCGCGCGTACCCAGCCGGGCACGATCTCCACGGCCGCGCGGAGAAGCATGCCCTGCATCGGCTGGGCCGCGGCGGGAAGGGCCGGGGCGCGGCGCATGATCTCAAGGAATTCGAAGACGATGGGCGAGGGCTCCAGCTGATTGCGCATCGTCCCGAAAAGCGCGTGCAGCTCGGCCTCCGAGGCCGGCGCCTCCAGCGCGCCGTAGAGCCGCGCGGCCGGTGCGCCCTCCGCATAGAGGCGGTCCAGCTCCTCGGGCGCGAGGGGACGCACGTAGCGATGATAGGCCTCGACGAAGCCGAAGCCGGCCGTGGCCTGCACCCAGCTCAGCAATCCCGCGTCATTGGCATGATAGGCTGCGCCGGCCGGCGTGCGGCCGGCGACCTTCTCGTGCATCCGGACCACCCCGGCGATCATGGCTTCGGCGACGCTGCGTGGGCCGTAGACGGTGACCATCGCGGCCAGGCCGGTGCGCTGAAGGCGCGGAACCGGGTCGGTGCGGAAGGAGGAGTGCTCCCAGACGCCGGTGCGCACGCCGGGCTCCGCCAGCTCCAGGATCACTGCCGTCACGCCGCCGATGAAGAGCGCCACCGGGTTCTTGAAGACGCGCCAGGAGACGGAATCCGGCGGGACCAGGGCCGGCTCGCCGGCCGGCTGCGAGAAGTCGATGGCGGGGCGCCCCGGCACATGCAGCATGTCCCGCGCCGCCTCATCGAGGCGCCGCTGCATGGGGCGGAGGATCGGCCAACGGGCGGCGATGTCCGTCATGCGACCCGCTTCACGAGCGAGGCCGCGTCGGCCGGCGCGCGGACCTTCGCGTCATTGTCGAAGAAGACAAAGACGTCGCGGCCCGATTTCCTGGGGCGAGCCGGCTTTCCGGCATGCGTCCCGTCCGGCGCATCGCGCCCCTCCGACCATGCGCCGACGCGCTTCGCCCAGAGGTCCAGCGCCTTGTCGCCGTAGCCGCTGGCATAGAGCTGCTCGGAGCCGTGCAGCCGCGCGTAGACGAAGTCGGCGGTCACATCCATGAGCAGCGGCCACTCCACCGTATCGGCGCAGACCAGCGCCACCTTGTGCTTGCGCAGCAGCTCGATGAACTGCGGCGTGCAGAAGCTCTCGTGCCGGATCTCGACGGCATGACGCAGCTTGCGGTGGCCGTCGGGGGCGAGCCAGCTGCGGTTGTCCAGCCTCGTGTCGTGGCGCTTCGCCAGCGCCACGGCCTCCTGGGTGTCCTTCGGCAGCAGGCCGAGGAAAGCGTCGAAGCGTTCCGGGTCGAAGCTCATGCGCGGCGGGAACTGCCAGAGGAAGGGCCCGAGCTTCGGCCCCAGCCGCAGCACGCCCGAGGCCAGGAAATTGGCCAGCGGGACCTCGATCTCGCGCAGCCTCCGCATATGGGTGATGTAGCGCGAGCCCTTCACCGCGAAGAGGAAGCCGTCGGGCGTCTCCTCGCGCCAGCGGCCGAAGGCGTCGGGCTTCTGCAGCCCGTAGAAAGTGCCGTTGATCTCGATCGCCCGGAATTTCTCGGCGGCGTAGGCGAGCTCCCGCTTCTGCGGGAGGCCCTTGGGATAGAAGGCCCCGCGCCAGCCCGCATAGGTCCAGCCCGAGATGCCGATGCGGATGTCGCCCTTGGCCATTCCGGCGAAACGGTTGGCAGGGCGGGCCGTTGCCTCAGGCCAGGTTGAGCTGCCAGGAGACGCCGAAGCGGTCGTTGACCCAGGCGAAGCGCCGGCTGAACCCGTACTCGCCCACCGGCATGAGGAAGCTGCCGCCCTCGCCGAGCGCGGCGGCGACCCGGTCCAGTTCCTCCGCCGAGCCGAGATTGGCGAAGAGCGAGAAGGAGGGCGTGAAGTCGAAGCCGTGCTTCACCGGGCTGTCGATGCAGTGGATGTCCTGCCCGCCGACCCGGAAGCGCGCCCTGAAGACGCTGCCCTCCGGGCCTGGCTCGCCCGGGCCGTAGCGCGTGATGTCCAGGATCTCGCCATCGGCGAAGAGCGAGATGTAGAAGCGCATGGCCTCCTCGGCCACGCCGCCCTGGAACATCAGGAAGGGACGGACCTCGCTCATCGCGCCCGCGCCAGGATCTTGCGCGCCCGCTCGACCACCGGCAGGTCGATCATCGCGCCCTCGAAGGCGACGGCGCCGAGCCCCTGGAGCAGCGCTTCGTCGAAGGCGGCGATGAGCCGGCGCGCGCGGTCCACCTCTGCGGGCGAGGGGCCGTATTCCTCGTTGATGATGGGCACGTGCAGCGGGTGGATGCAGGCCGTGCAGCCGAAGCCCAGCTTGCGCGACCGCTGCAGCGAGGCCCGGTAGCCCTCCAGGTCGGAGAAATCGGCAAAGGCGCCCACCGAGCCCAGCGGCAGGATGCCCGCGCCCCGCGCCGCGGCCACCACCAGCATGCCGAAGACGTACATGCTGTCCGCCCCGGGCACGGCCTCCATCTCGGTGCAGAGGTCCTCGCTGCCGACGCCGAGCGCGGCCATGCGCGGATCGGCATGGGCGATGGCATGGAGCTGCGGCAGGGCCTGCGGCGTCTCCACCACGCCGATGAAGCGGGTGTGGCCGCGCGGCAGGTCGAGCAGGGCCTCGCGTGCCGCGACCACCTCGCTGAGCAGCTTCACATGCTCGGCGCCCATGAGCTTGGGCAGCATGAGGACGGAGACCTCCGGCATCACGGCGGCGGCGATGTCGACGACGCTCATCTCCATGGGCCGGTTGATGCGCACGCAGACCTCGGCGCCGGCCTGGTTCACCGTCCGGGCCGCCTTGGCCAGTGCGTCGCGCGCCGCCTGCTTCTCGCCGGGCGGGATGCTGTCCTCGAGATCGAGGATGATGACGTCGGCGCCGCGGGTGTGGGCCTTGGCAACGAAGCGCTCGGCGGTCGCGGGGACGAAGAGCAGGGAACGCCAGTTGGGGGCCGCCATCTACTTCACTCCCTCGAAGGCGGCGCCGGATTCCAGCATCGCCGTAATCCGCGCCTCGTCGTAGCCCATCTCCGCCAGCACCTCGCGCGTGTTCCGGCCGAGCTGCGGGGCGGGCAAAGTCTCCTCGCGCATGCCGCCGCTGAAAGTGTTCGCCACGCGGGTGCGGCGGATGCGGCCCTCGGTCGGGTGCTCGTCGAAATGCCAGAAGCCGACCTCCTGCAGATGCGGGTCCTCCAGCAGGTCGTCGATGGTGTTGTAGGGGCCGGCGGGGACGTCCGCCTTGGCGAAGATATCGAGCCACTCGGCGGTGGTCTTCGTGGCGAGCGCCTCGACCTGGATGGTGAAGTAGTCCGGCGCGTTCTCCGTGCGGGTCAGCGCGGTCCGGAAGCGCGGGTCGTTCTTCAGCTCGGGACGGCCGATCGCGTCGAAGAAGGCGAAGGCCTGCTTGTTGTTGTTGGGACGCACGGTGATGTGGCCGTCCAGCGTCGGCAGCGGCCGGTAGTCGGGCGAGAGCAGCCGCAGGTCGCCGGTGGGGCCCTCCGGCGGGTCGAAGGTGGAGGCGCCGAGATGCTCGCTCATGACGAAGCTCGCCATGTTCTCGAACATCGGGACCTCGATGGCTTCGCCCACGCCGGTCTTCTCGCGGCGGTAGAGCGCGAAGCCGACGCTCTGCGCGGCGATGAGGCCGGTGGTGTGATCGGTCATCACCATGGGGACGAAGCGCGGCTCGCCGGTGGCGCGGTGGAAGGTGCCCGCCACGCCCGAGAGCGACTGGATGATCGGGTCATAGGCAGGGCGGTTGTAGTAAGGGCCGCCGCGCCCGAAGGCGACGATGCCGCAGTGGATCAGCCGGGGATTGGCCTTGGAAAGCGAGGCGAAATCCAGCCCGGCGCGCTCGAGCCCCTGCGGGCGGACATTGGTGACGAAGACGTCGGCCTCCGCGATCAGCGCCTTCATCGCGGCGAGCCCCTCGGGCTGCTTGATGTCGAGGCCGATGCTGCGCTTGTTGCGGTTGAAGTTGATGAACTTGCCGCTCATGGCGGGGGTGCGGCTGCCGGCGGCGAGGAAGCGCAGGATGTCGCCGCCGGGCGCCTCGACCTTGATGACCTCGGCGCCCTGGTCGGCCAGGGTGCGCGTGCAGATGGGGCCGACGACGACGGTGGTGAGGTCCACCACCTTCACGCCGTCCAGGGGACCACTCATGCGAATTCCAGCTCCATCTGCGCGCAAAGTTTTCCGTCACGGTCGGCGACCCAGGCATTCATCTTCCCGTCCTTCAGCGCCGTGCCGGCCAGGGTGATGGTGTCGCCCACATAGATCGGGCGCGTCAGCCGGGCGTCGAAGCCGACCAGCCTGTGGGACGGCGTGTTCTTCACGGCGGCATCGAGCAGCAGCTGCATGGTCAGCCCGCCATTCTCCACGGTCTGGGGATAGCCCTCCTCGGCGCGGGCGTAGTCGGCGTCGTAGTGGATGCGGTGCGCATTCCAGGTCACCGCGGAGTAGCGGAAGATCAGCGGACTCGGCAGGTGCTTTTCTTCCGACCACGCGGCGTCGGTGGGTGCTGGCGTGCCCAGGTTGATCGGGGATTTCGTGCCGGCCGGGACCGCCTCGCGATAGACCGCGTCGAACTCGTCCACCGCCACGACCTGGCCGTCGACCTCGAAGGTGTTGCACAGGGTGAGCACGCAGATGATGCCGGTGCGCGCCTGCTTGGGCTCGATGGCCGCGACCTCGGACTTCTTCACGAGAGCGTCGCCCACGCGGAGCTGGCCCGGGATGCGCACGCGCCGGCCCGCGCCCATGCGGCGGGGCAGGGGGATCGGCGGCAGGATCACGCCCTTGTTGGGGTGCCCGTCGGGCCCGATGTCGGACTGCCGCGCGGATTCGCAGCAGAACATGCCGAACCAGTGCGGCGGCAGCACCGCGCCGCGGGGGAAGGCGTCGGGATCGTGGTCCAGCATGGCGGCGATCCGCCGCAGCATGCTGGGGGACACGTCGTCATGCGTCACGCGCACATGGCCGAGCCAGTCGCGCTGCACCGGCTTGATCGCTTCGAAGAAGTCCATGGTCAGTCGGCCACCAGGTTGAGACGTCGGATGAGGGGACCCCAGCGCTCGGCATCGGCGCGGGTGACGCGGTAGAAATCCTCGGGCGTGTTGCGGGGCGAGATGTCGGCGCCGACGCGCTCGTAGCCCGCCTTCACGCGGGGATCGGCCAGCGCCTCGTTCAGCGCGGCCGAGATACGCGCGACGGCCTCGGGCGGCGTGCCCGTGCGCATGGTGAGGCCGAAATAGGCGAGGCCGGTGAAGCCCGGGACGGTCTCGGCCACGGTCGGCACGCCCGGCCAGGCGTCGCGCCGCTCGGCGCTGGTGATGGCGAGCGGGCGGACGCTGGCGACGCCGCGCACCGTCTCGGCCTCCGGCAGGCCCATGCAGCGCGCGTGGATGCGGCCGGAGAGCAGGTCGGTCATGGCCTGGGTGCTCTGGCGGTAGGGGACGTGCACCATGTCGAGCCCGAGATGCGCGCCGATATCCTCCATCAGCAGATGCGTGCTGGCGCCGACGCCGGCCGAGGCGAAGTTGAATTTTCCCGGGTTCGCGCGGATCCAGCCGACGAGGTCGGAAAAGTTCTCGGCCGGGATGGAGCGATGCACGACGACGGCGTGGGCGGTGGAGCAGAACTGGCCGACCGGCAGAAAATCCTTTTCCCAGTCGTAGGCGAGGTTGCGGTAGAGGATGGCGTTCAGCCCGCTGTTGGTGCCCATGGTCGCGATCATCAGCGTGTAGCCGTCGGCCGGCGCGCGGACGACCGCCTCGGCGGCGGTGTTGCCGGCGCCGCCGGGGCGGTTGTCCACCAGCACGGGCTGGCCGAGCCGCTGCTGCAGCGCATCGGCCGTGACGCGCGAGACGATGTCGGTCTGGCCGCCGCCGCCATAGGGCACGACGAGACGGATGCCGCGGTCCGGATAGGCGGCGCGCGCGATGCCGGGAGCGGCCAGGACCATGGCGCCGCCCAGCGCGGTACGACGTGAGACGCAGTGGCTCATCGGATGTTTCCTCGGGTTCATGTTTGAACGCAATCTGTCCCGGAAATCCGCAGGGGTCAAAGTGCCGCGGACGGCTGTTCAAGCGCATCAGGAACACGCAGGCTGGGCGGCAAGAGTCCTTAGGAGGAAATACGAATGGCCCGACTGCCCTACCTCAATCCGGAAGACCTCGCCGAGGGCGACCGCGACCTGCTCAAGCGCATGATCACGCTACACCGCTGCCTCGTGAACAGCCCCGGCGCGGCGCGGGCTTTTTCCGGGTTGGGCCAGTACATCCGCTACGGGATGAAGCTCGATGCGCGGCTGCGCGAGCTCGCGATCCTGCAGGTGGGCTGGCTGGCGCGCTCGCCCTACGAATGGTCGCACCATGTGAAGATTGGCTACGATTTCGGCGTCACGGACGCGGATATCCAGGCGCTGATCGCCGAGACGGACGGGAAGCCGAACGGACTGGATCCGCTGGCGAAGCTGGTGCTGAAGGGCGCGCGCGAGGTCTATGCCGGCGCCATGTCGCCGGAGACCTTCTCCGAATTGCAGAAGCATTTCGACAATGAGGCGATGGTCGACCTGACGGTGACGGCGGCCTTCTACTGCGCCGTGGTGCGCACCCTGGCGAGCCTCGCGATCGACGTGGAGCCGGAGTACCAGAAGTACCTGGAGAAGTATCCGTTCCCGGGGTGAGCGGGCGGCACTCAGTTCCCCCGCGTCAGGGCCATGACCTCATCGGTGCTCATGGCGACATCGCCTTTCCCGCGCAGATGCGCGATCAGAAGCGCGCCTGGAGGGCGGCCGCCCTCCGCGGGCTTGGTGGGATCGGCATTCTCTTCCTTCGGCGGGGTGGGCATGAAGAGCCTCTAGCTCAACCCGCCAGGAATCCGCCATCCGCGCAGAGCGTGTTCCCGACCACGTAGCTCGCCTCGCCCGAGAGCAGCCAGCACACCGCGGCCGCCACCTCTTCCGGCCGCCCCATGCGGCGCAGCGGCAGCCCGGCCGCGACCTGCCGCATGTCGGCGATGCCCGAGGCCAGCATCATGTCCGTCACCACGCGGCCGGGCGCGACCGCGTTGATGCGGATGCCCTGCGGCGCGTATTCCATCGCGGCCGAGCGCGTGAGCATGAGCGCCGCGGCCTTCGACGCCGAATAGAGCGACAGGCCGGGATTGGGGTTGCGCAGCCCGCTCACGCTCGTGTTGTTGACGATGGCCCCGCCGCCGCCGGCCAGCATCGCCGGGATCTGGTGGCGCAGCGCGAGGAAGAGCGCGCGGACATTGGTGTCGAAGACCTTGACGTAGACGGCGTCGGTCTGCTCGGCGAGGGCCGCGCGCCGCTCCTGGAAGCCCGCATTGTTGAAGACGGCATCGAGCCGGCCGAACCGATCCAGCACGGTCGAGACGAGGGCCGCCGCATCGGCCTCGCGCGTGACATCCGCCGGCACGAAGAGCGCCTCGGCTCCCGCCGCGCGCAGCTCGGCCGCGACGGTCTCGCCCAGTTCCACGCGACGGCCCGCGATCGCCACCGCCTTCGCGCCCTCCCGCGCCATGCGCAGCGCGGTCGCGCGTCCGATGCCGCTGGCTCCGCCGGTCACGAGGCAGATTTTCTCCGCCAGCTGGCCGGAGGGCTTCGGCGCCGGGGCGGGCCCGGCCAGGGCCGTCAGCATGTCCTCATCCATTGTCACGTCTCCGGGCTGCCGCCAGCGCATCCGCGTAGCCGGCGAGGCTTTCCGCCAGGCGCGGACGGATGTCCGTCGCCATCCGCTCCAGCGCCGCCTCGACCTGGCGGCGGGCGAAATCATCGATCCGCGCGAGCGTCGCGCGGCCCTGCCGCGTCAGCGCGAGCGGCTTGGCCCGCCCGTCCCGCGTGCTGACGCCCTCCACCAGCTCGCCCGACGCGACCAGCTTGCGCAGCATCCGGCTGACGCTGGATTTGTCCAGGACCAGGATCTCCGCGAGTTCCGCGGCTGTCATCGCCGGGCGCGCGCCGACCTCCACCAGCGCGTGGACGGCTGAGGGCGAGAGGTCCGTGCCCGCGAGCGTCGGGCGGAGAAAGCCCAGTTCCCGGACCAGCCGGCGGGAGGCGTCGCGGATGCGTTCGGTCTGGAGGTCGCGCTTCATGGTTGTATGATGCAACTATATCCGCAGTCGCGCCGTCCGGGAAGTTCCGGCCCTAGGCATGACCGCCTATGCTGTCGCGATGGACCAGAACCGCCTTGCCGAGGCCGACCGGCACCACCTGGCCGGCCGCATCGACGAGGCGATCGGCGGCTACGAGGCCGTCGTCGCCGGCGACCCGGAAAGCTTCGACGGGTGGAACGGCCTGGGCCACGCCGCGGCCGCGCGTCTGGAATACGGGCAGGCCATCCCGGCGCTGCGCCGGGCCTTGCGGCTCCGGCCGGGCGAGGCCCGGGCGCGGGTCAACCTGGCCAAGGCGCTCTTCGCCATCGGTCACGTCTCGGAGGCGGTGCGCGAATACGCCCGCGCCTGGCGGGAGGGCGACGCGGCCACGCGCGCCGCCGCGCTGCGCAACCTCGCGGTCATCGCCCCGGGGGACCCTGAGATCGGCAATGCCGCGATCCTGGAGATCCGGCGCCATTGGGCCGAAGCCGAGGCCGCCGGCGTCACGCCGATCGCGCCCAGGCATCGGCCCGGGTCAAAGCTGCGGCTGGCCTATTACGGCGCCTTCTTCCACGAGCGGAACTGGATGAAGATGTACATGGGCGTGCTCAACGCCCATGACCGCGAGCGCTTCGAGCTGCATCTCATCGCCGACGGCCCGCCGCCCTGTGTGCAGGCCGGCTACCGCGACCATCCGGACGACCGCATCTGGGAGGTGGAGGGCCTTGCCAATGCCGAGCTGGCCCGGCACATCGCCGAGGCTGGGATCGACGTGCTGGTCGACCTCAACGGCTACAGCCACCAGGCGCGGCTCCCGCTCCTGCTGCATCGCGCGGCGCCCGTGCAGATCGCCTGGAACGGCATGTACGGCACCACCGGCTTTCCTCACCTCGACGCTCTGGTCGGCGACCGCTGGAGCATTCCGCCGGACGAAGAAGAATTCTGCAGCGAGCCCATTCGCCGCGTCGCCCACACCTACCTGCCGTTCGCCTTCTTCTACCCGACGCCTCCGGTCGCGCCCCCGCCCTGCCTGGAGGCGGGGCACGTCACCTTCGGCAGCCTGAACTCGGCCTACAAGCTGACGGACCCGACGATCGCCGCCTGGTCCGCGGTGCTGCATGCCGTCCCCGGTGGGCGGCTGCTGCTGCGCAACCGCGCCCTCGACCACGCCAGCAACCGTGCCGACCTGCTCGCCCGCTTCACGGCGGAAGGCGTGGTGCCGGACCGCATCGACCTCGAGGGCAGCGGGACGCATGAGGATTTTCTCGCGACCTATGGCCGGATCGACCTCGCGCTCGACAGCTTTCCCTATAATGGCGGCACCACCACGGCCGAGGCGCTGTGGCAGGGCGTGCCCGTCCTGACCACGAACGGCGACCGCTGGGCCGGGCGGACCAGCCGGTCGATCCTGATGGCGGCGGGGCTGGGGGAGTATGTCGCGCCGGACATGGCCGGATTCATCGACCTGGCCGTGCGGCTGTCGCGGGATCCGCAAGGCCTGGCGGGGCGCCGCGCGAGCCAGCGCGCGGCGCTGGCCGCCAGCCCGGCCTGCAACCCGGCGGCGCTCTGCCGCGAGCTGGAGGCGATCTACCTGGAAGCGGCCGCTCTCAGGCAGGCGTGACCCGCAGGGTCATTCCAGCCGGATGCCCCGCCGCCGGATGAGTTCGGCCCAGCGGCGCGTCTCCTCGATCTGGTTCGCCGCGAACTCCGCGGCGGTTCCCCCCGCCGGTTCCATGGCGAGGCTCTCCAGGCGCGGCTGAAGCTCGGGGCGGTTCACGGCGGCCCGGGCCTCGCCGGCCAGCCGGTCCAGGATCGGCTGCAGCGTGCCCGCCGGGGCGAAAAGCCCGAAATCGACGGAGGCCCTGTATCCCGGAAATCCGCTTTCCGCGACGGTCGGCACCTCCGGCGCCCGGGCGCTGCGCTGCGGCGCGGTGATGGCCAGGGCCCGCAGCTCGCCCGAACGCACGAGGGGAAGGGCGACCGAGGCGTCGATGAAGGACATCGCCGTTTCGCGCTGCAGGACGGCCTGCGCCGTCTGCGCGGCCGATCGATAGGACACGTGGAGCATCTGCGCGCCCGTCATGTCCAGCAGCAGCTCGACGAAGAGGTGGCCGGTCGAGCCCGCGCCGGCGGAGGCATAGGTGATGGTGGCTGGCTGGGCCTTCGCCGCGGCGATCAGCTCCGCGAGGCTGCGCCAGGGCGCGGCCGGATGGACGCAGGCGAAGATCGGGGTCGTGGCCAGCAATCCGATCGGCGCGAAGGCCCGCTCGATGTCATAGGGCAGCCGATCGTACAGCGCCGTGGCCATCGCATAGGTGCCGTTGGGGGCGATCGCGACGGTGTAGCCATCGGGCCGCGCGCGCGCGAGCTGCGCCATCCCGAGCGTGCCGCTCGCCCCCGCGCGATTGTCGATCGGGATCGGCTGGCCGAGGGCGTTTCCCATCTGCTGCGAGAGCAGCCGCGCGAGGATGTCCGTGCCGCCGCCGGCGCCGAAGGGCACGATCAGGGTGATCGGCCGGCTCGGCCAGCGCTCCTGCGCATCGGCGGGTCGAGAGCCATGGAAGCCGGCTCCGAGGGCGAGCGATGCGAGAAGGCCTCTCTTGTTCAACATGGTCTGGTTTCCTCCAAGATTCGGTCTGAACGTGGCTCGGCAGGCCGGAGGAGGGCGCTCATCCCGGCAGCGCGCGGGGTGTGATCTTGCGGCTCGCGAGGATGCTGTCGCTCACGGGATCAAGCAGCCCGGCAGCGCCGGCGATGGACCACCAGGGGTCGTCGGCGCGATGGATGATGAGGCATTCCAGGCTCCGGGTCTGGAACCCGCCTTCATGGGAATGGGCGAGCGCGATATGCGCGATCTCCTCCGGCAGCCCGACGGCCACGCAGATATGCGCGCCATAGACGGGATGCCGCAGGGCCGGGAGGCCGGACTGGGATGGATCGCCCTGCCAGCGGGCCCGATTCTCGGGATCGAACTCCCAGGCCTTGCCCACGTCGTGCAGCATTCCGCCGGCGATGATGATGTCGCGGTCGATCCGCGCCTCGGGAAAGGCGCCGGTGAATTCATCGGCGATCGCAAGGGCGATCCGGGTGACGCTGCGAAGATGGTCTGCCTGGCTGCCGCGCCGGAGGCGGAGCGTGCCCGGATTGGCCTCGCCGGGAATGTCGGCGACGCGATCGAAGGCGCTCTCGGCCAGGGCATAGGCCCAGGCCTCGATGGTCTTGGCGCGCAGCTCCTCATGCGTGATCTGCGCGATCTCCGGGAGATCCTCCAACACGTTGTCGCGCATCGACTGGGTGATCGGCCTGCGCTGGCGACGGTCGAGGAAGTTCATTTCTGTCATCTGTCCTGTCCGGCCCGGCATCGACGGGGGCGGTCGTGAGTGTCGCAACGCATGGATGTCGTTCCTTCAGGCCTCGCTCTTGGCGGCGGGGCGGACGGCGGATGGTCACGGTCGGCGGAACCGCCGTCAATGGAAGGGTGATGCCCCGTCCCGAGGCCGGGCGCCTAGTCGATCCGGATGCGCGACAGCACGACCACCTTCACCATGTCCATCCCGAGCGCGAAGCACGCCGTCGTCCCCGCCAGCGCGCCGATGACCCAGAGCGGCAGTGGCGTCATCAGCACGCCGCCCAGGGCGAGGCCGCAGATCACGGCCGCATCCGTGAGGCTCGCCAGCACCATGATCCGCGCCGGCCGGGAGTGCCAGACATGGCCGCGCTCGCGCAGGACCATCTGGTTCGCCTGGCCGGCCAAGGCGAGCATCACGAAGGTCAGGGTCTGCATCTCGTCCGGCGGGAAGCCGAGGCCGAACCAGGCGACCGCCAGCACGGCGGTGCAATAGGAGAGCTTGAACAGGCCGAGCGGCACGGCCGCCATCGTCATGTTCCGGACCCGCCAGTGGTTGGGATAGGGCGAGGGGCGGGCATGGTCCGCCGCGCGCGCCATGCTGACCAGGTCGCCCGCGAGCATCGACATGGCCTGGAGCAGCGGCGTGAGCACGGCATGCCCCGTGAGGATCAGGCCCACCCCCATGACGACCAGCGTGGTGCACTTGTTCACCAGGATTCCCAGCGTGTAGGTCAGGATGCGCTGGAAGCCCGAGCGGCCCTCCTGGATGCAGGTGACGATGCCGCCCAGCCCCGGCTCGGTCAGCACGATGCCTGCCGCCGCCTTGGCCACGTCGGTCGCCGTCGAGACCGCGATGCCCATCTGCGCCTGCTTGAGGGCGGGCGCGTCGTTCGCGCCGTCGCCGCACATGCCGACGGCGTGGTCCTGCTGCTGCAGGGTCTGGACGAGGGCGTATTTCTCCTCGGGGAAGACCCCGGCATAGACGGCGTATTCGGTGCGGTCGGCGGCATCGGGCAGCTTCCCGGGCGGGCAGACGGGGCCGTCCAGGCCGATCGCCCGCGCCACCGTCGCCGCGGTCGCCGCCGCATCGCCCGTGACCATCACCGGCCGGACGCCGAGGGACCGCAGCTCGGCGATCAGCCCCGCGGAATCCGCCCGCGGCGGGTCGCTGAGCGCGACGAGGCCGATCGTCTCCAGCGCGCCGGCCGGCCCGGCCGCGACGGCCAGGACGCGGTGTCCGGCCTGGGTCAGCTTCTCCAGCTCCTGCGCCAGCGCCGGCGGGGCGGGCGCGACGGCCGCCACCGCGGCGGGCGCGCCCTTCATCACGCGGATCTCCTGCCTGTCCCGGACGGCCAGCGCCTCGGCCATCTTCGTGGTCGGGTCGAAGGGCACGAACCCATGCGCGGCGGGCAGGTCGGGCCCGGAGGCGGGCTGCTGCGCGGCCGCCGCGCGGACGGCCGCGTCGATCGGATCCTGGCCCTCGGGGGAGCTCGCCAGCGCCGCGTAATACAGCACCTGCTTCTCGTCATAGCCGGCATGGAGCGGCCGGACCGCGGCGATCGAGAGCTGGTTGGCCGTGAGCGTGCCGGTCTTGTCGGAGCAGAGCACGTCGATCGACGCCGCCTCGTTCAACGCGGAGAGCCGGGTCAGCAGCACGCCCTTCGCCGCCAGCGCCTTGGCGCCGAGCGCGGCCGTCAGGGTGAAGGTGGCGGGCAGGGCGACCGGCACCGCGGAGAGCAGCCCCGTCAGCACGATCGGCACGATCTGCCAGGGCGTCATCCCGATGAGATGCGCATAGGCGGCCATGCCCGCCAAGATGACGAAGTTGAGGATGGTCAGGTTGCGCACCACGTCGAGCACCGCCTTCTGCTCGGCGCTCTCCACATGCGCGACGCGCACCAGCTCGGCGGCGCGGCCGAAGAAGGTGCTCCTGCCGGTGGCGGTGACCTCGGCGATGGCCTCGCCGCGGCGGACCAGGCCGCCGGCATAGATGGTCTGGCCGAGCTCGGTCTCCACCGGCACGGATTCGCCCGTCAGCATGGACTGGTCGAGCAGCAGCGAGCCCCTGGCGATCCTGAGGTCGGCCGGGACGATGCTGCCGAGCGAGACCTGCACGACATCGCCCGGAACGAGCTCCGCGGCAGGCAGGTCCTTCCAGGCGCCGTCGCGCCGGACGCGGCACTTCGGCGCGAGGTGCTGCTTGAGCAGCGCCAGGGCGGCATTCGCCTTGCCTTCCTGCGTCACGCCCAGGCCCACGTTGAGCAGCAGCAGCACCAGGATCATCGCCGCCTCGAGATGCTCGCCGAGGGCGAGCTGGACCAGGATCGTGGCCTCCAGCATCCAGGGCACCGGGGCCCAGAAGTGCCGCAGGATGCGGGCGAGGGGAGAGGGCTCGGCATCCTCCACCGTGTTCGGGCCGGCCCGCGCCCGGCGGCGCGCCGCCTCCTCGGAGGACAGCCCCTCCAGGCCGGGGGCTTCGGCCGGCGCGTCGTTCATGGGATCGGAAGGGTCAGGGCAGGCGACATGGCGAATCCCGTCCGCGCGATGGATCGGCGCGGCGGGGCCATCCTACAGGGCCGGGCGGTCAGGGCAGCCGGGCCGGGGGTGACGAATCCTTCACCTCAGAACAGGCTGAGCTGCACCGTCCGATGCCGCCGGGCCGCGGCCGCCTGGCGCGTCAGCAGCTCCGCCGGAATCTCGCCGAGGAAGGGTGAGGGGGCGGGCTGGCGCAGGGCGCCCCGCCAGAAACGCTCCGCCGCCCGGCTGAGGAAGAGGCGGTCCCTGGCGCGCGTCATGGCGACGTAGAAGAGGCGGCGCTCCTCGGCCTCGGGCCTTCCGTCCTCCGATCCCCAGGCGAAGGGCACCAGCCCGGCCTCCAGCCCGACCACGAAGACGGCCGAGAACTCCAGCCCCTTGGCCGCGTGCATGGTGAGCAGCGAGACGCGATCGGCCCGTGCGTCGCGGAAATCGGCCTCGGTGGAAAGCGCCACCTCCTCCCGCAGCCGGGCCTCGTCGCCCGAGGCGGCCAGCGCGACGAGCCAGCCCCGCGCCTCCGCGAGCGCTGCGGCATCCGCCTTCTCCTGCCGGCGCGCGGCCTCGGCTGCCAGGGAGAGGCGCGAGGCCAGGTCCGGGCCGTCCTCCAGCGTGTCGAGGATGGCCAGCACGCCCGGATGGCCGGCGATGGGCGCGGGCGCGCTCTTCTGGAAGGGGATGCCCGCGCGGTCGAAGGCGGCCCGCAGCGCGGCGGATTGCGCGTCGGTGCGGTAGAGGACGGCGCAGTCGGCGAAGCCGAGCGGCCCGTCGGTGCCGCCGCTCCGGTCGCGGCTGGCGGCGAGCATGTCGTGCCCGCCCAGCAGCTCCTCGATCGCCGCCGCGACGAACTCCGCCTCCGCCGCCTCGCTCGCGGCGGCGTGGAGCACGATGGGCTCCTGCATGGGCCGGGTGATGCCGTCCGCGGACGTGCCGAGGAAGCCCGCGGCCGCGGTCACGATGGTGCCGGTGGAACGGTAGTTGCGCGCGAGGCGCAGCACGCGGGCCGTGGGAAAGTCGCGGCCGAAGCGCTCGAAGCAGGCGGCGTCGGCGCCCCGGAAACCGTAGATCGCCTGATCCGGATCGCCGATGACGCAGAGCTTCCCGGCGCCGGCGACCAGCCGAAGCAGGCGGTACTGCTGCTCGTCCACGTCCTGGAACTCGTCGGCCACGACATGGGCGAAGCGGGCGCGCCACTGCGCCGCGACGACCTGGTGCGCGTCCAGCAGATCGGCGGCCCGGACGACGAGGTCATCGAAATCGACCCAGCCCTGCTCGCGCGCGAGCCGGTCGAGCGCGGCATGGGCGCGCCCTTCCTCGCCCTGGCCCGTGGCGCCCGTGCGCTTCAGGAGCGAGACCGCCCGGACGAGGCGCCCCGCCTCGCTCTCGCCGACGCCGAGCACCTGGGCCAGCGCGGATTTCCGCTCCCGCTCGTCCGCGATACGGAAGTCCGGCGAAAGCCCGGCCAGGCCGGCATGCGCGCGCAGGATGGCCAGCCCCAGCGAATGGAAGCTGTGCACCGCGATGCCCCGCGCCTGATCCGGCAGCAGCGCGGCCAGCCGCGCCCGCAGCTCCTCCGTCGCCTTGCGCGTGAAGGTGACGGCGAGGCAGGCGGCGGCGGGAATGCCGCGCTCCAGCACGAGATGCGCGATCCGGTGCGTCAGCATGCGTGTCTTGCCCGAGCCCGGGCCGGCGATGACCATCAACGGCCCGTCGATGGCAGCGGCCGCGCTGGCCTGGTCCTCGTCGAGCCCCGCCAGCAGTCCCGGATGCGGGGAGGGCACCGGCATCGCGGCCGGTTCCTCGCCTGGAACGGGCGTTTCCGCCGGCGCGGCCTGCGGCTTCGGGGCCGAAGCGCGCCGGGCGAGCGGCGCGTCGAAGAGCAGGTCGCCGCGCGAGAGGCGCGCGAGCTCGCCCGCCTCGAAGAGCCGGATCACGCCATACTCGCCGTCATAGCCGGCCTGGCGGATCACCGTGCCCGCGCGCAGCCGCGCCACGGCCTCGCCCATCAGCGGGTGGACGCGGGCGATCTCCTCCACCGGCACCTCGCCGAGGACGGACAGCTCCGGGCCCAGCGCGGCGGTGGCGCGGTCATAGGCGCCGGCCACCTGCCTGGAGGCGACGCCGCTGCCGACGATCTCGGACAGGATCTCCGGCAGGGGCACGAGGCTCGACACCTCGCCCGCCGTGGGCGGCGGCGCGGCCTCGGCCTCGCTGCGGTCGGCCAGCAGCGCGACGCGATGCGCCACGCCCACGGTGACGCGGCCGCCGCAGGCCGGGCAGCGGCCGCCGAAGGCGAGCGTCTCCTTCGGATCCAGCCGCACCTCACAGGCACGATGGCCGTCCATGTGGTACTTCCCCTCCTCGGGGAAGAACTCGACGGTCCCGCCATAGCCCTCGCCGGTCTCCAGCGCGCGGCGGATGGCGAAGTAGTCGGGCTCGCAGGTGAAGCGCGTCGCCTCGCGGCCGAGCTTGCCCGGCGAATGCGCGTCCGAATTGGAGGTGAGCCGATAGCGGTCGAGGAAGGAGACGCGCCAGTTCATCGCCGGATCGGAGGAGAGGCCCGTCTCGACGGCGAAGATGTGCCCGGCGAGGTCGCCGTAGCACTCCGCGATGGAATCGAAGCCCGACTGCGAGCCGAGCGCGGCGAACCAGGGCGTCCAGATATGCGCCGGGACCAGGTAGGAATCCGGCCCGGATGCCAGCGCGATCTCCAGCAGGTTGCGGGAGTCCAGGCCCAGGATCGGCCGCCCGTCGGAAGCGATGTTGCCGATGCGCCCGAGGCTCGCCGCCAGCCGGTCGGCCGCGTCGAAGTCGGGGAGGTAGATCAGATGGTGGACCTTCCGGGTCTTCTCGCCCTTCTTGTAGATGGTCGAGATCTCGGTCGAGAGCATGAAGGAGACGGGGCGCCGGCAGGCGGGCGGCAGCGTCTCCCAGAGCGGCGCCTCGATCTCCGGCCGCAGGCGGAACAGCCCGCCGCCCGTCGGCACCAGCTTGTCCTTGATCTCCGCGAGCCAGGCCGGGTGCACGCAGTCGCCGGTGCCGACGACCGAGATGCCCTTGCGCGCCGCCCACCAGGCCAGGTGCTCGAGATCGAGGTCCCGGCTGGTGGCGCGGGAGTATTTCGAGTGGACGTGCAGGTCGGCGTGGAAGGGCATGACGGCGCATCATCGCGCGTCACGGTGCCGCCTGTCTTGCCTCCGGACGAAGGGCTTGAAGCGAAAGGCCGACTCGGCGGCTCAGGCCTGGCCGAGAACGGCGGCCGCGATCACCAGGGTCGCCCCGACGCCGGTCACGAAGGCCAGCGTCCGGACGACCGGAATGCCGGCGGCATAGACGACGTAGTGGACGAGCCGTGCCGCCAGATAGACCTGGGAGGCCAGGATGGTGGCCGGGGTGCTCGCGCCGGCCAGGGCCAGGGTGATCACGAGCGGCGCGAAGACGGCCAGGTTCTCCACCGCATTGGCATGCGCGCGCCGCGCCCGCCCCGCCCAGGCGGGATCGGGAGGGAACGCCGGATCGGCGGGATCGGCGAAGGTCCGCAGGACCCCGCGCGTCAGGGTTCGCGCGACCATGTAGGGGATCCACATCAGCACCGTCGCCAGCGCGACCAGCGACAGGACATGGAGTTCGGGGGGTGAGTTGCATCGCTCGTCTCCTGGTTGCGGGGCGCGGCCGGCCTCACCGGCCGCACCCCCGCGGTCACTTGCCCTGGATCAGAAGGCCGAGCGGCTTGAGCGGGCCGACCGGCAGGAACTCGTAGTCGAGGAAGCCGCCGGCGGTGAGCGGCAGCGCGCCCATGGCGGCCCTGGCCTCCTCCACCGACTCCACGTTCAGGAGGAAGACCACGCCCGGCTTGTCCTGCATGAAGAAGAACTGCTCGATCTTCCCCTCCAGGTAGAGCTTCAGGGTGCTCGGCACCTCGCTGGGCATGATCCGCTTCCGATCCTCATCCGTGATCGGCTTGGCGGCCTTTCCGATGGCAAAGACCTTCATCTGCGCTCTCCTCGTCTGATCGGCGAATTCCGACGAGGCGGAATCTAGTGAGCGGGCCTGGGATCTTATATGGTCGCAAATGACAACTTCAGGGTCATTCACGCCATGCGCATCGCCGTGCTCGCGCTCGAGGGCCTGTTCGATACGGGGCTCACCGTCGCCCTCGACGCGCTGGGGCTCGCCAACAGGTTCTCGGCCCAGCAGATGGGCGGAACGACCCGTTTCGACGTCACGGTCGTCGGCGTCCGGAGGACGGTCCGTTCCGCCCAGGGGCTGGGAATCCCGGTGCGCGCCATCACGGCCGAGCTGAAGCCGGACTGGGTGTTCGTCCCGGCCCTGGCCGCCGGCACGCCGGAGCAGCTGGTCGCGGGCCTCGGGCGGCCGGATGTGAGGAGGGCGAGGGCACAGCTGCTGGCATGGCACGCCGAGGGCGCGCAGATCGCCGCGTCCTGCATCGGGACTTTCCTGCTGGCGGAATGCGGGCTGCTCGATCATCGCGAGGCGACGACGACCTGGTGGCTGGCGCCGCTGTTCCGGCAACGCTACCCGAACGTCCGGCTCGACGAGTCCCGCATGCTGGTGCCCTCGGACAGGGGCGTCACGGGAGGCGCCGCCATGGGGCATCTCGATCTCGTCCTCTGGCTCATCCGAAAGGCGAGCCCGGAGCTGGCGATGCTGGTCTCGCGCTACCTGCTGGCCGACATACGTTCCCTGCAGGCGCCCTACATCATCCCCAACCATCTGGCGCAGGCGGATCCCCTCATCCTGCGCTTCGAGAAATGGGCGCGGGACAACCTCAGGGACGGCTTCTCGCTGCAGGCCGCCGCCGGCGCGCTGGCGACGAGCGCCCGGACGCTGCAGCGGCGATGCGAGGCGGTGCTGGGCAAATCACCGCTGTCCTACTTCCAGGACCTCCGCGTCGAGCGCGCGCAATCCCTTCTGCATGGCAGCGGGCTGGACCTCGACGCCATCGCGGCCGAGGTGGGCTACGTCGACGGCGCGACGCTGCGGACGCTCCTGCGCGAACGCTTGGGGCGCGGCGTGCGGGAGCTTCGGGCCGATCTGCGCTGACCCGTACCGGCGGGCTTGCAGAACAGGTGATGGACGGCTGCCGTCTCTCCTTCTGATGGCCGGCTCATTGAGCTATCAACGCGCATGGCCCGAGCGGATCAGATCGAGATCAATTTTCGGATCGTCATCGAGCAGCCCGTCATCGGCGTGCTCCACAGCCTGCAGGCAAAGGATGACTTGCCGCTCGATCCGAAAGCCTCGCGTGAGGGCGAGCCGATCGCATTCGACTTTCCGGTCCGCGTGGGTCCAGGCCCCAGCTTCTTCGGCGATCAGGTGCGTCGCGAAGGCCCGGTGCGGCGATTCGTCTATGTCCGTGTCGGCCAATTGGCCGGCGATCCTTCCTCGCCCTGGTCCCGTCGGATCAAGATCGACATCCACGACATCGGGGAAGACCTTCTGGATCGCGCGGCCCGCAGCGGTGGCACCATCGAGACGACGATCACCGGCACCGCCGAGGACGGGACTCCCACCAGCGCCACGGCGCGGCCCAGGACCCGGCGCATCGCCGCGCGCTGAGGCCGCCTGCATGCGGGTCCGCAGCCCCCATCATGACGGGGACGAGGTCGCCGGCGTGGTTTGGTGAGCCGGCGCAGCCGCTGCGGCTCCTGGGGATGAGACGGCGGCTGGCGGACAGGGTGGGATTCGAACCCACGGTGGGGTTACCCCCACGCCGGTTTTCAAGACCGGAGCCTTAAACCGCTCGGCCACCTGTCCCTCGAGGCTGCTGGAGAACACCTGCGGGTCGGCTTCGCGGATCCTTTCCGCGCCCGGTGCGTTGCCAGGCTTGCCGATGCGGCCGGCATCGGCAAGCCTGGCGTCTTCCGGGCACTAAAAATTCCTCGCGAATCCTCCGCTGCCGGAATTCTCCAGCAGCCTCGGCCCGCAGCATGTCGCGAAACCCGCCGTCGGGCGCAAGCCCCCGTTCACTCGCCGGCGAGGCGCGTCTCCATGCGCGGCACGCCGAGGCGCGTCAGCGCGTTCACGTCGGCCGCGCCCGCGAGCCCGATCACGGCATCGGCGAGCTGGGTGGCCTGCGCCGTGCCCAGCACCGCATCCGCCAGGCCATGGAACTTGGCGCGGAGCTCGGCCTCGGTGAGGAAGTTGGCCGGCTCGCCCTTCGGCACCACGACCATCTTCGTGAAGACTTCGCCACGCGCGCGGATCGTCAGCTTGCCGGACATGTAGGCCGGGAATTCGGCCTGGACCTCCGGGTCCTCCACGCATTCGATCTTCGGCATGAGCGCCCGAAGCTCCGGCGCGTTCATCCTGGGATAGCTGTCCCAGCCGAAATGCCCGTGCGCCAGGGCGCAGGCGACCACGAAGGGACCGCTGAACTGGCCGTCCACCACGTTCTGGGGGTTCTGCTTGTAGGCGAGGGGGGCGCCCACCAGCAGCATGCCCTTGTTGGGCAGGCCCATGGTGACCGATTCGATCTCCTCGGCCTTGAAGCCGTGCTCGGCCCGCAGCGCCAGGGCCGCGTCCACGCTGGCATGGCCGTAGCGGCAGGAGGGGTAGGGCTTCACCGCCGTCTCCATGAGCTCGAACTCGGTGCCGAGGTTGCGCACCGCCCGCTCCGGCACCGGGTTCGGCGCATAGGCGCGCAGGAAGCCGGCCTTGCCCTCGAGCGCCTCGGCGGCGCCGCGGAATCCCTCGCGCGCCAGCAGCGCGGCGGAGAGGCCGGCCATCGCCGCCCAGCCCACCTGGAAGCGCTTGGTCCAGGCGCCGTTCTTCAGGAACTGCAGGCTGCCGGCCGACTGGCTGAGCGCGATGCCGAAGGCGTCCTCGATCTGCGCCGCGGACAGTCCCATCACCCGCGCCGCCGCGGCCGCGCCGCCGAAGACGCCGCAGGTGGCGGTCGGATGGTAGCCGCGGTCGTAATGGTCGCCGCCGGGCAGGGCGACGGCGAGGCGGTTCGTCACCTCGTAACCGGCCACGATGGCGGCGATCACATCCTTGCCCGAGGCGCCCGTCAGCTCGGCGGCGGCCAGCGCGGCCGGGATCACCGGCGCGCCCGGATGCAGCGTGCCGGCGGCATGGGTGTCGTCGAAGTCGAGGCTGTGGGCGAAGGCGCCGTTCAGCAGGGCGGCGCCCATCGGCGACCAGCGGCTCGCCTCGCCGAGGACGGCGTGGTTGCCGTGCGCCAAGCCCATGGTCCGGGCGGCGGCCATCAGGGGGGCGCTGCTCTCGGCGTCATGCCGACCGCGGATGATGTTCCCGGTGAGGTCCAGGATCAGGAAGCGGGCGCGGGTCTCGACCTCGGGCGGCAGGTCCTGGTGGCGAATCGACGCGGCGTAGCGTGCGAACTGGGCGGTGACATCGGTCATGACGCGACCTCCTTCGTGAATGATTTTCGGCAGTAAACCAGAGGCGCCGCCACCACGCCAGCATGCGTCCGCCCATCCGCGTTGCAGCGGCGCGCCGGAAGTGCCACTTAGATCGGCATGTTCACGCGACGTTTCCTGCCAGCCTATGCATCGGGACTGGCGGTGACCCCGGCCTTCGCCCGGAACGCACGCGGGCAGGGGAGCTTCTCCGCCTTCCTGGACGGCGTCCGCGCCGAGGCCCGCCGCGCCGGCGTCAGCGCCAACACGCTCAACCGCGCGCTCTCGGGCCTGCAGCCGAACGACCGCGTGCTGGAGCTCGACCGCCGCCAGGCGGAGTTCACCCAGACCTGGCCGCAATACCGCGACGCCCGCCTCTCCCAGACCCGGATCGACGCCGGCCGCCGCGCCTATGCCGACAACCGGGCGCTGCTGCAGTCCATCGAGGCGCGCTTCCGGGTCTCCTCCCGCGTGGTCGTCGCCATCTGGGGGATGGAGACGAACTACGGCAGCTTCACCGGCAACTTCAACGTCATCGAGGCGCTGGCCACCCTGGCCTGGGAGGGCCGCCGCGCCAGCTTCTTCCGCGGCGAGCTGATGGCGGCGCTGCGCATCCTCGATGCCGGCCATGTCAGCTTCGAGCGCATGCGCGGCAGCTATGCCGGCGCGATGGGCAACCCCCAGTTCATGCCGACGAGCTTCGAGCGGCTGGCCGTGGACTTCGACGGCGACGGCCGCCGCGACATCTGGGACAACAAGGCCGACGCGCTGGCCTCCATCGCCAACTACCTCGGCCGTTCCGGCCCCGGCTGGCGCGAGGGGGAGATCTGGGGCTTCGAGGTGCTGACGCCCCAGAATTTCGACACCTCGCTGGCCGATCACCGCCAGACGCGCGCCATGGCCGAATGGGCGCGGATGGGCGTGGTCCGCGCCGGCGGCGGCGGGCTGCCGGGCAGCGGGGGCGACTGGGCCATCGTGATCCCCGGCCTGTCCCGCGGCGACGGCCAGGCCTTCATGGTCGGGCAGAACTTCATGCAGATCCGGCGCTACAACCCGTCCAACTTCTACGCGACGGCCGTCGGGCTGCTGTCGGACCGGGTGGCGTGAAGCACGCCTTCCTGGCGCTCCTGCTGCTGACGGGCTGCGCCCGGACACCGGCGCCGGTGCCGCAGCCACGGTACGTGCTGGGCGAGGGGTATCGCAGCGGCGGATTATGGTCCTACCCGCGCGAGGAGTTCGACCTCAACGAGGCCGGGATCGCGGCGATTCTTCCCACATCCACGCCGGGGCTTACCGCTAATGGCGAGCTGCGGGATTCCCGCGGCATGTTCGCCGCGCACCGCACCCTGCAGCTCCCGGCCATCGTCACCGTCACCAATCTGGAGAACGGCCGCTCGCTGCGGCTGCGCGTGAACGACCGGGGGCCGCAGATGGCGGGACGGGTGATCGGCGTGACGCCCCGCGCCGCCGAGCTGCTGGGCGCGCGCGGGCCCTTCCGCGCCCGGGTGGCGGTGGACGCGCAGGCCTCGCGCGCCGCCATCGACGGGCTGGCCGGCCAGAACATCCTGCCGATCGAGGCCGCGCCCGTCGGCCAGGTCGAGCGCGAGGGCCTGGCGCCGCCGCCCGGCGCCCGCGGCTCCGCCGGCCCGGCCTCTTATACACATCTCCGAGCCCACGAGACAGTACTCATGATCTGGGGGGGGGGGGTT